>JAVEXO010000003.1:0-67621 GCA_034003955.1 Spirochaetia bacterium | reverse complement strand
TCGTCGCCGAATAAATCGTCGTCGCCGAATAAATCGTCGTCGCCGAGTACGACTGCGCTGGACAGTATATAAAAGGCCAGGCTCCGATTAGATCGGGTGCTGGCCTCCTTGCAGTCGAATAAGCGCTTGGTTACGGTGTTGTCACCATACGGTTTGAGATGGAAGGCTCATTTTCCTTTTTTGGGCTGTGTGCCAGGTTCTTGTTGAGTCTCCACGTCATTCTCAAGAGCCGATGTAGTCTGGATCCGAGACTGGACCTGTGCCTGGGTCTGTGTTGCTTCCAACGAGACCATGGCACGAGTCGCGATGTGTTCACGAACCATTGCCTGTATTGCATCCTCGCGTGCAACAGCTGACTCCTTAAGCTGTGTCCTGAGCCTGATCCTTTCTGTTAATCGGACCATGTCTGCAGAGCCCAGCCCCGCCTCCAATGCGTCCGAAACCAAACGGTATGCATACTCTATACGTATACCGGCTATGCGCATCGCCTTGAATGCTTCGGCCGCCGTTGCTGAATCTGCTGCCGAGAACCTGAGGCTTTCTGCCGTTCTGGTGATCATCGCTATAGCATCTACCTCACTCGTAGGCAACGCTACATCTTGAGAAAAAGCTTGCGTGACTAGAGTGAAAAACGCCAGAACTGCAACGATTCGTTTCATAGTATCTCCTTTCGCGGAGAGCCGTATAATCATTGGCCTCTTCCGCGCCTTTCATACATGGATACCGACCATTGCCTCAATCGGTTGCACGGATTAACAGACGTTTGCATGCACTGTGCTATACTTCATCGAGATGTATGATCTAGAAGAAGACAACGCGGCAGTACGGAGCGTGCTTTCTGGTGATACAGGGGCGTTCCGTTTACTCGTGGATAGGTATAACGATCGCCTCTATCAGTTCTGCCGTGCCAGGCTAGGCTCCGATGCAGACGCCGAGGACGCCGTTCAGGACGTCTTTGTCCGTGCATACCGGTCCCTGCGGTCCTACGATACCTCTCGAAGCTGGGCTTCATGGCTGTTCGCCATAGCGGCAAACCGGGTCAGGACCAGGCATGCTGCTAGAGCAGCTTCGACCAGGCTAGTTGAGAGGGTTGGCAGAGAAGGGGCGGTTGGCCTCGAGGAGAGGCAGAATGGGTCGGATGTTGAGATTCTTACCTTGGAGGCCATAGCCGCTGAAGAGCTCAGGGAGGCTGTTGCCACCCTGCCTGTTTCATATCGAGCCACCGTAGAGCTGTATTACTTCGCGGGACTAAGCGTGAGCGACGTGGCCGGTGTATTGCAGCTAGGTACCGAGGCGGTCAAGACAAGGTTGTTTCGCGCTCGTAAGGCGCTTTTTAGTCGATTGTCGGCTCGAGGAGAGCAACCGGAAGGCCGTAAGATGGGTAGTAATTGATATGGAAGAATCGAAACCGATAAACAGTATAAACAGTTCCTCGAGCAGTGGACTTCGCGGTGTCGAGGCCGCTGCCTTCCTTGAGGCTCGCGACGCGATCGGTCCTGACGAATCGACAAAAAGCTCAAATCTCCTCTTCGGAAGGGATTCCAGTGTGAAAAAGGCGAGCGCCGACGCTGTCATGGATAGGGTGCGCGCGCTTGCGCGCCATGATGGTGAGGCTTTCGGGGCTGAACGGGTATTCCAGCGAGGAACGGGCGCATCCCGGTCATATGTTTTACGAATTGTCTTGCTAGCGGCGGTCCTGGCGGCCCTCGTATCATCGATCCTCACTTACGGAGTCATGCGCTCCGACAGCACCGTAGAGGTTCGTTTCGTCCTTGCCGCGCCTGAGGCGAGGAGCGTCACGCTCGCAGCCGACTTCAACGGTTGGTCTCCCGGTGGGTATGAGTTGACGCGTGGCGTCGATGGAACATGGGAGATTACCGTGCCCCTAAGGAAGGGAAGATCGTACGCATATAATTTTATCATAGACGGCGAGCGCTGGATCCCCGACCCGGCATCGTCGATACGGCTTGACGACGGGTTTGGCGGGGCTAGCTCGTCATTGGTCCTCTAGGAGGTGAGTATGCGCCGAGACAGGTATCGTTTTCTTCGATCGAGCAGGATCGCCCTTTGCTTCACGGCTGGTTTGATGCTTGCAAGTACCGCCGCATATGCGCAGCAAGGCGCGCATGGTGCCTCCGATGCGGGGACGCTCGGCGGCAACGGCGATTCGAGCGGAGTCGGGAAACCCGTGGCTACCGAGGCTGGTGGCTCGTCGGGATCGGTAATCGGGGACGATGCCTCCTTGAGACCCATGGGTACGTCGGCCGATAGACCCGATACAGGACGCCAGGGCTTGGGGCGGAGCGATGTTGACCGCTTCTCGGATTGGCTGTCTTCCTCTGGTGAAGGTGCCAGGCTTTCAGGAGTAGCGAGAGAACTCAGGATGCTTGCCATGCCGGCTTTGGTGGCAGGAGTCCCCTTCGAGGTCTTCGTCTACCGGATCAAGGAGGCCGTAGCCAAGCGCGCTTCCCCAGAGGTCATCATCAAGGCTCTCGATGCTGACTCCGCGAGCTGGGAGTGGCTGGCTGGTATTCTGGAGGGTGGCCCCTGGCCTCCTACTAAGGCAGAGGTGACTCTCTACCTGGCCGTCGCCGCTGCCTTGCGGAACGGGCTCCAGCCTGTGTCGGTGCATAGCTTCTTGGTCTGGTGCCGGGACTCAGGCGTTGATGCAGGGAAAGTCGCTGCGGCGCTGACTACGGTAGCCTCTATCACGACAGCGTTGGTACCCGGTGATGGAATCATGGCTGGAGACGCATCTGCCATCCTGGTACGTTCGAGGCTCAGAGCTAGCCAGTACTCAGCCGTCGCGGAGCTGGCCAAACGAGCAGACGACGAGGGGATTTCCAGCGCCCGTTTCATGGCAATTCTTGAGTCAACGATAGGAAGCGGGCTTAGCATTACAGCGTTCAAGAAAGCCTTGCTCTCTCGTTAGACGAGGTGTTGGAATCAATGTTCGTCGTCATGATGACGTGTCTTCATCTCTTGATTGGTTTGTCCGTACCCTCGACTGGTGTACCAGGCAGGAAAGCATGAGGCACGGTTGCCGCCAATTCTGGCGGCGCAAAGTGTTCCTGGACTATCCGCGCCAGTTCTGCTGCGGCGTTAATAAGCTTGAATAGTCTAGACGAGATGAGTTCAAGCTCGTCCTCGTCAATGGAGTCATCGTCCTTAAGCGAGTTGACTATGGCCATGTTTAAGGCGGCCGTCTCACTCATCAGCTGGGCCATGCGCTGAACGAGGGCCTTGTATGAGTACTCAACCCTTCGTTCCGTCATGCTTGTAACGGTGTCTATTATTGACATGATGTTTTTTAGAGAATGTACCATCATGGGGTTGGGCTTGCGTTCCACCTCTATGCGCCAGTTCTCGAAGCGTATCATTGTCTGATCAAGCATGTACTTTAGTTCTGCGTTGCTTACTTCTGGAACGTCCCGCTTACCCTTCATACCCCCGCCTTCGCTAAAAGAATGAACAAAGAGGATAAGAGGTGCAGAGGTAAGAAAGAGCGGGAAGGAAGGTGAAGAAACAATGTGGCAGGAAAGTACCTATGTACGACCCGCCCTCCACTATCCTCTCTTCCCCCGCTCTCCCCTCCCTCCTCTTTTTCCTATCTCTTATCCTCTTATTCTCTTCGTTATCTTAAGTCGTATACGTAAATCAGGCCGGGTTCTTTGACTTGAAGTCGTCCATGTACTGGACGGTCGTCTTGATGTTGTCGAGCGTTACCGCGTTGTACTCGGAGAAGCGAATGCCTCCTACCGTGCGGTAGCCCTTTATCTGGACGATGCCGGCGGCCTTGGCTTCCTTTATGAATTTCTCTTCCAGCTCGGGCGTCGGTAGGCGCATGACGACGTTCATCCAGGAGCGGGCGTCCTTCTCTACCGGGCAGACATAGTAGCCCTTTGAGGCATCGATCGCGCCGTACAGTGTCTTCTGCTTGGCATCGTTTATCTTGCCTAATCCCACGAGACCGCCATTCTTCTTGATCCACTTCATCACCAGGTTGAGGATATATATGGAGAAGCAGGGGGGCGTGTTGAACATGGAATCTTTTTCAGCAAATATCTTGTATGACATCATGGTGGGCAGATCGGCATGGGCCTTGGCCAGGAAATCGTCCTTGATGGCGACGACGGTCACACCCGAGGGGCCGAGGTTCTTCTGAGCGCCGGCATAAATCATGCTGTGTTTGTTAAACTCTGCCGGGCGGCTGAAGATGTCGCTTGACATATCGGCTACAAGGGGCTTGCCCTTGGGATCGGGGGTGTAGTGCCACTGGGTTCCAAAGATGGTGTTATTGCTGGTGTAGTGCACGTACTCTGCTGCAGGATTGAATTTAAGGTCTTCCTGCCTGGGGATAGCCCTGAATATCTCGCCTGGGAGTTCCATGTTTGCTGGCATCGTTATGGTGCCAAAGCGCTTGGCTTCCTTGATAGCCGCCTTTGACCAGTTGCCGGTATGTATGTAGTCTGCGCTCTTGCCAGGCCCCATGAAGTTCGTCGGGAGCATCAGGAACTGGCTGCTGGCACCACCGGTGGTGAATAGAACCTTCCATTCAGGACCCATGCCAGCGAGTTCGCGGAACAGGCTCATTGTCTCCTGGTGCATCGCGTCGTAGTCCTTGCCGCGGTGTGATACTTCCATGACAGAACAGCCGGTGCCGTTCCAGTCGAGCATCTCGTCCCGAGCCTGCTCTAGAACCTCTAGGGGTATGCCGGCGGGACCGGCGCTGAAGTTGATTACTCGTTTCATATGCTTCTCTCCTTACTTATAGTACGATGCGCTACTCATGGCAGCGCTTACTTCTTGGCGGCGTAGGCCTTGACTCTGTCGACTATGCAATCACCGAGGCGGAGGAGGTTCTCTGCGGTAGACGCTCCAATATGTGGTGTCATCAGGGTATTTGGAGTGTCCACGAGCGGTGATCCCTCCGGTGGCTCTTTGGCGTAGACGTCTGTAGCGAATCCGGCCAGCTGGCCGCTCTTGAGAGCCGCTGCTACGTCTGCTTCTACTACCACCGGACCGCGGCAGGTGTTTATGATGCGTGCGCCCTTCTTCATCTTGGCTATGGCTGCGGCGTTTATCATGCCGCGGGTCTCGTCGGTCAGGGGGGTGTGTATTGATATGAAGTCCGCCTGAGCGTAGACCTTATCAAGGCTCATCATCTCGGCGGCGTCACTCTTGTCTACGTACTTGTCGTATGCGACGACATGCATGCCGAATGCCTTGGCGCGAACGGCCAGTTCCCTGGCTATGCGTCCAATGCCTATGAGGCCGAGGGTCTTGCCCATCAGCTCGGTCCGTTCCAGTTCCTTCTTGAGCCACTTGCCCTGCTTCATGGAGACGTCAGCCGCTACGATGTTGGCTGGCATGGCTGCCATCATGGCAAATGCCAGCTCGGCTACTGCTACGCTCGAGGCTTCAGGGGTGTTTACAACCGTTATACCCTTGGATTCGGCGTAGGGTACATCGATTGTGTCGACACCAACGCCACCACGGATGACGAACTTGAGCTTGGGAGAAGCGTCTATCATGTCCTTGCCAACCTTTGTCTTGGATCGGACTATGATTATCTCGGCTTCACTTGCGCTGGCCTGATCCTGGGTAACCTGGCCAAAAGCCTCTAAACGCTTTGGTAAATCGGACGTGAACGCGTCCGCTAGAAAAATAAGCACTGGAGCCTCCTTGTTTATTCGCCCCTGCATTAGAGCGATGACAGTCGTTTTCTGTCGGAAGAGAGCGTTCCTGCTCCCTGGACGAGAAACCCCCATCATTGATTCGCTGTGTGCTAAAGACGATGGGTCAATCTTATCATGGCATGTACTATTGTCAAGGCTGGGCGCCTCCTGGTGCCGGCCTTGCACCCGGCTTTAAGCCTGGGCTTGCTGGCCTTGGGGGACAGTTTCCTATGTCTCTATCGGGGCTCCCAGGGCCTGGGCAATGGCTCTGGCGTTTATCTCCAGGTCATCTCTATTCTTGATTGAAACAGAATCAAGCATGTAGCGTTCTCCGTCGAGTAATTCGACAAGGAGCCTGGCCTGGGAGCCCCTGGGCATCTTGTCTAGAGGAGGCAAGTCATGTTGGTCTAGTCGCCCCTTTGCGAACATATCGATGCGGACGAGTCCGACATCAGAGGCTTTGAAAGACGATTTTCTCGCGGCAAAGAGCAAACCAATTCTTCCTGTGCACGAACCTGCCACGGTATCGAAGACCCATCGTTCTTCGTACAGGGAGGCTAGTACGACGATTCCTATGATTATGGTACCTACCGTGCCGAGTCCGCCTGAGAACACGGCGGCGGCTATGAGTATGAGGGCGGTGATACCCGATACCAGGCGATACCACAGAGGTATGCCATAGATGAGTCTTCCATTACGATTCCATAGTGAGAGGCGTATCTGCATCCTACGAATATATCCGCGGCTTGTGGCTGGGGCAAGGGTACCATAGACTCTTGAGTAGACCGACGGGGAGATCAAAGGGTAGACTACGTGCCATGCAGCTTGTGTTGTCACTCCTTCTCGCCATCGCCTTTGTTCCTGTCTCTTCAGTGGAGTATAGCCTCCAGCCTCCTGTGACAGTCAGACGAGGTGAACCAGGCTTTGCAGTCCTGAGCTGTGCTACGCACGGCAGACCCTTGGAGGCTCTTACCCTGCTTATCACCTATCCTGATGGTGAGCTCAGCCCGCGCTATGTTGCTTCGAGGCCGCGAAGTATAAACAGCCCCAAGGGAGAGGTCGAATCGGCTGGACCCTCGGCGGCTCGGTTCCCTACCAATACGGTTGTATTCTTGTTCTCGTTACCCATAGACACCGTGCCGGGGGAGGCTACCATGGTGGCCTTCGATGGTGATGGTGCGCCTGTAGCCGGCGCCAGGTTCAATGTGCTGGACAGACAATACTCCAGGGAAGATCTATGGCTCGACAAAGGTCTATCGAGTCTGCGGGCTGATCCTGATCCTCGCAAGACCGAACAAGCAGAAAGGTATCTGCGGCTTATAGGGAGCGTCGATCCAGCTGCCAACTACCTGGACTCGGGTTTTATTCGTCCTGTCGTCTCTGAACGCCGCACATCGGTGTTTGGATTGATGAGGCGTTATCTCTATGCCAATGGTGGCATAGATCTTTCAATGCATAACGGCATCGACTATGGATGCCCCATAGGAACTCCTGTAGTAGCCTCTGGTGCAGGCAGGGTCGTCATGGCAGAAAATCGCATAGTTACCGGCAATACCATAGTGTTAGAACACCTTCCTGGAGCCTACACCATCTACATGCACCTGGATTCTATGAGCGTTACCCATGGCTCTGTTGTAGCCCGAGGTGCGCTTCTAGGAAGGGTCGGCATGACGGGGCTGGCTACTGGCCCCCATCTTCATTGGGAATTCCGCGTCATGGGTCTGCCCTGCGACCCCGAAGCCCTCATCGGTATTGACAAAATGCCCACTTTCCGTAGAATGGATGGCGTTACTGAGGGGAGGTGATTTTTTATCAGTCAGATCATAATCGATGACAATGAGCCGCTCGAGAAGGCCATAAAGCGCTTCAAGCGCATGGTCGAGAAAGAGGGCATCATACGCGAGTGGAAGAAGCGCGAGTTCTTCGAAAAACCCTCCACCATCCGCAATCGTAAAGAGAAGGCCATGAAGCGCAAGTTGATGCGCAAGGTCCGTAAGCCCCGCGAGGGCAAGTCCTACTAACAGTAGGTTTCGATTCTTGAATCACTACCCCAGCCTTAGGCTGGGGTTTTTTATTGGTGTTACGAAACTTGTTTAAAAATAAGCGCTGTTAGTTACCTGAAGAATACAAGGCGCGCTCCTAGCGCAGCCAGGCCCGAAATAAAGGCTAATACAAGACCCGCGAAGCTCCTGGGTCGTCCCCTGATGGCGGCGGCAAGTTTTTTGCCGGGAGGGGATATGGCTATACCGAATATGAACATTCCAAGAACCACGGTAATGGCCGTCTTTATGAGGGCAGAAGCGCTGTAGATGACGTCTTTCACGCCCAAAAACGGCACACCAAGGAGTCGTCCTGTGAAGGTGCCCAGTGGCCCTGCCAAGAGCCCTGAGGCTACACATAACCCGGCTAGGATAAGCAGTGCTGATTTCATGGAGCAATGTATCCTGTATTCGGGTGCTTGGTCGCTTTCAACCTTTGCTTGCAGTTTCTCCTGCGCGTTTTCGCCATGAGCCGGGAGAAAAATCATCGATAATTTGAGGAATGATGCCACCGTACAGACACCCGCGGCGAAGAGCACCCAGTATGCCCAGCTACCCTTGAACAAGTGTCCTATGGCATTCTTGCTGGCAAAGCCATTAAAAGGTGGCAAGGCGCATATGGACAAGGCTCCTATGGCGTATGATACGCCTACGCTCAAGCCCTTGTCTCCCGCTTTAATGAGGGCAGAGCCGGCTCCGCGCAAGGTGTAGACGTTCCTGTTACCGGCGGCATCTGTGATGGTACCTATGCTCAGGAACAAGAGACCTTTAAATATGGCGTGATATAAGGCGTGCATGTATGCTGCCTGCAGTCCGGCAGCGGTTCCAAGACCCCAGGCAGCCACGATGTACCCGATCTGGCTAATTGAGTGGTAGGCAAGTAGCCGCTTGGCATCGCTCTGGGACAAGGCCACGATGACTGCCGCGAGTGCCGTAATGACGCCGGCTACGCCAACCATGTTCATCGCCTGCTGCCCGCTTGGCAGGAAGGCTAAGAGACGGCCCAAGGCGAACAGAGGCGTCTTTATGAGAACGCCAGACAGTACGGCAGAGACGGCGTGTGGTGCCAAGGCGTGTGCGTCGGGTAACCATCCGTAAACTGGCATGACGGCTACGCGTATGGCAATGGCGGCCACGATGCAGGCACTTGATAATGAGGCGACAGGTCCTCCACCGTCGTTGAGGCTGCCGAGCCCCTGGGCAATGCTTGCATAGGACAGGCTCCCCGTGAGCCTGTAGAAACCAAACAAGCCTACGAGGAAGAACACCATAGCCGCCGAGCTTATTGCCAGATAACTGAAGGCGGCGAGGTAGGCTCCTGGCTTTCGGGCGCTGGCGACGAGCACGTAGGAGGCAATCCCGAGCACCTCCAGACAGACAAACAGGTTGAAGAGGTCGGCTGTCGATGCTGTGGCCGCGAGGGCGGCCGTCTGTATTAAAAAGATAGCGGTGAAGTGTGGACCCCTAGGCCCTGCACCCCGGGAATACAAATAGGCTAGACCTGCACCCATGAAACCGAGGGCATCGACGAGCCAGGCAAGGCCATCGAAGCGTTGGGCAATGCCGAGGGTGGCATTCCACCCTGATATTGTAAAGGATATGCCACCATCCATTACCACAGGTAGGAGCGCGGCAAGGGTTAGCCATGGCAGGAACAAGCCTGTGAGCGCGCCACACAGCTCCAGGAAGGTAGCCAGTCGCCTGCGTGGAATGCTCTTGGAAAGCAGCGCCATTGCCGCTCCTGCGAGAGGAAGGAACACAGGAGATAGTGCAAGCTCCATGTTATTCATGGCCCACCCGCTTCTTGAGTTCCTCTGAGTCGAGTGTCCCGTAGCTCTTGTACAAGCTGTGCGCCAATGAAAGTGCAAGGGCGGAGACGCAGACGCCTACGACTATGGCCGTAAGCATCAAGGCATGGGGAATGGGGTCTACGAAGGAACCGGGAGCCCCTCCCAGGATAGGGGCTTGTTCTCCTATGGTTGAACCCTCAAGAACGAACAGGATGACAACAGAAGAATTCATTATAGCTAGGGCGTACGCCTTCTTTATGAGGTTCTTGCGTACTACCATGCCGACGAAACCCGTTATAAACAGGATCAGGATAAGCACTCGGGCCATCATTCGGTTTCTCCCCCAAGCATGAGGACGCAGAGCAAGGCCACACCCGATCCAACCTTGAGCCCGATGGTGATGTTCAAGGCTATGATATATGAGACGGCCGGAATGTGTAGGCCAATAGAGTCGGCTATGGTTCGTATGGCCTCAAGAGCACGAGCCGAGCCTGGAAAAGTAAGGAGAACTATTGTCGTGAAGGCGTACGCTTCCATGCGCAGTAGAGAATGATGGCCAAAGACAGAAAGCCCAGGATCTATGCGGCCTATGCCGCCGGATCGACGGCCCAAGGCTATGAAGATGATACCAGAGGCTAGCACGACACCCCCCTGAAAGCCTCCACCGGGGGATACGTGGCCGTAGAGCATGACATAGGTTCCAAAGAGGAGGACTATAGGCGCCAGCTTGCCGGCTATGACGTTGAGTATTTCGGTATGAACAGAGCGATGTTCTGCAGTAGATGACTGTATCGATCCGCGACGTGGATGCTCACCCGCTATTATGGCGGCTGAGCCGGCTAGGGCAGCCAACAGCACTATTGTCTCGCCGAGTGTATCATAGGCTCTATAGCCAAGGTATATAGAGCTAACGAGGTTGCGCGCTCCGGTGTCATTGAATCCTGTGGCGTCTATCATGTCGCGTGCCAGTGTGGGCCAGGCCGCCTCGCTCAGCACTATTGGTGCAATGACGGCTATGGAGAGGCCTGCGATGAGGACAATGGTGAATGTGTTTGTAGCTTTTGCCATTGTCATGAGCGGTCTCTTCTGTCCGTTTCACGGATGGCCCAGACGAAGATGATGGTTGAAACTCCGGCACCGACAGCCGCCTCGGTAATGGCGACATCAGGGGCGTGGAGCTTGAAGAACAGGAGGGCGGACAGGACACTGGTGGTAGAAAGCGCTATGGCTCCATGCAGGAGATCAGGAGCCAGGAGCGCGTAAGCCGAGCCTATGCAGACGAGAGCGAGTATGGCTTCTATCATGTTGGATTTTCATCCTTGTCACGTGTTTCTTTTAACAGTTTGCCTCGTTTTTTGCCTTTCCAAGGTTCTAACCCGGACTTCCATGCATACCTGGCGATGATATGGGTGGACGTTGGATTTGAAATAATAAAAAAGATGATTATGATGATGACCCTGAAGGCTACTCCGGGCGATGGTGAGCGGATGAGCGCGGCAAGGAGGACTGAGAATGTGGCCGTAGTGCCAATGAGTCCTGATGCCTGGAGCCTCGTGTATGCATCCGGGAAGCGGAATATGCCTATTGTACCGCCGATTGCGAACACCGAGGCGAGTACACACAATATGGTCACGGCCCATTCCTTTGCGGCCTGGATGATAAAAAGCCAGTCCATCATCCCTCCTCTTCTGGGTCGTCGTCTGAGTATTGTAAGTCTGTCTCGTTTGGCTCCTTTGAAAATGACTTGTGTGTATCTCTGGAATAGGTGGCTATGGCCAGGATGCCCAGGAATCCGAATATATCGTATACCAGAGCCACATCGAGGAAGGCAGCCCTGGCGCTTTTAACCCCTTCCAGCGTCAGGATGCCTAGAACAAGGGCCGATATGGCAGCCAGGGCGGTCAGCCTGTCGGCTCCACTCGGACCCACGAGCAATCTGACGAAGAGGCCGGCGGCGCAGGCTGTGAATATCCATGTCGTCACGGTAAAGGCTAGCTCACTCACACCCATATCCTTCTGATGGCTGTCTCAAGCGAACCCTTTACCTCCTCGCCTGCGCGTCTGGAGTGCCTGGTCGTCGCGTTGAGCCAGTGTGCAATGATATGGTCCTCGTCGAGTTCAAGACTTATGGTGCCTGGAGTAAAGGTAATAGCCTGTGCCAGAGCCACCCTGGCAATGTCGGACTTGAGTCGTATCCTGAAGTGCACAATGCGGGGCGATATTCGGCCACTAACAACCGAGGCCAGAGTTCTGAAGCTAGCCGTATACATGGTACCAGTCAGAATGAATAAATAGCCTAGTAAAGGGAGTATTCTAGGAAAAACCATGTGCCTGGCGGCCTCATGCTCATCAATGAAGGTGTCATAGGAGACCAATGCTATAAGAAGGGCACACGCAAGACCAACCAGGATTGAACCTATAGAGATGCTACCCGTAAACAATATCCAGACAATAATGAGCACGGCAAAGGTGGCGGATATGCGTATCAGTTTCCATAGATCCCTGGGGCGCATGCTGGCTTAAGTCCTGTCCAGGATGAGCCTGGCCAAGTCTTGTCCATTCGGCGTGGCCCTGGCGGCGTCTCTGAATTCGGGATTATGTAGCATCCTGGCTAGTTTTGACAGGAGACGTAGATGGCTGCTGGTACCTTCCCTGGAGCCAGCAAGCATGAATACGAGGTCTACTGGCAGCCCATCCCTGGCATCAAAATCAACCGGACGAGCAAGCCTGATGACGGCCATCCTGGTGCGTTTTACCCCGTCAAGCAAGGCATGGGGTATGGCAACACCTCCCCCAATCCCTGTAGATGCAAGCCTCTCTCGCTCGTCGATGGCTCCAAGCACGCGGCCAAAGTCAAGCTCGTCGTCTCCGGAACAGAGGAGGGTTGCCGCCTCTTTGAGAGCCTGGGCCTTGTCATTCGCTTCTATCCCAACAGCCACACGGCTGGATTCTAGAACTTTGGAGAATTGCATCATCAGACGTTCTCCTTGTCTTCGTCTTCAATTTCGTCGAGCCGGTCAAACCCTAGACCCCATTCAACGGGGAGGGTGAAAATGACTCCCGTTCCTGGCTTGTCGAATCCGCCAATGACCTCGTCTAGGATAGGGACGAGCCTCTGCACGGCTTGATCGTCCTTGACGACAGAAAGTATTGTCTTGTTATAGGGTTTATTGCCCTTCATGAATTCCTTGAATCCAGCAAAGAGTGGAACCTCGTAGGCAAGGTAGTATCCTAGCCCCTCTGAGTCGAGGATGGTGGCACCAGGCATACCCGCTTCTACAAAGGCCTCGAGTGCTTCATCGAGAACCTCCTCCTTGTTGAGTATGAATACAAGAAGCTTCATGACCTGTCCTCCTTTTGCTAGTATCAAGGCCACCACAGGGGCATGTCAAGAAAAACAACAATCATCGTTTTATCCTTGACGTTTAAGCTCGGTTCGTCAAGAATACGCCTTCATGAATCAGAAATTCATACCTTACGAACCGCCTACCAATGACTTGGAGACCGATTCGGGGCATGCCCGCAAAGGGCTTTTTATTTTTCCCAGCTTTCTCCTTGTCTTTGGTCTAGTTGTTTCACGATTCGACTTCAAGGCCATAGCGAGGGGGCTTGGGGGCATCATCCTGAGCCCGGACATACTTATAAACGACTATACCGGCATAGCCGGCATGGGGCCTGCGATGATAAATGCGGCTCTCTGCGTGGCCGTTGCTTTCTTGCTGCTCATCTTTACCAGGGTGACGATCTCTGGACCGGCCATAGCCGCCATGTTCACGATAGGCGGCTTTGCCCTGTTTGGCAAGAATATACTCAACATCTGGCCTGGCTTTCTTGGGGCTTGGCTGTATTCAAGGGCTAACCACCGCCCCTTTGGGGAGAACATTATTGTGGCTCTGTTCGGCACGGCACTTGCGCCCCTGTCGAGTGAAGTGGCCTTCGGCTTGGGTCTCCATCAACCATGGAATTTCTTGCTAGCATTGCTCGTAGGAGCCACTACAGGATTCTTCATATTGCCCGTAGCCAAGCATGCTCTCGATTTTCATCGTGGCTACAATCTATACAACATCGGTTTTACTGCAGGACTCGTGGGAACGGTCGTGATGTCTGCGCTCAAGGCATTCAACATACCCCTGGCCGGCGAGTTCCGCTGGGCAGCATTTGGGCCCAAGGCAGCGCTGCCGTACCTAGCCTTCCTCTTTGTTTCGATGATGGTCGTCGGTATGAGGCTGGACAGGCACTGGTTATCCGCCTATAGAAGGCTCCTTGGATCATCAGGCCGCCTTGTAAGCGATTTTGTACGCTTCTATGGGCTTGGCGTCACCCTGGTCAACATGGGTGTGATGGGCCTCTTGTCTAGTACCATAGTGTTGCTCATGGGCGGATCCTGGAACGGGCCCATCATAGGAGGCATCTTTACCATCGTTGGCTTTGCGGCCTTTGGTAAGCATCCACGCAACACCCTGCCCCCCATGTTAGGAGCCGCAGTGATGGCTCTGTTGTCCAACTATGGCATTGATACACCGGCAAGCCAGCTCGCCATCCTTTTTGTCACTACTTTGGCGCCGATATCCGGTGAATATGGACCTGTTGCCGGATTCATGGCAGGAGTGTTTCACTTGGTACTGGTGCAGGTAGTAGGATCACTACACGGGGGGCTTAATCTGTATAATAATGGCTTCGCTGGGGGCTTAACGGCCGGACTATTCCTGCCAGTCCTGGATTGGCTACGCGATTGGAGAAGACATGAACGTTGATGCCACCCAGCTGATGCGTGTAGCAGAAGAAGTGCTGAAGTACTTTTATATCAAGGGATCACGATCGGTAAAGGTTTCATACGACTTTGGTGATGACCGCTCGTTTTGCGCCGTTTCTGCCAAGGATATACGGCTCCAGCCCGAAGATGAAGATTACCTGCGCCGTGTCTTTGAAGGACCCGTTCAGCCTGAGATAGGTAACTACTATGGCTCATTGGTTGGGCGTAGGCGCAACGCACTGGAAATGGAACTGGTAGGCACCATGGTAGAGCTTGAGGATTTACAGAACGAGGAAGGGCTCGGTGTGCTCATAGTGCTTAGCCGACGCGACATGGAGTACCGTTCGTCAAGGAAAAAATAGGCAGGTAAACCGCATCGTTCATCACCCTTGTCTGTAGCGCTCCACTGCGGGTATGCTGTTTCTCCTGGAATCGGAGGTCAGCCATGATTAATAATCACTGTAGCGGGCTTAGGCGCGATTGGCGCCTATGCGCTCGAGCCTTGGTTTTTACGACCATCATGGTTTTTTCCGTTCTTTCCACGCTTGTAGCCTGTGCGCCCGGCGATTCAAATGCTGCCAGCCAGCCTGAGAAGCCAAGTGGAAAACCCCAGAAGGGCCTTGCCACCGTAGATCTGCGTTCGGGTACTGTCGTGATTACTGTTGAGCTGGCCGTAAGCCCCTCCGAGCAGGAAACGGGTCTCATGCACAGGACAGAGTTGCAGGATGGGCGTGGCATGCTGTTTGTCTATCCTGATGATCGTCGCCTTGCATTCTGGATGAAGAACACCCTGATACCCCTGTCTATAGCCTACCTGGATGCTCATGGCGTGATACGGGAATTATACGACATGCAGCCACAGTCCCTGGCTTCCGTGGAGAGCGAACGCCATGTCCGCTACGCACTTGAGGCTCCCCAGGGCTGGTTTGAACGGGTAGGGCTCAAGCCTGGAGACAGCTTCGATCTGTCGGCACTGCCTGGCTACCGCTGAGCTTGTCGATGGCGGCTTTGACCGCATAACAGGTTTTTGGTACTATAATAAAAGGTAGGAGTAGAATTGCTATGCTTGATATATATACTATTGGAGCGGATGTTCTCCGTGATACGACGGTACCAGTTGAAGCCTTCGATGCCGAACTACTAGAGCTCGTGGAGAAGATGTTCGAGACGATGATACTTGGCAAGGGTGTAGGACTGGCAGCGCCGCAGGTTGGTCTCAATAAGAAGGTGTTCGTCATGCAGATAGACGGTGAACCCAGGCGAGTCTTTATAAATCCACAGATAGTCGAGACAAGCCTCGAGCTTTCCAAGTTCGAGGAAGGCTGTCTGTCTATACCGGGCGTCTATGCCGATCTTGAAAGACCCCAGCAGGTGCGGGTGCAGGCCTTTAACGAGCGCGGCCGCCGCTTTACCCTCGACGCCGACGGCTTCCTTGCCAGGGTCATACAGCACGAACTTGATCATCTCAATGGCATCCTCTTTACAGACAGGTTGCCTGAACGCAAGCGCGAAAGCCTGCTTGCCCAGTATGAAAAACGGATGAGGGCCTAAGTCCCATGCGCGTGCTGTTTGCCGGCAGCCCGGAGATAGCCGTGCCTTCTATAGCCGCGATAGCAGCCCGGCATGAGCTGGTAGGCGTGCTCACCAATCCGCCATCAGCCAAGGGTAGGGGCCTCTGTTTTTCCTGTACGCCCGTGACAGAAGCCGCTGAAGCCTTGGGTGTACCGGTTCTGTCTCCACAGTGGCTCGGCAACACCGAGCGAGAGCTGGTAGCGGCGCTCCAGCCAGAACTCCTCGTCGTCTTCGCCTACGGCCATATATTCGGTCCTAAGTTCATGGCACTGTTCCCCCGTGGCGGTATCAATGCTCACCCCTCTCTTCTGCCGCGTTGGCGAGGTTGCGCACCCATACCGTTTGCCATCCTGCATCGTGACACGCAAACTGGCGTTAGCGTACAACGCGTGGCTCCAAGGATGGACTCAGGCGATATACTGTTCCGTCGATTCATCGATCTTGATGGAACCGAGACAACGGGGAGCCTGTCGGCACTTGCGGCGAGCATAGGCGCCGAGATGCTTGCCCAGGCCATCGACGACATAGCCGCGGGTCGTGATACAGACGAGCCCCAGGATGAAGCCATGGCGACATACTGCAGGGCTCTTACGAAGGACGAAGGCCATATTGACTGGGCCACATCGGCCTTCGAGATAGACGCACGCTGCAGGGCTTTTTACCCGTGGCCAGGCACTTACTCTACCCTGGCGGGAGAACGTTTGTCGCTGTTGGAAATGCGGCCGTACGCGGATGAAGGCGGGAACGTCGCTGTGGGAACAGTAGTTTCTGTAGACAAGTCCAAAGGTATAATGGTACAAACAGGGGAGGGACTCATCGCCCTCGAGCGGCTACAGCTTCGCGGCAAGAAACCCATGCATTGGAAGGATTTCGCGAATGGCGCTCGAGGCCTGGTCGGATCGTGCCTTGGCGCGAGCTGATTTCTAGCCTATCGACGACCCTCACGGGAGCCACGAATGGATCTTCGCTCATTATTTGACTTCAAGAAACTCGACGGGCTTGAAACCCGACACTACCGTACGGCGATACTGTCTCTCAGTGCCCTCGTCGTTCTCATGGGACTTTCCGGTCTCATAGCATTCTTCCTGGCCCTGCGTGGCGAGGAACAGACGCTTGTACCCAATGTCGTAGACATGGAACTATCATCAGCCCTTGTAAAACTACAGGAAAAAGAACTCTATCCGCGCGTCTCGCTTCGCTTCTCGAGTGATCCTGATACACGTGGCAGGATACTGGAGCAGGATCCTCCTCCCGGAGCAATCGTCAAGGCAGGCAGGCGCATAGCCTTGGTCATTTCCAGGGGTGCGGCCCAGGACAAGGTGGGCGACTACATAGGTCAGAGCATCGATGATGTAAAGATTCACCTCCAGACGGTGTTTAGTTCGACTCGCCAGCTCATCACCGTCAAAGAACCATCTATATACATATACGACAAGAGCCCGGCCGGCACGATACTGGAGCAGTCACCCGCTCCGGAGATGGAACTGTCGGGGCCTACCCAGTTGACATTCGTCGTATCACGAGGACCTGAAAAGGCCAAGGTCAAGGTTCCCGACCTTGTAGGTCTGTCATTGCAGGACGCGGCGCTTCAGTTAGAGAAGTCTGGTGTCGCATTCTTGTTCACCATGCGACCAACAGAAGGCCGAGAACGACCAGCTACCGTCGTAGCCCAGCTTCCAGTACCTGGGACGCTCGAGGATCCAGGTGCGCCTGTATCGATAGTCTTCGGTGCACCAGAGCCGGCAGATGGTGTTGTTTCTGGTCTCTTCTCTCAAGGCTTACCCGAATATCCTTATCCTCTGAGGAGCGTGCTCTATGCCGAGCCGCCGACTGGTGCTAGAATTCCCCTCATATCGGTAGATCACCCAGGCACCTTGTTTACCATGCCATACGTGCTGCCCGCCGGTAGTGTGCTCGTACTACAGGTCCTCAATAAGGTCGTAGCACGGGTGGAGGCCGGAAAATGACAGGAACCACATCTCCCAGAAAGCGTAAGCCACGAAGCGCGCCAAGCTATTCAGTGGAGATAGTGCGTATATCCCTGTTTGACTTTGGCCGATCCATAGACCTGACGAAGGCCGCGGCTCTCCTGCCAGGTATTCCTGGCATGCGTATAGTAAGGCGACGCGATACACCTTCGTCACTCACCATGCCGACACCGCTCTGCGTCGATCTGCGCTCTGGTCTTAAGAAGGTTTTTGTAGAGGATTCAATAGAAGGGTTTGCAGCATCGGCTCGACTCTATGATGACGGCGTCATGTCAATAGTCGTCAGGTTGAAGGTAAACGCCACCCTCGAGGATCTCCATGGTATAGAAAACAAACCGGTATCGGCTAGCATACGCGATCTTGATTCGTACATAGACGAGCGCTATCAGGCGGTGCTTGAAGAGGTCATGCCTGCGGTTTCAGGCCCCAGGAAAAAGCCGGATACAGAGAGCTACCTGGCATTTTGCTTTGCCGATGTTGCCATCGACCCGCGCCGTTTCATGAAAGACAACGAGAAGGACCTGACGACACTTCTTGCGGGCGAACCCTGGGGCTATCCCCTCAACGAGTCCCAGGTGCGTAATGCCATGCGCAACCCGCTTTCCTATAGCGACCGCGACGTTGCCGTCTTCGATCTCGATCGCTGCATAATCATAGACTCGGAGAGGGATTATGAGGACGTCCTCCTCATCTGTGAACTGGCTAACTACCAGTATCTGGAACTGGTCACGCTCGACAGGCTCCTGGACCGCTGGCTGGACGAAGCCGAAGACGATATTAACAGCATATCCATAAAAGGCAACGACAGGCTAAGGAAGATAAAGCCGGGAGCCTTGCGTAAGAAATTCGGCAACCTGCAAGCGCTCAGGCTCGACGCTCTCTTCATACTGGAAAACCTGGAGAATAGCGCCAAGATCATTGGAGATTATTTTCTGGGCATGGTATACGAGCATATATGCAGCATCTTCAACACCTCAGGCTGGACCAGATCCGTCGAAAGGCGTCTCGATGCACTACAGAGCATCTACGAGATAGTCAAGGTAGAGCGTAGCGAAAGAACAATGCTTGTACTCGATATCGTCTTCATATTCGTATGCATCATCTTTCCCGTGCTTCAGATACTCCAGGTGATGCTCTCAAACTGACATCGTCCCCTGCCAATAGCCGCGACTTGTTCGCCAAGCCTGGCTCTGCTACAATGCGGTTTAAACACGAGACAAGGAGAACTCATGGTCATACTCACCCTCAACTGCGGAAGCTCGTCAGTGAAGTATCAGGTTTACGATTGGGAAGAGCAGAACGTCCTCGCTAGTGGCATCGTTGAACGTGTCGGCCAGGAAGGTTCAATAATAAACCACAAGGCGCCTGGCATAGCAGATGTTGGCATAGAACACGAATGCCCCAATCACATCGTAGCCGTGGAGCTTATACTCAATACCATTACGGACCCACAGCATGGCGTCGTGAAATCAATGAATGACATAGGAGCCGTAGGCCATCGTATGGTTCACGGCGGCATGAAGTTTGCCCGCTCGGTGCTCATCACCGATGAGTCCCTGGCCACCTTCAAGGATCTCATAGACCTGGCTCCCCTGCATAACCCCGCCAATATAACCGGCGTTGAGGCTGCCAAGGCCGTTCTTCCAAACGTACCACATTGCGCAATCATGGACACCGCCTGGCACCAAACCATGCCCAGCACCAGCTACACCTATGCCTTGCCACACGAGTGGTATGAAAAGCATATGGTAAGGCGCTATGGCTTTCATGGCACCAGCTTCCTCTATACGGCCAAGCGTGCCTCGGTACTCCTGGGAAAGAATCCCTTTGAATCCAATATAATCATAGCCCATATAGGCAACGGTTCGTCTATAAACGCCGTCAAGAATGGTTGTTCATACGACACATCGATGGGGATGACCCCTCTGGAAGGCCTCGTCATGGGTACCCGTTCGGGTGACATCGACCCGGGCATAGTCTTTCATATGATGAAGAAGGGCGGACTATCGCCTGCCGATGTCGAGAAGGCTTTGAACAAGGAATCGGGCGTGCTTGGCATAACAGGCCGATGGTCAGACAGGCGTGATATTGAGAATGCGGCAGAGGCAGGCGATAAGGTTGCCATATTGGCCCAGGAGCTGGAAGGCTACCGCATAAAGAAGTATATAGGTGCCTACTATGCCGCCCTCGGTCGCGTCGATGCCATAGTCTTCACCGCCGGCGTAGGGGAGATGGGACCCGTTACCAGGCATCTGTCTACCATGGGCCTACAGAACATGGGTATCAAGGTTGACCCAGCCCGCAACGAAAAGGCCAAGTGCCGTAACGCCGAGCTTGAGATAAGCGCGCCGGACAGCCCGGTTAAGGTCTACGTCATACCCACAGATGAAGAACTGGTGATGACAGAGGATGCCTACGCCCTGATGAACGGCAGTTACGACGTTCACACCAAGTATACCTACAGCTTCCAGAGCCCAGAGTATGTCAACAAGCAGCGTGCTCAGGGCCTCGTCAAGGATCTGCAGAAGAAACCCTATCTTGCTGATCTGATAGCATACCCAAAGAAGTAAGGCAGAGGCTGGGGTTGTTGAGCATCGACGCCCCGGCAGCCAGTACTGGCTCAAGCATTAATAAACGCGAGGGAGGCATGATGTCTATAAGCCTTAGAACTCGATTCTGGCGATCGGCAATCCGGAGGGTCTTCAAGGAATCAGGCCTAAGCATCCCGGCAGAACGCCTGCGTTCTAACAAGAACAGCCGCTTCCACGTACCATTCCCAAAGAATATAGGCATAGAGGCTTTCGATATAGACGGCATGCCAGCCGTCTCCATACGACCTCCGGAGGCTCTTGAACGCAGGGTCATACTGCATCTACACGGTGGTGGGTATGTAACAGGCTCCATCGCCGCCTATCTGATGCTCTGTGTTCCCATGTCACGAGCCATGGGTATGCGCATCGTCCTGCCTGAATACCGCCTGGCACCCGAGCATGTGTTTCCGGCCGCCCTGGATGACGGCCTCAAGGCGTTTCGCTGGCTCAGAACGCAGGGCTACGAGGCCTCCGATATCATTCTCTCGGGTGATTCTGCCGGAGGGGGGCTCTGTCTTGCCACCGTGCTGGCACTGCGTGATGCGGGAGAGGCTCTGCCCGGTGCCGTGCTATGTCTATCGCCGTGGGCAGACTTGACCAATGCATCCGATAGCCATGCCTCTAACGCTTCCACTGAGATACTGCTCAAGACTGAGATGCTCGATCTGTGGGCTCGTCACTACGCAGGGGACGACGGTCTAAGCAATCCACTCGTATCACCGGTATTTGCTGATTTTAAAGACTTCCCGGCCCTGTTCATCCAGGTAGCCTCTGGAGAGGTTCTGCTTGACGATTCGCTTGCCTTGCAAAAGGCGGCTCTTCTTGCCGGGGTAGATGTTGAGCTGCGTATCTGGGATGACCTATGGCATGTCTGGCCGGTGCTGGGAGACCTGATACCAGAAAGCCGCCTCGCCTTCAATGAAATGAAACGATTCTTAGGCGAGCGCTTTAAGAACTAGGCTGATACCCGCGCTTAGGCTTTTGCTCGCGCCGCGAGTATTGCTCGCGCCTGGGCCTACGGGATATACTGCCCTCATGGATATACAAGAATTTGACACATGGGCCTTAGCACGGCTGGAAATAAGCCGCTTTGCAAAGCTTGATGATTCTCTCAACGGGCTGCAGGTGGGTCGTTCCAAGGAACCCATGACGAAGATTGCCTTCGCCGTAGACGCCTGTTCCGAGTCTATTATCCGTGCTCGTGAGGCAGGGGCACAGGCTCTCTTCGTCCATCATGGCCTCTTCTGGGGTAAACCCGTAGCCATTAGAGGAAACATGCGCGCACGCATAGCCGAGCTCATAGGAGCAGACATGGCCTTGTATGCCTGCCATCTACCACTAGACGCGCATCCTGAGCTTGGTAATAACGCCGTCTTATCCAAGATGCTTGGCCTGAATGCTGTAGAGCCTTTCGGTGATTACCATGGTATCAAAATTGGTTTCAGGGGCAGACTCGATGTGTCTATAAGCATAGAAGAGGCTGTCAGGCGAGTCCTGCCGGCAGGAGATCGGCCCAGAACCCTCCTTCCCTTTGGAACAAAACAGATATCGTCTGTCGCGGTGGTCTCAGGAGGCGCAGCCTTCGAGTCGCTGCAGGCCATAGCCGAGGGCATCGACCTGTTTGTTACCGGTGAACCATCCCATTCCATCTATCACGAGACGCTCGAAGCCGGTCTCAATTTCATTGCCGCCGGCCATTATTTGACCGAGGTTCATGGGGTGAAGGCCGTAGCCGAGGCCGTCTCTCGCGAACTTGGATTAGAGACCGTGTTCATAGACGTACCTACCGGTCTGTAAAGACTTTAGGAATTCCCGCTATCTTAGGAGATGTCGATGTCAGAACAGTCCAGAAAGAGTAAGTTTGCACCGCTTTTATTGACGGCTCTCGTTCTGGTGCTCGACCAGATTACAAAGATGGCGGTAGTTGCCAATATAAAACCGGGGCGTATAGGGTGGTCGGCCTTTGGTGACTTCTTCTGGCTCGTACACCAGAAGAATACAGGAGCGGCGTTTAGCATGGGTGATAGCCTGAGCCAAGGCTTACGCATTACCATACTCATACTGATTCCCATAGCCTTGATGGTCGCCTTATGCGTGTACTATTTTAAAACCAATGACTTGAGCCGTATCCAGAGATGGGCTCTCTGTGGAATCCTGGGTGGCGGCGTAGGAAACATCCTGGACAGAATATTCAGGCCCGACGGTGTCATAGATTTTTTATCTGTTAAATTCTATGGATTGTTTGGCCTGGAGCGCTGGCCTACCTTCAATGTAGCCGATTCGGCAGTCGTCGTCTGTGGAATACTGCTCGTGTTGGCTGGCTTTTTTACAGGTAGCGGGCTTACCGATTCAGGAAAGTCCAAAGCTTGATTTCTATGAGTCGCTTGCTCCCCAGAGCAATCGGATTCATCCTGGCCGTGGTGGCCTGTGCCATCTGTACCGGGCTATCATTCCTTGCTATGCTATCGCTCTGGGGCATTTTTTTAGCCCCGTTCGTCCACCTGCATTCATCTAGCTTCGTCATAGTCTGTGCCTTGGCGCTGTCAACGCTTATCAGCGTCATGGCGTATGGGGCATTCATTCGATGTAGGCTGGGTCAATCGTTTATAAGACGGTTTTCTATGTCTCGACGAGGGGTCTGGAAATAGCCTCGGCTATGGCCACGGCTCGTTCTCTCAACGCCGCAAGATGCTTGGCCTTGCCAGAGCTTACTACCATGGTTCTACCATCGCTTAAGACGAGGCGAATGGCGCAGCGATCCTTGCCCGTTCCCGCATTGACCTTGGCGTAAGGATCGGACGGGTCAGCCCCACTAAACTCCGTATCAAGCTCTATGGTTGAAACCATCTCTAGCCCTATGGCCCAGCTCTTGGCAAGGAGGAGCACCCCGTACCGTCTACGCACTTCTCCTGATTCTCCATCGAATATCCATCTGTCTTCCGATAGGGTTGCGAATGCTATGACTATGGCGAACATGATGGCAAAAGGGCTACCGGCAGGGTCACGCAAGAGGATGAGTACGAGGATGACACCAAGACCCAAGTAGATGGCGCGGGTCAGAGGAGAGACGGTAAGTTCAACGCGTCCGGGGCGTCTGCGAACCAGGGCAGGAAGCAGGTGTAGAAAAGGCATATGACCTCCTCGGTCTACAGGAATGCTGATAACTCGTAGATTGTTTTAATGGTTGGCAGCCCTGAGTCAGGATGACGGCCGAAGTGGTCTATGAGTACACCACGACCACCCTTGGCCACGAAGCCAGAGACGTAGCGCGGAATATCATCGGCAAACAGGGTCTCTTCGGCCGGGATGCCTATGGCGTCCAATACCGCATCGATGGCGCTGGTCGATGGCTTGCCCTTGAGGCCACAGAAGCGAACGTCGAATACCCGCAGGAACTTGTCTGCTATGCGTAGCTTCTTCAAGACCCGCTCCGCATGTTCCATAGGTGCGTTTGTAAAAACATACTTGGGCAGTGCTATGGAGTCAAGGAAGGGGGGCAGGTCGGGGTCGAACTCTACCGACGCCTCTTCGCCTTCCGGGTGGACGTAATCAAAGTAAGCATCAGGATCGTCAAAGCCGCGTTCGGCCATGAGCCATTCAAGAGTAGTACCGAATCCGGACATCCTCTCGTGCCTGATTGCCGCGGCTTCTTCTACCCCAGTGCCGAGTAATTTGGCAGTGTACTCGTTCATCCTTCTGATGATGAGTGCTTCCATATCGGCGCTGGCTGGGTACAGGGTGTTGTCGAGATCAAGGATTAAGGCTTGTATCATCGTGTATTAATACCATGATTGCGTATTGTTATGGAAGGACGACGAATTGAAACCAGGCAAAGGCTTGACGCGAGAGGCTGATTCCGTCAAGGTACTATTTGATACTAATGTCTTCCTTGACACAGCCAATCCTTGGAGGTTCCCGTGTCTGTAACAGTGGAGCACGAGAAACGCAGGAATGAAATTCTTGAAAGTGCGCTGGATGTATTCGTCGAAGAAGGCTATGCCGATACGACGTTTCAGAAGATAGCCGATCGCTGTGGTATTACCAGGACTATCCTCTACCTCTATTTCAAGAACAAGCGTGAAATATTTCTATTCAGCATCAAACGCTTTACAGAGAAGCTGGAGGCGGAGATAAAGGCCGTTGCCGCACTTCCTCTGCCGGCTCACGAATCACTGGACCAGTTGGCGGCCCTCGTTTTAAATCGTAGCGGTGAACAGTCCAGGCTTCTTTCCGTCATCGTTGGTTACCTCGAGCATTCAAAAAAATCTGGCGCCAACATAGGTGACAAGATCAGGCGTCGGACAATACGCCTGCGTCATATCATTTCCGGTGTCGTCATAGCGGGTCAAAAACGTGGAGAACTCAAGAAGGTACCGGTCGGTGCCGTTTCAGACTTCTTCTACGGCCTCATAGAGGCCGCCATCTTCAGGGTTGCAGTACTCGGCATGACCGATACCTCTGACCTTAAGGCTGCGATGCATTTGTTTATAGAAGGGATCAGGGCATAGAAGATGGGTTCAGCCGTGGAGGGCGTCCCGGATAAACCGGTAACGCACGAAGGAAAGAACCCCGGCATCCTGCCCGGCAGGAAGCCATCCTGGCTACGGGTGGCCGTGCCCAGTGGTGCTCGATGGAGAGAGATGAGTGCCCTGGTGGCACGAAGAGGTCTCCATACCGTGTGCGACGAGGCAGCATGTCCCAATAAGGCCGAGTGCTGGGCTTGTGGTACCGCCACATTCATGGTACTGGGAGATCAGTGTACCAGGGGCTGCCGCTTTTGTGCCGTAGCTACAGTAGCAACGGGGCTACCACCTCGCGCCGACGAGCCCGCAGAGCTCGCCGCAGCAATAGCCGAGCTGGGTCTACGCTATGCCGTCATCACCAGTGTCGACCGCGATGATCTGCCTGATAGGGGAGCGGGGCATTTTGCTGCCTGCGTTAGAGCCATCAAGGACACCATGCCCGATGTGCGCGTTGAGCTGCTCATACCCGACTATCGTGGTGCCGAGCTGGATGCCATAGCCCTTTCTAGGCCCGACGTCATAGCACACAATGTAGAGACGGTGCGCCGTCTGCAATCTGTCAGGGATTCCCGTGCATCCTTTGACCTTTCCCTCCTTACCCTGCGCGAAGCCAAGCAGAAATCGGGGGCCATGACCAAGTCAAGCATCATGCTTGGCTTAGGAGAGACCGAGGCCGAGGTTCTTGCGGCCATGGATGAGCTGCGTTCCGTAGAATGCGACATGCTCGTTATGGGTCAATACCTTCGCCCCACGCTCAAACAGCTACCGGTCTTGGAATATCTGAGCCCTGAACGCTTCAATCATTACGCCGAGCTTGCCATGAAGAAGGGTTTCAAGTCTGTCGTGTCATCCCCGCTTGCCAGGACAAGTTATCACGCCATGGAGGGCCGTGACGCCGCCGAGGGTAGTTTGTGACTGGTGAATATGTAGGAAAGCCTGCGGGAGGCAAGCTCCTCAGGATGTCTTTGCTCTGGGAGGACGGCCTGGTGCGTGGTCTTTCTATTAGGGGAGACTTTTTTGCCCACCCTGAGGAAGGCTTTGATGAGGTCGAGAAGGCCATGATAGGCACCTCGGTCAACGAGCTGGGTGAGTCTTTCGCCCGGGAGACGGACGCCAGGGGCGTCAAGCTCTACGGATTGACTCCTCAGGATGTTGGAGACGCCATAGCATCCATACTGTCAAAGGCCAAAACAGAAGGAAGTCAGGGATGACGCAGTTCAGGTATCTGGAGACGGGTCTTAACCCTGCGGCGTACAACATGGGCCTCGATGAAGCGGTCCTGGAGTCGGTTGCCTCTGGCGCTGAGAGGCCGACCCTCCGGCTGTATGCCTGGCAACCTCGGGCAGTATCCATAGGATATTTTCAAGGTATTCGCGATGAAGTGAACCTGGAACGTTGTTCCGAACTAGGCATAGATGTGGTCAGGCGGCTTACAGGCGGAGGAGCTGTCTATCATGCCGACGAGTTAACCTACAGTATCGTCCTCCCAGAAGCCCATCCACTGGCTCGAGGCAGCCTCTTAGATTCCTATCGCACCCTCTGTTCTGGAGTCATAGCTGGTATGGCAGAACTAGGAGTACGTGCTGAATTTGTGGCTCTCAACGATGTCTGTGTCGGTGGGAAGAAGGTATCGGGCAACGCCCAGACTCGTAGACGAGGCTGCGTCTTGCAACACGGCACCGTGCTCCTGGGCATTGATCCCGACACGATGTTCTCTGTCCTCATGGTACCGGCGGAGAAGTCAAAAGGCAGGCTCATAGCCGACGTCAAGGCGAGGGTATCGTCTCTTGCAGATCTGCTGGGTAGGAAGATAAGCTACGACGAGGCGCTTCCGGCCTTTGCACGGGGATTTCAGTCTATACTGGGGCCACTAGAGGCTCCCCAGAAGCCGAGCGAGTCGGAAGACGCCAGGGCTCGTATCCTTGCGCGGGAAAGCTTTGCAAGCGATGGATGGACATTCAAGCGTTGATGGAGCGCTGGCTCAGTCAACACTCCTGGAGTAGTGTCGGATGGTGGCTAGGTTTAGCACCTCGGTATGCCTGGCTACGACCTGAGCCTCGAAGAGGGCATCGAGCCTGTCTCTATTACCTGTTATCCTGTAAATGTAATCGAGAGTTCTCTTGGGAGTACCACCCTTGCTGACGCGGGTAAGCCCTGCGTTATACACCGCCAAGGCTGCCACGTCATTGCCCCCCTGCTGCAGACAAAACGCCAGATGAGCCACACCGAGTCGTATGTTTGTGTGGATATCATAGAAGTCGTCTATGCTCAATGAAGGAAACGACTTTGAATTCAGCTGAAAGACGCCACGGTCTATGGAGTCGGAGTTTCTATTGAAGGCCTTGGGATTAAAATCACTCTCTTCATAGGCCAGGGCAAAGGCGAGCGTTGGCTGGACCCCCTGTGCCATGCTCTCATTGAGTATGGCAGTGGCTATACCGTAGTCACCTGTTATATTTTCAAAAAACGAGAGCGTCATCGACCTGGTATCGGGGTTCTGGTAATAGGTGACGACATGATCGGCCCGGGGCAAGGTCATCATGGCTGTCTTGAAGTCTCTAGCCTCTACGCCGCTCATGGCCTTGAACTCAAATGGCACGTAAGAATCTACGACTATGACTGCAGAAGATGCCTTTGCAGAACCGATTGTTGCCAGAATTATGACTAGAATGGACAATATAAGAAGTGAGATAGAAATGCTCGAACCTTGTCTATATTCCATGAGCTACGTTGTACTCCCGGTTAATTTTGTGCTTCTCGGTTGAGAAGTGCGCTGTATTGTACTGTTTTTCGCGGCAAGGTCAAGTAGTAGACAGAATAGCTAGTCATTAAAGCAAAAATTTGTTTGTTTTTTGCGTATACTAGTATGCTAGGATACTAAATCTGGGCTCTGCTCCAGAATTGAGAAAGGTAGCACCATGGATAGAAAAGCCGCCCTTGCGCTGTGGCACGAGCATAACAACGATGAATCACTCCTCAGACACGCTCTGTCGGTGGAAGCAGCGATGAGATATTTTGCGCTCAAGGAGGGCGAGGATCCCGAGTATTGGGGACTTGTCGGTCTTCTCCATGACATAGATTACCAGAGCCATCCCGAAGAACACCTGAAGCACGCCGGTCGTATGCTAGAAGCCGGAGGATACGATGAGGCCTTCATACGATCCGTCCTCAGCCATGGTTGGGGCCTGTGTTCCGATATAATCCCCGAACTGCCTATGGAGAAGGTACTCTACGCCGTTGACGAACTGACAGGTTTCATAGCCGCCTGTGCCTACGTCCGACCCAGCCGCAGCGTCCTTGATATGGAATTAAAATCGGTCAAGAAGAAGTGGAAAACCGTAGCCTTCGCCGCAGGAGTCAACCGGGAGGTCATAGAAAAGGGCGCTGCCATGATGGGTGTGGAGCTCGATGAACTGATTACAGAAACAATCCAGGCCCTGCGTGCCTCTGCCGAAGCCGTCGGCCTAAAAGGTACTCTGTAAGTCCTAGGCTAAGACAAACGACGAGTAAAAGAGGCAGGAAAGAGGAATTTAGATAAAATTTGAACCACAGAGACACAGAGACACTGAGAAGAATAAGGAAGAGGATAAGAGAAGAAGAGATAAGATAGAGATAAGAAAGAGATAAGAAAGAGAAGAGAGAGAGAAATGGGGTGGAGAGGAAAGAAAAGAAAAAGGATCTGGGACTAGGATCCGGGGGAGCCTGTAATCTTGTTTACTATGAACAACGCTTAAAGCCTTATCTGTAAGATGGGCTTAAATAGCGTATTCCAGACCTACTGTTCTCTCTCCTCCTCTTTTTTCTCATTCTTCTTTCTTATCCTCTTATCCTCTTTGTTATCTTTATCTTTCCTCTCTGTGCCTCCGTGGTTCAAATTCTTAGTTTTCTCTTTCTTTTCTCTTCTCCTCTTATTCTCTTTGTTTGTATTATCGTGTTTAAGGCCCCCCCTGATGGCGGCGATTGACCAGCCTTGTCAGATCGGGCGATAATCCCTTGCCCGCTCGCGTATCGCGCCCGGGACTCGATACGCAGGATATGCACGCATGCTTGAGAAACTTACCCAGTCATTCGGAGATATAGTAAGAACCATAGGTGGCAAGGCGACCATCAGCGAGAAGAACGTCGAGGAGGCGGTCGATCGCATAAAGATGGCTCTCCTCGAGGCCGACGTCAACCTTAGGGTAGTTCGCCGTTTCGTCAATGCTACCATAGAGGAAGCCAAGGGTGAGAAGGTTCTCCGTGCCGTAGACCCTGGCCAGCAGTTTATAAAGATTGTCTATGACCGCATGGTCGCACTCCTGGGCGACTCGAGACAGGACCTGGCATTAAAGGGGCCAGATGTTGTAAGCGTCATCCTCTTGCTTGGCCTCCAGGGCTCAGGAAAGACGACCAGCGCCTCCAAGCTGGCTCTGCACCTCAAGGGGAAGGGCCGCAAGGTCTTGTTGGCGGCCTGCGACCTCGTGAGGCCCGCGGCTGCCGAACAGCTGGCAGCGCTTGGCGCACAGATAGGCGTCGATGTGTTTCGTGGTGATGGCGCGGATCCTCTTTCCATAGCAAGGAAGGCCCTTGCCAAGGCCAAGAAGGAGCTGTACGACACCGTCATCATAGATACAACCGGCCGCATGCAGGTGGACGAGGCCATGATGGTCGAACTCGAGCACATGCGCGACCTGTGCAAGCCCGATGAGGCGCTTCTCGTAGCCGATGCCATGACAGGACAGAGCGCCGTAGACATAGCCAAGGCCTTTGATGAAAGAATCGGTCTTACAGGGGTCATCCTCTCAAAGTTCGACTCCGATGCCCGTGGCGGTGCGGCTCTGTCCCTGAAGACCATCACGGGCAAGCCTATTAAATTCATAGGAGTCTCGGAGCGCCCCGACGGCCTCGAGCCATTCTATCCTGATCGCGTGGCCAGCCGCATACTGGGCATGGGTGACGTCGTCTCACTCGTAGAAAAGGCTCAGGCAACGATCGATAAATCCGAGGCCGAGGCTCTCGAGAAGAAGATGGCCAATGAGAGCTTTACCCTGCAGGACTATCTTGATCAGCTTCGACGCGTCAAGAAGATGGGCTCCCTCAAAAGCATAGTCGATATGATGCCAGGTCTTGCGGGGCAGGTGAGCGATGATCAGCTGGAAAGCGCCGACATGAAGTACGAAGAGGCCATATTGCTATCTATGACGAAGAAGGAGCGCCTCAATCACCTCATCATAGGCCCGACGCGACGGTCCAGGATAGCCAGAGGATCGGGAACATCGGTGGCTGAAGTAGCCAGGCTGATAAAGAAATTTGAAAAATCACGCCTCATGATGAAGAAAGTCGTCAAGAACAAGAAGATGGCCGAACGATTCATGGGTGGAGCCCGCTAAAAGCCTTGCAAACCTATTTACACGATTCGACGCTCCGGGCTATACTCCCCCCCGCTTCCATGGACTCGAGTACCGTGGTCAAGCCCCTAATGAGCAACACTGAAACGGAGAACACGATATGTCTAGACAATGCGATATCTGCGGCAAGGGTACGATCAGCGGTAACACCGTAAGCAAGTCAAAGAACAGGGTTCGCAGGATTTGGCGTCCCAACATCCAGGCCGTAAAGACAATGATTGGTGGCACCGTCATGACCCTCAAGGTCTGCACTCGTTGCCTCAAGGCCAATAAAATAGTCAAGTACGTCTAATCAGTCGTCTTGTCTCATTTGTGAAAAGCCGCCCGGTTTAGGGCGGCTTTTTCGTCAAAGCATGCCTTCACAGCGAGGATCGAACCATGAGGCTTCCTTGGGCTGCCCGCCCGATTATGCGTTTAGTCTCTTGTCTGTTATACCGGTACCACGTAAAAAGACCCCTTGCAGACTTCGTATCGATGGACTATAAATTCAGCTAGTGTCCCGTCCAGAGTAAGCCCTAAACGGGATCGCAAGGAGTGTAGCCGACTATGATCGCTAAAAGTGACATGCCCAATATAAACGACAAGAAACCAGAAGGCCTCAAGCCCGAGGGCACTCCTTATCGCGTCCTCATAGTCGACGATTCCATGTTCATAGCCAAGCAGTTAGGGCAAATCCTGACATCCGAGGGCTTCGATGTCGTGGGTACCGCCAGCGATGGCTTAGCGGGCTTCGAGAAATACAAGGAACTTTCACCCGGCATAGACCTGGTTACCATGGATATAACCATGCCCAAGATGGATGGTGTCACGGCCCTGGAGAAGATCATGGAGTACGACAAGAACGCCGTCGTCGTCATGGTAAGTGCTCTTGGCAAGGAAGACATAGTCAAGAAAAGCCTCCTTCTGGGGGCCAAGAGCTACATAGTAAAACCGCTCGACCGCAAGAAGGTACTGGAGCGTATTCTGTCTATATTAAAACGATAAAGGCATGAGTCTTTGGGTTTAAGCCATCGCCCTTGACGATAAAGCCGTACACGTGCATAATGCGCGTAGCCTCTTCGTAAGCTAAGCGTACTTGTGGGTGTGGCTAAGCCAAGCCCCTGAGTCCATAAGGAGAAACACTGTGCCCTGCGGAAGAAAACGCAAGCTCAAGAAGATAGCGACACACAAGCGGAAGAAGAAAAAGAGAAAGAATCGGCATAAGACCCGCAAGTGACCGTTCGCTATCGCGTCGGGACGGCCGCGGCCTCAGGGCTCCGGCCGTTTTTTATTGCCCAAATGGCTCGCTCCACGTAGAATGGTTGCCATGGCTCGTGAAATAGACGTTTACCAATTAATCAAGACTTTCGCCTCAAGAAACAAGTCTAACGTCATAGGATACGCCGCCTTTTCCCAGGCTATACAGAGGCAGGCGCGCTCTAACGATCAGTCTGATCCTTTCTATCGCGACCTCGCCTTACACCCCGATAGCATTCTCGTGCCAAAACTATTCCAGGCAGCCAGAGACGGCCGTCTTTCTTTGCAAGCCGTCGGGAACAGGGTGGATCAGATTTTCCTGCCCGAGGCGTTTACAGAGGTGGTCTATGCAGAATTCCGTCGTATCGAAGAGAATCCAGACATTCCTTTTCCAGACGAGGATTCCTTGCGTCTTTCTGTACCTCCTGAATGGATACAGGCTATATCGGTAGAGTCCGATCTGCCTTCTTTGCTTGTCAAGGAAGGTGATAGCTCTGTTCCCTTGTATCGACTCCTCTTTCCAGAAGGAATACGGCCTATAATCATGCTGTCTGTCATGGTGCGGGATAAATTGCTCGATTATGCGGTTCTAAAGATTCGTAATTACCTGCGCAAGGGGTCCAACAGGGACTTTATACAACAAAGGCTAGCTGGCGCCTTCTCTGGTAAGGACCGCATGCTCAAGGAAAGCATGACAGCCATACTCATACGCCCATTCGACGCTGTCCAGGAATTAAGGACGAGTGCGGGTGACTTCTCGTACTCATTCTGGGCCTACCTGACGACTGCTATCCGCAAGGATCTTTCTAGCAAGGCAGACCCCATGCCTGACGATACCGCCGCGTATCAGGCCTCCTACATAGTCGATGTATTCAATAATCACTACAAGAACAAGGCCCACAGAGAGCTGGAACGGGAATCAGCCTTCAAGACGCTCTCCCTGATGCTCCGTAAACCGCCGTACCTGTACACCACCGATGATATCGTTGATTTTAGGGATGCTCAGGGTAGGCCACTCCTTGGCAAGTATAACCGCGAGGAACTGGAGGCTTGGATACTGGAGCGTACAACCCAGGCGGTAGAGGGTATGCTTCCCGAGTTGCTCGTCATAGGTTCCGGGCAGGCCAAGGGGCTCCTCATTGCCAAGGAAATGCTTATACCATACCTGATCAAGGCGATGCGGGAATCCAGAAGCGAGATAAAGGTCCTCATTACCCACGACTGGCGCGCGGTTCTTGAGGATTTTGGCAGACTTCCATCCATGGATGACGATGCGGCCTTCATAGCCGAGCTTGAGAAGAGGCTAGAGACAGCCTCGCCCATTCTCCATGCCATTCTTGTGACATCGCTACCAACGCTTGTATACCATGAAAGCCGTGTGCAGAAGGAAGCGTCGATGGATCTTGACCGCTGTTTTGGAGGTTCCAAGACCGCCGGAGTCGATGTACTTCTTGATCTTGACCGTAAGCGCCTTCTTGCCGATGTGCGAGCACTCTTGCCTTTTTGGCACCTCATCCCCGTCGTATCATTCATACTGAGGCTGTTCCTCAAGGGTGCAAAGCGTAAGGCTGCCAAGAGAGCCAGTGCCGCCGCCACGCCTCCACCCAGGTTGGAATCCGGCGATGGCTCCGATGGCAAGCCTGTCAACTCCCGTGCCGCAGAATTTGCCCAGATGGCCCGTGCCGCCGAGAAGCGGATTGTGCCACAGGGCCAGAGCATAGACGAGTACCTACGGGGCTTGAGTGCGCGCTGGAATACCCTGTTGGACCCCGTCGCCAAGGCCAATCTTACCGAGGACATAAACTCACTCGTGCGCGACTTTCTTAGATCGTCGCTCCGCTCCATGAGGCCGTCTAGCTTTACCCCTGAACGTATAGAGTCTATGGCTGCTACCCTGGCCGATAGGCCCAATCTTCTGCGTATAAGAAACCATCAGGCCCTCGAGGAGTATATCCGCGTGTACATCATCAAAATGCTAAAGCGATGAGCCTCAGAATGGCCACTAAAGGGCTACACGCTCAGTTCGATCAGGAACTTGAGCTTGTATACAATCCTGCATTCAAGTAGTAAGTGCAACGATGTAGCCAAGAAGCGGGAGAGTCGTGATGCTGTATGCACCCTCATTCTGCCAAGAAAAGGAGTACATCGATGAGCTATCAACAAGTCTCCCAACAAGAACGATACACCATGACAGCCTTTTTGAAAACTGGTCTTTCACGAAGCGCTGTCGCTCGCATTATGGGCCGTCACAAGTCTACTATCAGTCGTGAGTTACGTAGAAACTTACGCCCTACTGGCCATTACGCTGCATCAGTAACCCATAGCTATGCAACCGCTCGGCGTAGAAAAACCAGGAGAGGCTCTAACTTTACTAAAGAACAATGGCGTATTGTTCTGAATCTCATCAGGCTAGACTTTAGTCCTGAACAAGTATCAGATACACTTAAAACCTTTTTCGGCTTTTCCATGAGCCATGAAACCATGTATCAATACATCCTGTATGATAATAAAAAAGGTGGATCAATTTATAAACATCTCCGAATTGTCCCTAAAAGAAGGCGAAAACGGTACAATTCTCATGAGTCTCGGGGTAGGTTAGCCGGAAAACGAATGATAGAGACTCGACCAGAAGAAATCAACGCCAGGTCTACTATTGGCCATTGGGAGGGCGACACCGTTATCGGGGGTGATCGTCACCATTGTATCGTGACTCCTGTTGAACGAAAGACCGGTTTCACAATCATTAAGAAGATCCGTGCAAGAACTGTCGAAAAAGTAAACAAAGCCTGTGTCGCTGCAATTCATGAACATGGAAATAGATTTATATCTATTACATTTGATAACGGCACTGAGTTCCATGGATACAAACAGCTTGAAGAGCTCTTCCCTGCTAGACATGCAGTCTCAATCCACCGCGCCGGAGGTTAGGGCTCTGTTTGAAGTTGCCATAAACAGGGTTGACAGCATGGTTGTGCTCTACGACAAATTGCTGTCCAGTGAAGAATATGACAGTATTTCTTGTAAATCCTTTCTAGATGATATCCTTGAAATACTACTATCATTTTTCCTAGAATGGATACCATACGGCTTGAGATTCGGCTGGAAGACTTCAGCCTTATTGCCAAAAAGCTTTTCCCTCTAGGGATAATCGTCAACGAATTTGTCACCAACATCATGAAATATGCATTCATCGGCAGAGAGAATGGGCACATACGCATATCACTTGACAAGGTTGATGATGTGGCAACCCTGACAATAGAGGATGACGGCGTAGGCCTTCCTGAAGGCTTTGACTTGAGCACGTCAACTGGATTCGGCCTCAGGCTCGTTGGAATGCTGGCAGAACAATTGGGGGGAACCTTCTCCACACAAAGCGGCTCAGGAACTAACAGTGTACTGGTATTCGGTGTTTGAAGCCGGAGCGCCAGGGAGCTCCCAGAAAGACCCAGAAGGCTTAGTCCTTGTATTGCCGCTTGCGCTATCCAGAGCTATCGTATAGGATAAAATTTAAATGGATGACCCATACCCGAGTAGAAGCTCTGGAGGCTGCTTGTGAATGCCTCCATGTTGGGCGTGGCCGCGTGCCTCGTCCTGTCCGCCCTTTTTTCTTCTGTTGAGACAGCTTTTACATCACTGAGCGTGTTTCAGATAGAGGCCTTGAAGAAGAGAGGCCGTGGCGGCGCCATAGTCGAACGGCTTGCACGAAAGCCTGACGAGCTCATATCGACAATCCTTATAGGTAACAATGTCGTCAATATTACCGCGTCGGCCCTCGCTACCCGCTGGGCCCTCGAGCGCTGGGGTGATTGGGCCATCGGCATCATCACCGGTGTCTTGACGCTTGTTATCCTCATCTTTGGAGAGGTGACTCCAAAACGTATAGCCATAGCCCACAACGAGGCGGTAGCAACCAGCCTGGCACCTATGCTCCTCGTCTGCACCTTCCTCTTCAAGCCATTCGTCATACTCGTCAATGCCATGAGTTCTGTCATAACCAGGATGTTTGGTGATTCTCGTCCTGATTCCATGTCCATGGAAACAATGGTACAGATGACATCCATTGCCGAGCACATGGGCGTCATAGACTACGCCAAGAGCCGCATGGTCAAGAACGTGTTCAGGCTTGGAGCCATCACCGTACAGGCCGTCATGACGCATCGTATGGATGTCTTTAGCCTGGAGTCTTGTACCAGTGCAGAGGATGCGTGCAGGCAAGCGTCCCAGGCTGTCTTTTCCCGTATCCCTGTTTTTGAAGGCGAGACCGAGAATATCGTGGGGCTCGTATCAATTCGTGACGCGGTCGTCGAGGTTCTTGCCGGTCGTGGTTCACGACCCCTGTCAGAGTTTATGGTGGAACCCCTGTTTGTCCTCCCCAACAAGACAGCGGCAGATCTCTTTGCCTTGTTCAAGAAGCGCAGGGATACCTTTGCCGTCGTCATAGACGAGTACGGTGGCCTAGCGGGTCTCGTTACCATGCGTGATGTGGTAGAGGAAATAGTCGGCGAGATTTACGAGACAAAGGGCGAGGAATCGCGTGAACGCATAGAGAAGCGAGCCGACGGTTCCTATCTCGTCTCGGGAGACGCGCCACTGGCCGTAATTGCTGAAATATCGGGGGGTGAGCCACCGAGTCTACCCTATGTGCAGACTGTTGCAGGGTATGTAGCCTGGTCTCTTGACCGCATCCCCGTACCAGGCGACTCCATCGAGACGGCACTCGGATCCTTTCTCGTCACGCTGGTGGTGGCTAACCGCGTGGAGACGGCCGTGTATCGGTCGGAACACAAGGAGTAGGGTGGTGTCCGCCTCTGCGAGGACGATCAGGATGAGGATCGACTCTATCGTGCCAGGCGGTGACGGTATAGGCCGTCATGAAGGCATGGCCATCTTCGTGCCTATGGCCGCTCCTGGCGACGAACTTCTCGTCAGGATAGTCGATGAGCGCTCTGGCTTCCTACGGGGGCAGATAGAATCGATACTGGAACCAGGCCCTTCTCGTGTAGAGCCGGCTTGCCCCTACTACGGAATCTGCGGTGGCTGCAATCTCATGCACCTGTCGTATGAAGCCCAGCTTGAGGCCAAGCTCGGTATAGCCAGAGAGGCATGGCGAAGATCCGGAGGCATAGACGATGTGGAGTTTTCCATCGCAGCCTCCAGCCCGCTGGGCTATCGCAACCGGGCACAATTCCATCTTACAAAGGGCGGGTTGCCAGCGTACTCTCGACGCTCTTCTCGAGGCTCCTCATCTGAGCTACTGGGCATAGGCTCCTGTCCAATACTCACGTCTGTTCTAGACGACTGGCTTAAAGACACAAGCCAGGATAAATCGACGTGCCTGGGCACCATCGCTCGCTCGGGCAGGGACAGGTTTGTGGCGTTTGGCTACGGCAATAAGGCATACCTGGAAGGCTGGGACAGGATCCTGTCCGTCGATCTGGGCGGCAGGTCCCTGCGCTTTGATGTGGGTGGCTTCTTCCAGAGCAACCTGGAGATGGTCGAACTCCTCGTTCCACAGGTCTGTGCCGGCGTGTCAGGCGAACGAGCCGCTGACCTGTACTGCGGTGTTGGCTTGTTCGGCACATTCCTTAAGGATTCCTTTGCACACCTGCAATGCGTTGAGCAAGATCAGCGTGCCGTGGCCCACGCCTGTTCCAATGTCGGGCCCAAGGCTGATTACGCCGCCCTGAGCATTGAGGCCTGGAGCCGTTCGGCTGGGGCACGAGAACACTTCGATTATGTCGTCGTAGATCCGCCTCGAGCCGGCTTGGCTCCTGCCGTCCGTGCCTGGCTGGCTCGCTCCAGGCCGCCAGTTCTGGGTTATGTCTCCTGCGATCCCGTATCCATGGCCAGGGATGCTGGTTTCCTGGTACAGGCAGGTTACACGATAGAACATGTGAGCCTCTTTGATTTTTACCCTCAGACGTCACACCTGGAGAGCCATGCGCGCTTCAGGCTTGGCTAAGCCCTTCGCGGCTGCCCTTGCCCTGGCCTTGCTCTCGCTGGCGGCCTGGCATGGCTACGGCCAGTCATTCGAACCTTCTGGTCCACTACCAGGTGTCGTAGCCGCCCCGGTAGAAGCTGAAACCCTGTTCCGATTTCCTGTAGGCGGCGTCGTTTCATCTGGCCCGACCATACGGGCGGGAAGGGCCTGGCTGCTATCAGACTCCAAGGTACTCTACGTGCTGACCATCGATGGTGTTGCCATAGGCCGGAGGGAGCTGTCTGAGCGCCGTAGCGCCTTCCTGGTCGCAGACGACTACGGTCGAGCAGCGGTTTCATCTGGCCTGACAGGCATGGCCCTCATAAACAAGGCGGGTCAGGAGGTATGGCGTGTCGATCTTGGCGTGGCGCCTTCAAGCGTCCCGGTATTCTCATCTGATGGCCGTCTGTTTGTGACGGCAGCTGGCGCTCTTGTGGCCTTTGCTCCCAACGGTCGGAGGCTATGGTGCAATGCACTAGAGGCAGAGCCTAGCGCTCCCCTGGTCATAGGACCCGGAGGTGGCCCGGCCATAGCCTTGCAGGACGGCACGCTCGTACTGTACTCACCTGACGGTATGCTGCTTGGGACGACTAAGCTAGAGGCGTCGGCACTAGCTCTTGCCTCGTCACCTAGAGACATCTGCGTGGCTCTCGCCGATGGTCGCCTTGCCATCGTAAAGCTCGACTCCTCTGGTTCGCTCAAAGCCGCGGTATCCATCGGCAGGGGACTAGGAGCCAAGCCGATAGGGCTTGCCTGGAGTACGGACGGGTTCTATGCCCTGGGATCCGACGGCACGCTGGTGGCCATCGGCATAAACTATGAAGAATCCTGGCGGGTAGCGACTAGACTAGGCGCTGGCCCAGCCGCACTGGCAGCCTTCGATGGCCGTGTCATAACACTTACTAAGACGGCCGTGCATAGTTATGGAGCAGATGGCTCTCCCTACAGGACGCTAGGGCTATCAAACACGGTTTCCCTCCCAGCCATAGCCCCCAATGGATCGGTGTTCGCCGGTGGTGCGGACTGGATACTGTATGCCTATCGCTTCGAACGGGGGCTCGTAAGCGGATCCGCTCCGAGTGTGCCTCCATTAGACCTTGAGGCCATAGATGCGGTGGCCAAGGAAGAAGCCATGTGGTCTATAGCCCCGTATGACGATTCTATAGTGATGGAAAACCTGTATGATATTGAAAAAAGCGTAAAATCGGGTACTATAGAGGGAGGAGTCCGCTCATCCTTGTCGTATGCGGCGGCTGTAGCCTTGGGCAGGATGGATTCACCCTTCGGTTCGGGGACGGCTACGACCGGTCCAAGTCCACGGGGTGCCTTGCCGCGGGTGTATGCATGCGGGCTCTTGGGCGGGATAGGCCTGCCACAGGCGGTTTCTGTCCTCGTCGATGTGTTTAAAAATGATCCTGAGCCTGCGGTGCGGGCCGCTGCAGCCTTGGCCGTAGCCCAGATAGGCTTGGACCCGGAAGGAGGAGCCTTGGAGGCTTTTGCCAAGGCTAGTGAACGAGGCCTGGATGCGAGGACGGCATCTGCCATAGTCGATGCCATAGATGGATTGTACAGAGCAAGCGGAGCCTTGGACGAGCGTTCGGGCATGCTGGCTCTTATTAGAATAGCGGGCGGGGAGTATCCCCGTGACATTAAGGCCAAGGCCCAGAAGGTGCTTGCCCGCATCTCTACGGCCAGATGATGGTACCCGATCCGGATTATGCGGCAGCTGAGCCGAGAGGAGAAACGGGATGATGAAAAAAATTGGAGTGGGGTTTCTGGCCCTTGCGCTACTAGCCCTTTCGGCGACAGCCCTCGATGTAGACAGCGATGAGATGTCGAGCGTCCAGGGACAGTCTATAGAGTTTATCAATTATGAAGGCCCCCAGGCTGTCATCGAGACGGCTGAATCAATCCGCTCCATAGGTCAGACCTTAGGTGCTGCCGTACGCTCCGGCGTCATACGAACGGGTGCAGTGGGGCGCTATTCTGTCATTCATGCCATCGATCCAAGCGTGGATACCGGGTTCGATGCCGACATCATCCTGATAGGGGAAGGCGCCCGCGTAGACCATATACGCAACTTGAGGCGCATCGTCTCTGGCTACCTACAGGAGGCCTATGGCTATTCTGTCAAGGATGCCGATACCCTTGCCATCTTCATAACAATATATAATGCCGTCTATCGTGGCAAACTCGACTACTTCCAGGGCAAGTACAAACCAATAGTCATGAAGGAACTCTCCGCAAACAATGTAGGGCTTTCTGTCAGGTGGGACGAGTGGGCCGGCAGATCCAGGATAGTCATACCACTATCGGCCGGTGGTGGAACGAACGGTATCTCTGCCGTGGCTACGACGCCTATCACCGACAAGCCTACGGTAGACAGCCTCAAGGCAGAGTCATCGAGCGCAGGCGTGGCCGAGCGTATGGATGTGGTTGACATAAAGGAACGTGAGCAGGAACAGGAAAAAGCCGCCATTGCCGTAGAGAAGGCCAAGATAGAAGCCGAGGAAAAGGCTCTTGCAGACGATAAGGCCAAGGCCGAGGCCACAAAACCGGCGACTACAGGCACAACGGATGCCGAAGGCCAGCCGGCTGCCAAGTCTGGTGATACTGCTACGGGTCAAGACGATGCTGCCGCCAAGGGTGATGATCAGCAGGCGAGCATTGCCGTATCGGAAAAGGCTCGTGCAGAAGAGACGGCCGCAAAAGAGGCTGCGGCTGCCGATATAGCCGAGCGGGAAGCCAAGGTAGAAGCGGACAAGGCTGCCCTTGCCAAGCGGGAGGAGAGTGCTGCGGCCAAGGACGCCGAGATTGCAGCCGACAGGGCCGACATAGCCACAGACCAGAAGACAGCCATCCAGGAGCAGGTAGCCGCGGCCTCGGCAAAGGACGCTTCCGGGATACCACTGTTCGACCTGGTCGACCCCAACGCCCCATACTCGAGGATTGCACTCGTCGATCTTACAAGCGGGGAAACGCTCAGACGCAGTACCATCAATTCCATTAGAGCCAACACCGCCATAGACATGAAAGAATACTATATAGTGGTGGCCGGTCAGCTTACAGGAGCGGGCGGCGCCGTCAGGCTTGTGCGCATCTCCAAGGCGGACTACGCCGACGTGCAACAGGGAAATGACGACGTCTTTGCCGATACGATGTTGTGGAAGCTGGGAGCATGGGTATACGCCGTCGTAAAGAAGGGCGATGGTTGGGCCATTGGTCGCTTTGACCCGGCTACGCTTGAACTTAAGGCAAGTTCAGAGCCTGTCAGCCGCTGGACGCAGCTGACAGCTGCCGGCGAGCGATTGGTAGCCCAGGGCCCCAAGGGAAAATTCCTTGTATTGGAGGCTGAGTCATTAAAGACAAGCTCCGAGATAGCACGTTGATGTTAGGGCAGCCAAACGGCTGCCCATTTTTTTAATGTGTCTTGGTTTGAAAGCATCATCAGGAAATTTTGGCATGCATTGATGCCTTAGCTACCATATTCCAAGCATCTTTTGCATCAAGAGGCTCACTACAGTAATTGATATCCAACAAGCAAATCCAAGCAGTATTGGTTTGCTCCCTGTCTTTATCAATCCAATGAAATTCGTGTTCAAGCCGATAGCGGACATGGCCATTGTTATTAAATATTTACTCATGCTTTTCATAGTATCAGTAAAAGCAACAGAAAGGTTGAAAACCGTTGCAATGATTGATGCTACTAAAAAATACAGGATAAACATGGGGAAGGTGTCTTGCAGACGGAACTTTTTACCTGAAGCATTCTTGTTATTCTTGAGCCTGTACATGGCTAACCCTAGGGTAATGGGAATGATTGCCAAGGTTCTAGTCAATTTAACAATAGTCGCTATTTTTAGCGTGTTGCTATTATGAATGCCATCCCAGGCGGCAGCGGCGGCTGTAACAGATGAAGTGTCGTTGACGGCTGTTCCTGCAAAAAGACCAAATCCTTCATTTGATAAGCCAAGAAAATATCCTAAGGAAGGAAAGATCAATGCCGCAATAACGTTAAAGAGGAAGATTACAGAGATTGAAGTGGCTATGTCTTCATTGTTAGCATCAATTATGGGAGCCGTTGCCGCTATTGCCGAACCGCCACAGATAGAAGAGCCCACGCCTATGAGTATTGAAACATTTGGTTTTAGATTCATAAGCTTGTAGAGAATGAAAGAGACAAGCAGGGATGTAGTGATTGTAGCAAGTATAATGGGTAAAGATTCTTGGCCGGTTTTTAGTATTATAGAAAGGTTCATGTTAAAGCCAAGCAGAATGACGGCATATTGCAGTATCTTTTTTGAAGTAAAACCAATGCCTGCCTTATACCCATCCTTGTTTGGCAAGAAACTCGTTATGATCATGCCAAAAAGGATGCCGAATACAGGGCCGCCAATTACAGGAATAGCCTTGCCCAAGAACCATGATGGCAGGGCTATGACAGCGCATAGTAGCAGACCTTTTGAAAAAGTTTTAAAAACAGTTAACATGATAGCATTAGGTCCTTATCAGATATTTCTGTTAGGGTATTTTGATACACCCGATTGCGGCAATCGGCCTTTGCCTTATGCAACAAGTGATCAACATTTTTCAGAACTTCCTCGATAGATTTTTCAGTATTTAATTCTGTAACTCTAAGGCGCTCCAAGGCTCTTGCGAATTTCATACAGCAATACGCCTGCCGCTACCGAGACATTGAGAGAATCAATATGCCCGTATTGTGGTATGGACAGGGCCCCGTCACAACGCTCTTTTAGAAGGCGTGAGACGCCTGAGCCTTCGGTTCCCAGCACTATGGCTACCCGACCGCCAAGCTTTGCATCAGGCAGGTTCTGGCCACCCATGTCGGCTGCGTATGTCCAGAAGCCAGCCGCCTTGAGTTGTTCAACGGCGCGGGCCATGTTAACAACTATAGACATAGGGACGTAGGCTAAGGCACCCGCCGAGGAACGGGCTACGGTGTCTGTCTCCTTGGCGGCGCGTTTCTGGGGCATGATGACGAGGTCGGCCGCGAAGACATCGGCGGAGCGCAGTATGGCTCCCAGATTGTGTGGATCCTCAATATGGTCCAGGAGCACGACCATGGCTCGCTCAGGGACACCTTTAGCCAGCCATGTTTCCAGGTCTATGTCGGCTCCAGCCGGGGCATCGGCCAGTTGTATGGCCGCACCCCTGTTGTCGGGAGCCAGGGAGTCTAATTCGCGGGCCGATATGGCCTTTGGCTTCATGCCGGCTTTCCCCGACGTTTCTATAATTTTCTTGATTCGTGGTCCTGAAGTGGCTACGAGCAGTACGGCATCTTTTGTCTTGCCCGAGCGGATGAATTCTTCCATGGCATGAAAGCCTGTTAGGTAGGTCATGATTGAATCATACCTAAAAAAATCGCCATGCGGAAGGTACCGCACGGCGATTCAATACTATGAGATAGGTATGCCCTAGGGCATGACGGCAAATTCCTGAACGATTTGGATGGCATTCTCTACAACTTCAACACCGTGCACAGAATGGGCGGCGGAACTGGCTGCGTCTATGGCACTCTGTGTGTTGGCCACACCATGCAGTACTATCTTGTTTCCTCTGACATCTGCCTCTACGAAATGTACAGGGATGCGGCGGGTGTATACTATTTCAGTGATGATGCTCTGCCCAAGTCTCATCTCTGCCATCCTGGTCATGCAGACTTTTTCCTTCTCCTGGGTGATTATGAGCCTGCGTAGTTGATCTATTATCTTGGCAACGGTGGCAGGGTGTTCCTTGCCGGTGTTGATCGTCATGTCATAGTAGACGGCATCATTCCAATCCACACCAAAAAAGTAATCGTGGAAGCCGTGCCTATCATGGTCGTTCTGCCTAAGAAGCTGATCGGCACGCTTATCGTCGCACTGGAATCTGGTTCTTACGTGAGAGAGGCGTATATCTCTTGGCGCTACAAGCTTTATGCAAATGACTCCCGGTATGCCGGAGAAGATAGAGAATCCGCCACGACCAGCTATTATGCAGTCCCCTGCAGCTGCCTCATCGAACATGACTGTCTTAAGAAAATGCAGATAGTCGTCCCTGTCCTGAGAGAGTGATGCCCAGAATCCTGGTTTCTTCTCGTCATATTTGGCTCTGACCTCTGGGCTAATGCCGTGTTCTGTCATCTTGGCTTCTATATATTCCTTGTCGATGGGTTTATAGCCTGTCAACTTGGCTAGTTCATGAATAGTCTCGTCCCCGAGCGCCGCGAATTGTCTTGCTACACAAATGACTGCCATGTGCCCTCCTTATAGGAATGCGTATGTCGTACCCTACGTATAAACCATAGGTTGGACATGGTTTATTGTCAAATTCCGGTGCGGGTCTTCACAGTGATGTAAGTTCCGTATATATTCCATCAATAATGCAACGAATCGGTGAAATAGCAGCCTTTGGCACCGCCATCTGCTGGACAGTATCGGCACTGTACTTTGAGAAGGCTACGAAGCGCATAGGTGTCCTGGCCGTCAACTTCTATAAGGTAATCTTTGCCTTTGGTTTTCTCACCGTGCTTGGCGCCTTGGTTCGAGGCATGCCCTTGCCCCTGGATGCACCCAGAGAAGCATGGATATACCTGAGCCTCTCGGGCTTGGTCGGTTTCGTCATAGCGGACATCTTCCTGTTTACGGCCTATAAGACAATAGGATCCAGGATAACGATGCTTTTCCTGGCCTTGTCACCACCAGTAACGGCTGCTCTTGGCTTCCTGTTTTTGGGTGAGACGATGGGTCCTAAAAGCCTGAGCGGCATGATCCTGGTCGTCATTGGCATAGCGATAGCGGTATTCGGTCGGCGAGACTCCAAGAGCGTTGTAAAGATGAGCCATGAGGACAAGCGGGGCTATCTATTCGCCTTTCTGGCCTCGCTTGGGCAGGCGCTGGGCATGGTCTTTACAAAACGGGGCATAGGCGATTACGACCCCATTTCCGGTACCCAGATACGGATCATCGTAGCCATAGTCGGCTTTGGCATCCTCTCCTTGGTAGTAGAAAAAGGCAAGAATCTCAGCGCTTCGTTAAGGGATTCATCTGGGCTCAAGGCTACGATGATGGGAGCCATATTCGGCCCGTTCATAGGGGTGACTCTGTCTCTGTTTGCTGCCCAAAGGACTCAGGCAGGCGTAGTCAGCACCCTGATAGGCCTGTCGCCCGTCATGATAATCCTTCCTGCCATTCTTATATACAAACAGAAGGTAAAGCCACTAGAAATCATAGGTGCCGTGCTTGCCGTGGTAGGATCGGCCCTCTTTTTCCTATAAACCCTTGCTAGTCAGGGTCGAGAGGCCTATCCTGTTTGTATGGCAATTACATTACATTCAGAGGGAGCTGCCCGCGAGGTGACCGGCTCAAAACACGTACTCGATATCGATAGTACAAGGTACCTGGTTGACTGCGGAGCCTTCCAGGGCAAGCGGGCTGTAAGCGACAGGAAAAACCGCGCCCTTGTACATGACCCCGAGAATTTCGAGGCAGTCATACTGACTCATGCCCATTTTGACCATTGTGGTCTGCTTCCACTCCTCGTCAAGCGCGGTTTTAAAGGTAATATTTATTCTACTCCGGCTACGCGTGACCTGGCCAACCTTATAATGATGGATTCCGCCCATATCCAGGCCCGTGATGCGGAGTACCTGGGCAAGCAGGCAGCCAAGAAAGGTACGACCTTCGACTGGAAGCCCATGTACGATGAGCTGGATGCCATAGAGGCGGCCAGCCAGTTTGTGACGGTATCCTACGATAGGCCAATACAGGTAGGTAAAGCCGTCAAGCTTAATTTCCGCGATGCTGGCCACATCCTGGGCTCTGCTACTGCCCATGTGACGGCCACCGACTCGAGCGGGCGTGTTGTGAAGATAGGCTTTTCTGGTGACTTAGGCAGACCCAATAAGCCAATAATACGAGATCCGCAGTTGATGGAACCGGTGGATTACCTCGTCCTGGAGAGTACCTATGGTGACCGTCGCCATGAGTCTACAGAGGATGCCGAAGACCGCCTTGCCCAGATAGTCAACGCCACCGTTAAGCGTGGGGGCAGAATAATCATACCTGCCTTCGCCGTAGAACGTACCCAGGAACTCATCTATCATTTCCACATGCTGGTGGATCAGGGCCGCATACCCAAGATACCCATCTGGGTAGATTCACCCATGGCCGTCAACGCTACCAGTATATTCCAGGTTCATCCTGAGTGCTACGACCAGGAGACGCACGAGGCCTTCATCAAGCATCATGACAACCCCTTTGGTTTCAACGAATTGCATTTCAGTTCAAGCGTCGAGGATTCAAAGCGCCTCAACAGAATGGATGGGCCGGCAATAATAATGTCGGCCGATGGCATGTGCGAGACTGGACGAATTCAGCATCACCTTATCCATAACATCGCTGACCCCAGGAATACCATACTCATAGTCGGCTACATGGCCGCCCATACCCTGGGTAGGCGCATTAGAGACGGCCAGAAGGAAGTACGTATCCATGGTGACATTTTCAAGGTCAATGCCCAGGTAGAGGAAATAAAGGCATTCAGCGCCCATGCCGACTATGTTGAAACCTGGGAGTGGCTTAGCCGCATGGACCGCTCGTCGCTCAAGACAGTATTCCTGGTGCATGGTGAGGATGAACCCGCCGAGGCTCTCAAGAAGTACCTTCTGGGAAAAGGCATTCCCGACGTAAAGATTGTAGAATACGGACAGACCTATACGCTGTAGAGTCTTAGGCTTGCCTTGCGAATACAGATTGGTTACTTTTGTTGCATGATTCCGTTCGCCCGCATGGGGATCGGTATCTCACCGCTCCGTATGGAGGGTGAACGTTGTAGTCCTCGCTTCTGGAGGTCATGTATGGGTATCAATATCAATGGACAGGATTTCGATGGGTCGTTTGAAGACATCATCGAGGCAGCCAAGGAATTCGGCAATAGAATAAAGGAGATGGCTCCAGAACTTGGACCCATGTTCGACTCCTGCCGTAGACCTGGCCATGAAGCAGGCAGAGCTTCTAGTTTTTATGGTGCCGATGCACAGGCCTCAGAACAGTATCCACCGTATAATATGTATACCAGCCGCGATGGTGCCATGGTTATGGAATTTGCTCTGGCAGGAATAGATGAAGGCGATGTATCTATTACCTTTCAGGGTGATTACCTGGTACTCAGCGCCAAGGCTCCTGTTCGCGATGATGCGGGTGATGGCTTTGGTTTTTCTGCGCGCGGTTTCAAACCCAGGAATATAGACAGACAACGCTACATGGTAAAGGCTAGTGATTTTGAGCAGGAAAAGGCTAAGGCTGTATTCAAGAATGGTGTTCTTACCGTCACTGTTCCTCCTGCCGAGATACAGGGCATCAAGATAGAGATAGTCAAAGAAGGCAATTAAGCGCTATAGCCATGCAAAGAAGGCTGCTCGTCGATCGGGCAGCCTTTTTTATGGTATGCCCTCTAATCAGCACCTTCTTGCTGACGGATGCGGATCGATCAAGGGAAAGGGGACCCATGGATACCTATCTGGTTTTTCTGGGAGACGCCGTACAAGGCTCTTCTGAGCCGACGAGTGCCGGGCTCAGAAAGACGCTTGAATACATAGGATGTAGTAGCATACGTGTCTCATCTTCGATGCGCGATGCGGTCTTCCAGGGAGACAATCCAAACAAGAAGATGCTAGAAGCCCAGATACACCACGAACTCAAGTACGTAGCCAAGACAGAAGCAGAGGTCATCGTTGTATCTGGTAGAGAATTCGATGGGCTGGCCGCATCCCACCCCCTTGAGGATGATGGTCCACCCGATACCTTGTACGTGACAATTCTGGCGTTTGATCCTGCTCCATTGGATGTCGATACTCTTCTTCATACTATGAACGGTGTTGACGAACATGATGTGCGGGGTCGCGTGGTATACTCGCGCTATGGCAAGGGCTATGGGTCATCTAGACGCTCCAACGAGTTCATCGCCAAGCTGTTGGGTGTGCCCGCCATCACAAGACCCTGGGGCGATATACAGGACCTGCTTGGCTTATGCGAAACAGGAGCGCCGATCTTACCCGGTCGATAGAGGGCAGATTACCACTTAAGGAGTTGCGATGAGTATAGAAGATCCCGTCTCAAAAGAAATTAAAGAAAACGACACTGACTGGAGGCGTCTATACGTGTTTGGAGCGGTGATGGCATTCATCACCCTGATTGGCATCATCTTGGACATGGTCATAGGATCGACACTGGGCTCTGACTTGAGCGTTCTGCCCCATAGTGCCATGGAACGCTTTGCACAATTTGCTGTGCATCCGTGGATAGGTCTATACACTCTGGATATCCTTAATGCTACGACTCAGTTGTTGACTATACCGGTATATGTAGCCCTGTATGGTGCGCTCAGAAAGACAAATGCGGCGGTCGCTGGCCTTGCCTTCGTCATATTTCTAATCGGGACGGCCATCTTCGTAGCCAATAACGTGGCTCTTCCCATGCTGTCGCTGAGCCGTGAGTACGCTGCCTCTGATCAGGCGAGGCAAGGTCTTCTCGTCGCAGCCGGAGAGGCTATGCTGGCGCGTGGCGCGCATGGAAGCCCAGGAGCCTTCTTTGGTTTCTTGTTGCCGACGCTTGCTGGCATCATCATGTCGGGAGCCATGGTAGGCGGTCGCGTTTTCTCCAGGCTTACGGGAATTTTCGGGCTGGCGGGTAATGCTGCGCTTATGTCATATATCGTGCTTGTTACCTTTGTTCCTGGAACAGAGAAGATTGCCATGATACTTGCTGCGCCCGGAGGAATTCTTATGATTGTCTGGGTTGTTATGTACGCCTTGAGGCTATTGAGGCTCGGGTCGCTGGGTCCTTGTCCTCTTCTGCGAAATGCCCCAAGAGCAGACTAAAGCCTTTATCTATGTTTTTCTTGCACTGTTCGTAGCTCGTACTGTGACGTCGTCCAAGGTGGCCTAGTATGAGGCCATTCGTGAGGACGAAGAAAAGGTAGGCGTCGGCGCGAATAGCATCCCGGTTCTCATCCGGCATAGTAGCAAGGACGCGGTTGGTTGCACTCCTGTACAGGTTGAGAATGTCAGGGTTGGCATTGTTAAGATTTAGCCTTTCCTGGAACATGAAATGGTACAGATTTGGATGGTCATTGGCAAAGGCGAGCAGTTCCTGCGCTATGCACAGTATTCCCTTGCAGCAGCTGGCCGATGCATTGCAGGTTTCTACCCGTGGCATGTATCGATCCTCTAATTCTGCAAAACCCATGACTATGATGCCATTGAGTAGATCGTCACGACTCATGTAATTGTAAACGGTCATGTGCGAGATTCCCATGGTTTTTGCAAGCTTTCTTGTTGAAAATTCCTTGAAGCCCGACGTGTCTATAATAGTATAGGCGGCTTGTACAAGCTGTATTTTATCGCTTACGACTCTGTCTCTACCCATGAGGCCATAGTACCCCTTTTCATGAAGTTTTGAATCAAAAAAACCTGGATATGCACCGGGTTCTTTGGTTTTTGTACCTTACTCGCCGCTTTTTGGCAAGGGCGTGCGTGCAGGATCTAAATCAAACACGCGCTGGGAGTTACGATGATGTGTATGGCTCCTTCTAACAGTCATAGCTTGTTTCTTATCATTAGACAACCCTAATAATTTGCTTGCAGTATAAAATATACAGTGTATAATCGGCCTCGTTAATGAGGTTATATTATGCTTTTTTAAAGGAGTTGAAGGTATGAAAAGGAATTGGAGCCTTTGTCTGGCTTGTACCGTTCTGGCCATTATTGTGCTCTCGTCCTGTGCCACGCAGGCGACTACAGCGACTGTAGCACAGCCATCAGTGGATACCATGAGTGCCGCTTCAGGGGCATTACATTACGCAGCCGGGTCCTACGATGCGCAGCAGCTCAAGGCAGCGCTGGTCAAGTATCCCTACGCTGGTTCGGTGACCATAGCCACCACCAATGAAGATGGCTCTCCCAACCTGATCGTGGCAATTCCAGGCTTGTCGGCCGATGGTCAGTATATGACCTTTGGGCTGGCTGACAACAGAACGAAGATAAACATGATCAAGGGAGGCCTGGCCGTAGTCGCTATTTATGATTATAAGCCTCTGGCGACGGATAAGTTAGAGCGCAATCGTGGTTGCAGGCTTATCCTTGAGTATCCCGGGGATGAAGCCAATGCAGCGCTCAACGCCGGTAAGGAACGCCCTTCGTTGTACATGAAGATAGTAAAGATTCTGCCACTGGGTTAGCATTCATCCCTTATTGTAATAAGGCCCCGTCGCGTGTATCGTGGCAGGGCCTATCTGTTATTTTTCTTTTGCTCGTTTGTCCCTGATGATATCCATATCTGAGTCTGTGATTGTCTGTATTCCATTCTCCACAGCCCAGTCGACACAGGCCTGGAGAGCCGGTTTTAAGAATACCCGTGGAACAGACACCAGCTTGGCGCAGGCGTCTTCTGTGAAAGTAACACGCGGATCGACTCGGTTAGCCGCATAATATACGGTGGATACCTCGGTGCCCTTGCCCTTTGGTATCTTCTCGGAGTAGGGTCGTATGAAGCGGGATATCCAGAAGCTCGTGTTGTCGCGGTAGCCATAATCGACGGGCATTCTGGGGAAGAGCCTTGATTTGACACCGTTGACAATGGCAGAACGGTACAAGGGCTTCATCAGTATATGGTCTATCCTCAAGATAAAATGAGCGCCAAACTCACAGGTGATGCCGTTAAAGTCATGGTAGGGTCCAGGGTACGTCTCTTGAACCGTATCAGAAGAGGCGCCATCGAGTTCCCGCATCCACGTGCACTCGAATACCTGGAAGGCTTCCTTGACTATATGGGGCAAACTTAGGTCGGGATGCTCCTTCTGCGAAAGACCCGCCTCTAGTGTAAAGATGCAGTTCTTCATCTTCTCTTCCGTACTGTCTCCAGGATAGCCCAAGGCCACTGCTTGTTTCATGTATCGTCGCTTATCTGGAATGAAATTGATGCTGGCTTTTCCCGTGCGCAGTATGTTCCTTGCAGTATTGGATGAATTGCGTGCCAACAAGGCCATGGCGTAGTATCCTTTGCCGGCTATGTAGTATGGAAAGCATAGCGAATAGGGACCAAGGTTAGTCTGACCGCCTTCCGATTGCGTTCCTATGATGACGATGGGCATGGGGTAGAAACTCGATGTCTGATAGAAGTTGTCGACTATCCGGAGTTCCTGAAATGCCGATTCTACGTTCATGGCGCTTTTTCCTTTCACTGCTCCTTGCAGGTCGTCCAGTATTGCTGCGACATGCAAGGATATCACGGCTTCATGTATAAACGAAGTGCAGAAAAAAAGGGCTGTCCTCTAGAGGACAGCCCTTCCATTAAAATCTATTAAAGTGCCTTGCGTCTTATTTGACTAGCTTTGATTCCATAAAGGCATTCTTGCCGGCTTCCATGCCAAACACCAAGGGTGGAGAGGTGCCGGTTCCACCTATTATGCCAATGCCCGCCACTTGCATTGATCCAATGGCTTCTCCTGCTGCATAGAGTCCGGGTATCCACTGGTTATTATGGTCCAGGACACGGGTGCCTGCATCTATCTTTATACCTCCAGCGGTCATGAAGATGGTGCCACGATTTAGAATGCCGTAGTAGGGTCCTTTGCTAAATGCGGCCGCAGGCTTCTTGCCAAAGGTATCTACCCTGCCGGCCTTGAAGTCGGCGTTTGTAGCGGCTATTTCAAGCTTGACCTGGTCTACAGGAAGGCCAAAACCCGCGCATAGTGCTTCTATTGTATCGAACTTCTTGACGGCATAGCTGTTTGTCTCAAGACGCTTTTCGAAGTTGGAGATGGGGAAGCGCTTGTTGAAATCTACCATGCCCTGATCGAAGATTATGACGCTTTCCAGGTCAGGCTGTTCGTTTAAAGCTACCTCGCGTGGATCCTCGTCGCCGTCATCTTCGTTGATGAAGCGTTCGCCCCGCTGATTGACCCATATCTCTCCAAACCAGCGATCGGCCGCGCCGGAGACAAGGTCTGGGAAGCCAACAAAATATTCACCGGGGCCTTTTGGCATTCCACCAAAATACCCGCAGATGTAGTCCATGTTGACCAATTGGGCGCCGACGGCGGCCGCCATGCGGTGTCCGTCTCCGGTAGCCCAGGGCAGCGTTACCGTTACAACTTCTGAATATTTTGGCGAGTACTCCCGTATCATCTCTTTACTGCTGCCGTAACCACCGGTGGCCAGTATTACAGCCTTTGCCCTGATAGTCTTGTTGCCAAGTGCCGAAATGACCTGGACTCCCTTGATTCGGCCATCTTCCATGACAAGAGATGTAGCCTTGGTATTGAGGAGAACCGTGAGCCTGTCCTTGAACGGCTCCATTTTTTTGTAAAGGAAATTGGTGTATGCGCTACCACTGCCGACGGGGCCAACGGTACGGGCAACGCTGAAAACGCTGTGGACCGTGTCTATGACGGGGCCACGCTTATTGTCGACCTCCAAGCCTGACTTAACGAACCACTCCCAAACACCGGTTACTTTTTCAGCAAAGGTTCTGAGTATGTTCTGGTCTGCCTTGTTGTGACCGATGCGGTTGATATCCTGGATGAAGAGTTCCTTGGAATCCACTATGCCACGCTCTCTCTGCATCGTTGAGTCCGGTGCAGGATAGGTGCCAGAGGCTATGGCGGTTTCGCCGCCAAGAACAGGGTTCTTTTCTATCCAGATTACTTTCGCTCCCTGCTCAAGCGCAGAGTAGGTTGCGGCATGGCCGGTCAAGCCTGAGCCTACGACGATTATGTCTGCATCGTAGCCCTGGGCTAGACAAGGGATGAGGGCTAGTAAACCAACTAGCACAACGAGAAAGAGTCGTTTCGTTGACATTGGCATCTCCTAAAAGAAATAAATTTACACTGTATCTTTACAGTGTACAATATCCCTCGTATAGCAAGTTGTCAACTAAATAGTAGTTTTTTTATCGTAAAGGGCTATTAGTCGGTTTTGGGAATGATCTCAGTCCTGTGCATCCTTCAGTGTCTCAAACAGGGCAGCCTTTATTAAGTCGCAGGAGGGGGTAGCACCGCTTATTGCATCGACATCCATGAACATCGGGCTTTCCATCAGGCTTTTAAGGAATTCTTCCATTTCTCCATCCAGGAATTCGAGGTTTTCAGTACCCTCTGGGAAGTCTATTGCGCTGAGCCTTCCATCTTGTATGGTTGCGCGAATTGTCAAAGTTCCATAGTCTTGCTCGCTTACTGTCTTTGTATATATTCCATCACGGTAGCCTTCTGCGAATACGGGTACGCAGATGCATAAGAGGCAGGAGGCGATTACCAAGCCTGTTGCTATAGTGCGTTTCATTATAATACTCCTAGAATGAATAGTAGGAACCATCGCTTTTCCGGCAACACCTGTAAAGCTCGCACAATAATCAAGGCACATATTACTGTCAATCATTCTAGAACCATCAAAAACCGGTTTCTGCCTCGCTTTACCTGGAATTAATCCTGGCATGAGCACGTTTATTCTTTTTTTTTGAAATATGACTAAATAAGTAATATACTTGTTCTATTGAGGGACTCATCCCCTGGGAGATGTATATGGAAAGAACAAGCGGCTTGGGTCTTGCACTTTCAGTTTCATTCATGGCGGCTGCAGGCCTCATACTGTCCGGATGCCCGAGTCCAATAACCGATGACATCGTCACCGGATCCCGCGATATCACGCCTCCTTCAATCGTTGTACAGAGCCCAAGCGAGTACGCCTCATATTCAAGGCTTATATCTGTGGAAGGTGTTGTCCAAGATATGGCTGGACCAGACCGCCCCGGCAGGGTGGAGTCGCTAAGCTATGAGATAGTCGGCCATACCGCCGTAAAGACTGTGGCGTTCAACAGCGACGGCTCATTCAGCATCGCCGAGCCCAATGACTTGCGGGAAAACGTGGTAGTGCTGATCAAAGCGGTCGACTGGAACGGTAACGCATCCGAGCATAGGCTGCCTCTCACCTTCCCTGGAAATGAAATACCCACTTTTACCTCGAGCGAATCCAGCAGGGAGGTAACACTCTCCTGGGACCCGGTGCCTGGAACCACGAGCTATACGCTCTATGTTGAACCTTCCTCAAAGGCTCCAGACCCGGGTAGCTCTGTCACCTACAGTGCTGTCTCTTCCCCATACACGGTGACGCAGCTGAATAACGGTTCCCTCTACAGCTTTCTCCTTGTGGGCGATGGCCCCGAGGGTCGCAAGAACTATTCAGCCGTCCTGCGCTCGGTACCGCTGTCGAGTATGCATCTGCTTCCCAATGCAACTCCGCGCTACGATGGCATAGAACTGCTCTGGCGGCCGTATACGGCCATACCCTCGTACACGGTGTTGAGGGCAACTTCGAGTGCAGGCCCCTGGGTAGACGTGTCGGGTCCGGTGAGCGGCTCTTCATTCTTCGATACAAGCGCATCGGGCGGCGGCAGGTATTACTATGCCATCCATCCAAGCGCCTATAGCGATGTTAGAAGCGAATACATCGAGGCGTCCGCCGACGTAGTCTCATCGAGGCAGGATGCACCGGTAGCCAGCTACGATGCTGTCACCTTCTCACGGGCTTCTGAATACAAGGACGGATATCTCTACATTCTCGACTTTTACGCCGGCTTGAGGGTGCTCGATGTGCACAACCCTGCATTGCCGCGCCAGGTTGGATTTCTCCAGCTTTCATCGTCACGGGGATTTGCCGTAGAAGGTTCATATGCATATATAGGTGCATATGTGTATGATCCAGAAGAAGAAGTCTCGGTTCCGGCACTTCTTATCGTGGACATATCGACACCATCGGCTCCGGTGCTTGTTGGCACGCAGATCCTGGGCACGGGGGGCCTCGGAATTCAGGCGGAAGATGTCGCGGTCCTAGGCGACCTTGTGTTTATCGCAGGCTTCAACAAGGGCTTCATGGTAGTAGACGCGACTAATAAGGCCTCCCCGGTGCTAAGGATATCAAACAGGGACTTTGATGTGCTCGGCCAGAACTACGCCGTGGCCGCTCAGACTCGTTCGGGAGGCACCCGCGTGCTTGCAGTGGCAGGCAACAGCGCCTCAGCTCTCTACACGGTTTCCGGCAGCAATTCGAGTCCAGTGTTGACTCGTAATAGCGCGACTCTCGGCTCGGCGACCGACGTTGCCTTCGGTGAAACTGGTTCCACAATACTCTACGTCTCGAGCGGCAGCTCGGTGGCAGCATGGCAGACAAGCGCATTGGTAACGCCGACCATGCTGTCTACGCTGAATCCTACCGGCTCCAGCGTTGGTACTGGAAACCTTACCGTGTCGGGTAAACGCGTATTCGTCGCCCTGGGCATATACGGTTACGCGGTGATTGATGCGGCGGATAGCTCTTCGTTGAGGACAGCCTTGGTGCGTGCCGTACCCGGTGAAACAGAGCATGTAGAAATCGGCGATTCTCACGTTTTCGTATCGACGGGACAGGATTACCCGTTCCGCATCTATGGCGCTAACGACCCCTCTGCGGCACTGCTCGTGAAAACGCTGGCCGACGTGCGCAGCGGTGCGCGTCTTGCAGCCTATGGCGACAGACTCTACGTCTCCGAATTTACCGGTGGTGATTGGGCTGCATCCACGTACAGCCTCATCGATCCCGCCAACCCCGTGCGCGTGGGTACCGACGTTGGGTACTATACCCCGTACTCCTTCGCCTTCGCCGGAGCAAAAACGTATGTCGCGGCGGAACGAAGCGGCATCATGCAGTGGTCGCTTGAGAATCCCGACAATCCGAGCGTGTTGCTACCCTGGTATATAAGTACACAGGGCGGCTCGGCCTGGGACATAGAACTGAGTGGGCATTACGCCGTGATGTCAACAAGTAACTCGTGGCTCAACATGGTAGACCTCTCCAGGTCCAACCAAGATTCCATGACGATAGTGGCAGCCTTGTCCACCCAGGGCATTGGTAGTGGAAACGACTATGAGGCACGTAGCCTAGCGTTAAAGGGACAGTACGCATTCGTAGCCAACGAACTTGCCGGTGTGCGTGCGGTCGACCTGTCAAAGCCAGAGTTCCCTTCTGCAATCGCCGGGTACGGAGCACCAGCGGGCCAGACTAGCGCTGTCGCAGTCTACGGCGACTATGTGCTGGCCGTTGATTCTTCTCAAGGTCTTATGATATACGACGCGACTAACCCGCGCTCGTGGAGTTCTTCAGGCACGGCGAGTATTTGGCAACAGCCATCGCCTTCTCCCGCCTATGACATAGTCGTCAGGGGTAGTTATGCCTACGTGGCGTATGGCGCATCGGGGTTGGGGATATGGGATATAACAAACCCCTTGGCTCCCGCACAGGCTGGGTTGCTGTTCCAGGGTGGCTTCTCGCCGAGGTCCCTAACGGTATACCGGGACTACCTGTACGCGCTCGATGGAGCCACCAAGCTCTACGTTGTCGATCTTGTACCATGAGGAGTAGCATGATGAACCACGTCAACAATGACCGATCGCTTCGAGCAATTGCACCCGCGCTGGTCTTCGCTCTCCTATCAGCAGGCTTGGTCCTGGGAGCATACGCCCAAGATACGACTGGTGACCTGAACGAGTACTACCGCTTTCCATTCTCTGTAGGTGCAGGCTACCGCGATCTCCAGGCTCTATCCGGTTTAGGCTCGGGCTTTTCTGTGCGTGAGTTCGGTGCCGAGTTCCGTGTGCCGCTGTCTTTTGCGCCCATCCTTCAGCCATTCGTTCGCGGCGGCACCGCGAGCTGGCTGGAGGCGGGTAGCGCCGGTAACGGCCAGTTCGACCATGACGAAGCATGGGCGGCTCTCGGTTTGTCATTCTCCTCCAGGTTCTCCCGTAACTTTGAACTGGGTATCGAGGCGGCGGGCGGAGTGAACCAGACCGCCTTCCCCAATCTATCGCCCGGCTCGCTTGTGGGTTCACTTGGAGTTCTTGCCGAGGCTAGCGGAAGAATTGGTTTCGTTCCCTTCTACAACATGTCGGTAGACCTGCGTCCGGGGTTCCGCTGGTCCCGCAGCCTCGGACCCCTTGATGAGTTCGACGGCTTTTCATTCGGGCTTGGCTTCGCTGTCTCATGGCGCTTCGGGCAGGACCCTGATGCTCCCGCCGCCGCCATTAGGGCGCTCCGGCTCGAGTCCGGCAAGCTCTCCCCCGTGTTTGCCGCCATGCAAAGCTACTATGCATCCAATCCTTTCTCCTCCATAATCTTGCACAACGAGGAGTCATCAGAGCTTCGCGACCTCGAAGTATCCTTCTTCCAGCCCGCCTACATGGATGCCCCGACCCCCGTAGCGACTATCGCCTCTATGGCTCCACGCGGATCCGTCGATATAGGTGTTTTGGCTGCCTTCAACCAGGAGGTGTTCCGCACGGAGGGGACGACCCCGCTCGCCGGCGAAATCGTCGTCAAGTATCGTTCCCGTGGTAGGCCAGCAGAGCAACGCTTCCCTGTATCGTATGAGCTTTTTGACAGAACCGCCATAAGCTGGGACGACGACCGAAAGGTGGGCGCCTTCATAACGCCAGCAGATTCTGCCCTCAGGAACTATGCAAGCTACGTACGCTCCAGCCTAAAATCCGATACGCTAGCGCAACTCAACGAGCCCCTTCAGGCTCTAGCCCAGCTCTATTCCGCCATCGCCAGGCTCGGCATCATCTATCAGGCCGACCCCAGCTCCCCATTCGTGAGGGCCCAGGCGGGAAGCATAGCCGTCGATTCTGTGAGCCTAGCCCGTGCCACCTTGACTAGAGGTACGGGTGATTGCGATGACCTGACCGTGCTGTTCGCAAGCCTGCTTGAGTCGATTGGCGTGGAGACCGGTTTTATAACAGTCCCCGGCCACATCTACCTTGCGGTCAATACCAAGCTAGCTGCGCGCGATTATCGCGATATCCATCCTGACCGCGGTATGAGCATAGTCGTCGACGACCAGCTATGGCTCCCCGTCGAGATAACGCTGGTGGGCAAACAGGGCTTTGTCGATGCATGGCGCAGGGGTTCGGAACTGTGGAAGCTGTATGACAGCGACTCTGCAAAGCGCGGTTTCTACAAGACGGCCGAGGCCCAGCAGCTATACCGGCCGGTAGCGTTACGCGAGTCGGATCTGGGCTTGCAGTACGGAAGCAAGGAAGAGCTCAGCTCTTCCTACCGTATAGAACTCGCGCGTCTTGGCGACGCGACCCTCGGCGAGCTTGCATCCTTCGCTGCCAAGTCGGGTGGGAAGCATGACTGGAACTCCTTAGGCATAGCCTATGCCCGTTTTGGCAGGCTAAAGGATGCCGAGGCTGCCTTCAACCGTGCGCTCAGGCTCGATCCAGCCTTCACCAGTCCCCAGGTGAACCTGGGTAATCTCTTGTATATGCAGAAGGAGTACCGCAAGGCTCTGAGCCTGTGGCAGAACGCCAGCAAAACTCTGGAAAAACAAGGAAAGGGAGACTCAAGCATTGCGCAGATGATCCTGGTCAATGTCTCCCTGACATATAACGCCCTCTCAGATTTCTCCAATGCCCGTTCTACCTTCGAGAAGGCGGCTGCAATAAATCCTGAACGCTTGCGCGACTTTGCCTATCTCGCGGGTGTCGGCGCGGGTTCCTCAACAGCTTCGCTAGCCAGCTCGGGCAGGGCCACGGAGCAGAAAGAAACGGTGTTGTTCCTCGCGGACGAGTAAGGTCTAGAAAGGCGCCAGGCCTGGAGCCTCTGAGCACTGTGTGACAGGGTTTGTCCTTGCTTAGCCGGCAAGCTGATGGTATTGTCACCTATAATGAGGAAAAGTTTATTTAAGAATGGCATAAACCTCTTCGGTGTGCTTTCGGTAGCACTCGTTGCCGCGACCATTGTTCCTCTGTTTGCCACGCTGCTTTTCTGGAGGTTTGAGTATTCCGGTTCTTCGACCGAAGCCTTAGGCCTACAGCAGATTCGAACCGCGCTGGATGGCAGCACCGAGCTCCTGTCACTCTATGCCCCGTCCGGGCATCCATCTGCAGACAGCGTCTCGCTAGCCCGCCTCAAGCGTATTCTCAACGGCCCTGTTACCCACATAAAGATAGGCACCTCCTCCGTTGCAGAGGCGATCCTGGCTTTGTCGGCGGTACTACCCGATGTGAAGCCGGTTTTCTCCGGAGACAGTATTCTTGATGAAGAAGGGACAGACAGCGGCCGCAAGTTGCCCGATGGTTCATGGATCATAAGCAACGTTGCGTGGGTAGACGCAATCGCGGGTGCATGGGACGCCCTGGATGAGGAAGGGCGCAGGGAGCTGGCAAACCAGAGCGTGCACATCCGCGTTGTAAGGGACGGATCGAAGGCAGCGATACGGGTTGGATCCTCAGGCTATATCTGGGCCATCACCGCCGCAAAGGATTCGTCGGAGCGCTCCTGGGAATTGTTCCATCCCCAGATCGAGGCTGTCGAAGTGTCAGAACTCGTTAACGCCAAGGGCGAACGTATCGGGGCAGAGATCGCCGGGATGAGGGGCCGGCTCCATAGCGGCGAGTGGAACAAGGTCATGAGGTACGACTATTTCTGGAAAAATCCCGAAGATGACAGAGACCGGAAAAAAATAGTACTCATGCGCTACATCGAATCGTGGGACGTTGTACTGTGCTCCGGCCTCTACGAGGACGAGTACTACTTGCCTGCCAGGGCGGCCGAGTCTATGTTTATCGTTCTTGTTATGCTCATAGCTGGCATAACCTTGGTCTTGAGCTTCCTCGTCGCCTACAAGATAAATGCGGCGCTTGAAACCCTGGCGCGTTTCTCAAGACTTACCTCTGATGCAGATGGCACTGTACATTCGCTCAAGAGGACAGGCATTCGCGAGATAGATTCGCTTGGAGCCTCTATGAGTGAAATGGAAGATAATATCCTCCAGCGTGAGCGGGCCCTGCAAAAGGAGCTGGATGAGAAGAACGTTCTCGTTGAGGAGGTTCATCACCGCGTGAAGAACAATCTCGCCGTTCTTGCGGGTATCATAAACATGCAGAAGTTACAGTCAGTAGGGGAGGAAGCCAGGATGATGCTTGACATCCTCTACAGCCGTGTCAACTCCATGGCCTTCGTGTATCAACAGCTGATGGGCTCTTCAGAATACTCGTGTCTTCCTTTTGACGACTTCATCCGCGGCGTCATTTCGTACCACCAGAGCTCGGGCGTTTCGGTGCTCCGCGACATTGAACGCATAGAGCGCCTCGATCCCGTGGTCGTCGATCTGGAGACAGCCGTACCCCTGGGTCTAATAGTCAATGAGGCGATTTCTAACATGTACAGACACGGGCTGCCCTCTGACGGCAAGGCGGTCATCGTCATAGACCTGCATAGTTCCGATGATCATATAACGCTAGCCTTTAGCGATAACGGAGACGGAAGTCCTGATGGCTATGAGGATGGTACCGGCTTCCTTCTGATCCGAGCGCTTAGTTCTCAGCTGAATGCAGAACTGACTATAGAAAGCCCAATTGACGGTACAGGCGGTATGTCAGTCAGAGTATCGCTACCTGTCCCCGCACATCGTGGCTAAAGAGACAGGTATTATCAATTGCTATACGGTAATAATCGTATACCCCTCATCAAGATAATTTTTGAATGAAGGATGCCCGCTCATGTCGCCGCGTATTGGCAAAGAAGCCTCCTTTGCAAGCTCCAATGTTCCCAGTTTCGAGGCACATGCCTTGCAGACACAATCTAAGTATCCTTGATCCACAATCTTCTTAAAAAGGGGATAGAACGGATTCGCGGTGTTCAATAATTCTGGGAGCAAACCGGCAGAGGCTCCTTCTATAATTAAAATAGCCTTATCATTTCTTTCATTCATATCAAGAACATTTAATAGTGCATGAGAAAAACAAGGAAGTGAACCGGTAAAACCAAAAACAGCAACTTTCATAAAAAACCTCCAAGGAGACAGTAGGTGCTTCCTGACGATGCAATCTTGTCATGGTACTGTGTAATCATTTATAGGGAAAACTTCCGGCCTCTTATCCTGTACCGTGCATACAATCCCAGTGATAGACCCATCCAGGCTATGAGCCAGCTAGAGCCTATTGGGTTGACTGTAAAATCGGAGCTGTAGGCCAGAAGTGCGTGAACCAATATGCCGAGCCCTGCTCCTACGCTGATGTTGTGATAGGCTCGGGCTCTCCCATAGTCGAGGCCAAACTTCTCCTTGGCACGTGCTCTGAGCGCACGCGCCTTGGGAGCTGCCCTCTCTGGCACCTTGGCTAGAAACAGGACCGCCAATACAACTATGACTGCAAAGATAGCCAGGATGACTATGCCAAGTATGGCTTGTAGTGAAGAGGCAGGGAAGCCTGTGGTTAATTTTAAAACCATATGAACTAGGGCCAGGAGCACTATGATCATTGCCATGATGCCGTGGAAGGCGAGCAGCCCTTGCAGGCCAAGAGCACGTATTATAAGACGCGGCCTTGCGGCCAGTATAAACTGGTTGCTTATAAAGGTGATCGCAATGATGCCGAGTAATACCGATACCGTATAGCCATACAGGCTCATCGTACCCAATGACCTCAAATACAAAAAGACAGGAGGAAGCGGCGTCAGCATGTAGGACAGAAAGAATAAGATTCGTTTCATGTTTCGTTGCCTCTAAACATGATACTAGGCCATGGCTGGCTCTATATCAAGATCGGATCAATCATGCGGGTACAGAAACTGAAAGCTGGAATCCTTCTCCCCGTGCCGTGTAGACCCGCAGTAGTCCGCCGTGCGCCGCGATTCTGTCACGCATCATGGCTATTCCATGGCCCGGCAGGAACTTGTCTGTCCCATTGCCATCGTCGATGATTGAGAGGAGTACAGAACCTGGCCTGAAGATGGCGCCTATGAAGATGGACTTGGCGCTAGAATGCTTGATCGCGTTGGCGAATGACTCCTGGCAGCAACGTTCGAGAGCTCGAGCCAGAGAAGTGGCGACTGCTTTTTCCTTACCATGCATTGAAAATTCAACACTAAGGTCAGTATCCTGGTATTGCCCCACGATACCGTCGAGCATCCTTGAAAGGTATTCGTATGGGGCTTGGCCTTCAGTTTCTTTAACGTTGTGTGGGCGAATAGCCCGTTCCAATCCCCTAGCCGAAGCCTTTGCCTGGTCTCTGGCTTGGATGACGAGCGTGCGAAACTTTTTTGGGTCGCATTCTAGGCTCGAAGTGCTGCCTTGAGGAGAAGGATTATAAGCGTTACAGAGTGCCCACGAACATCGTGAAGATCCATCCGCATCCGATTTGCCGCTTCGATTTCATGCAGAGCGTTACGTTTGTTATTACGCTCTCGCAAGCGTTCATTGAGGGCCAGCAATGTGCTGTTCTTTGTATCATACTCACGTTCGAGCAGACGTATCCTCCTAAAATCGGCGTAGAGTCCTATAGTGTAGCCCTGTTTTCTTCTTGATCTATACAGTATGTATTCACCATCACCGTTCCTGGGTAGCGTTGAGTATGATGTTTTTCCTGAAGGTGTCCCGACAACTACAGGGTCGGGTAATTTAAGCACAAGGGTTTTGGACGGGTACGGCAAAACGCCAAGGAAGCCATGTTTGAATGCAGCGAAAGCGAAGAGTGCTAGCGGCAGGCTCATCAGCATCGGTGTTATATCGAAAAGTGGCTGTATGCAGTCAAGTATGTACATGATGTTGACGGCTAGGGGGAGGGTTGCCGACACGGCAATTATAGCATCGGCTACCCGGACAGAGCGGCCTTTCCTAAAACCGTGAGCGGCGATCACGATGCCTGCGGCTACCAATCCGTAGGTATAGGCGGATTGTACGTAGAACAATGGGCTGAAGCTGTCTCTATAGAAGTTGTATGTCTTGTAGAACAGGTGATGCCTAGTATTTGTCGCTATCAAAACGAAGAAGGCTGATCCAAGTGCATAGAAAATCTACACGTAACGGGGGGGGTCTTCGTTTGGCGTAGTGGTATGCAAAATGAAAAAATGACGGGCCTAGTGCGGAAACCCCTGCGTATTGTACGACGATCCAGGCCCATCTCAGGCTTTCTGTGGGTGAAATGGTCTTCATGAGCTTGGCGATTATCCATAGAGCGAGACATATCTGAAGCTGTAAATAACGATAGAGCGTAGCATCCTTGCCAGCCCTGGAGAAGAATGACAAGTTTGTCCTGACGACTGCGGCCAGGGCCAGAAGGTGTACGAGTTGTATCCAGAATATCTCTCCGGCAAGATCCGGGCCCGTGCCCATATGCCAGACAGGCCTTTCTTTGATTGCCGTCACGGCTATCTGCGTCCTGGCTTGTAGGCCCATCTTTGACAGGATGGAGCTGACCCTGTTCTTGATGGTGCCTTCTGAACAATGGTCTGCCTCGGCGATTTCCTTGTTGCTCATGCCCTCGGTTATATATGAAACGACGCGTAGGTCAGAATCGGTCAGCTCGTATTGTCTGGCCGAAAAGTCTACCCCGCCGTCATTGCAAGTGGATTCGGTCTTGCTAATGAAAGGCGCTACACATGGATGGTATACGATTAATCCCGCGGCTACGCTTCGTATAGCGGAGACGAATACTTCCGGTTCAACATCCTTGAGGACGAAACCCATCACGCCTAGCCGTATGGCGGCTCTGATGGCGGATGGTTCCTCGAAGGTGGTGAAAAGAAGTACGGGTACGGCTGGTGTGGAAATAGCGAGTTGCGCCGCCGCCTCCAGGCCCGAAAGACCCGGCATGCGTATATCGAAAACGGCTACGTCTGGCTTCAAGGACTCGACCGCGCGCAGCGCTTCGGTTCCGTCTGAACAGGCCTTGGCTACAACAATATCGTGCTCTGCCTGCAATAAACTAGAAAGCGACGATAGAATGAGCGGATGATCCTCGGCTAGTACTATCCGTAGGGGCATGTGTCGTTCCTCATGTGGTACGGCATCCTATGCACCGTTTTCCTGATCCTGTCCATTGCCTCTCTGGAATCGGCGATAAGCGTTTCCATGGAAGCCTTTTTTAGCTCTCTTTCTTCGGATAGCCGTTCGAGTCTCTCTCTGATGCCCCGTAGATAGGCTCCAATTTTTTCTGTGACGGCTTCCCGTTCCCTATGCAGGGTTTTCTCTAATTCCAGAGATCTGGCCAGAGACGACTCGTCGAGGAGGCGCCGGTTCCTGTTTGTGAGCCTGGTGTTTTGTGATTCAAGAGCCTTGAGGAGCTCGCATTCTTCTGTGACATCGCTCAGGCAGAAGGCGCAGGTTTGAGTGGCGCTGCTTTCCCTGGAAAGTTCGTCTAGTCCATCTATAGGCAAGCGCCAATACCTGAAGCGGCGGCCGCGTAATTCCAGCTCGCCTTCCGGATACTCGCCTCGTCTGACACATGCGAATGCGTGACTTAGTTCTGGATCGTAGCCAGCCTTATTGAAACGGGTTATAAGATCGTCCAGGGAGTCACCAAGGAAAGGGCCATGGTTGTCGAAGTCGAGCGCCCCCACGAGACTATATCGTAGCGTGAGTCCATTATAATAACGCTGTCACGTATGGAGTCTAGTATCCATCGAGCCATGCGCTCCGTCAGACGATCTGCTCTGCTGTCTGATATGGGTTTCCAGGTTGCTTTCCGTGCTAGTACGGTGAGAGTCGCCCCTATGGCCAGCGCGATTGTCCCACAGGCGAAACATACGATTCCAGCCGTGCCAAAAAAGAAATCCCATCCGGCATAAGGGCAGGTCGATGAGAGCGGAGATAGTATTGCCGCTGCCAAGAGACTGTCTATCCCTGCCCGAGTGAGTATTCTGGCTCGTCGTTCCTTGGCTTCCCATGATGCCAAGCATATGAGCGCTATCGTCAATACAGGGAAACCGTATCGAGCGTAATTGAAATATGAATAATACGTTCCCATTCACACATATTTTAAGATACTTGTGACCTTTGTCATTGCTGAAGATGACTAAAGTCTTGTTGTTTTTATCCATTTGGTACTACCGAGTGGAATAAGCAAACGAGCATAATGCTCCTTTATTCATTGAATGGAGGTACAATGATTAATAAGTTTTGTTATTTGTCATTTATCATAGGAATAACCTGTATAGTAACAATAGCGGCAGAAGAAGCCGAGGCGACTCGCGTTCCTGCTTGGGGCAGGATGTACGCCGCAGGTAACGTCATTCCCGGTGCTCATATAGCGATCGAGCGTGGTAATGAGGCATTGGTACTTTCCGCAGCACCTTCACTGGAACTTATCGTCTGGAAGCCTGTACTACCAGCAACGGCACCACTGGACTTAGGTTTCCAGGCGATGGGGCGCGTAGCTCTACCCCTTCGCGGCGCAGGAACCCAGTTAGGCTTTGGCGCCGGAGGAAGCGTGCACCTGGGGCTTCGCGGGCTTGAGTTGCCCCTGTCCGAGTACCTGGATAGGGTGGATTTGTTTGCTCGCCTCGGCCTTGGATACGCCTTGACGCAGAGCGACGGCCCGGGCTTCGTTGGCTATAGCTATTCCGGGTTCAATTATTTTCTTAGCGAGCGGCTCTAACTTGGATTGGCGTATACCCAGTGGGGCAATTTTGGTGGTGCCTCTTTGCAAGGCGGTTTTCGTATCGGCAAGAGCTCCTCTGTCTCCGGCATGAGTGAGATTTGGGACGCAGGCGTTAAGGCGATGGAGGCTACTGCCGAGTCGATATTCATATCCCGCTTCTATGCCTATTATTTCAGCTCGTTCTATACCGGTGGATACTATTTTTCCGCTCCGTACAAGCTTGGAGAATCTACCGTATATAGGATACGCGATCGAGAATCCGACTCATCGTACTCTATCGAGCGCGCGTTCCTTGCTGCCGACGCCGATGGCGGCCACTGGTGGAGGCTTAAGTTCTATCAGGGCGAGCAGAGCGTGCTCTACGAGTTTAAGATGACTGACGATACCCATGTCTCGGAGATTTACTATAGCGAGAATGGAAACCCCGCTGTTCGCGTGGTTCCATCAAAGACCGATATTGCCGATGTAGCCGCTTATTACGACGATGCACTAGTCGTCGAAGACTTCAAGAGTAAGGCTGTCTCTAAGGAGACAGTAAGAGTAGGCGCCGGTCATTATGAAGCCTCTTTCCTCTCTAAGTGGGTTATAGCGGATGAAGGCGCTCCCCAGGAGTACTCATGGTGGTTGACGGATTCTGTTCCCGGAGGACTCGTCAAGTATACCTGTAAAAGCGATGACGATGATCCAGAACTGAGCCTGGAGTCAGTAGGGAAAAAAACCAGCATTTGAATTAAGGAGCCAAGCATGAATGTAAAGAGAGTCATAGCCGTCTGCACCGTACTGGCACTCGGTGCCGTAGTGTACGCTGATGATGCGAAGGTACTTAACGCAGTGAGCATCGATCCTATATCTATTATTTTCAACCTGTACTCAGGCTCGTACGAACGTGCCTTGAGCGATCAGGTCTCAGCAAAGGTGTCTGTGGCCTATTCTCCCAATTTCTTCTGGGTATCGGATATCGGGTACTTCGACGCATCGGTCGAGGGGCGATTCTACCTTGGTGCAGTCTTGCGGAACCTCCTCGCCGATGTCGATGTAGGAACTACTATCCGCGATCGATTCCTGACTCCTGGCATTGTAGGGCCGTACGTAGGCGCCTTCGTTGGCGGTCTTGGTGCATCAGTACGCGAACGGACGGCGGTAAAAGATGCGCGCCCCCCATACCTTTAACGCCGATGCCTTTGGGCTCGGAGCCGGAGCCAGTATCGGCTTCAAGTACGTCCCGTTTGGTAAGAGCCTTAAGTTCTTTGCCGAGCCTTTCATAGGATTCAGGTACCATGCCCTCGTAGGCGGCGACAATGGATGGCGCTATACCGACGATTCCGGTGCTGTCATCCCCATGCCCAAGGGTTTCGATGACGGATTCAACCGGACCGGAGTATTCTTCGGAGTTAATGTAGGCCTGGCTTTCTAAGTGAGCGCGGTGGCCTACTACTCGCGGGGACCTTGTTCTCCCTTACGAAGGTCACCCTTTTTCCCCTCGATAGCCTATGCCTGTTTCCCCGCTGGATAGTCCTTGAGATTCAGTTCTGTAAGGAGCTCGCGGCTCAAGATAGGAGGGGTAAGGAGCTCCTCGGCATGCTCTACGAAGCGCTGCATGAGGTCCAGGGCATGGCCCATATACACGCCGTCGGCGATGCGGTCATCGAAGGTATAACGCAGTCTTAGCTTCTTTCTAATGACCAGCTTTCCCTCGTCGTCGAGGCCCCGCTCGTCGCGCACCTTACCCATGGCTATAAACACGGGGCAGTTGCCACGTTCGAACAGGTGGTGGTAGGGGGCATCGAGCCCAAACGAGCCTACGTTTGTAAGGAAGATACTTGACCACATGGGGTCGCTGTCTGTCATCGAGCGCGGCATGAGGTTGTGCTGATCCAGCCAGTCCATGGATCGTACTAAAAGCTTTACCATGAAGTCTGGCATCCTCATGATGGTTGTAACAACATCCTCATTGTCGGTTCCTTCATCAGACAAGGCCCGCTTAAGCGCAGCCCTGACCTTCTTAGCGGTAGTGGTGAGCGTATCATAGGGGCTAAACTCAATCTTGACATTGACCTCTTGCCCATCGTCTGAAAGCGTCTTTTTTGCAACGAAGTTTATAAGCAGCTGATTGCGTTGCCAGAAACGGTAGCCTGATATGAAGCGGTTAAACCTTGGCCTCATAGCCAACGTGCGCACCCCCGCATTGATGACCACGCCGAACAGCGTTAGTATTTCCCGTTCCTTAATAAGCTCCCGGTTAACCTCTTTTATAAGACCGAGTGTCTCGGTAACGTCCAGGTCCTGCTCATAGTTGATGATAGAACCCATCTTGTTAGGCATCAAAAACGGCATGAAGCGTGTAAAGTCAGGAAGATTTCGTATGAGTGTGGCGTCAGAGCGGATTTTCTTTAGCATGATTGCCTTTCAGATGAGTAAACACCGTCGGGTTGTTATAAAGAGGCTGACATTAAGATACTAGTATAGGTATCTTTACTATCGATCTATTCTATCACTGCTGTCCGGTTAACTTGATGTAGAATAAAAATAGCTTGTATTTTTAGCCCTTAATTGGTATGACTATTTCACCACAAAACACCTACCAATAAGGAAATACAAGCTATGAGTAAGAATATC
>JAVEXO010000043.1:0-25585 GCA_034003955.1 Spirochaetia bacterium | reverse complement strand
AGAAAGATTAAAGTCGCTTGTAGCGACGATACCAGCTCCGGTGAGGTTGCCCGTGACGCTTAGGTTGCCACCTAGGTTGAGTGTTCCCAGGGTGACGGTGAGATTACCCCCAACGCTAGCCAAGGCCGCAAGGTTGACGATATTGCCTGCGGCGATCTTGCTCACGGTCAGGTTGTTGTAGGCAAACCCACCTGCTGTGACGGGCGTGGTTGCACCATCTAAGTTCACAGTACTGGTTGATGCCGTGAAGGCCGTGGGAGAAAAGTCACCGCCTGAAAAGATGCTCGCAGCATCGCTAGCGGTGATCGTAGCAACGTTGATGGTCCCTGTAGAATCGATGGTACCCGTGCTGATAGTGAGGGTTCCCGTTCCGCTTATAGAAGCGGCGGTCAGCGTATTCGCACCGACCGCAAGCGTGCCTGTAATAGTAAGAGTGTCAACTGTGTTATCAATCGTGAGCGCTACAGCATCACCTATAAGTATTGTTACCTGGTCTGTTACACCAGGGACAATGCCACCGTTCCACGTTGCTATATCATTCCAGTCTCCTCCTCCGCTACCATTCGATGATATAGCTGCTCCCCACGCCCCCATCACGCTTAAAATGGATAGAAAAAACAGTGCGGCAAGACGCACTATGAGGATTCTGGGTGCAAGGTGTCGACTCATGCATTTCTCCGTTTGATATAACATCTCAACCATAGTATACACCAAAATCACTAGGACTCCATCGTCGATTCTGGGCTACTATCAGTATCGGCGTCTCCAAGGTTGGTCTCGTCTGTGGTATTTAAATAGGGACAAGCCTTTTTATGGCTTGTCATGCAACCTTATTCCTAGGTATTTTGTCTACTTTATACCGTTGGTATGCTAAAATTGCATGTCATACCGTACTAATCTAAGATCGTTCACGCCATGAGGCCCATGTAAGGAAGGAAGCCGTGTATAAACTAGCCAGCCAAACGCTCCGGGACGTCCTGCTCCAGAGCACCTCGTCCTATGCCGAGCGTCCTGCGCTTGGAACAGTAGACGGCTCGACCGTCATCCACTACAGGGATCTTGGGCCTCTGGCCGCAGTCTTTGCCTCCAGCCTGGTATCTTTCGGTCTAGGCAAGGGTGACAAGGTCATTCTGCTGTCTGAAAACAGGCCGGAATGGGGCGTGGCCTACCTGGGGGCCACAGCCGCCGGGTTCGTCATAGTGCCTATACTCACAGACTTTCATGCCGACCAGATAGCCACTATCATAGCGCACTCAGAGGCCAAGATTGTGGTCGTTTCAGAGAAGCTGCGCCCAAAACTTGGTTCGTACAAGGGAAACATCATAGCCATCGAGTCGCTGGCATCCCCAGAGCAACGCAAGGCCGCTGCCTCCATAGACATGGCCTCCGTGTTCCCCCCACTGGCTGAAGACACACTGGCAGCCATCCTGTATACATCGGGAACAACGGGTAACTCCAAGGGTGTGATGCTGTCACACAAGAACCTCGTCTCCAACGTCATAGCGACGAGGAGCATCATTCGGCTACATCGTACCGACAAACTCTTGTCAATCCTGCCTTTGGCCCACACCTATGAGTGCACCTTAAGCTTCTTGAATGGCACCACCCAGGGTTCATCCAACTGGTACCTCGACAAGCCACCGGTAGCGTCGGTGTTGCTACCGGCACTCAAGAAGATACGGCCGACAATAATGCTGTCGGTGCCCCTTATCATAGAGAAAATTTACAGGGCCAGCGTCCTACCAAGCCTCCAGAAGATGGGCCTGTATAAGCACAAGAGCCTGCATCCCCTGCTCCACCGCTTGGCTGGCATGAAGCTTATGAAGACTTTCGGAGGGCGCATACGTTTCTTCGGCATCGGCGGCTCTGGTGTCGCCCCTGATGTTGAGGCATTTCTTCTAGCGGCTCACTTCCCCTATGCCATAGGCTACGGCCTTACCGAGACATCTCCCTTGATAGCCGGTTGCCGTCCTTACAAGACCTTTCTTGCATCGACAGGGCCCGCGCTCAAAGGCGTTGAACTGCGCATAGCCGACCCTAGGCCTGACACAGGCGAGGGAGAGATACAGGCACGTGGCCCAAACGTCATGCTTGGATACTATAAGGACCCCGATAAGACAGCCGAAGTCTTTACCGATGACGGCTGGTTCCGCACCGGCGACCTTGGTATTTTCGATGCCAAGGGCAGGCTGTTCATAAAGGGTAGGCTCAAGACAATGATACTCGGCGCCTCTGGCGAGAACATCTACCCTGAGGAGATAGAGGCGATGATAAACAAGTCGGCCTTCGTCGCGGAATCTCTTGTCGTTGGAGAAGGCAATACCCTCGTGGCCCTCATACAGCTCAAAGAGGAAGTCATCAATGACCTCAAGGCAAAGACAAAGGACAAGATAGAAGATTTTGAACGAGCCTCAGAGGAACTGCTAGAGAAGGTGCGCAAGGAGGTCAATTCAGGCCTCGCCGTCTTTAGCAAGGTGACAAAGGTGGTACATCACCATGAACCCTTCGAGAAGACTCCTACTCAGAAAATAAAGCGCTTCCTGTATTCATTAAAGGGGCTAAAGCCAGACAATCTTAATACCAAGTAGTCGCATACATTTTTGGTGTATCCTTCGGGTCAATCTCCTAATACAAGGTGATTGACCCGTATTTTTATACGTAGTAGTAGAATACTGCCCATCACTTGACCTAGATTGGCGGGCGATGGTATACCGCGAACGTAAGACGGGGCTGTCCGATTCGCCCTTGTACGATTCGGATGGCAAACCGTCATGAGTACTAATAAGCAAGAGGAGAATACCCATGCCCGTAAACCTTAAAGGAAGAAGCTATCTGACGCTCAAGGATTTCAGCCCCGAAGAGATCCGCTACTTGCTCGATCTTTCTGCCAACCTCAAGGCCAAGAAACGCGCAGGTATACGCGGAGATCTCCTTGATCGCAAGAATATCGTTCTTATATTCGACAAGACATCGACCCGCACTCGTTGCGCCTTTGAGACGGCCTGCTGGGATGAAGGCGGCAACGCAACCTTCCTTACAAACAGTCAGATGGGCAAGAAGGAATCAGTAGAAGATACCGCCAAAGTGCTCGGTCGCATGTACGATGGCATACAGTACCGTGGCTTCTCTCAGAAGCTTGTAGAGGACATGGCCAGGCACTCGGGCGTTCCAGTCTGGAACGGCCTTACCGACGATTATCACCCCACACAGATACTCGCAGACCTTTTGACCATAGAAGAACACATAGCCAAGCCGCTTAACAAGGTAAAGATGGTCTACTGTGGTGATGCTCGCAACAACATGGGAAACTCACTGATGATAGGCTCAGCCAAGATGGGCATGCACTTCGTCGCCCTTGCTCCCAAGGAACTCTGGCCAAACGAGGTATTAACCACCGAGATGAAGAAGGTTGCAGCCGAAACAGGCGGGAAGATCGAGTTCTTCGACATTGCCAAGGCTGACGAGGCACTACAAGGTGCGGACGTCCTGTATACCGACGTCTGGGTGTCCATGGGTGAGGAAGCCAAGGTGGCCGAGCGTATCAAACAGCTCCAGGCCTACCGTGTGACGATGGATTTCATCAAGAAGACCGGCAACCCAGACTGCATCTTCCTCCACTGCCTTCCCGCCTACCACGACCAAGACACCGAGGTTGGTAGATCGGTAGCTAAGGAACACGGTATCACTGAACAGGAAGTAAGCGATGAGTTATTCCGCAGCCATCACTCGGTTGTCTTCGATGAGGCTGAAAACCGCCTGCACACTATCAAGGCCGTGATGGTAGCCACCATCGGCAGGCAATAAGGCTTAGCCACCATCCAATAAAAGAGCGCTCGGCATGACGCCGGGCGCTTTTTTATTCAACTACTGGAAGGAGCACATACGTGGCTCCCTCTTACTTACGCATCCTCTCTAGGACGGCGGCTTGTATCTCCGGCGGCTCTTCTGATTCCAGCCTTGCCAGTACCGAAGTCATAAGCTTTGGCAGATTCGCTATGGCGTCTTTTTAAAGGCGCGCACCGGCGTTTCTTCTTCGTTCTGTAACATGCTCTTTACTATTAGTTCAGCAGCCTTGGGGTGGGATATGGCTAAGGCCTGCTTCTTCATCTTCTTCATGCGGTCATGATTAGAAAGTATCTGATCAACCTTATAGCCTATCGTAATGACGTTGTCCGGAAGGACGCCTACTCCATTCTCAAGAATATGATAGGTATTGTATAATTCCTGACCAGGAATAGGATCCCATACGACCATGGGAACTCCAGAGACGAGGCACTCGCTTGTTGACAGTCCCCCTGGTTTGCCTATGAATACATCTGCGAGTCTTAGATATTCGTGCATGGTGTCCACGAATCCTTCAATAATATACTTGTTGTGAATATGATCGCTTGCGGCTATCTGTTTTTCCAGTGCTATCTTCAGTTCCTTGTTCTTGCCACAGATTACAACGATCTGGCATGGTGTCTTGATCTGCTCCACAATTTTATATATTACATTGGCGTTCATAATTCCGAATGCTCCTGCCGACAGAACGACAACAGGCAGGTTTGGATCGGTCTTATACTTCGCGTGGAGGGATTCTTTACTGATTTCTATAGAAAACTGCTCCATCACAGGAATGCCTGAAACCACAATACGTTCGGCAGGCATACCCAGCATCTGCAGGTGGTTCTTATTCTCCGCTTTGGCTACGAAATACCTGGTAAAGACCTCTTGAAGCCACAGGGCATGGACATAGAAGTCTGTAACGACTATGCCAAGGTTACAATGCACCTTGTCATGGATAATCATGTAGGTAACTAGGTCTGCTGGCATAAAATGGGTACAGATGCAGATATCTGGGTTGAATGACTTAATCTTTCGTGCTAGTGGCAAACTGTTAAATCGTTGTAAATTTGTAAGAAGCCTGGTTTTCTCCCATGGCTTGTCCAGGTTTTCAAATGCCAAGGCCCATAGATCGGGTGCAGACTCCACAGCCTTCATGTATCCTCTGGAATACACCCTCTTAAAAATAACGTTGGTATACTGAAGTGCGTCTATCTGACATACCTCGGATACTCGTGGATCCTTCCTGCAGGCTTCCTCTATGGCTTGTGCAGCCTTGATGTGCCCACTGCCGGTACTCGCCGACAGGATTAGTATCTTCTTGCCCATGACACGACCCTTCCTTACAACACGGTAACATTGTTATTAACCCACTTATTATATACAGCACCAACTGTATACTGACAGGCTAAACACAAAACGGTATTATAGAATATACTAACGACAAAGGTTTTTATAAAACTATAAACGTCTTGCGTACTCCATGTTTCCAAAGAGGATTATGATGCTTGTCGATGACCATTTGTACGATAATGAACGCAAGGCATTTAAAATATTCCTTGTGTCGATCATAGGCATCATCCTTATCCTGTTTTCTGGTGTCTTCTTAGGTTTTTCTATACGTAATTCCACGTTGGTCAACGATATAGTCTTAAGTCGTAGTCGCTCTATATTCGAACAGATAGTACTCACGAGGCGTTGGTCGGCAGAATTTGGTGGTGTATACGTAAAAAAAGGACCCGGCGTCGAGTCTAACCCATGGCTGGACCATCCGGACCTGGAGGCTGTAGACGGCACCATGTTGACCCTTAGGAATCCTGCCATCATGACGAGGGAGCTTTCCGAGCTAGCTGATACCCAGGCTGGATACAGATTCAGGATTACCAGCTTAAAGCCCAAGAACCCCGCTAATGCGCCGGATGATTTCGAGCGCCGCTCACTGACAGCATTCGAGACAGGCCTAACTGAGCTGTGGGAGACAGAAATCAACAAGAGTGGAAACGAATTCCGTTACATGGCTGCACTCAGAACAGAAGCATCATGCCTCCAATGCCACTCAGACCAAGGATACAAAGAGGGCGACATCAGGGGTGGCATATCGGTTAGTTATAAAATAACAGATATGGAACAAAACCTACGCAAGAATACCATAAACACATTACTTGTAACTCTTGTTTTTTCGATACTCACCGGATGCATAGTCTACGTGTTCATCTCCAGGCTGCGTAGAGAACTTGAAAGGACACGCAAGGATCTATCACGGGCGGCCACAGAGGACGCGTTGACAGGGCTGTATAATCGTCGCTTCACGATGCAACGATTCAGCCAGGAAGTGGAGAAGGCAATACGCACCAAGGCTGATATGGCCTGCGCCATCCTGGACGTAGATGATTTCAAGTCTGTCAACGATCTTTTTGGCCATCAGTCTGGAGACATGGTGCTCAAGGAGACCGCCTCGGCGATGCTGGAATGTACACGAAGCTACGATATAGTCTCTCGATACGGTGGAGAAGAGTTCCTCATACTCTTCCCCGGTGTAGACTCATCTGCAGCACTGCAGGCTTGCGACCGTATAAGAAGTTCTGTAGCTCAAAAAACAAATGCCGGTCTAGGCGGCAAGCGTATCGTTACTGTTAGCATCGGAATAAGCGACCTTGGTTCCGTCTTATTAAAATCGAGCCTCCCTATAGATATCCTGCTTGACAAGGAGGATAAGTCGGATGGCAGCACCGGTCTCATCGAACGCCTGCTTAAGGAAGCCGACGATGCCCTCTACCAGGCCAAGGGCTCAGGCAAGAACCGCTGTGTTATCTACGGAACAAGCCTATAGTACCCTCAGGTCAAGCTCTGCCGATAGTCGGCGTAGAGCCTCCAGGCCGGCAGATGAATTGCCACGCTCATCGAGTGCAGGGCCGTAGACGCCTATGCCCATGCGATCCCTGACGCTTGCCATGATGCCGCCACCTACTCCACTCTTGGCGGGAATGCCTACGTCAACGGCAAATTCTCCTGAACCGTCATAAAGCCCACAGGTGACCATGAGGCTCTTGCATATCCTTGCGGTCCTGGCAGCCAGGACTCGCTCTTTGCCAATAGGGTCTATGCCATCGAGAGCCAGAACGGCGCCAATACGGGCAAGGTCTACGGCATCGAGAGAAACGGCGCACTGCCTGAAATATTGATCAAGCGTCTCCTCTACTTCACCCGTCAGTATACCGAGCTCTTTTAAAAACCAGGCTATGGATCTATTGCGTGCCGCGGTAGACTTCTCAGAAAGGTATACGTCATCATCCTTATCAACATCTTCACGGCCAATGAGTGTCGCCACGAAGGATCTAAAACGGGCGCCCCTGTCGTCAGGCGTAGAACCTGGCATGAGGCCAGATACGACTATGGCTCCCGCGTTTATAAGAGGGTTGAATGGCTTTCTGCTGGCGCTCGTCTCCAGGCGTATTATTGAGTTGAAAGGATCTCCCGTCGGCTCCTTTCCTACCCTTGAAAAGACGGCCTCCTCACCCTGATCTGTCATCACATAGGCTAAGGCAAGCACCTTTGATATGCTCTGTATGCTAAACCGTACATGAGCATCTCCTGCGGTATAAACTCTGCCTTCGGCATCGACCATCGCCAGGCCAAGAGCGTTGGAATTAGCCTTGGCCAAGGCTGGTATGTACTGTGCGACCGTACCGCGCCTGGCTGCCGGGAGTGATTCTTTATATATACGTTCTAGCGAATCTTGCATGGGCTCATTGTATGCTAAGTCATTGTCAGAGGCTACAGGAGAAGCGCCGCTTGAGCCATGCTATAGGAAGAGTTCAGGCTCTCTACGCTCAACGCAGTCACGTTCCAGCTCCAAGAGGTGCCGTAGGTATGCCTCATCGCTAAAAATCTTCGCCCCTACGGGGCAAGCCTTGACGCAGGCTCCGCACTTCATGCAGACGCCTCGTATGCTTGCATTATCACCTGGATCTATGGAGCCCATGGGGCAGACGCGTGAGCATAGGCCACAGCCAATACAAGCCGATGTAGTCTCCGGTACAACCTTACGCATATCAACAAAATCGCCAGTGGGAGAGACGGGACGATAGTATGGTCTGTATGGACGACAGCCTGGGATACCCAGTTCCCGTCTTTCGTTGTTCGTCTGGCTAAGCCTTTTGGCGATTGCAAGGGCAAAGTCGTCGGTCAGGGCCAGATCGGCTGCATCTGGCCTGCCTGCGGCCAGATATCTGGAGAAGGAGTGCTCGCCAATGAAGGCGGCGGCGGCAGCCACGACAAAGCCTACCTGATTCAGTATGTCGACAAGTTCTACGAGTGCGTCATCATAGTGGCGGTTACCATAGACGACGATGGCTATGGCCAAGGCTCCAGAACCCCGTAGTGATCGAAGGTAGCCGAGGATAACATTGGGTACTCGTCCGGCATATACAGGAATTGCTATGACGACGACATCCCCGGTATTAAAACCCGGAGCTTCCGTACTTGCTCTTGTACGAGCCGCCGTGTTGGTGCAATCGGTATCAAGCGCTCGAGCCAGGCCTGCATGCATAGCAAGAGTATCGGCAAGGCGACATGCTACACGTCGAGTCGTTCCCGTTGGGCTCCAGTACAAGGCCTTAAGCACCTCGTTATGCCGTCGATCTGCCATGATGCATTGTATGGGCAGCCAGGTTTTGAGACAAGCATGTTACACCTTCGCCGCTTGCCCGAAGGTGGCTATTCAAGGTACAAATATGGCTCCCGGAGGAAATACAATGAGCAAACTCTGCCCCTGCGGTTCAGGCCGTGAATATTTAGCATGTTGTGGCCCCATCATAGCCGGCACGGCCAAGGCCCAGACCGCCGAGGCTCTCATGCGCTCCCGCTACAGCGCCTACGTCAAGGGTGCCGTCGATTATATCATGAAGTCATGCGTTGAGGATGAGGGCATAGACGCCGAGGCCACAAGGAACTGGAGCGAGAAGGCCGACTGGAAGGGCCTTACAATAGTCCGAACAGAAAAGGGCGGCCCCTCGGACAACGAGGGCATAGTCGAATTTGTGGCCAACTATGTGATGGACGGCCTCAAGGATGAACACAAGGAGACGGCCCGCTTCATAAAGAAAGATGGCACATGGCTCTATGAGTCAGGGGATGTCAAGACGGCCACGGTTGTCAGAGCTGGTCCCAAGGTGGGACGCAATGAACCATGTCCCTGTGGATCAGGCAAGAAATACAAGCAGTGCTGCGGGAAGTAGGCTGACGCGCGTGGTGGCCCTGAAAGACATGGGCCGCCCTAGCGATACTCAATCTTCACATAGGGGTTGTGGTCAGACAGAAAGAGCATGGCTCCGTACAGAAGGTCAAAATCCAAAAGACTTCCATACTCGATGTCACTAACGCTATCATCGAGCTCACATATCAGGTGATCGCTAGAACTCCCTATGACACGAACACGCGGGTCACGTGGCAGCAGGTGTTCGTGGTTTCCAAAATCACGCTTGCCTACGGCTAGAAGGAGTCTCGTCCTTGTGCCTCTTTGTTCATACTCTGGGTGGTTCCCAAAGGCGTCTACAAGGCGTTCTCCTATAGGAACACTCGGCTTACGCCGTATTTCTACAAGCTCGGCAGTCAGGGTAAAGGCATCTTCACGCACTCCCGGAATTGCAAGGCCGTAAAAATGCGACATGTCTCTCGCACAGAGCCCGGCCTCGCCTATCCTGAGTTCGCTTATGCCCAGAGGCATGGTGCCGCGTAGCAACAAGGGAAGGCTCGTCGTGGCACCCCCTGAAACGACTTCCAGCTGGCGGCCTATGCGGGACTCTATGCTGCGAGCCGTCTTTATAAGGCTTCCAAGGTTATCAGGGCTGGGTAGGATTGAGCCATAGCAACTGAGATTTGTTCCTATACCACGCAGATGGAGGGAGGGCATGTCACGCTCGACTCCAACAGCCTGGGCAATGAGCTGTTCTTCGTCGAACCAGCCTTCGCGTAGATCGCCGAGGTCACGCATGAGCACCACGCCGTGTCGCTTCCCCGCCCGCCTGGCCGCCTGGGCCGTCTGTTCAAGTGCACAGGGATCGGACTGAAGGCTCCAGTCTGCTATGGCTACGACATCGTCTATCTCACTGGGAGCGGGAACCCTGAGAAGTCCTAGGCTCAAAGAGGGATGCAAGCCGCTGCTTAGATCGCGTGTGGCATCCTTGAGAATTTCAAGCTGAGCCAGACGCGAGCTGGCAAGTGTGGAACAGCCGCCCTTGACCATGGCCGCCGCGACAGGTATCATGCCCCCGGCGCCTTTTACTACTCCGGTCAAGGCTATGCCATGAGGGGAACAGAGGACCCCTATGGCTCTAAAATTAGCCTCGATGGTACCAAGGTCTATGCAGAGTCGTGGGTATTGCCCACTCAATGTACCTTTAGTATCAGCCATGCATATATCTTTGCACGAGCCTTAAAACTCGACAAGCTCAATCGCAAGCCTTGAAGCCAGTCTCTGTTACGGTCTACAGTATACGTATCAAGCCATCGTGGAGACGCCCATGGACGTCAGAATCAAACCTAAAACCATCTCTGAACTAGAATCCACGAGACTCGTACAGCAGACAAACCTATGGGCCAGGGTCAAGAGTCGCCTCGGTTGGACTACCAAGGCCTTTGATATAGCCACCCATGATAATGACACGGGAGACCTGCTGCTCATACTGCGTGATATAGGATACGGTGCCAGCATAGCCTACGTGCCATTCGGTCCGGAATTCCTGCCACCTGACTTGAGCCCTGGCGAGTTCTTATCGGCCCTGTCACAGGAATTAAAACCTTACTTGCCAGCGGGGTGCATCATGACACGCTGGGACCTGCCATGGGAGTCTCCCTATGCCCAGGAGCGAGACCGCTACGATGAGGATGGTCACTGGTTAGGAGCTCCCGACACGCGCGTCTGTGAGGCCAGGATGAACTTTGGCATCAGGGGAAACCGCCTTAGAAAGTCACCAAGCGACATCCTGCCACCAGACACCCTTCTCATCGATCTCAGAGGTTCACCAGACGATTTACTGTCAAAGATGCGCCCAAAGACACGGTATAACGTACGTCTTGCCAGGAGGCACGGAGTCCAGGTAAGACAGGGATGCTCCGATGATCTTGCAGCCTGGAACACACTTTACAGCGATACTTCCAAACGCAATGGATTTTCAAGTCATGGCGATGGGTACTTCGCATCGGTTGTTGCAAACCTGCATGGTAGCGATGAGGCAATGGAAGGCTCAAATGATGAGAGCATAACGATGCTCATAGCGGAGAAGGATGACACTCCTTTAGCCGCGATGTTCCTGTCTATCTCGGCCGATAGGGCTACCTATCTGTATGGCGCTTCATCCAGCAAGGACAGGCAGCTCATGGCACCATACGCCTTACAGTGGGCAGCCATGGAGAAGGCCAAGGCCAGTGAATGCTCAAGCTATGATCTCTTCGGCGTGGCTCCACGACCAGACCACGAACATCCCATGTATGGCCTCTACGCCTTTAAATCAGGCTTTGGAGGAACGATGCTCCATCGCCAGGGATCCTGGGACTTTGCCTACGACGAATCAAGATACTTTTCATACGTGGCCTCGGAGTCGGCCTGCCCCGGGTTTTTAGCATGAAGGCTAGGCTGGCTGTGGCATGTCCCCTTATAGTGAGCTGTGTGCTATGCTTTGGTATGCTCATGTCGTGCCAAAGCGATGCAGGATATAGTCAGGCAGATGATATTGCGTTGATTCAACCCGTACCCCCTGTTCTTTCAATGAGCGATCCTAGGGTGACAAGCGTCTTCGTGCTCATTGGTATGCTGTCTGCGAGCGCCGCAATCAGCTCAGGCATCTCCGCCTTCATGCTCAGGAAACGTATCACGGTACAGCATGTAGAACTACAGGAGAAGATAGCCCAGCTTGAGAAGCTGGAAGCCGAGCATAACGCCGTTTTGAGCGCCCTCCCAGACCTTATTTTCATTTATGATACCGAGGGTCGCTTCGTAGATTACATGAAAAGCGGAACAGGTGGTTTTGCCGTAGAACCCGCTCAATTCCTTGGCAAGACCAATGAGGATATATTCGGGGATAGCGAACTACACCAGAGACTCGTGCAATCCATCAAATACGCACTGGCAGGCCAAGGTCCACAGGTATTCAATTATTCCTTGCCTATTGCTCCGTTGGAACACTATGAGTCACGTGTTGTAAGACTCTCTGCAGATAGGGCTCTGGCTATCAACCGTGACATCACCGAGCGTTACTGGGCCGAGGAAAGGGTAAACGCCTCTCTCCTGGAAAAGGAAGCCCTACTTAAAGAAATACATCACCGGGTCAAGAATAACATGCAGATAGTGTCAAGCCTACTGTCTATGCAGGCCGCGAGGGCTCGGGATACCTACGACAAGGATCTATTTGTCGACAGTCAGAACCGCATAAGGACAATGGCCATGGTCCATGACCAGCTGTACCGTTCCAGGGATTTTTCATCAATTTCAGCAAGAGACTATCTGTCAGATCTTATTTCTGGCCTGGAAGCCAGCTGGACGCGGCCAGACCGATGGATACGTACCACAGTCGATGCCGATGATACGGTCCTGGAACTGGATCTTGCCGTTCCTCTTGGCCTCATAGTAAACGAGCTCGTAACCAATGCCTACAAGTATGCCTTTGCTCCAGGCTCTACCGGCAATATAGTACTTGTCGTACGGGGTGACGATCAAACCCGCAAGGTCTCGGTATCGGTGTCAGACGATGGGGCGGGTTTCCCGACTGGCTTCGACGCCATCAAGGGCGAAGGCGGGATGGGATTTACAATAATCAATGCTCTTGTAATTCAGCTCAAGGCCACCCTGGAGACAGGCACAAGCGAAAGCGGTGGTGCTTTGGTACGCATCATCGCCACAAGGATGGATCATCCGTAGCTGTGTAATCCTGGCAACAGATAGTTGACACCAAAGAATGTAAAGACGGTACACAGGAAACCGATAAGCGCCAGAACCGCTGGCAAGGAGTCCTTGCGCTTCATCACTATCCTGACGTGTAGATACAGGGTATAGACAAGCCATGTGACGAGCCCCCATGTCTCCTTTGGATCCCAGCTCCACCATCGCCCCCATGCCTGCTCGGCCCATATTGCGCCGAATACAAGGGCTCCTGCCGTGAAGAATGGATAGCCTACAGCGACAGCCGTGTAGGTGAGGCGGTCCAGCTCTATCCTGCGCCTTCCATCCTTGGTACGCAAGAACAGGATTGCCGTAACGAAGCTGGCAACGAAGAATGCCTCACCGATAAAGGCAAAACTGACATGGAGTATGAGCCAGCCTGAGCGGAGTGCCGGTATTGGTGGCAAGGCTTCCTTGGGTATCAAGGGAGAACTAGCCACCGCGAGCACTACAATGGCCACCATGGTGGCTCCAAACGCCGCGGCAGGCCTGTACGGCAAGCGCTTCTGAAACCTGTAGACACATGCTACGATGCCTATGACGGCTGCGTAGAAAGCCAGGGACTCATAGGTGCTTGTAAGGGCCACAAAACCTATCTCGAAACTTCGTACCACGAGGACTAACAACAGCAGAAGCGAAGCGGCCAACACTAGGAAGGGGCCTATGGCATCGTGTTTAGGGCTGGACTTGAAGATGTAGAATACATACATAGCCGCCCCTGCAAGGAATAGCACGAAGGCCAGGTTGGCCAAGATCGATTCAAGGCTCATACACCCTCCTTTAGTTTTTGAAAGAATGTCCAGCTCGTGCCAAGGGCTATGAGTACTAGCGAGGCGAAGACCAATGGATACGCGGGATCAGACACCGCCTCCAGAACAGAAACAAGATTTGTCTTAAGCCCTAGAACATTCATCGCCCCAGCCATATCGCCTGGCGCCACTTTTATAACCGCAGCTTCTGCCCCGCCTCCTAGGCGTACGATGGCACTTCTGCCATCGACATCGGGAGCCATGAATAGATAGGAGGTATCTCCTATGATTCGAACCACGCCTTGAGCCAAGGGTAGCGTGATACCAGACGAGTCGGAGAGTAATAGACTCTGAGTCTCCACATAGCTCGTCTGATAGAATGTCAGGCCCCCATACCGTAACGGGCTGTTGACTCTTAGTTCATAACCATCTTTTACCGTAACGCCATCCTTGGTAATGGTCACAAGCGAGACCCAGTCCTTGGGCCTCCCATCGTCATACCGTAAGAATCTAAAGTCATCGAGCATGAGGCTCCCGCCATCGGGCAAGTTGACGCCGTTTCCTGGAGCAAGCCTCAGCGAGGCACGCCTGTGTCCGGCAAATGACAAGATGCTGGCAATGACGAGAAGCATGAGGCCGAGGTGTAGCACATCTGGGCCGTGATGTCGAACCGACTTTCGTTTTAGCTCGCGCAGTAGTCGCTTTACCGTACAGGCGGACAAGTTGGCGAAGAACACGAATGCAGGAATTATGAATAACACAGATCCAAAGAATCTGTTAAAGCCAGAAAATATGACAAGGTCGGCTACTACCCTGGCATACATCGCGCGATAGTGATCCGGGGGCAGGCCTTGTGGCACGAGGGTGGCGATGCTGCTGCTGACGATGAGGTACACAAGGAGGCCTATGGCCAGGCGTATCGAAGTAATCCATGCTAGTAGTTTCCTCACGAGCCTTCCTTACCACATGTACTGATCCGCAATGACCGCATCACGATGCCTGAGCCTACTTTGTTGCCATTGAAATTGTCAACGTAAGGAAGCGAGCGAAGGAATAAAAAAAGAGGCAGGAAGGATACAAGCCTCCTGCCTCCACTATCTAGTAAGAAAGCGTCAGGCCTTGGCCCACTTGGACATATCCAGTTCCTTCTCTGTCTTGGCTACGATCGCCGTGCCGGCCATGTCACCGGTCACGTTGAGGGCTGTGCGGCCCATGTCAAGGAGGGCATCAATGCCAAGGATCATGGCATAGGCAGCAGCTACGGATGAACCCTCGGTTACCTTGAGGCCAATGGACTCTAGAACCATCAGAAGCATGATGGCTCCGGCACCTGGAACACCGGCCGTGCCTATGGAGGCCAGGGTCGCCGTTATGACGACGGTGAGCTGCTGGTTGAATGTCAGCGGGTTACCGGTAGCATAGCCTATGAACATGGCGCAGACGCCAAGGTAGATGGCCGTTCCATCCATATTGATGGTAGCGCCCAATGGAAGGCTGAAGGAGCTTATGGTCCGTGGTACGCCCAGATTCTCCTCGGTGACGCGCAGCGTTATAGGCAGGGTTCCACCTGATGAACGAGTCACGAATGCCGTTATTATGGCCTCGTTGGCTCCCTTCAAGAACTTGATGAAACCGAGCTTGTAGATTGACAGGATGCCACCATATATACCGACCATGTGGACGACGAGGCCCAGGTAGACGGTGAGTGTCACGACCAGGAGGGGTCCTAGAGCCTTGGGACCCTGCTGGGCAAAGACTATGGAAATGAGGACGAACACGCCTATGGGAGCGTATTGCATTATACCGGCTACGACCTTGTACATGGTCTCGGCACCAGCGTTGCATAGCTCATAGAGAGCATCCGCGCCTTTGGCTATCTTGGCGTTCTTGGAGTCCTTGACGTAGGAGATGGCCAAGCCAAAGACTACGGCGAAGAAGATGATGGGGAGCACGTCGCCCTTGGCGAGTGAGTCTATCACGTTGGTGGGAACGATATTGAGCAGTATCTGCGATATCGTCGGGGTAACGGCGTCCTTGCCCTTGATGGCGGCGTCGCCGACTATATTGAAGCCCTGTCCAGGCCTGAAGATGTTGGCAAACACGAGGCCAATGATGACGGCGAAGGCGCTTGTAATGAGATAGTACGCCATGATCTTGACGCCCACCCTGCCGAGGCGAGACGGAGCTATGCTCGCGGCACCGGCTATAAGCGAGAAGAGGATCACCGGTACGACTATCATCTTGAGCAATCGTATGAAGAGGTCACCGAAAAACTTAACATTGTCTACATAGGGCTTGACGGCATCTCCAAAGAACCCAAGTACTATGCCTACTATGGCGCCCAGGATGAGACCGACGAGGATGCGCGTTAGGAGATTGGTCTTGAAATACCAATCGAACAGGCCCTTCTTCTTGACATTTTCTGTGGCCATGCTTGCCTCCGAAAAAAAATAGATTTCCCCCGAGCCAAAGGCCGGGGAGCTACGACACTGAGAGTGTACGGCAGGTTTGGCCAGCGCGATATGCACCATAAGGTGTATTTTTATGCTGTTTATGTATTAAATGAGGCGCTCGTTTAAGGCTTTCCTTACAATTTCTGCCTTTGATGATACATTGAGCTTCTGATAGATGTGGAGTATGTGCTTCTTAGCGGTCGAGCCGGCTATATGATGCTTCTCTGCAAGCTCACGATACGTCAACCCATCGACGGTATCACGCAACACCTCACGTTCACGGGCGGTCAAGCCATAGTCATGAGCCGGAGTCTCCTGTCCGCCCCGCCTGAGTTCATCAAGAAGTCGCCTGGCTACCGTAGGACTGATGGGAGAGCCATCGTCCTTGGCGCTGAGGACCTGTTCGAGGAGAAGTTCGGGTTTGGTATTCTTGAGTATGTAACCCTTGGCTCCTGCCCTGAAGGCCTCTAAAATGGTGTCGGGCTCCTCGAATATTGTTAAAATAAGCACTATTGCCTCATGATGAGAGGCTTGAAGCAATCGCGTGGCTTCTATGCCATTCATGCCAGGCAGATGTATGTCCATGAGGATAATGTCAGGGCTGTCGTTAACAGCTAGCCAGGCGAGCAGTTCCTCTGCCCGCTCAAAACCTCCGACAATCCGTATCCGCGCATCCAGACCCAGGAGGTAGGCAAGACCCTCCCTCACCTCCTTCTGATCCTCTACTATGGCAAGCGTCGTTGCCTTAGGCTCAGGTTCGAGGTTCATGATTCTACCTCGGCTACCATTGTATAGGGTATGGTCACACGGTACAGCGTACCCTTCCCTATCGATGTTTCCAGCCTGATGGAGCCGCCTAGACTCTCCACCCGGTACCGCACATTGCCTATACCAGAACCAAGCCTCTTGGAACCTGGATCAAAACCCTGGCCGTCATCGGAGAATCGTAATGAAACACCGCCAGACTGCCTGGACAACCTGAGCCGTACGCTCCTGGCCTGGGAATGTTTGAGCACATTGCTTACCATCTCATCCAGAATCATCTCAAGCTCGTCTAACAGGGTTTTGGGTAGTTCTTCTATGGCTCGTTTGTTGCGAATGATGCAGTCCAAGGCTATGCCCTTGGCTTCGAGCCGGCTCCGCAAGCCTGCGGAGATGCCAAGAGAGAATGAGTTTGCACGCCTGTCGTCCTCGTGCATCCCGAGGATTATGCCCTTAAGACTTGCTACGGCTTGCAGACAATTATCTTCAACCGCCGACAGCATGCCCTGCAGGCGTTCCGGCCCATCCTTGGCAAGATCGCGAGCCACGCCGTTGCTAAAGAATATGTTTGTAAGCTTGGCCCCTATTGCATCATGCATGTCGCGGTATATCCTGCGCCTTTCCTCTATTATCCTGAGTCTTGTATTCTCCCGTTGCAGCCTGACTAGCTCATCGGTACGCACCCTCACCTTCTCTTCCAGATTCGATGAATATTCCTCTACAACATCGAGAAGGTGGTTAAACTCGTCCCCAAGGAAACCGAATTCGTCTGAACTATCGACCGATACCCTGAGCCCCTTCTGCCCGCCCTCTATTTTATTGATGACAGAGATGATGTGGCCAAGAGGCGTGACTATAAGCTTGCCCGATATGCCGGCCAGGGCTACGACAAGTGCCGCCATCAGAATCAATTCAACGTATCCTATGAGCCTGAGCAGGGTTGTAACCGATTCTCGTATCGGGCCTAAAGGCATGGCGACTACGGCTATCCACCCTAGCACCTGGCTACGCTGATATACAAACTGCGTTTCAAACCCCGCTATAGAACCGGTAAAGTCACCCGTTCTGGCTCCCAGCACATCACCGGCGGCAAAACGTTTTAATATCATGCCCTCTGGCCTGTCTTCCTCAAACTGGCTGGCTATTATCTCCCCAGAGCTGCCTAGAATGACGGCCTTGCCGCCTCTTGGTATGGCGAGTCCGTCGAGCACGCTCGCGAGGCTCTCAAGGAGTATGTCCATGCCTAGCACCCCTACGAGGCTACCGTCGGGAGTCAAGACGGGCATGGCGCAGGTGATGCCTATATCGTCGACGCTGGCATAGCGATACGGCGCAGAAATTGAGAAATCACCCAACTCCATGGCTCGTATGTACCAAGGCCTCACACGTGGATCGTATCCTGGAGGAAAACTGGGCATGTTGTCTATGAATTCCTTGCCTATGCCCCACTCGAGCATACGCCCATCCGATGTTCCAAGGTAGATTGCACGCAAGTAATCCTGTCTGGCTTGTACAGACGTCAGGAACAGGTCGCGCATGCCTGAAGGATCACTTGCCTGAACCGCCTTTGTAGCCGCCAGACTCTGAGCCAACGCCTTCTGCTCTGAGAAGAACGATACGAGGCGTTTGTCGGTTTGGTCGAGGATGATTGAAGCCGTCTCCTTGGCTGATCGGAGGGCATGCTCTTCGAGCATTGTTCTGGTTATGAGAAACGCGGCTAGTAGGAAGATGGCTATAGCCGACGCCACGAATACTATGAATTTCTGGCTTATGCCCCAGGATCTACCCTTCATTGTTAGACGCTCTTGAGTCCTGAGCCGCAGAGCGGCAGGACGACGAGCCCTTCCTCCAGTCCCCCCGCCTTACGTTCGAAGAAGGCGGCGAAGGTAGCGGCACTCGTCGTCTCTATGAAAAAGCCTCTGGCGGCTACGGCCTTTTTGGCATCTACAATGCCTGCTTCCGGAGCGAGTATGACCTCTCCGCCAAGTTCCCGAATCGCCTCCAAGACCTGGGTTCCTCGGAGAGGAGCGGCTATGGCTATACCTTCCGCTTCGGTGCCGGTATTGTCTACGGCTACGACGTCCGGCTGACCCCGCTCATAGGCCTTGAATACGGGAGCACAGCCCGCCGCTTGTACCGCCACGATCCGTGGCCATCGGGAGATGAGGCCGAGAGCCTTGAGGTCCTTGAGTGCATAGTGGGCACCTAAGACAAGGGTTCCGTTACCCAGTGGCAGGTAGAGCGTATCAGGCAGGCGCCCCCCGAGTGATTCATACAGCTCGTACACATAGGTCTTAGTCCCTTGATAAAAAAACGGGTTATAGACATGGCTGGCATAGAAGGCTAATCCCTCTATCGCCGCCGTCAGCGCCGCATGGGCAGTATCCTCTCGGCTACCATCGACGAGCATGGCTCGGGCACCGTAGGCCTCTATCTGCGCTATCTTTCTAGGGGAGGTTGATGATGGCACGTAGATGTCGCAGGCAAGGCCTGCCCTTGTTGCATAGGCCGCTACCGAGGCTCCTGCGTTACCAGAACTGTCCTGAATGAGGCGTCTGGCCCCGGCTACGAGTGCGGCAGACACAAGAACTGCCGCACCGCGATCCTTGAACGACAGGGTGGGCATTGCGTAGTCGAGTTTTACCAGAACCTCTGGATACTGTGGGTCTAGTGGGACCAATCCACTCAGGCCCTCGCCCATAGATACCTGCTGCCAGGAAGATCTCCATAGCGCGGACTTGCCGGCAAAGTCGGGCATGGCTTCGGCATAACGGAAGACAGAGTGCTCGCCTGAAAATTTACTCGATGGTGGGAAATGAGGCTCAAAAGGCGCAATATCAAGGAGGCCTCCACAGCTGCATCGGAAGGCCAAGGACTCGAGAGGAAACCCTGCACCGCAGGAATGGCATACATAGGTGTCGTGGCTCATAGTACCGTATTATGAGGCCTTAGTATGCCATTGGGCAACTCTTCTTTAGTGTTCGTCGGCTACCTGCTGATCCTTGCCACCAGTGCGAACGCCGTAGCTAGGCCTGCACCGCAGGCTACAAGGCCCAAGACCACATTAGATGCAATGGAGGCAAGTGCCTTTACGACTGATCCACTACCGAGCATCTGGAACGTCTCCAGCGAGAAGGTTGAAAAGGTAGTAAATCCACCGAGGAAGCCCGTTACAAGTAGAAGCCAAAGAGAGCGAGGCATTGACAAGCGTTCCAGGAAACCGGCCGCCAGGCCAATGAAGAAGCAGCCCAGGACGTTGACTATCAAGGTGCCCCAGGCAAAACCATTTCCTAAGTACCTCGTCGATAGTGCCGAAACAGCAAAGCGGCACAAGGCGCCAAGTCCGCCTCCAAGTACCACGAGCATGGCGTTCATGACTCGAACTCTACGCTTGTACGACTCTCGATCTTAGCACTGATAAAAACTATCCTTTTTGATTGAAACATCGGGAGTATATACATGCAAACATAATCGGCGCGACGATGTGGAATTGTCAAGCTACAAGACCGGGCTCGAATGCACTTCACTTGTCCGAGCAAATGCCTGTCTGTATATTAACAATACGATCATATAGCATAGACGATGTAAGCCAGGGAGATCAGATGAGCATAGAAGAGGAAATATCGAAGGCCCGATTCGACGAAAAACGCGCATTCTTCGCATCAGGAGCCACGCTTGGCTATCACTATAGACTGCGGCAGCTTAAGACACTTAAAAGAGCGATACAACAACGCGAGAGGCGCATACAGGATGCTCTTGCGGACGATTTTGGCAAGCCGGTACTCGAGTCGTACATGACTGAGATAGGCATACTCTATGGCGAGATCGATTACGCTATACGTCGTCTCTCATCGTGGATGAAGCCCAAGCGAATCTATGGCGGCCTCGCCCTATTCCCTACCCGCTTCGAGGTGAGAAAGGTGCCAAAGGGCGTATCTCTTATCGTCGGGCCGTGGAACTATCCGTTCCAGTTGATAATAAGCCCGCTCGTAGGAAGCATAGCCGCGGGTAACTGCGCCGTGGTCAAACCGTCGCACGTGACGACACGGGTATCCGAGCTTATAACAGAAATGATAGATAACACATTCCAGCCTGAATACATAAGTGCCGTGCCCGGACCAGGCTCGAGCATCGTTCCGGAACTGATGAGGCGATACCGCTTTGACCATGTATTCTTCACAGGCAGCCAGACCGTGGGCAGCCAGGTGGCCGCGGCCGCCGCTGAGCGTCATAGCTCGGTGACCCTTGAGCTAGGCGGCAAGAGCCCTGCCATTGTCGATGAGGGCGTCGACCTATGTGATGCAGCACGGCGCATTGCCTGGGCAAAATGCATCAACGCGGGGCAGACATGCGTGGCCCCTGATTACGTGCTTGTCAGAGCATCCGTCAAGGCCGAGTTCGCAGCTCGTTACAAGGAAGCCTTGCTCGAGTTCTTCGGCCCAGAGCCTCAGGACAGCCCGGACCTAGCCCGCATCGTCAACGATCGCCGCTTCGAGCTGGTATCGTCGTACCTGGTCGGTGCCACGATACTAGCCGGCGGCAGAAGCGATAGGGCATCGCGCTATATCGAGCCTAGCCTTATAGATGAGCCAGCGCTTGATTCCCCTGTCATGAGCGAGGAGATATTCGGCCCTATCCTGCCAATACTGGCCTTCAGTGACGCGGCCCAAGCCAAGACTATAATAGAGCGGAATCCCTTCCCGCTCGCGTTGTACCTGTTCAGCTCCGACCGCGCCTTCATAGATTATATATTCGGTCATGTCCGATTCGGCGGTGGCTGCCTCGGCAACGTCATGGTGCACCTGTCAGATCCGCGCGTGCCATTCGGCGGCGTCGGAAACTCGGGTCTCGGCAATTACCACGGGGAGAGCGGTTTTAACGCGTTCAGCCACGAGAAGACGCTTGCCTTCTCCGGGCCGCGGGCACTGAATTCATTCGCGTTTCCACCGTATACGAAGAGGAAGGAATCCCTGTTGCGTTTCCTGTTTAAATAGCATGAGCTCAGAGTAGTTGCTAGCGGACTATACTGAACACAAGAAGGGCGGCTATCATCGCGTCATGTCAATAAAAACAGCAATACGTCCCCTGTGTCGCGTACCAGTGCTTGCGGCAAACATCTTCTTCCTATCCCTTAGCGGTAGCTTTGCACAGGAAGGTGCCAAGACGCTGTCTGTCCTGTATTTCTCCAACACAAGAGCCGACGTCGACTCTGCATGGCTATCCAAAGGCTTTGCTGACATGCTCGTCACTGACCTGGCAAGCACCGGGGCATTTAATATAGTCGAGCGCGAAGAGCTGGAGAAACTACTCCGTGAACAGGAATTATCGCTATCAGGCATGGTCGACGATTCTGGCGCAGTTCGCATAGGCCGTCTATTGAGTGCAGGCATTCTAGTCTATGGGTCATTCGTCACGAGCGGGACGGTTCTTCGCGTCGACGCCAAGGCAGTGGAGACAGAATCAGGCACAATCCTGTGCGTCGCATCGGCTAGCGGGCGCCCTGAGTCGGCGTTATCGCTGGAACGCGAGATTGCCTTAGACTTGGCTCACGGACTCGGAGCCGACCCGGCCTGGTTTACCGTATCGACAGAATCCTTGCCGGCGGCAACTTCCTATTACAAGGGACTCGATTACCTTGACGCTGGCCACTATGCAGAGGCCATGGACTTCTTCGGGCAGGCGAGCCGAGAGGACCCGCTATTCCTGAAACCGGGCAAAGGCATAGAGGACGCATACCGCTACCTCAAGGATTTCAAAAGACAGCGATACAGACGCGAGATGAACGCACTGTCCTCAGACATCGCTGACTTGATTCGGCGCATAAGTGCCCCTGTATTCTATTCTTTCGGCGACGCCATAGTCGACCCCACCCGATTTGGCTGGAAAGATGCCGCTGAAGTATCAGCCTTCTATAGTGCAAGACCTGCCGTGCTTAACGGCGATACCCCCGTACAAGCTATCTGGTATCTGCAGAACCTGCTCGGAGAATTAGGCGATAAGGCACTTGAATACTTCGATGACAAGGAGCTGGCTTCGCGTTGCGGTGACGAGATACTGAGCTGGGCCGATTCTGCAGAACTCAGCTACCCAAACGACCCGTTCTTGCCTGAGCTCATCTATCAGCGCCTCTTCGTATTAAAGGATCGCAAAGAGTGGAAAGCCGTGAAGGCGGTGTGCGAGCGGCTCATGGGAGACTTTCCCGACTACCGTATGATGTGGGCCGTCGAAGACATGTACGAAGACACGCTGAAGCGGCTTGACAAATAGTCTAGTGGTACGAACCTTAGTGATGTTAGCCTAGACTAGCGTTAGAACTCGTAAAAAGCCCCTACCAGCCAGCCTTGAAGAGGATAGCGGGCCAAAACAGGCATTGCCTTCGAGTATCCGCAAGCTTCGTAACACTAATTACGGCTCGAACTCCACGCGGTTACGACCCGCGTTCTTTGCACGGTAGAGGGCGGTATCCGCACGTGCTATGGTGTCACTCACATCATCATCCGCCCTTATCAGAGTAACGCCGAAACTGGCATAGACCATGCCAACGAGGTCCATAGGCTTATCACTCAAGGCTGCCTTGAGCCTGTGGGCAGATCCAATGGCCGCTGCCTCGTGCGCGTGGGATACGAGTACCACAAACTCCTCGCCTCCCCAACGACACAAGAAGTCCTCGGAGCGCAAGGCACTCAGGAAACGCCTAGCCGTCTCCTTGAGCGTCTCGTCGCCTGCCTCGTGACCGTAATTGTCGTTGAGCGTCTTGAAGTGATCAAGGTCTATCAGTACCAAGGCTTGGGGTTCAGCATAACGAAGAACCCTGGCCTTCACCTCGGAGAATCGCTCGTCGAGGTGGCGACGGTTGCCAAGGCCAGTCAGTTGATCGGTCTTGGATATCAGTTCTAGTTCAAGGTTCTTGGAGTATTCACGGCGCCGGGACCTACAGTTGCGGAGCCAGACAATTGCCGATAAGAGAGCCATTATAAAAAAATCGACTATGAGAGCAAATATTTCTGAGCCTGGTATGGGTTCAAGCGACAGCACGAGGCTTATAACACCCATGGCTATGATGAACAGTGATACGCCTACAGAATATAGAAAGCGGTTGGGGATGAGGTACTGAGCGCCTATCATCAGGACTATGCTGATAGCCTGAAGATAACTGTTCTGCTCACGGTACACGCAGAGTGCCAGAGCAAACGCGAGTACACCCAGCAGGGTAATGGCTGCAAGCACACCCTCTCGCCATTGTATCGAGGATGTTGGTCGGAGAATCTGCGGAGCAAGAAGCGCCATGACGAGGACAAGCAGTCGAATGCTGAATAAAACCCAGAATCTGAAACCTATGCCCAAGGCAAAGAAATCCGGCAGTACGAAGCCAAAGAATAGGATACCCAGAAACGGCAGAACGAGACTGAGACTTTTATACCCCACATCGAGCTCGTATGCACGGAACCTGGATTCTAGCTTCTTGTCTACGAAACTACCCAAGCGTATGGAAGTGTTGCCCAAGTTTGGTGTCTTCATCAAGGCTACTGTATCACCGAGATGACACACAGTCTATCGACAATGCTGTTCTACCCTATTTAATCAAGCTGGGTTTATATATATACTAAGTCCATGGCCACAGTCGACGACAAGAAAATAATCTACTCAATGTACCGCGTCTCCAAGAAACACGGTACCAAGCAAGTCCTCAAGGACATATCAATAAGCTACTATTACGGCGCAAAGATAGGCGTAATAGGGCTCAATGGCTCAGGCAAGTCTAGCCTCCTGCGAATTCTGTCGGGTGTCGACACTGAATTCGCAGGCGAGACCAACTGCTCCCCTGGCTATTCCATAGGATTCCTCGAGCAGGAACCCTATCTCGAGCCGGGCAAGACCGTCAGGGATATAGTCTCAGAGGGTGTTCATGAAACCGTAGATGTCCTCGCTGAATTCGAACAGGTCAGTGAAGCCTTCGCCGATCCAGACGCCGACTACGATAAACTTGCCGATAAACAGGCAAAGTTGCAGGAAAGAATAGAGGAACTCGACGGCTGGAACCTCGAGGCGAGGCTTGACCTGGCCATGGAGGCTCTTCGCTGCCCCCCTGCCGATCAGATAGTCGATGTACTTTCAGGAGGAGAACGCCGACGAGTGGCTCTCTGCCGCCTGCTTCTAAGAAAGCCAGACATCCTGCTTTTAGACGAGCCCACAAACCATCTCGACGCCGAGACTGTAGCCTGGCTTGAACGACATCTGCAACAGTACGAGGGTACCGTCATAGCCGTGACGCATGATCGCTACTTCCTCGATAACGTGGCAGGCTGGATACTGGAGCTGGACAGAGGCGAGGGCATCCCATGGAAAGGCAACTATTCCAGCTGGCTGGATCAGAAATCAAGGCAGCTTGAACTGGAAGAAAAGGGTAATTCTGAGCGAGCCAAGACTCTCGAGCGTGAGCTGGAATGGGTTAGGATGAGCCCCAAGGGTCGGCACGCCAAGAGCAAGGCGCGCATCACGCAGTACGAGAAGCTCCTGGCAGATAGTGAACACGACAAGGTCAGGGAGACAAAGCTAGCCATCACCCCCGGGCCCAGACTCGGTTCTGTCGTCATAGATGCCAAGGGGCTTTCTAAGGCTTATGGCGACAAGGTGCTGTTTCAGGACTTGGAGTTTACCATTCCACCGGGAGCCGTCGTTGGCATTGTAGGCCCCAACGGAGCAGGCAAGACTACCCTCTTTAAGATGATAGCCGGCCAGGAACAGCCTGATTCAGGTATGCTCAAGATAGGCGACACGGTCAAGCTAGCCTATGCCGACCAGATGCGCGAAGGCCTCGATCCAGACAAGACGGTCTGGCAACAGCTATCGGGTGGCTTGGA
>JAVEXO010000042.1:0-25760 GCA_034003955.1 Spirochaetia bacterium | reverse complement strand
GTGCCGGGCAGCTGGCCAAAGCCAGAGCCAGGAACCACGCAAATACCGGTCTTCTCAAGCAAGGCCATGCACCACTGGGTGTCTGTCTTGCCCTCTGGCAAGGTTAAACGAGGAAAGGCGTACATGGCTCCAGCTACCTCGTTGCTATGAATGCCGGGAATGCTGTTAAGGCCATCGGCTAGTATCTTGGCTCTGGCCTTGAGTTCTTCAAGTATTGCCCCTCGCTCCCTATCATATGCTGATCGGCTAGGACCGCCTAAGGAGGGGGGAGAGACGAGGCTGTAGAGGGTGGCCTGGCCAGGAAGGTTGGAACAGAGGCTTACCGATTGCATCTTGAGTACCTGGGCCATGACGTCGGCAGGCACGTTGCGCAATTCCATGTACCCGCCGCGATGACCGCACTCGCCCAAGAAGCCCTTGCTGGTAGAATGGAAGCTGAACAGAGTCACATCCTTCTCTTCCATGTCATGCATCATCTTTGCAAACGAGACGAAATGTTCTCCTGCACGATAAATATTGTCCTGGTAGACCTCATCGGCCAGAATTGTAAGTCCATGTTCCTTGGCAAACTGTATTATCATGCGGATGTTATCGGCGCGAAGCACAGAACCCGTGGGGTTACCCGGATTTATGACGACTATTGCCTTAGTCTTGACGCCGTCTTTCTTGGCCTTGCCAAGGGCCAGTTCCAGCTGGTCGCGAGACAATTCCCAGTCATGTTCCTCGTCGAGGTAGTATCCTACCTTCTTGCCTTCAAACATAGAAATGGTAGCCGAATACAAGGGATACTGTGGAATGGGTATCATGATGCCGTCTTGCGGCATTGATAGGAGCAACCTGAGAGCGGCCTGAACGCCCTTGGATGCGCCGTCTGTGAGGAATATTGTCTCTGGATCAGAGTCTATGCCGTCTCGTGACATTATGAATGCGGCAACGGCATCCCTCACCACCTTGAGACCCTGGCTTTCGGAGTAAGCGCCTAGTCCGTGCTTTGATCCTTCCAGCAAGACTTTTGACGCGGCTACGACGTCTGACGGAAAGGCATCGGGAAACTGCTTGGCCAGGCCAGGGTATTCACAGAGAGCCAGTATCTGCCTCGTCCATGAAAGAGGAGTTTGGCCAAGAGCCTGGGGGTTGCCAATGTTGCAGTAGATGATGCCGCGCCCGGAACGTTCCAGTTCCTTGGCGCGGGCGACGATGGGGCCACGAACGGCGTATTCTGTCTCCAGCACCGCCTTGCCTAAGTCGGCCATTGTCATGGGCATGAGGTTCTCCTTTTTTATAAAAAGCCATGTCTGCAGGCGTGAGAGCCTTTGAAACTGGTTTTTTAGTCTTTTTATTCTAACACCGGCTTTGCCATCCGCCAAGCATCCAAATACCATAAACGATTATATTGTTTCTAGCACTCGACCTGTAGCCTCGCTCTCTAGTACTATTGTCGAGTGAGTGCATTACACGATACGGTCGCCCGTCCGCAACGGGCCTTCCTCATAGGCGTTAGAGACGGCGAGGTCAGGGTCACAGAGGCAGAGAGCCTCCTTAAGGAACTGGCGGGGCTGGCATCATCGCTTGGCATCGAGACGGTTGGTTCAATGATGGTGGGTCTACGAATCAGGACAGCCGCCACCATGCTTGGTTCTGGCAAGGTCGATGAGATAATAGCCGCTGCCAAGGCAGAGGACGCCGACGCGATCATATTCGATAAGGTATTAAGCCCCGTGCAGCAACGTAACTGGGAGAGCCTGTCGGGTCTTGAGGTATACGACAGGGCCGAGCTTATTATGGATATCTTTGCCAGCCGTGCCAGAAGCCGGGAGGCAACGCTCCAGGTGGAATTGGCCAGGTTGCGTTATTCTCTGCCACGCTTGGCACATTCCTATGGAGACCTCCACCGGCAACGGGGAGGTCGCTACGGGACCAAGGGTTCTGGTGAGCAGAAGATTGAGCTTGACAGGCGCCAGGTTACAAAGAAGATAGCAGACATAGAAGCCGAACTTGATATTGTAAGGAAGACTAGAGCCACTCAGCGTAAGCGCCGTGAACGGCTCTCCCTCAAGCGCGCCGCCATAGTTGGCTACACCAACGCCGGCAAGTCGTCAATCCTTAATGCCATAGCCATGAGCGCCGATGTACTGGCTGCCGACAAGCTGTTCGCCACCCTGGATCCTACGACGCGACGTCTGGATACTGCATCTGGCTCGGTACTCGTAACCGATACCGTTGGATTCGTGCGCAACCTACCACATGGCCTCGTGGAGGCGTTCAAGGCTACGCTCGAGGAGGCGGCCGACGCCGATCTGCTCGTGCATGTCATAGATGTGGCAGATCCTGAATGGAACATACAATATGAGACGACCCTCAAGGTTCTATCGGAGATAGGGGCTGATACATCACGTTCCCTCCTTGTGTACAACAAGATAGACAAGCTAGCTGATAGGACGCCCATTGAATTCGTATCGAACAGGCATAGCACAGCCATTTTTGTTTCTGCTGTCACGGGAGAGGGCCTGCCTGCATTGGTCAAGGCCATAGAGGATATTCTGACGGGAGACGAGGAAGAGCTGACCCTTAGGGTGCAACCCGCCGACTATGCCATAGTGCCACTTCTGTATAGAGAGGCGTCTGTCATATCAGAGGGTCATGACGGTGAGGCGACCATAGTGCGTTGCCGCGTGCCCCAGCGGCTCCGCTCAAGGGTAGAACGCTTCATCTACGAGGCTCCATAAAAAAAAGTCGGCATCGTAAAAACGAGCCGACTTACACGCTTGTCAGCGCGCCGCTCTTAGCCGTACCACCGCGCCGCTTAGGCGGCGCCCACGGCTCTACTGAGCCGAGCCCACAGCTCTACTGCACCGACTCTCTCCCGTATCATCGCGCCACTTAGGTGGCGCCAGCGGCGCTATTGCGCCGAAGATTCCTTAGCGTAGAACTGCAGAAGCTGCACCATGTAGTAAATTTTCTTGTATGACTCTGTCAGGGCTTCCTTCATGGGGATGGTCGAGGCATTCTCGACTTCCTTCCAGTTGAGCAGGAGTTCATGGCGTGGTTTGTTGAGATCGTCTATGAGCGACTTGAAGTGCCTGCCTACCGTTATCATGTTAATGGCGGCCTTGTTGATGAAGCTCAATGCCTTGTCGTTCACGTCTTTGAGGTTTTGTCTGACATACTTGATGGCTTCCTTGTCACGATCAGATTTTTGCAGAGTATTACGAAGTTTTATCCCTATGTCACCGTCGTCGGCCAGGGCGTCATCGAATTGTATTATAGACTCGGAGACTTCCAGCAGGGCGTGGTAGCCATCAGAAAGCTGTTGTGACAGTACCGTGGTTGACCACTGTCCACGGATGAGCAAAATGTCGACTATTTCACGTATATCCTTCTTGAAGTAGTCAATCAGATAGGCCTTGAGGTAGTTGAGCGCCTGTGTCTGGGTAAAGCCTCCCAGCAGTTTCTTGGCATAGACGATGTTAGCCTTGTCAGTATAGTTCTTGAGCCTCAGGATGACGCTCGTGCCAAAGACCGCCCTGGACAGATCATCAATCTTTGAATTACGGCGCTCCTGGGCTATCTTCTGCAAGGTCATGGTTGTCTGGTTCTTTATCTTGTCTATGAACGTTTCGACGATATGCTCACCACTTGCCTTTGGTACTACAGAGAGGGATGGATCTCGTTTGACGTGCTGTACAATCTGCTCTAGAACGCCCGAGGTTCTTATATCCTTGAGCGGCCCGGTAAGCTTGGTCCAGCTGTCAACCTGGATTATTTCCATGTTGCGGTATTCCTTGAGGGCAGAGAATATGCGCTTCCAGTCTGCGTCAAGGTTGAGAGGAAGAAATACTTCCAGGAAATCATGCAGATCATCTGCTATGTAGTCTGCAGATATGGAGTCGAATTTAGGATTGTAGTTGAAGCTGCGCTCTGAGATGTTGGAATCGAATTTCTTGAGTAGGAAGAAAAAATCAAAATTAATGAAGTTAATAAACGACAAAATGGTAGAGTAGGCATTGTCAATCTGGGTCGTCTTCTCGGCATCGAAGGCCGCAAAGAACGATAGCATAGTCTGTTTTGTGCTTTCTTCTAGTGCCTTGATCGTCATAGTCTTTGACTTTTCTTGAATGTAAGCGTCGGTCAAGGCCTCTGAATGCCTTCTCTGTTCTGGAGACAGGAAAGTCTCTATGACGAAAGACCTGAGCACTCCTGACTGTGATGCCGTGGTCAGCATCACCTGTGCTGGAGCTATAACCTTGTACGTTTCATAGAAGAAATTTGCCAAGCCGGGTAGGGCCTCGGTGGATTTTGCCTTGTAGAATTTGTACCGGGATCGCGATAGATCCTTGGCTATAGTCTTAAGGAGGCGTTTCTTGTCGGCATCGGGATCGCTCATACCGAACATGCCAAGAATACGCTGTAGGAATCCAGAGGACGTCGATGGTTCTTCGTTTTTGGCGCTACGCCTAGTATCAGTGCTATTATTCTTGGACATACCTCCAAACACTACTATGTCCAAGCCCTCTCGTCAATAACGGCGCAGTTCACCCGAGGCAAACGAGCGCCTTGTAGGTTCTCCATCGAGGCTCATGATTATGGATCCGCCGTCATCAATGCCTAGGAGGATGCCATGTACGGGAGGCGAGTCTATGCCCGGCACGAAACACACCCGCCGCTGTCGCCATGCCATGGCAGACTCGTATTCGTTTTTCCACCCGGATGGGGCGCCTAAGAGGCCATGGAATGCCTTGGCCAGGCCAGCAGCCATGTCGTTAAGCTCTGGCTTCTTACCCGTTTGCATGTAGATAGAGCCAGGATCGGTGTTGAATCCTGTTGGAAACTCTTCCTGAAGGCAATTGAGCCCTACGCCCACGTACACGGTGGATCCGCTGGTCTCGCAGAGAAGGCCAGCAATCTTTCTACCATCACAGAGTAGGTCGTTGGGCCATTTAAGGTTTAAGCCCTTAGTAAAAGACAAGCCATGTTCGCTAGCCCATGATTCACAGGCTCGTTTTAGTGCCAGCCCCGCCAGGAGCGGAGGAGGGGCGTCACCAAACGCCGCTATAGGCAACCACATGGTAACAAGGAGGCTCTCTTCCTTGCTGCCATGCCATAGTCTGCCAGGAAGCCTGCCTCTTCCATTGCTCTGCTCTCCCGTTCGCACGAGGCCGTAGAGCGCTGTGGAAGATAAGCGACGGGCCACATCCATGGTGCTGCTGCAGAGCGGCAGGTAATACGATATGGAGCCAGGAAAAGGATTATCTATGTCTAAGATAGAGATGTCGTCGTGTATGCCTGTGTTGCACATAGTAGTGGATTATCCGGGAGAAAAGGCCCTTGCGCAAGCGTGCCCCTATCTAGTGTTACGAACCTTAGTGATACGTGCCTGACCTTGCGTTAACGCGTGCAAAATGGCACTACAAGCCAGTCTTGCCGAGTATTATTGGCCAAAGCAAGCAGTATCCTCGAGTATCCGCAAGCTTCGTAACACTAGTGTACCCTTGACGAGTCGACACGATGAGGCTAGCTTAAAATTCGGTGCGCGGTATCCACAGAGATGCCCCGCGCGGGTGCCGTCTTCCGGTGTCCATCGTGGGAATAGTTCCACGGGATACGGCAGGGACTCGGCCAGAAAGGATTCTCTCATGTGTGGGATAATTGGATACACGGGGCCAAGGCAAGCCTCCAGAATTCTGGTGGAAAGCCTCAAGCGCCTCGAGTACCGTGGTTACGACTCTGCCGGCATAGCCGTTAGTCAGGATGTCAACTCAGAAAATGGTCAGGCTCCTCTTGCCGTCATAAAGAGAACAGGCAAGATAGCGGAGCTGAGGAAAGCCGTCCCCAAGGACTTGCCGGGGCACTACGGTATTGGCCATACGCGCTGGGCTACCCATGGTGTTGTCAGTCAGACAAACGCCCACCCTCATCTTGATACCAGTGGTCGCTTGGCTATCGTTCATAATGGTATCATAGAAAACTATACATCACTCAAGGAGATGCTTGAGAAGGATGGCGCCATCTTTAGGAGTGAGACAGACAGCGAGGTAATAGCCCACCTCGTGGCCTACCATTACGAAGGAGACCTTGAGTCGGCCATCAAGTCGGCCCTCAAGCACCTCAAGGGTACCTATGGTATTGCCGCCATACATGCTGATGAACCGGGACGCATCGTAGGAGCAAGGAATGGTAGCCCCCTCGTCATAGGCGTAGGAGACGGGGAAATGCTGTTGGCCAGCGATGTCACCGCGTTGGTGGCTCATACAACGAGCATCGTGTACCTCAACGACGGCGAGGTTGTGACCATGTGCCCCAATGAATTCAAGATATCCGATCGCGACGACAAGGCCGTAGACCCCAAGATGGACATGGTCACCTGGAAGCTCGACGCCATAGAGAAGGAAGGTTTTTCCACCTATATGGAGAAGGAGATATTTGAACAGCCTGCATCAATAGAGCGAGCATTAAGCGGTCGCATGGAGTTTGAATATGGTTCCACCAAGCTGGGTGGCCTTAACCTTTCAAAAAAGGAATTGCATGCCATAGAGCGTGTGCGCGTCATAGCCGCTGGTTCCAGTTGGCATGCCGGCCTCGTAGGCTGTCAGTTGCTTGAATCGGTGGCTCGTCTGCCTGCCCAGGCCGAACTGGCCAGTGAGCTACGCTACAGGAATCCAGTGGTCGAGCCAAACTCACTGTACATGGCAGTATCCCAGTCAGGTGAGACTGCCGACACTCTCTATGCCATGCGGGAGATACAGCGCCGTGGTGGCCTGGTTCTGGGCGTGTGCAATGTCGTAGGATCGACCATAGCCAGGGAGAGCGACGGCGGCATCTATGTACATTCGGGGCCTGAGATAGCCGTGGCTTCGACCAAGGCTTTCACAAACCAGCTAGCCGTCTTCTACCTCGCAACACTGGCTCTGGCAAGGCTCCATGATATGTCTCACCACGAGGGGGACCGTTTTCTTGCCTCGCTCAAGGCCGTGCCAGAGGCAGTACGCTCGACCCTCCTCCTCCGTGACAGGGTGCAGGCGATTGCTAAGCGTTACGCCAGGTACAAGGAATTCCTTTTCCTGGGCAGGGGACTTCTGTATCCCATAGCCTTGGAAGGTGCCTTGAAGCTAAAGGAAGTATCGTATATCCATGCCGAGGGCTACGCCGCCGGTGAAATAAAGCATGGGCCCATAGCACTCATCTGCCATGAGACGCCAAGCGTATTCCTCGTACCTAACGATTACCTCCGCGAGAAGACTATTTCTAACATGAAGGAAGTAAAAGCCAGGGGGGGGCCGGTTATTGCCATAGCTGAGGAGGGTGATGATCTGGTGGCCGAGATAGCCGATGAGTACATACCGGTACCGCGGGTGGACACACGATTCCAGCCATTCGTCATGATAGTGCCCTTGCAGCTGTTCTCTTATTTCTGTGCCCTCGAGCTGGGGCGTGACATAGACCAACCCAGGAACCTGGCTAAGAGCGTGACGGTGGAATGAAGCAAAACGAGGCACGAGTGATGCGATGGCTAAAGATGTGTATGATGCTTGCCGTCGCCCTCTATATCTGCTCGTTCGCCTCGTGTGCACCAAAAACCGCCGCTACGCTGGCATCCTCACCGGTGAGAGAAGTCGTTCTCACGAATCTATCGCCGGGGTGTGCCCTGCTCATCGAAGGAACCAGTCCTGTAGAGGGCTTGCCTGGCCTGAGCCCCAATGCCTTCCCCGCCCTGGCTGGTGAGTATGCCTACATGCCAGTGCTGCCAGCCTCACCAGGCAAAAATGAAGCAGATTATGCGGATGCAAAAGCACTAAGAATACGCGTCTGGTTTACACGACAGGCTCTTCTGTACCCTGAAACCTGGACTCCCGTAAGCCCATCATGTCTGGGAATGCCGGCGGCTTCATCTATACTGAGCGATGCCGGCGGTCCTGACGACTCGTTTCTGTGGGCAATCAAGGCTTCAGGCTATACGCTCTTCATTCGTTTCCCAGGCACCATGAGCGATCCTTGCAGCTTTGCGAGTGTCTTTGCGGAGCGATTTGCCTTCTTCATACGCTATGCAGAGAGCCCGGGGGGCGTGTCCTTTCCGGCCGTGCTGGAACTGAGCCGCTAGGCTCACAGCGAACGTATCAGGGTATCGTAGAACAGGCAGCATCGCCTGATATTTTCTACCGACACCCGTTCGTTGGCTCCGTGCACAGCGGAAAGATCCTCCGGTGTCTGGAGGATAGGTTCGAAGCGGTAGATTGCCTCACAGATGTCTATGTAGTGTTTTGTGTCGGTGCCTGCCGTAAACAAGAATGGTACCGCGCCCGCCTCGGGGAAGGCATCGGCTACACCGGCTGCTATGGCGCGGTAGCCATCGTGATCGACCGGAGATTCGGGTAGAGGTTCGACGGCGTGTCCGTGATGGGCAAAGTCGGCTCTGGCACCGGCCTTTGACGCGAGCTGCTCGAGCCTGGCCATGGTGGAAGCCACGTCACTTCCAGGCAGCACCCTGACGTTTAGAATGGCGCGCGCCTTGTCCGGCAGCACGTTCTCCTTGTCTGAACCAGAGAGCATCGTGGCTGCTGTCGTCGTGCGTACCAGGGCATTGGTCGTAGGCGATGAGGAGAAGGCGGCCTTGACTAGGGGTGCCGTGATGAACAGGTTTCTAAAGAGCAGGCGATAAATAAAGGGTGTAAAAGGGGCAAGGCTCTCTAGAAAGCGAGCCATTGTAGGCGTTATACGCGCCGGAAAAGGCCTGGCTTCTGATAGTGCTACAGCCTTGGCTACGAGACCGGCGGCTGTATGCCTCGGTGGCATAGAAGCGTGGCCGCCGGTGCCTGAGGCGCTGAGCGCAACATCGACATAACCCTTCTCCGCAACTCCTATGAGGGCCAGTGGCCTGTCTGCAAAGCCAAGCATGCCGCTGGCCACGAAGCCGCCCTCGTCGAGCAGGAAGGATGCCTTGACGCCGCGATTGGCGAGCAGGGCCGCGATGGCCGCCGCGCCTCTGACCCCACCTGTTTCCTCGTCGCCTCCAAAGGCAAGGTAGAGCGTTCGTTTAGGAACGAATCCCAACTCCAGTAGCCTCTCTGTAGCCTCGAGGGCACAGCACATCATTATCTTCACATCCTGGGCGCCGCGCCCATGGACATAGCCATCTGACAGCTCGCCTGAGAATGGCGGCTTGTCCCATAGGCTCTCGTCGCCTGGCGGCACCACATCGAAGTGGGCAGTCAGTATGACAGGGCTTAAGGTGGCGTCGCTTCCTGGCCACTCGAAGAGCATGGCGCGATTGCCAACATCGGGGGCAAGGAGCCTGTCATGAACCTTAGGGAAGAGTTCGAGGGTCAACCTACACAGGCTACGGAAGGCAGCATCGTCTTCTTCCAATGGATCAAAGCACGATATGGTCGGAATTCGTATGAGAGCAGCCAATTTTACTTCTGCACCAGAGAAGGCTTCCAGTCGCTCAGGTTCCAGCATGCCTGGAGCCTGAGCCTTGGGACCAAGGGCGGTTCTGGCTATCAGAAGGGCCAGCAAGGCGATGGCAGCTCCGACTATGCCGAGCACGACGTACATAGCATACTCCTCTTAGAATGGTAACAATCATTCTACATCATCTTACTGTTGCCGCACCATCGGTCTCGGTGTACTCTGGCTTTCAGAGGTACGATATGACAAAAAAGAAGCATACAGGCACCACGAAGCAGCCCTCCGCCGGTCTCGTATCGGTCAGAGCGTTTGTAACATCGCTAGCCGTGCTCGCAGCCCTCATGCTCGTGGCAGGCATCTTGACGCTCGTCGTGCCATCAGGCTCATACATGCGAGCCCCCGGACCCGATGGCCAGCTCGTCGTCGTTCCAGACAGTTATGCTCCATCGCCGAGACCCGACTATCCTGCATGGCGCTGGCTCAGTGCACCTATAGAGGTGCTCGGATCGGAAGACGCTCTTAATGCCATAGTCATAATTGTCTTCATAGCGGTCGTCGGCGGCGCCTTTGCCCTCCTCAAGGAAGCAGGAGTCCTCGAAGCCAGTGTTCGCTCCATGGCCGAGCGCTTCAAGTCCAGACGCATGATGCTCCTTGCCGTCCTCTGCCTCTTCTTCATGGCCATAGGCAGCTTCATGGGCGTCTTCGAGGAAGTGGTGCCTCTGGTGCCGCTGGCGATAGGACTCTCACTGTCATTCGGCTGGGACGTGTTCGCCGGGCTTGGCATGAGCATCCTGGCGGTTGGCTTCGGTTTCTCGGCTGCCATTGCAAACCCTTTCAGCATAGTTAACGCCCAGAAGCTGGCAGGCGTACCCGTCTTGTCAGGCTCTGTTTTCAGGATTTTCGTTTTTATCTGTGTCTATGCCCTCTACTTTTCATTCATGCGCTCCTATGTTAGACGACTCGAGAGGAAAAACTCTGGATCGACGATAGACATCACAGGATCAGCCTCGGCTTCTGCCTCGGCTGCCTCCGCGCATGCTTCCGGCGAATCAAGCCTTAACGCCAAGGCGGTGACGCGCGGAGTCCTTTTCTTTGGCTACTCAAGCCTCGTGCTGGCCATCCTGGTCATCATCTCTTCGCTAACCCGTATCGGTTCAGATTATGTGCTACCCGTCATAGCCCTTGGCTTTCTCATCATAGGCAGTGGCTCGGGTCTATCGGTGGGGCTTAGGCCAGGGAAGGCGGCTCGTTCATTCGGGGCTGGTGCCATCGCCGTACTGCCTGCAGGACTGCTCATCCTGATGGCCTTAAGCGTCAAACGAATAGTCGTCGCAGGCGGCATCATGGATACGGTGCTCCATGCCGCAAGTAATCTTCTTGCCGGCTCGTCAAGGTACGGTGCGGCAGGCCTCATGTACCTCGTCGTCCTCGGCATGAACTTCTTCATAGGGAGCGCCAGTGCCAAGGCCTTCCTCCTCATCCCTATACTGTCGCCACTGGCAGACCTGACTGGTCTATCCCGCCAGATTGCCATCCAGGCCTTTACTTTTGGTGACGGCTTTTCAAACATGCTGTATCCCACCAATGCCGTGCTGCTCATATCATTAGGCCTTGCCGGCATGTCATGGGGGCAGTGGTTCAAGCGAACCTGGAAGCTACAGCTGGCTACCCTGGCCTTGACCATGGCCCTCCTGTTTGTGGCCGTTGCTATAGGCTATTCCTGAGCAGGCGGGCTAAGAGCTCTCGCCGCTATCCGGCGGCGAGGCGGGTCTGCTATACTCCGCGGCAATGAAACGACTATCCCTATTCATAGCGCTCTTCGCCTTGATTGTGAACACTGGTTTTGCTCAGGCTCACACACAAGCACTGGAGCAAACACAGGTACAAGCTCCCCTCTTGCTTGGTAGATGGGAAGGCTCCATGGAAATGCCAGAAGGCAGCCTGGTCTTTAGCCTTAGGATCGTGCCCCTCGGCGCTCTCCTGGATGTGCCCAGTGCCGACCTGTACGGCTATCCATGCTCGGCCGCCTTGCTGGCAGGAGACTCGATACGCCTTAGCTTCTCCTTCGGGGGAGGTGAGCTCGACATATCGGCTGTTTTGTCGGACGAGGGCGCCAATGGTACCTTTAGGCAGGACAACACTGGCATGGTAAGCTCAGGGGCAATCACCCTTGCGCGTTCGAGCATGGAAGAAGAGGGCTTTGAGCTGAGCCTCAAGGGAAAGGATGGAGCCGTGCTTCCGGGCATACTGCTCCTTCCTGCGGGTATATCGAGGGTTCCCTTGGTCATCCTGCACGCGGGCCTCGGTGCCTCGGACCGGGACGGTAACAATTACAATGTGCCAGGCCGTAACGATGCGCTCAAGCAGTTAGCACAGGCCCTCGCAGCCCAAGGCATAGCGAGCTACCGATACGACAAACGGGGCTCTGGCGCCTCTACATGGCTTGTGCAGGGTGAGCAGGAGCTTAGCTTCGAGGCGTGGATAGATGATTGTGAATCGATCGTAGCATCGTTCAAGCAAAGCGATCTCTATTCGGGCGTCTGGCTCCTGGGCTTGAACGACGGAGCCATAGTGGCCGCCGCAGCCGCCAATGCATCGGCGGGTCGTGGCCATCCAATAGATGGTCTCATCGTAGCCTGCGCCTCGGCAGACGGGACGCTAGATGCCTTCAAAAAGGCCATAGACAGAGCACCAAAGGAGAAACAAGCCGAAGGGGAGGCCATTCTCGAATCCCTGCTGGCGGGTCGCCGCGTCGAATCTCTGTCCGAGTTCTACGCAGCATCCTTCAGGCCCAGTTTTCAGCCCTACCTGATGGAGGCATTTAGTAGGGATATTGAGACCGAGCTTGAGGCCTACGCAGGACCCTGTCTCATAGCCCAAGGCAACATGGACATGCAGGCCACCCTGGCTGACATGCAGGCCATGCTGAGAGCCAAACCCGATGCCAAGACAGTTATACCCCTACGCATGAATCACGTCCTTAAAGACGTATCAAACGATGTGGAGGACAACTATGCCGCCTTCTCTAATCCCTCGTATCCTGTTTCTGTTGAATTCGTCGATACCCTGCTTATGTTCATAGAGGGCATGCTATGAGGCGCCTTCTAGGGTGCTAGAAGCCGGCCAAGCTCGTGAATCCGGCCACGGCGGAGGCGTCCAGGGGTAGGCCGGAAGCAGAGACGACCCTGCCATTGGTGGACCATACTGCGCTGTCTGTGACGGTAGCAGAGCGTTCCGGCCACAGGGTCGATGCCGCGGCATACAGAAATACCCGGCACAGCGGAGCAAAGACGACGGCCGCACGTTCTGTCTCGAATTCAAATGAAAGCCTCGCGACGTACGCATCGTCCGATGACGGCCGGGCACTGAGCATCATGGCCAGCATTGGAATGGCACCGTCGCCTATGGGTAGCCTCTCCCTGACGAGTGTCATAGGATCGGGTAGGTAGACGGCGATTGGCTCGGACCAGTCCTGTACCCAGCGCTCAGGAATGGGGTAGGCATTGGGTAGAGACGCCGCGGAGAGGAGGCTGTCGATCGGAACGGTTCCCAGGAACACCCTGCCACCATCGGCGAATGCCAACCTCAGGGTGCCATCCTTGCGTTCCCAGACGACTCCTTCACGGCTCCATGTCTTGTCTGAAGACAGACCGAGAGAGGCGGCTCCCGCGGGATACTTGCCGATGGCCACGGCCAGGAGACCCGTCTTGCTACTACCCGGTATTCTAACGAAGGCGGCTGTCATGGAGTGAGTACGGTTTGCTAAGGTGCCGGCGTTTTTTGCGTCTGTTCCGGGTAGCATGGCCATGGCCGCGGCGAGGGTAGCCTTATCGAGCCGGGCGTATGCTAGGGCGTCGGCAGGGAGGAGACGTTCCGATTCAAGCCCCTTGGTCACGGGGGCGATGGTGACGCATGAGCCTGCGAGGAACATGGTTGCCAGCATCATGGAGCCGAGCGCCATGATGTTACGGTGTTGTATCACAATCCATTCCTTTCTAGTATGACCCACGCACGCGCGCGATGTTCTATCGCGGCTTCATGCCATCGGTAGAGGTCGCTCGCAAAGAACGACGAATCGCTTCGTATGGCCGATGCCCGGCTCAGACCGGCGGCTTCTGACAGCTGGTTCTTTGCCCAGGCTAGCTTGTCATAGCCTCTGATTCCAGCTAAGGCGGAGCGGTCTTGAGCCGCGCCAGCCTCTATTCGCCACAGTCCTGGTTCATAAGGGCGCAGGCTCCAACATATCACGTAATCGGCAATTCTCTCGTCCTTGCTTGCCTTTGCCCATATGGCCTCAAGCCTGGCTACGACCAGTTCATCGTCGTTGAATGGTTTGCCAAGGTATACCCTGAAGTACCTGAACAGCTTCTTAGCCGCCGCCGCGAAACGCTTCCTGTTGTCTATACGTCTGTGTTCATCGCCAAGACGCGGGTCTATCCAGATGGTGTCTGGTTCATCAGGGGCCCTTAGGGCCTGTAGATGGCCTGCTGGAGGTAGACTAGCCTGGAAGGCGGCAGTCCCTACGCTGTTATATGGGTCAGAGAGGCCACAGAAGTTCTGGTGGGCCCAGCTGTCGGCAAAGGTATGGGCGGCAATGCCTATCAGGTAGGGGTCTTTTTCTTTGAAGGCGTCGACGAGCATGGTCTTGACGTTATCCGAGTTAGGCGTGACCGCATGGCGATTGTGTCTGCCGTCATTTCTAAGGGCAGCTGCCTCTTCAGTGTCTCCAGGCATGAAATGGAAGGGTAGATACACGTCACGTTTCACCGCCTCGTCCCAGAAGAGGTAGTTCTGTGTAAGGGCTATGTCTACCCGTTTTCCTGGCGTATCGAAGGCAAGGCTCGTCGTCGAGGCATCGACCTCCTGGGATGACTGGGCGAGGATGAATGCTGTTTTTTCGTCGAATCCAGCCTCCAGAGCCAAGGCATAGAGTGCATAGTAATGGAATTCTATGTTCATCGAGTGATAAGATACTGTTCTTGAGTGCTCTACGACCACGATCATATACGAAATACTAGTGTTAAGGAGAATGCGTATGGCGTCTCAAAGACGAGGAATAGGTGTTGTGGGCGCGGGTGCGTGGGGTACAGCCGTTGCAAAGGTGCTAGCCGATAATGGGCATGATGTACTGCTGTGGGCCAGAGAGCCCGAACTGGCGGCGAGTATCAATGATGCACACGAGAATCCAAGATACCTTCATGGCGTTAGCTTGCCAAAAAACCTTTGCGCAAGTACCGATCCCCTGGATGCCGTCAACGGCAAGGATGCTGTCTTTCTTGCCGTACCATCTCCATATCTCCTGCCTATTGTCAAACGTTTGCTGCTCTCTTCCGACATTGGTGAGGGACGGGCCCTGGTGGCGGTGCTGACCAAGGGCTTCATAGAGACGGAGCGTGGCCCCAGGCTCATCGTAGAGACGCTGGAAGACTATCTACCGGGCTTTTATAGAGACAATCTTGTATATATATCGGGTCCTAGCCACGCCGAAGAGGTGGCAAGAGGCCTCATGACTGGCCTGGCTGCCGCCAGCTCCAACGGACGCAATGCCATACGTGTCAGGGAGCTTCTTCAGAATAAGTCGCTACTTGTATTCCCATCACTCGACGTGGTTGGCGTACAGGTCTGTGGAGCCGTCAAGAATGTCATAGCCATAGCCTTTGGCATGCTCGATGCCCTCAAGACAGAGTCTAATCACTTTGGAGACAATACGGAGTCACTCCTTCTTGCAGCCGGGCTCAACGAGATACAGGCATTCGGGCATGCAATTGGCGCAACACATCCTGAGACATTCACCTCCATAGCCGGTGTCGGTGACCTCGACGTAACCTGTCGCTCCATCCATGGCCGTAATCGTCGCTTTGGCAGGGACATAGTAATGAAGGATGCCTTGTCGCCATTCAAGGACGCGGCGGATCTTCTTGCCAGGATTGACGAGCTTGGTTACTTACCGGAGGGAGTCCCTGCCAGCGGCTTCGTGCGTCATCTAGCCGATGTGAGCCGCCTGGACATGCCAATCTGCCGGGGTGTGCACCGCATTCTTGACAAGGAATTGACACCCAGGGAGTTTATAGAGGAGTACCTTGGTGGCCTGGCTAACAGGTAGCGGCATCAGAGTAAAGCCGCTCAGGCACAGCCATAGTCTTTACTTAAACGGCCCTTTTTCTGTATCTTATGGCAACATCTAAATCAATGACACGATGAGGTTCCCAATGCCCACGTACGAGTACGAATGCAGAGCGTGCGCTTATAGTTTTGAGCGAGTACAGAACATGTCCGATGATCCAGTAAAGGAATGCCCCAAATGCGGACAGGCTGTTCGCAGGATAATATTTGGCGGTTCTGGAGTCATATTCAAGGGATCAGGCTTCTATGTCAATGATTCTCGTGGCAAGAACGCCGCCGCCCCATCCGGGCAGGACTCTTCCGGCAAACAGGATTCCTCCGGCAAGAAGGATTCTTCAAACAAGCAGGAGTCTTCCAGCAGCAAGGATTCACCTGCCTCGGGTGGAGCCTCAGGCCAGAGCCCGAGCGCATCTGCCTCGTCTGCTTCTCCGGCAACACCAAGCGCTTCTGCCGCCAGGGAAACAGCCTGAAACCCAGCAAGGCGCCACGTTTCTTCTGCGAACAATGCGGCGCAGAGGTAGGCCGCAATGAGCGCAGTTGCCCCGAGTGCGGGCGCTATTTCTCGGCGGTTCGCTGTCCTCAGTGCGAGTATTCAGGACCCGCTTCTAAATTCACGGCAGGTTGCCCCATCTGCGGTTATAGCCTGCCTCCCGGTAGTGATGGCTTTGATGTCGTCGACAAGAAGGCTCAGAATGTAGGCCCGGCGGCTCCCTTGCCACTGTGGATATGGCTGCTTGCCTTGGGAGCCCTGGCTGCGGCAATAGCCGCCCTTCTGTCTATACTCTGAACATAGCGTTCCACGCTCACCAGGGTCTCAGCTTGGGTTTTGATCCAGGTAGCCAGCGCGTAGCAGCGTCGTCTTGCCACGCTCCATGTCAAGATCGTACACATTGAAGTTTGTCTTGACGTTGAATCCAGGATTGCGGATGGCAAAGTTGAGTGAAGCCGATCCTTCCTCCCCGGTCGTTATCCTGTGAAATACACCGGTAGGCCAGACGAGCATGGCGGGGCCCTCATAGACGAGCTCACCGTTATGCAGTATCCGTTCCGGTTCTACGACAAACGATTCCATGCGTCTATGCTTCATCGTGAATATGTCGACGCTCCTGGAACCATGGAGGACGAGAAGATTGTCTTCCTGGTAGGGGTGCATGTACCAAGGACGATCTACGCCAGCAACAGGACCGGGAGATATGGCGAAACGTTTGTGTACGACCCTGTCTATGCCCTCTATGTGTGGCATGAATTCCATGGGCACGATGTCAAACGATACGCCCTCGGTGCGCCTGAAGGCCTTGAGCTCTATTATCCTGTAGAATCCAGGAACCTCGTCTATGACGTGCGTATTCATGTTTGTTTCCTCCTGTCCGTAGACATTGCAAGAAGCGTTATAGAAGTATCGTTTATGAGGCCCTAAAACGCAAGCAGAGGCTCGTGTTACGAACCTTTGTGATGCGCAAGCGACGAAGAGGAGACTCGGCTCACGTGTGGATTAGTGGATGAATTTGAGCCTGTCTCCATCCGCCTCGACCCTGAGTATGCCCTTGCCGCTTGCTCCCGAGACTATGGAGGCCAGTGGTACCGATACCAGGCGCCTGAATGCTCTCTGCAGGTCGCGCACGCCAAATTCTACCGAGTACCCCGTTGTCAGCATCAGATCGAGGGCGTCTTCACTGAACGTCAGAGCCAGGCCGTACTCCCGCAGGAGGTTTTCGTTGGCATCACGAACGATGATCTCGGAGAGTATGGCCTTGGCATCCTGACGGTCCAGAGCCCTGAATGGCACGATGGCGTCGAAGCGGTTAAGCAGCTCTATGGGGAAGGCTCGGCGTAGTGCCTTTTGCGGTATTCTGCCCGTCGAGGCGAGGGCTTCCTCCTCGGAGCCGGCAGTAAAACCCAGGTTGATGGCCGAGTCACCGCCCACGTTGCATGTTGCCACTATTGTTAATGAAGAGAATGACAGGATGCGCCCCGTGGAGTCGGTAGCCCGCCCAGCGTCCAGTATCTGAAGGAATACGCGGTGAACCTGGGCGTGTGCCTTCTCGAACTCGTCGAGGAGGAGGACCCCGCCGGCGCAGGCGTCTACGGCTCGGGAGAGTAGGGGCGAATCGTCGTAGCCTATGTAGCCTGGAGGCGCTCCCAAGAGGCGGGCAGCGGTGTGGGCATCTGAAAACTCGCTCATGTCAATGCGGAATAAGGCGTCATCGCGGCCTGAGAGTGCCCTGGCCAGGCTCTCGGCAAAGGCCGTCTTGCCAACGCCTGTAGGCCCAGTAAGGAGGAAGGCGCCGTTTGGCCTGTCATGGCGGGAGTCGAGGCGCATCCTTGCGACCCTGACGGCCTGGGCCACGGCGCTTATGGCCTCGTCCTGCCTCTTGACATCCTTGGCTATGGCAGACTCCAGCCCTGATAGTCCGCTTGATTCATCCAGACCCGGTTCGACTATGACGTTGGCTATGTCCCTGACGGCGCCCAGGAGGTGTCGTTCTTCCAGGACAGTATCGCCTGCGAACACGGCCTTGGCTCCTGCCCTGTCTAGTACATCGAGGGCCTTGTCGGGGAAGCGCTTCATGGGAAGGTAGCGCCTGGCAACTTCTACGGCTCTGTGGCGTACAGGCTGTGGAATCGATATGCCGTAATGGCGCTCTAGCCTGGGAGAGGTGCCTGACACGATGCGTCCTAGCTCGTCCTCGTCAGGTTCCTTTATGAGGACTGTCTGGAAGCGACGGAGGAGGGCGGAGTCCTTTTCAAGGTATCTGGTGTAGTCTGTATTGGTCGTTGCCCCTATGCAGCGTATGCGCCCCGATGACAAGGCGGGCTTGAGCACCTCTGATATGGGGTTGTTTGCAAATGATGGAACCACCTGGTGAATTTCATCTATGAAGAGGAATGCCTCTGGAAGGCTTTCGGCCGCGTCTATGAGCTGGATGACATTGTCTTCCAAGGCGCCGTGCGTGTTGGTACCGGCCAGGAGTTCAGAGACACGTATCTCGAATATTCTGGCATTCTTTAGCCGCTCGGGTACGGATCCGGCCTTTATGCGCATGGCCAAGCCCTGGACCAGGGCCGTCTTGCCAACACCGGACTCTCCTATGATAAGGGGGTTTGGCTTCCAGAATTTCATGAGGACGGAGCTCAAGGCGTCAAGTTCAGATGATCGGCCATAGACAGGATAGTCTGTATCGGGAGCCGTCATCTCGTCACCGAAGCGGAGCAGGGCCGCTACAGCCTCGCTGGGTTTTGTTCTAAGGCCAATCTCTGGCAAGTCTATCTCATCGGCCGGTATGGCTAACGATGGAGCGGCTTCCAGGCGAAAGAATTGGGCCAGTTCTCCCTTGATTGCAGGCCAGGCGGCATGAATGAGGTGCGATGGTTCTACCTTGGCGTCACCGGCCAGCGCTTCAGCCTTGTCTAGGATTGAACGAAACTCCCCTGAAATTTTAAGAGGACCGTCAACGCTGCGTGGGGAGCTCGACTGGATGCGTTCATTGAGTGATTTGATAGACTCTACATCTACAACGGCCTTGTTTCTCTTTGCTATGGCTATTATATCAGGCAGGTCGAAGAGGACCAGAGCCTCCGCCAGATCCCTATAGCCTGTCTCGGTAAAAGAGCCGCGCAAGGCTATGTCCTGCGTTTGGACGAGGACGTCGAGCGCACTCTCGGAATACTTATCGTATCTCGACATGCTCACTCCTCGAATCTAATGATGCCGCCCGAATTGGCGGATGATTTTGAGCGGTCTACGCCGGCGGCACGTAGTATACGGTCGGCCTTCCTGACATTGTCAGCGGCCTCTTCTGCCTCGTCAAGCGACGCTTCTCTACCGGATATGGCGGTGGCAATGGCCTCGTGGTACTCGTCTATTATCTGCACGAGTCCATGCAAGCATCTAAGGAACTGCTTTGAAGACATAGACGCGTCTTCTAGAGGAAATTCCACAATGGCGCGTATCTCGCCATCCCGTTCGTCGTACTCATATTTAATGAGCTTTGATCGCCAGCATACACCGAGCAGTGTTCTAAAGACTTCCGCAGTATTGCCGCCGTCAGGGGGATAGTGATAGAGGTTGGGAGCCATGAGCTTGAAATACTCTCCGTCCTCCTCAACCCTGGCTATGATGAAGACGCTAGAATCACCGTCCTGATCCCTATACAGGTCCGTGGCAAAACTAGTCCTCAGGTAGCCGTCATGCAGTGAGTATTTAAGGCTTTCGGCAACCATATAGGATTCGATCATCGAGAGCGTTATCGCCACAGTACTACTCCTTGAACACCCGTGCAGTCGGACATCTTCAACATCCTGCTTACAAGTATAACGATAAAGGAGGTCAATATGAAAGGGAGCACCATTCTAAGGGTGCTCGCTCGTGGTATGGAGCTTGTTAGGAGAAGCTATAAGGCCTCATACTCAAGAACATGGAACAGTATTGCATTATTCCTGCTGCTGGGCGCTCATCTCGTATGGGAGGCTGGAAGCCGCTTCTGCCCTGGGGTTCTACCACCGTCTGCGCCACCGTGGTTGATACAGTCCTGTCTGCAGGCCTCAAACCCCTTGTTGTAGCCGGTTACAGGGCCTCCGAGCTCATGGCCGCATTCTCCGACAGGCCTGAGATTGGCATAGTCGTCAATGATGATTGGGCCCTGGGAATGCTTGGCTCCATACGTGTCGGTGCCCGGAGGGCCTTGGCCTTGTCTTTGCAGGATTCAGGCAAGGAGGCTGACGGCTTCTTCGTCGCTCCTGCCGACATGCCACGACTGCCTCCCGAAGCCTTTATTGGTATTGTCTCTGCGCTTGATGGTAGAGCTGGCTCTACTCAAGGAGCCATATTCGCCGCACGCGGCTCTCGGCTTGGGCACCCGGTGTGGATACCTACGGCGTTTTTACCTGAAATGACGCGTCTACACCCCGACTCCCGCCTCAGGGATTTCCTGCTAGGAAGGCCCTGGACCAGTGTAGAGATTGCCTCCGATGGTATTTTTATCGATATCGATACTCCGGAGGCATACGAGGCTGAGTTATTGTCAGAATAAATGAAGCGTGTTACAACTAGAACATGAAAGCCAGATTATTCATTCTTACAGTCGCGCTTGCTGTGGCTATTTCCATTGTTGGTGCCCAGAGTCCGGCCAGGATAGTGATGGGCGGTAAGGCCGTTACCATGGTGGCCGATGCGGTGTATGCATTCCCCTCGGCGCGTGACAAGATAGTAGCGGTCGGTGGTACCGATCAGGGCCTTGGTGTCTTCCTTGAGACTGTCGTGCCTGGGTTCTCTACCCTACCTTCCTTTGACAGGCAGGCCGGCGCAGAGGTCTATGCCTCATTCAAGCCAGATCTGATCATTTTAAAATCAAGCCTTAAAAAGAGCCTGGGTGTGTCATTGGAAACCCTGGGTCTCAAGACGAGCTATGTTTCCCTGGAGACTCCGGAGGATTATTACGCTGAGCTGGCCATGCTCGGCACACTGTTCTCTGATGATAGCAGGGCTGGCTCTCTCATAGGGTATTACAAGGGCGTCGTAGCCAAGGCCAGGCAGGCCGCCGGCAAGACAGCGGTGGTGGCTCCCCGTGTGCTCCTGGCTCAGGCCACCGCAGATGGCTTTACCGTGCCGCCAGACTCATGGATGCAGACATTGCTGGTGGAATTGGCAGGAGGAGTCCCTGTATGGAAGGGCTCAAACCCCGGTTCTGGCTGGGCCACGGTAGGCGCAGAGCAGATAAACGCCTGGAATCCTGACATCTTCGTCATCGTATCATACAAGTCTTCGGCCAGCGACATAGCGGCTAAGACTACAGTCGATCCGCGCTACGCCGGGCTCAAGGCGGCCAGGAACGGCCGCATCGTAGGCTTTGCCCAGGATTTCCTTTCATGGGATCAGCCAGACACACGCTGGGGACTTGGCCTCCTTTGGCTTACAGATGTCATCAAGCCAGGTTCAATGCCAGGATTCTCTGCCGAAGCAGAGGCAAGGAATTTTTACAGGCTGTTCTATGGAATCAACGACGCTTCCTTTGACTCTGTCGTCAAGCCAAGGATGAGCGGACTCGGGAAGTGATGCTTGTAGGCATTACTCTTCCAAAGCGTGTTGCCGGGAGGGAATCAAGGGCTCGTCTGGCTTTGGCCATCCTGGCTCTGGTGGTAGTCAGCGCCTTAGCCTTGCTATTTGGCCGCTATCCAAAGCCAGGCTTCATGGATCCACGGATCCTGTTTGATGATCCCTTGGCCTGGCGCATACTGGTACTCGTGCGATTACCGAGGACCCTCGCAGCCCTTCTCTTGGGCGCAGCACTGGGCGCCTCGGGTGCGGCGTTGCAGTTTGTCTTTGCAAACCCGCTTGTAGACGCTGGCTTCCTTGGTGTCTCGCAAGGGGCATCATTCGGCGCGGCACTCGTTCTGGTAGCTGGGGGTGGTTCTGCTGCCCTGTTCGGGTCGGCCTTCGGTTTTGCCATCCTGGCCCTTGTAATGTCTGTGCTCATGTCTAGCCGTATCCGTTTCGGTGGTGCCGTTTTAAGGCTTATACTATCAGGCATGGCAGTATCGGCCTTCTTCTCTGCCTTGGTAGCACTCATAAAGTATGGGGCCGATCCGCTCAAGAGCCTGCCTGAGATAAGCTATTGGCTCATGGGTGGTCTATCAGGGGTAGGCTGGAAGACACTCAGGATAGCCGCTCCTATAGGCTTGTTCTCCATTGCCTCTCTTGTGGCCCTGCGTTGGAGAACAGCTCTTTTGTCACTCGACGAGGCCACCGCCGCCTCGCTAGGAGCCAGTCCCCGCCTGGAGCGTAGCCTTATCCTGGCTCTGGCCGCAGCAGGCGTGGCGGCCGTAACGGCCATGGCCGGTGTCGTCGCCTGGGTAGGCCTGGTCGTGCCTCATCTGGCCAGGATGGCCCTTAAGGGAGACGGCTCGCCGACGGTGCCTGGTTCCGCCATAGTAGGTGCCATATTCGTCGTCATAAGCGATGCGCTGTCAAGGGGTCTATTCCCGGGTGAATTACCGCTTGGTATAACGACATCACTGCTTGGTACGGTGGCCTTCTTCTACTTGCTGGTAGCCCGCCATGTCAATGTGGAACGGGGATAAGGATGATCTTTACCGACGTCTCCTATCGATACAAAGGAGAATCAGATGACGCCCTGAGCGGGCTTAATCTTACGGTAGAGCCAGGGCGCGCCATGGCTCTTTTGGGCCCTAATGGCTCGGGTAAGTCTACGGCCTTGGGTATAGGTTCCGGCTGGCTGCATGTTGGCTCTGGAAGGATTGAGGCTCAGGGTTCAGTGGCCTTCCTGCCTCAATCTGAACGCTTGGCATTCTCATTCAGCTGTCTTGAATACGTACTCTTCGGGCGTGCGCCACATCTACCATACCTGGCGGTGCCGGCCGGAGAGGACGAGGAGAAGGCCATGGCCTCACTTGGTCTTGTTGGCATGAGCGATAAGGCCGAGCGTAGGATAACGGCGCTGTCTGGGGGCGAGCTGCAACTTGTGAGGATTGCGCGAGCCCTGGCGCAGGAGGCGGCATACGTGCTCCTGGACGAACCGAGCGAGATGCTCGATCCAGCCCACGTCGCCACGGTGGGCGAGGCGGTCAGGAACCTGGTCAATTCTGGGGTGGGAGTCTTGTTTTCTACACATGATCTGGCCTTTGCCCTGGCCTGTGCCGACGATGTAGCCATGCTTAGATCGGGCCGTCTCCTGGGTGTCGGCCCCACGGCACAGACCCTCAGCTGCGAGGCCATGGGGGTACTCTATGGCACGACCTTTATACTTCGCTCCCTGCCCACGCCCCTGAGAGGCTAGGACTAGTCTGTCTAGCGATGGGCGGCCTCAAGATCAAGCAGGGCACGCTTGCGATCCAATCCCGCGGCATATCCACCCAGGTTACCATCGGCATTGATGACACGGTGACATGGAATGACCAAGGCTATCCTGTTTACGCCATTTGCGGCACCAAGCGCCCTGGATGCTCCAGGTGAGCCTATGGCTTCGGCAAGTTCTCCGTAGCTCCTCGTCTGACCGTAGGGAATTTGTAGCAGGGCAGCCCACACCTTGCTCTGGAAGTCTGTTCCAGGCGCCTTTATGGGTAACGAGAATTCCTTGAGCCTTCCAGAGAAGTAGTCCTTGAGTTCTATTCTGAGGCGTTCTAGTAGGTCGCAGTCGCCTATCACTATGGGCAGGCGGCTCGTTAGCCTGAGTGATGCAATCTGAGCATCGATAGAGCGGCGCTGGGCGAATTCCAGGAAACGGAGGGCGCTAGCATCGGCTCCTCCAAGCATGGGACCCAATGGCGTCTCAACCCAGGCCATTCGTATGAAGTCTGCGGCTTCTGAGCCTTTATCCAGCAGGCCACCATAGGCTTGCATGAAAGCGCTCATGCTCAAGGGGTCTTTCACTTTATTCATAGTACTATAATACTCGCTGCTTTCATTGGGCGCTAGGGTAAACGAGACATCAGCGACATCTTTACCGCTCAAGCCTTGACGGCTATACTGCGGCCATGTCTTTTGTTCATCTCCACGTCCATAGTGACTTCTCTCTCCTCGACGGCGCTGCCAGCATAGATAACCTTGTAAAGAAGGCAGTCTCACTAGAAATGCCCGCTTTGGCTATCACCGACCATGGAAACATGTTTGGCGCCTTGAAATTCTATAAGGCCTGCAGGAAGGCCGGCATAAATCCTATTGTTGGTTGCGAATTTTATGTAGCCGGCGTGCACCGCAAGGATAAAAGCGGCACAGAAGGCGGTAATAAGTACTACCACCTGGTGCTGATGGCCAAGAATGAGATTGGCTATCGCAATCTGACCATGCTGTCGTCGCTTTCCTATACGGAGGGCTTCTACTATAAGCCGCGTATAGATTGGGAGCTTTTAGAGCGTCACCATGAGGGCCTCATCTGTTCCACAGCCTGCATAGCCGGTGAAGTGCCTCAATACATTCTGCTGGGTAGAACGTCTGAGGCGGAGAAGGTAGCCGGCCGGTACAGGGATCTTTTTGGAGCAGAAAACTACTTCCTGGAACTACAGGATCATGCCATGGACGAGGAGGCACGCGTAAACCGCGAACTCATACCCATGGCTAAGCGCCTGGGAACCAGGCTGATCGCTACAAACGACGTGCACTATCTTGAGAGGAGCGATGCGGCGGCTCACGACGCTCTTCTCTGTGTTGGTACCAACCGTAAGCTGTCTGAAGTGAACCGCATGCGCTTTCCATGCCCGGACTTCTACCTTAAAGCCCCGGAAGAGATGTCAGACCTCTTCAGGGAGGTTCCAGAGGCCATTTCAAACACATTGCTTGTTAACGAGATGGTCAATCTTTCCATCACCTTGCCAGGCCCCTTGCTACCCGAGTTTACTATACCGTCACTATATTCCAGTGATGACGACGCCCAGGCAGATCCCGAGGTGCAAAACGTCATAGCCTTTATTGCTGGCATGTCAGACGATGATGTCTGTAAGCCCAATCCACGATACGGCAAGGTGCCGACCTCTGAGCTGGCCCCAAGCGTCAGGCGGGAGCTTGAGACACGCCTAGCCGCGCCAGTAACCCGGTACTTCATCTGGGCCAGCTACCGAGGTCTTAAAAAACGCTATGCTGATTGTGGCTCCGGTGTCTGCAAACGCCTTGATTACGAACTAGCCACCATAATACTGATGGATTTTGTGGGCTACTTCCTCATAGTGGCCGACTTCATAAACTGGGCCAAGGATAGGGATATTCCTGTTGGCCCTGGGCGAGGCTCTGGAGCCGGTTCCATCGTGGCCTATGCACTGCGCATAACAGACATCGAGCCTCTACGCTATGGCCTCCTATTCGAGCGATTCCTCAATCCCGAGCGCGTGTCCATGCCTGACTTCGACGTCGATTTCTGTTATGAGGGTCGTGGATCCGTCATTGACTATGTGAGCGAAAAGTATGGAGAAGACAGGGTAGGGCAAATTATCACCTTTGGAACCCTCAAGGCCAAGGCTGTTCTAAAAGACGTGGCGCGTGCGCTTGAAATTTCAATAGACGAATCCAACATGATTAGCAAGCTCGTCCCGGACGACCCCAAGATGACACTGGCCAAGGCCTTCGAGCAGGAGCCCAGGCTCAGGGAACTTGAAAACAATCCACGCTACCAGGAACTGTTCGTGATGGCGCGGAAACTGGAGAACAAGAACAGGCATACGAGCCTTCATGCCGCCGGTCTCGTCATAGGCAAGTCGGTGCTGACAGATTACGTGCCACTCTTCAAGGA
>JAVEXO010000041.1:0-25822 GCA_034003955.1 Spirochaetia bacterium | reverse complement strand
GGCGGCGGGCACAGGCCAAGTGTGCAGACAATGTGGAAGCTTCCGCTTCGTGCGGATACCCAGGATGCTTGCGCCAGGCGGGTGCACTCTCTTGCGGCCCTGGGATGCGGTATTCTTCGCTTCTCGACACCCGATATTGCACAGGCCGAACTTCTTGGTGCCCTCGCCGCAATGGTAGACATTCCCTTGGTTGCAGATGTGCACTTCGACTGGCGCATAGCCTTGCGCTGTCTTGACTTTCCTATTGCCAAGATACGCGTAAATCCCGGCAACCTGGGCGAGCCATGGAAGCTTAAGGAGGTCGCCGCCAAGGCCTCTGACCGGGGTGTCCCCATACGCATAGGCGTCAATGCCGGTAGCCTGCCTGCCGATCTCAGGGATGAACCCGACAGGGCCAAGGCCATAGTCGTCGCGGCCGAACGCGAGGTAGCAGCCTTGGATGCCTTGGGATTCAAGGAGATTATCGTATCCATGAAGGCCTCGGGTGTTGAGGAGACGGTGAGGGCCAACAGGCTGTTTGCGGAGCGCCATGACATACCTCTGCATATAGGCGTAACCGAAGCCGGCCCCCTGGTTCAGGGCTGTGTGCGTAGTGCCATAGCCATGCATGCTTTACTAGCAGATGGCATAGGAGACACCCTTCGCGTCTCCCTTTCTGACGAACCTGAAAACGAAGTCATAGCGGGCATGGAGATAGTGGCTTTGGCCAGCGGCAAGCGGGAGAGCGCCGATATCGTGTCATGCCCCCGATGTGGCAGGTCTACCTTTGACACGCATGCGTTTACCGCTCGCTGGAGCGACAGGATATACTCAATACGGCGACCAATAACGGTTGCCGTCATGGGTTGCATCGTAAATGGCCCGGGTGAGGCCAGACACGCCGACATTGGCATAACAGGGGCGGGGGACAAGGTCATAGTCTTCCGTAAGGGAGAAATTGTACGAACATGCGATCCTGAATCCGCCGATACTGTATTCGGAGAGGAACTGTCAAAGATATGACAAAAGCCAGAGTCGTACGCGTACTCACTCTCATAATGCTCGTGTCGACAGGAGCAGCGTCTTTTGCTCAAGCCTCGCTGCTTGGTGGAACCGAGCCGGCCTGGCTTAGCCTGGAACGCGGTAAGAAGGCCTACGATACAAAGGATTTTGGTAGCGCCCTGGTACACTTCGACAATGCCATATCATTGAGACGTATCAATTTTACGGCTGCCCTTGGACGTCTCGATCAGGTATTGGATACCAAGGCGGCCAAGATCGGGGAAGATTCAATAACCAGGGTGCTCGCAGCGTTCGCGGCAGAAGACTTCATCCAGCGTGATTACATCAAGCTATCCGCGGGACAGGCGGCGGCATCCAAGAGTCTGCTTGAGGCATTGCGCAAGGAACGACTATCAGACAGCCACAGGGCCTTCATAGATGTATTGCTTCTAGTCATTGAATACCGACCACTGCAAGCCCTGGATGATTCCATAGCCGGTCTACGAAACCAAGTCCAGCTCCTTTCAAGGTATCCTGAGGCCGAATACTGGAAGGGCAAGGTGTTCTTCCTGGAAGGTGAGTTAGGCATAGCCGAAGCGCAGTACAGACGGGCCTATGACATGAGCCCCTCTCTTGAGATTCCAGATGAACGTTTTACAATTCTGTATGCCATGGCCTCGCTCTACGACGCAAGTTCGAATTTTGTGGCCTGGGAAAACGTCATGAAGAGCATAGTCGATGGAAACGACGGCGCCATAGACCAGTACCTCAGGGATGCCATGATGGCGACACTACTCGATCAAGGTTTCGATCGCTTCATGACACTATACCGCCTACAACCTACATACTCCCAGGAGGCCCATACGGCCTTGGGATCCTACTACCTGGAGAGGGGTAGGGCCGCCGCTTCCTTTCATGCCGCCATAGCGCTCAATATGACTCTTAGCCAGGCCATAAACATGCTTGTAAGAAGGGACAGTGACTATGTGTGGAATGGCTTGGACGACTTCATGGAGAGAGCCCGAGGAGACACAAGCGTTTCAGCCTATCTGTCTGAGGCAAGGCTTCCAAGGCTACTCTTGACTCTTGCCGATGCCCTGTATGTCTCTAACGCCAGAGTCGTGGCCACGAAGCTATGGAAAACCGTGGCCACCGATGGCACTGCTCCCTTCGCCGCCGTAGCGCGGATGCGGATAACAGACCCAGCCTCAGCCGTCAGACGCCAGGCTCCATGATGAGCCTGACAGGGGCTTAGAGTTCTATGGTTTCTTTTCTTATTATCCTCTTGATAATCTCTTCTATGAATGGGTCGGTTATAGAATAGACGCGTTTTGTCTTGTTTACTTCTGCATCGACTATCTCGGCTTGTTTGAGTATGGCCAGATGCTGCGATATTACAGGCTGTGGCTGCTTGAGACATTGCCATAGGTCTGAGACGCAGGGATCGCATTCTCGCGATATGAGACACAAAAGCTTAAGCCTTATAGGATGGCCTACAGCCTTTAACTTTTTGGCATAATCAGCCAAGAGCTTTTCATCACATGGTTCTTCGGGTTTCATATGGAATATAGTATCATTAAAGTATTAACGATTCAACAGAGATCGTATCTCCCTCTCGGCCCTGCCTGCTATGTAGGCGGCTATTGAATCGCGTGTCTGCTGGGAACAATCAAAGACAAATGCCATGACAGATTCGTTTCTCATCAATCGGCAGCGCATGTCCAGTATGTCCTTGTCTATGCGAAGGGACGCCTCGTCTATGACAATGCCAGGTTCCAGGTCGGTAACCAGGGCACCGATATCGGGTGCAAAAGACAGGCCGTCGCTCGATATGGTCTCTATGGTGCCAACAATCGGCCTATAGGTGTAGGGATGGGAAAAGATGAAACCCAACTTGTCCCATGGACCGGGGATATGGCGATCGTTTGTCCTTGATTCATCAAGTTCTATGTAACGCTTTAGCAGTTGATGCAGATGGTCGAGCTCTGTCTTGTCAGAAAGATCCTCCTTGACGACACCATTGACGCCCAGGTAGGCGGCCTTGGCGGCTTCTTCGAAGGGGAAAAACTCCCCTTTTAGGAGGATTATGACGCATGCCGACTTAGGCCGAGTGGACCTTACATTGACGACTATGCTCTTCCAGTGTCGTGGATAGTCCTTTGCACTCATGATGACGGCGTCGGGAAGGATTTCATCAAGATTGTCCAGAGCCTTGAGAGGGTCCTTGTAATGGATGATGTCGAGTCCTAGAGGTTGCAGGTAGAACCTGAGTATATCGGCGAACGCATCATCCTCTACTACGAGCAGTGCCTTCATTCAGTTCCCTTGTTTCTAACGACGTAGGCGACTATATACCACACATCGTCCCTGCGTTCCAGTTCGTAGCTATACTCCTTTATCATCTTGAACCCTTCGTAGTCAAATTTCTCCAAGACTACAACCTTGCCATAGGATGAACCATAGCGGGTTTCAAGTATCTCAAAGGAGCTTGGTATGACGACTATGTCAGAATCGACGACGTTGGCCATCAGATCGGCCTTATAGGCTACTATCATCCTTCTTCTGCCGTCATCAGACTCCCTGTCGTATGAACGGCTCTTGTCGGCATTGGCTTTAAGAAGGCTCTCAACATCGAGGTAGAGGAAGAACTCGTTCCATAGGCCCTTCTGCCTGGCCCTGATTGTCCTTGCAACGACTTCATCAGGGCCTATTTTTTCAGCCTTTAGTATTTCAGCTGTGCCTGTCTTAAAGCTCTCGGCGATGGAAGGGCTGGGAGCCCCTGGACGTACCGATAATGATAGCCTGTTGGAGCGGATTGCTATTCGAGGTTCAGATCTGCCTGATAACTCGGGGAAAAGTGAGCATTCTATGACGTAGGCGCCGGGTTCTGTGACGGCAACGTAATCGGCCAGGTTTTCAACAAACGAGTACTCTTCACCAGGTTGTATAGACAGCTCACGGTAGAACACCGGAGTGCTCGACGACATGGCTCTCTTCCAGGAGTCGCTTGGCTCCAGGGCCCTGTTTGAAATGGAGCGGACGTCAAACTCCAGTGACAGGCGTTTGTCGTCTGCTAGCTTGAAGCGCCATGCCGAGGCGCTTGTATTCTTTATCGATACCTTTACTAGCACTTCAGTACCCGGCATGTAGATGCGCTTGTCGAAGAAGTTGATTGATATATCTGCCTGTGCCGTCACGGCACTCAAGGCGAATGTGGCTATCAGTGCTGAAAGGACGCGGCTTTTTAGGTGCACCCTTGGCTCTCCTTGTGCGCGTCCATGCGATTCGTGTAGTATTGAGGACGCGCTATCCTTATGAATATATCGGACGATTTTCATGAACTCCTTACGTTTTGAACATGTATCACAGCATCTCTTGCGTCATGAACCTGTCTCGAAGCTCCTGGACAGGCTCGATGCGGGTCTCTTTGCCATAGACTGCTCTGAACTGGAGTCTCCACTGGCTGCCTTCATTGTAGCAACTGCTGTGCATAGAGACATTAAGCGTCGGCCATACGCCACCCGTATGCAAGGCCGGCGTTTCCTTGTCATAGTGCCGACAGACACAGAGGCCGAGGCCTTCGCCGCAGATTGCGAGGCCGCTGGAACAAAGGCCATGGTGTTTCCATGGTGGCACACGGCGGCCTACCGTCCCGTTGAACAACGTTCCGCCGCATTCGGGCAGAGGGCCGCCGCTCTTGCGGCCATGCTAGACGACGATGGTCCCAGGGTCATTGTAGCAGGGCAGCGAGCCGCCATGACTCCCGTCCCGCCACGCGATAGCTTCGAACGGGGTATGTTCCGCGTCACCAAGGGCGATACCATCGATGTCGTAGCCATGGCAGACAGGCTGTCTGCATGGGGTTATCTGCGGGTGCCACGCGTCAGTCTACCAGGCGAGTTTGCCTTGCGTGGAGAGGTTCTTGATGTCTTCATGCCGGGCGATGAAACATCTGTTCGCATCGTCTTCGAGTATGACCAGGTGGAGGAGATAAAACGTTTCGAGCCGGTTTCCCAGGCTTCCGAGCCTGAGCGTCCTGTCTCTGTATTGTTGCGGCCTGCCCGTGAATGCATCTGGACGCCCGATATGGCAAAGGCAGCCTGCGATGCCCTGCTGGCATGTCCGGCTCCGGCAGGTGAGGATCGTTCCAGCTTCATAGCAGAGATTGAAGAATCATTGGTACAGCGAGGCGAGAATAAGGGTGAGGAGATACTCTATCCCCTGGCGTTCGGCGGTACTTCAAGCATATTCGAGTACATAGAGCCTGGCGACGTGGTCATGCTCACAGAACGTGAGAGGCTGACGGGTCAGACCGAAGCGGTGCAGCGTGAGTATGCTGGTTTGTATCGTAAGGCATTGATAGAAGGGCCTGTGCCACCCCCGGAGCGTATACTGGTAGACTTCGAGACTGAGCTGGCAGGCCTGGAGCGGACTATAGTCTCATGGTCCCTCAAGGATAGTGATGCAGAAAACAGGCTAGCCTTTGGCTCCGAGCCGCCACGTTCATACTTTGGCAATATTAACTACTTCCGCGAGGAGCTCGACTCGCTCTTGCGTGCCAAGTATGAGGTGCACGTCTTTGCAGAGAATGCCGTCCAGGCCGAGCGTATCGGCTCTCTTATTGCCCGCGACGACGTCTTGGTTCACTCCGAGGGGCTATCGGCCGGTTTTACCATCCCTGAGGCCAGGCTTGCCTTCGTGCATGAAAGCGAGATATTTGGCCGTCGTAAACGCGCCCCAAAATCTCTTAAAAGCGCCCGATCAAAGGTCATAGATACATTCGTAGAGCTTAATCCTGGCGACTTTGTGGTGCATGTCAATTATGGCATAGGCCGCTTCGTCGGCATAGAGCGCGTCAAGGTGCTGGGTAACGACAGGGACTATGTAAAGATTGAGTATGCGGACGAGGAAAGCGTCTTCGTACCCATAGAGCAGTCCAATCTTGTGCAACGCTACATAGGCAATGAGGGCGACGAGCCACGGATGGACAGGCTCGGTTCAAAGTCATGGGAAAACCGCAAGAACAAGGTCAAGAAGTCTGTAGAGGACCTGGCAGAACGCCTCATACGCATATACTCGCGCCGAAGGCTGGCTAAAGGCTTTGCCTTTCCTCCTGATGGCGAATGGCAGACGGCCTTCGAGGCTGCCTTCCCATACGAGGAGACGCCGGATCAGCTCGTATGCATAGAGGACGTTAAACGCGACATGGAGAGCGAACGCCCCATGGACAGGCTCATCTGCGGCGATGTTGGCTATGGTAAGACAGAGATAGCGATGCGGGCTGCTTTCAAGAGCGTTATGGGTGGCAAACAGGTCGCCTTCCTGGCACCGACTACAATACTAGCAGAGCAGCATTACGATACATGTCTGGATCGCTTCAGGGGATTGCCAATACGATTCGGCATGCTCTCCCGTTTCGTAGAGAAGAAGGACCAGAAGAAGGTATTGGCCGGTGTGGCGGAAGGCTCCATAGATGTACTCATTGGCACCCACCGCATCCTGCAGAAGGACATAGCGTTCAAGGAACTAGGGCTCTTCATAGTAGATGAGGAGCAGCGCTTCGGCGTCAAGGACAAGGAACGTCTCAAGGAGATGAAGGCCAATGTCGATGCCCTGACCCTGACGGCTACCCCCATACCGCGTACCCTGCACATGTCAATGCTCAAGATACGGGATCTGTCGGTCCTCTCGACTCCGCCAAATAACAGGCATCCAATACAGACGGTGGTAGACGAGTTCCAGCCTGACCTCATAGCCAGCGCCATACGCCGAGAGGTGGAGCGCGATGGCCAGGTCTTCTTCCTTCACAACCGGGTACAGTCGCTCGACGATACCATGGCCTTCATCCAGAGGCTGGTTCCAGAGGTCATGGTGGAGATGGCCCACGGCCAGATGGCGGCTCACGAGCTTGAGGACGTCATGCACCGTTTCATCCACAGGGGCTTTCATGTACTGGTGTCGACGACAATAATAGAGAATGGCATAGACATTCCCAATGTCAACACCATCATCATAGACCGGGCAGACAATTACGGCATCAGCCAGCTCTACCAGTTACGTGGTCGGGTAGGGCGCTCTGACCGTCTGGCCTATGCCTATCTGTTCTATCCTGATGGCCGGGCACTGTCAGAATTGGCCATGAAGCGTCTGCAGATAATTTCTGATTTTACAGACCTTGGCTCCGGATTCAAGATAGCCATGAAGGATCTCGAGGTGAGAGGCGCGGGTAATCTCCTGGGGCGGGAGCAGTCGGGTGATATCTACTCGGTAGGATTCGACCTGTATCTGAAGCTACTTGACGAGGCTGTGGCAAGGCTGTCTGACGAGGGATACAACGCCGAGGAGGAACCATACCTGGAGATGGAGTATTCCGGCTTTATTCCAAACGATTACATAGACCAGCAAGCCGTCAAGATGGAGATATACAAGAAGATAGCATCCATACTCTCTCAAGACGACCTGGAGTCTCTGTACCGTGAGCTGGAGGACCGCTTTGGCCCCGTGCCAGAAGAGGTCTCGAGCCTCCTGGCATTGGCCGAGATACGTATTCTATGCAAGAAGCTATCGATAGCCACGCTCAAGGAAAGAAAAGGCTTCGTAACCGTTGAGTTCTCCAAGGTGTCGAGGATAAAGGTGGACAGGCTCCTGCGGCTCATGAAGGAAAGCGGGCAGAAGATTCGCCTGGATCCTCACAGGCCAAACGTGCTGATGATAGCCACGGGTCCCATAGGCTTGAAGGAGAAGAGCGAGTTTATACGGGAAAAATTGGCGGCTCTCGCCGGCTAGTGCCACGCGCGCTTGCTTGGCAAGGCAAGCCGACTCGGCACTAGTCGGTCTTCACCATGGTATCAGACACTTGGATAGCCTTTACCTGGAATTTCTCGGCGAAGCGGTATTGCTCTATTATTGATACGAGTTCAGAGCTGAACTGAATGGTAGCCTCTACCTTCTGAACCCCGTTCTGCAGGCGTGCTATCTTGGCTATGGATCCTTGCACCGTGAACTGGAAGCTCTGGAAGTATAGTTTCATCTGCATGGGCTTTCCCTCCTGCAGTTGAGGCCCGTTCATGGGGACAAGGAAGTTAAGCGTGTCGCTCGCCAGTGCAAACAGGGCTACCTTAGCCTGTGCCCCTTCGTATCCTAGCATCGAGAAGTTGTTGTAAGCCATGGCCTTTGAGCTGTCTGAATTGATTGCGATGAGCTTTCCCTTATAGTCATCGAACTCTACCTTTAGCCTGTCCAGGAGCATGAAGTAATCTATGAATATCGTTATAAGGTCTGGCGGGCATGGCTTGAATACGACTTCCACGAGGCCTATGGATTCTCGACCCTTCATGGGGCTGACAGATTTTAGCATGCAACGAGCGAATATCTTGAGTGGGTTTGGTGACTTGTCAGGCTGGAATATAAGTGTGAGGCCTGCCAGCTGGTTGACGAATCGCTGAAAGAGGGATTGTTCCTCGCTTGAGAATGATGCAAGGAGTACGGCTCCTTTAAGAGAGAATCGATACGGTACGCAGATGATGCTGTAGGTATCTATCTTGACTATTGTCTGCCCAGGCTTGAGCCCCAGCTTGGCCTGGGTAAAAAGATTGACAGAGGCTATTTCATTCTCGTACTGCTCGTACAGGTTTGCCTGGTTCTGCATGCTCATATCAGTGTAACCGCCTATCGTAAATCGTCAAGCTCTTCGCTTCCGGCTGCTAGGGCCAGGGGTAGCGTTAGTAGTGCCCTGCCCACGTCGTGCTCCTTGTTCCGGCCGGGGAGAAGCCTCTTTATGAGCCAGAAGCAGGAATACCGTCGGAATCTTGCCTATGGTGGGTGGAGATTTTCTCCATTCCATCGCGGACATGCGAAGTATTCTTTCTCTTGGAGTGGATAGCCCAATGGCGGCACAGAATATGGTGTCAGCCTTAAGGGCCTTGGCAGCGCTCAAGGCGACGGCGTCGTTACGGTAGGGTGTCTCTATGAAGGCCTGGGTGGAGCCTTCCTTGGCCGATCGTTGCTCCATGTCCCGCAAGGCTGCTTCACGTCCCGACGCATCCTGGGGCAGATAGCCCTTGAACGAGAAGTGTTGGCCCCCCAGTCCAGAGGCCATGATGGCCATCAGTATGGCACTGGGGCCTGCAAGGGGTATCGTCTGTATGTCGGCACGGAATGCCGCTGCCACCAGGGTGGCTCCTGGGTCTGCGACGCAGGGGCTGCCCGCCTCCGACATGATGGCCGCATCCCTGCCGGATAAGAGAGGTGCCAGAAGCGCGGGTACGTCATCCAATGGAGTGTGCTCGTCGAGCAGGAAGAAGCGCGATGCATCGAGAGACTCCTGTGGCAGTATTTTTGACAGGACGCGTCGTGCACTTCTTTCGTTTTCAACTATGAAGTCTCGAATTCCCTGGATGGCACGGATAACCTTGGGGGCCAATTCATCCTTTGGATCGCCATCGGCTATGGGAACGGGCAGTAGGTACAGTATGCCGCTCACCGGCCTTCCTCCTGGACGTCTGACAGGAAGGCTGCCACATAGGCTCCATAATGGTCGGCAGCCGCCTCATCGAAGCCAATATCGAGAGCCTTCTGGTATGCCTTTGACTGTGTCTCCTCTATGTCCTTGGAACCCAAGGGCAGGCGCTTGCCTATAAGCGATGCCTCCAGTTCCCTGTCCCTGACTATGCGCGCTCCTGCGGCTACGAGCCTGAGCTCCGAAATGGTGCCCTTCTCAAAACGTGCGGCTGCGGCAAACGAGGCAGGATAGGCCTCGCCACGGGGGGCTTCTCCCAATCTATGGATGGCCGTCGCATCCCAGGAGGACGTTGGTATACGGATACGTGTCAGTAGCGTGGATTTTGGGAAGCGGGGGCGGTTTTCATCGTCTATCAAGGCATGGATACCCGACCAACGTGAACCATTGGCGTCCCTCAGCTCAAGGCTGGCATCGAGGCAGGCAAGAGCAGAGAAGCATGTCATGAATGACTCCCGAGAGCCGATGTTGCCGCCTATGGTAGCCAGGTTACGGACCGTTGCCGTGCCTATGAGAGCGGCCGCCCCACGCAATGGTTCAAGAGACAGGCTCTTAGGTAAGGATAGAATGGCAGAGAGTGTCACACAGGCTCCCAGTTCCAGGTAACGGTCTGATCTGTTTATGAGCGTCAGTTCGGCTATGCCACCTAGATCCAGTATGGAGGCTGGCCTCTCTGAATCCATGCCTATTGTAGTCGTCTGGATCAGGGTGCCGCCTGCCCATGGTATGGCATTGGGTCTGCGCTTCAAGACGGCTATGGCCTCCTGGAGGCTTTTTGGGGCGGCTATCTCGTCAATGTGCACGGTTGTATACCCCGCCCATTCTGGCCTCGATCATATTCCTCACCGCCTGTAGGGAGAGGGATGGTGTCGTGCAGCGGCAGTACACCGACGACATGGTCTCCTTTATTTCATCATCGCTTGGTCTCTCGGCAGATTCTAAGAGCGAGTCGGCGGCCATGTACATGGCCGCGTCACAGAATCCACAGAATTCAACGCCGTTCTCTGCAAAGGAACGCTTGACCGTCTCGTGTGCCTCGGTACTCTTGAAACCTTCATAGCTTATTATCTCCGAGCCCCTGACCTTGAAGGCAGGAACGAGGCAGGAATTTACAAGCCTGCCATTGAAATAGACTATACACTTGCCGCACAAGCCTCCCAGGCAATCGCTCATGAGGCTTGAAAGACCGAATCCCTCACGGAGCAAGTCTGATAGTCGTTCCAGCGGGTCTGCCTTGATGCTTACATCTTCACCATTAAGGATAAAATCTATGTTCATGTCTCATCTCCATGGGTCGAACGAGCATACCCAAGAGGCAGCGAGCTCCAGGGTGCATCGAGGGCCTGTGACAGGGCATTGGCGAAGGCCGGCAAGATAAGGGCATAGGCGAGCTCTCCTATGCCACGAGGAGGCGTCTCGTCATCTATAAACTCTACCTTGATGAATGGAGAGTCCTTCAGGCGTGGCAAGCGGTACTTTCTGAGGGCATCGCTATCAACCGGTCCATTGGAGAGGTCCAGGCACTCTCCTAGAGACAATCCGAGTGCTACGGTCGTGTCGTGTTCAATCGTTCTTTGTGCAGCCTTGAGAGATAGGATGCGCCCCGCCTTGACCGTTAGCCATACACCCCTGACCATGGGGCGGCCGTCCACGGGGTCAAGCTCAAGTTCTACGACGGCGGCGCCCCAGGCCGCGTCATCGAGAGGCGATTCTGGTGCAGCCTTTGAGCTTCGCGCCCGCTGCGACTTCTTGACGCTTATCGGCAGCGCCTCCCTGAAGCGCTTGGAGGCGAGGGTGGAGCACGCCGCCTCTATGAGCCCGGTAACAACGCTTATGTTTCTTGATAGGGAGCCAGGACCCGAGTCAGGCACCGTGTCGGTGTCAGGAGGCTCTATGCTTACCATATCAGCCTGAATTCCAAGAGTCTCTGCGGCCGAGCGTTTCCAGATGGAGGCGGTGTCACGAGAACCTGGCGTCAGGCTTGTCCGTATGCTCAGCGTTGAGTCCTTGGCAAGTGTCACTTCTACACTGGGAGTGTCCATATCGAAACGCCTCATTGCCGAGCCAGAGAGTTGTGGCCCAAAGGCCAATCCTATGCCATACCCAGGCGCTGCCGAGGGGTCTGCACGTCTCTTGCGAATGAGCTCGAATGATGAGCGCTTTCTGGGGTAGTCGCTTATGGCGAGCAGACGCTCGGTCAGGGCTGCATAGGGTATGGATCGCTTGAGTGGATATCCTAGAGTTTCATCCCCCCTGCCTGCGACGTTGGCAGCTCGCCATTCAGACGGGTCCTGCTCGGCTATTGCGGCACAGTCCTCGGCCAAGCGCTCTATGGCAAAGTTCATGGGGCCTGTTCCAAGCCCAACGAAGGCTCCCATGGGTGGCAGGTTTGTACGCACAGACCTGGCAACTATCCTGATGTTTGGACACGAATAGGCTCCAAGAGCGGTACTGACAGAACGCCGTGTTATTTCTTCTGAGAACGGCGTATAGGCGCCGGTATTGATCATTATTCTTGCCTCTACCGCCACGAGCCTGCCATCGTCGTCCAGGCCCGCGGTATAGGAGGCTATGATGGGGGCTCGCTTCGTCGTATAGAGGAAGTCTTCTGGTCGTGCAAGGAGAAGAAGGGCAGGCTTCTTGCATAGGATGGATGCCAATGATGCATGACAGGCAAGGAGTGATGGATACCAGAGCTTGCCATCGAGGTGGGAGCCCAGGAGCGTCGGCTTTACTATGATCTCATCTTTCTTGACGTCAAGAATCTTGGCTACCGAGTCTCGCACATGAAAAGGCCACTGAGTCGATGAAAATACTATAAGCTTGTCGTAATCGAATGCGGCGGCAGAGCCTTGGGGTTCTGAATAGTAATGGTCCTGAGGGCCTACGCGGTACTCGCCTTGTATGACATGGCTTGCCGAGGCCAAGGCAGAGACTGTATCACCTGATTCAAGGCGTTCGGTATGCACTATGCGTGACGCCTCGCAGGCCTCGAATGAAAAATCGGCCTTCTCCTCGTTGACCCTGACCTTGGTCAAGGCAATGGCCTCTGCTACCTTCCTGCGGTCTGGGCCTACAATCAGAGCCACAGGCTCACCCCTGTAGGAGACGCGCCCTGAAGCCAGAACGGGAACCCTTGCGCCAAGGACGTCTACAAAGCGATAGCCAGGAATGTCATCAGCGGTGATACTTCTATAGTCGCGGGGCAGGTGAGGCATGTTTATAGACACTACGGTGCCGGATGAGACAGGTGAACGTACGGTGCCTACATAGACGGTATCCGTGCGTGGAAAGTCGGAGAGCCTCGATATGAAAGGTATCCGGCTTTCTCGTTCGCTCATGTATGGCTGCCTGCGACTATCGATGTGACGGTATCCGCCACGCGCCTGGCGGTCTGTAGCCCCATGCCCTGCCAAATGGGTAGACTCAAGGTTCTTTCAAACATGGCCTGGGCATTAGGAAACGATTCTTCTGAAAACCCATAGCGCTGGGCGTAGTATGGCATGGTATGGAGAGGGATGAAGTGTACCGAGGAGCCTATCCCGTGTTCTGACAGCGCCTCTACGAGCTCGTCTCGTGGCATGCCTCCCTTGTCCACCCGTGTCCTCAGTGAATAGAGGTGCCAGGCGTGTCCATCCCCTCTGGGAGGAAGCTCAAGGCTCGTGACGCCAGAGAATGCCTCATCATACAGCTTGGCTACGGCACGACGCTCGGCCAGGAATCCTTGCGACTTGCCAAGCTGCACCCTGCCTATGGCCGCGAGTATGTCCGGCATGTTGTATTTAAAACCAGGTTCTGTCACCGCGTAGCGCCATGAAGCCTTCTTGGAGGTATACCTATCCCAGGCGGCACGGTCGAAACCGTGCAGCCTCATCGTTTCTACCCTGGCGGCCAGACGAGGATTGCGGGTCACAAGCATGCCGCCTTCTCCCGTGGTCATCGTCTTGGTGGCATAGAAGGAGTACACCCCTACATCGCCCAGGGTGCCTGCGTATCCATTCTCGGTGATGGACGGGAATGAGTGAGCCGCGTCTTCTACAAGGGCACAACCGTAGCGTTGTGCCAGTGGCTTGATCGCGGCCATATCGCAGGGGAGTCCACCTACGTGTACCACGATGATGGCTCTACAGTTTTTAGTGGTGGCCAGCATTTTTTCTAACGCGTCGGGGTCTATGTTGTAGCTATCGGGGGCCACGTCGCAGAAGGCTACCTCCGCTCCAAGATGGCGTATGACGGCTGCAGTCGATGTAAAGGTATAGGGGCTCGTTATCACAATGTCTTTCGATCCTATCCCTAAGGCTTCAAGGGCAAGATGTAGGCCACTCGTGGCCGAGTTGATGGCAAGGGCATACGGGACACCGACAAATTCGCTAAATTCCTTCTCGAAGGCTAGCGTCTCGCGGCCGGTAGTCAACCAGCCTGATCGCATCACCTTGAGGACGGCTTCCTCTTCTTCTGTACCTATGGAGGGTCTGGCGAAAGGAATGAAATCAGTATTCTGGTTCATCGGGTATCTCCTCTACCGTTGGCATGTAGGCCCTGAGAGCCTCGCGTAAATGCCTGCGGTTACGATAAGAATCGGGATGGGCATGGTCGAGGAAACAGGCAGGCTTAAGAGCCTCCAGGGCCTGCTCGAGAGGGAAGGGGCTACCTGAGCGTACGAGCCTGTTTATCCTGGGGTAGTTGGTGCGTTCCAGAGACTCGTTGTCTGCTATGAGACTCTCGCTAAGCCGTTCACCAGGTCGCAGACCTATGTACTCTATCCTTATATCCCTGTCGGGCTCGAAGCCTGAGAAGCGTATGACCTGCTCAGCAAGCTCTCGTATGGCTATAGGCTCTCCCATGTCCAGGAGGTACGACTCGCCACCACGGCCAACGCCACCTGCCTTGAGTACGAGTGAGCAGGCTTCAGGGATGGTCATGAAGTAGCGCTCCGCCTTTGGATCGGTCACGGTAACGGGCCCACCCCTGGCTACCTGTTGCATGAACAGTGGCAGAATCGAGCCCCGGGATCCCAGGACGTTTCCAAAGCGGACAAGCATGTAATGTTCACCAAGACCGGCCTTGCTCTGGGCGTCCATCACTATATGCTCTGAAAGCAGTTTTGATGCACCATAGACGCAGAGCGGATCGACGGCCTTGTCGGTACTGACGAGTACGAAGCGTTTGACCCCAGCCTGAAGGCACGCTTCTACGAGGTTCTGGGTGCCAAAGGCGTTGTTCTCTATGGCCGCTACGGTATTGGCCTCCATCATGGGCACGTGTTTGTATGCTGCCGCGTGAAACACGACGTCTGCCTTGAGACGTCTACAGACATCGACCATGTAGTCCTTGTCTTTTAGTTCTCCTATGATGGGCACTATTGCCGTCGAGACTCCTACACCGCCTGCCTGAAGCTCACGTAGTTCCCGTTCGATCTGATAGATGGAATTCTCTCCATGTCCGAAGAGGTAGAGCCTCTCCACGCCGGCAGAGAGGAGCTGCCTCGTCAATTCCGAACCTATTGATCCACCGGCGCCGGTCACTATGACGCGCCTGCCCGAAAGCCACTCTATGCTCTTCTTAAGCCCTATGGCCACAGGGCTCCTTCCCAGGAGATCCTGGGGGTCAATCTCCCTGGCCTGGACAAGGTGAGCATCGCCTTCTACGATCTGGGCAACGTCTGGCAGTATCTTTATACGGGCAAATCCGGCGTTTTTAAGGAGGTAATAGAGTTCCCGCAGGAATTCCCTTGAGGCGCTTGGAATGGCAATGATGGCCTCATCGGCCGGTGTTCTGGCAAAAAGGCTGACAATATCCCTTATGGGACCCAAGACAGGCACACCCTCTATTCGCTGCCCTATCTTGGCCGTGTCGTCGTCCAGAAAGGCTACGATTGAACCGAATACGGCATTTGTCTTTATTTCTCTGGCAACGGCCCTTCCAGCAAAACCGGCACCTATTATGTATACTCTAGGATTCTCTTGCTTGTTGCCCATCGCTGTCGCCTGGTCCTTTCACCGCTCTATCGATAATCTCGAAACCAAGGTCGATGAGAAATGAATTCTCGCACATATCCAGGCGGATTTTTGCCCTGCGCTTCCTGACATTAACCTTGATGATCTTGCCTTCCAGACCCTTGAGAGGTCCCTCTACGACGACGATGCGATCATAGTCGTCGAATGTTACCTTCGATATATCGGCTACTTTGCCAAACGACATGAAATGGGCTAAGAGACGCCTGTCCTGTTCCTTGACCGGCAAAGGATCTATGGTCGTAGGCAAGAAGCGCAGGAAAAATTTAGTGGCTCTGACATGCCAACGCTGGTCGTTTCCTAGTTCATCGGAGTCTATGCCGAGGAAGACGTACCCAGGGAATAGAGGTTTCTCCTCATGACAATTCTTTTTCTTGCGTCTAACCATAACAGCACGTTTTGGAACCAGTGGTTTGAGTGCAGCAGCATGAGCGCTTGCAAGCCTGTCTGCGAACTCGTCTTCCTTGCCAGTCCAGACCTGAACGGCATAGTAGTTCATAGCTGATTCCCTCCACTCGCCGCTTGATGCAGCTTGTGCTGTGCATCATTAAAAAAAAGTACCATGAAGCCATGGCACAGGGCAAGGCGCGTATGCTCCTTCTAAGACAGGAGATTCTAGATACGTCTTAATCCCGGACTCAAGCTAGCCGATAGATAATGATGAAAAGGATACGAATGATGAAGATACCGGCGCTTGCTCTCTCCTTATCACTCTTGGGGCTCAGCCTTGCTCCCTATGCTCAGACCGTCGAGGTAACCTTGTTCGAGACCCCTCTAGAACTAGGTTCGTTCCAGCTAGGGTCGTCTGAGCTCGTCATAGGTGGCGTCCTTGACGGATTATTCGCCTCTGGCTTCATAGCTACAAACTCCAGGCCAGTCTCGGGAGACAAGTCAGCATATCTATCATTCATTCCTGGCATCGACGAAAAGGAAGGCCGTGTAGACTTCGTCATAGTCATACTGGCCCAATATCCGGGCGTTGAACCGGTACCGGCCTGCAGCTTTAGGCTCATTCGCGTCAGTGATGGCTTGGAGCTGGTCAAGGGCAGTGTCCCGGCAGTCACGCCCAACAGCATGAGCGCTCAGGATATAGAAAAAGCGTGTTCAAGCGTGGGAGTCGCCATAACGGCTGGATGTGCCGGTGCATTGCGCGGCTTAAGCACGTCGCGGAGGTCATATGTACAAGAAGAAGCGTAACATTGTAATCGCAGCCTGTATGTTGGCCATCGTCGTCATGGCTTCGGCAGTGTCTTGGGACGGTAGCGCGATGATGGGAGGCTACGGAGACTTTCCGCCTTCCGGCTACTATGCCGCGTGTAACTCCTTCGCGCGCAACACAGCCGTAGAGGTGCTCAATCTGGAGAACGGACGCTCGGTCACGGTTATAGTCACAAGGAGCATAGAAAGTTCCGGCGTGTTTATGATGCTTTCTGTCGAGGCGGCCACAGCCATAGGTTTACAGTCCGGCAGGGTGGCTAGAATCAGGGCTTCAGAGCCAAAGAGTGCCGTTGAACTGGCTCCCTCTAAGACGAGCGGTTCCTCCTACGATCCAGACTTTAACCCCAGGCTCCTGGCAGCCCAGGAACTGAAGCGGCTTGGCTACGAGCTCCAGCCATCGGGAGCAATAGAAGAACGAGCTCCAGCCGTTGCTTCCGGTTCAAGGCCACTTCCCATTCCATCACCGGCTGAAACAGCTCTGGTAGAACCACCTGCCATACAGACCCCCATAGTAACGACTCCGCTTGATGACGACTCCCTTGCCCTTGTTCCAGAGGATCCTCTGGAGCTGGAAGAGACTCCAGTACCTCTAGCGAGTGCAAAACCCAAGCCGGTGCGTACCATAGTCCTTCCTCAGCTGCCGGCACCATCAGAGCCTGTGGCCAGGATCGTCGATACGGTAGCATCTCCTGTAGAGGAATTGCCCCTGCCCGACGAGACTCCCATCAGGGTGAGCGCTAGCATGGCTCCACGACTGTATGAAGCCCCTGAACTCTTACCCGATGTCTCGACAAGAAGTCTGGGCTCGCCTGAGCCTACCTACATTGCCTTGGTTTTGTCAGAACCTGTAATCATGGATGCGCCCATCATGGCAAGCGCTGATACAACAGTCTTGCCTGACCATGATAGTGCCCCACAGAGTGCCATAGCCATTGCAAGGCGTGTTCCTGCGTTTATGGACGAGGGAATAGAGGCCGAACTGGCATGGCCCCAGCTTGAGGCCGATGAGCTGCCAGATGTGCTGCTGACCCACCTGACACCCCCGCCTATGAGGGTGCCTGCTACAAGCCTTGCCGAAGGCGAGATACGCTTGAGTGATAGGGTGCAGCCTGTGGCTCTCGTGCTTGAGACTCCTGCCTTCGACGCGGCAGAAACCCTGGTAAGCCTCGAGGACGCCGATGTGATTCCAGAAGAGAAGCCTGGCGTCATGGCTCAGGATCCACTCATGCCCATTGAGCCGATGGCAGTGCCCTCAGACCTTGCAAGTCCTGCAGTAAAAGACGAGCCTATGGCCAAGGTCGAACCGGCGACGGCTACAGAAACACTGGAGTACATAGTCGCCATAGAGCCAGCGGCTCCAAAGCCACCGCTGCTCGAGCAGGCTACTGTTCCAACCACGCCCCTTGTAAAACCGCTTGCCAGCGTCACTCCCTCGACGACGCCGTCATCCCCTGTAGCACTCGGTGTTCTGGAAAAGGGGCGCTACTATATACAGGTTGGAGCCTACGGGACAGAAGCCGGGGCCAAGGACATAGCAAGCGGTCTGGGCAAGGCCTTCTCCGCGCTCATAGAGAAGTCGACTATTCGTGGCAAGGATAGCTGGAAGGTGTATGTCGGGCCTTTGTCAAGAGACGAAAGTGGTGTAGCTCTTGTCAGGGTACGATCCCTGGGCTACAAGGATGCCTTCGTCAAGTCTGGCGGCTGAAGTCCTGTAAAAATTTCAGGCCCGGTTTCCTGGCCTTGCCAGGCGGCCAGGCCTATATATCATCACAGCCTGGGCGCTGGCTCCAGCTATCAGAAGCAGGCCAAGACTCAAAAACACTGCCGGCATAGAGAATGACTGGTACAGAAGCGCTCCGCTTATGGAACCTACTACTTGTCCAAAGGTGACAAGGGCCTCATGCACGCTGGCTCGTTTGTTGCGGTCCAGAGCCCCGCTCGTAGCATAGAACAGTGAATTATTGTACATCCCTGATTGCAGGAATCCTAACAAGCCAAAGCACATGGCAAATCCTATAACGCCTCGCTGAACGATGAGCACTACAAGAATGAGGGCCGTTGCCATCGATAAGGCAGGGAGGGTGTATCGTTTGAATTGCCAGAACGTCAAACGTCCCAGCACGAAGAAACCCAGCGCGGTGGCCATTGCCCTCATGGTCAGCATGAAGCCTATGGTTGACTCACTATGAGCCAGGCGGTCACGGGCGAACACAGGAAATACATTGAAGAGCACCCCCATGACCGCGTATATCAAGAAGGCTCCAAGCCATGCGGGGAAGCGAAGCATGGTAGAACGGTCTATGGCTTCCGTCTCCTCATGACCATCGGTCGCGCTGATCGTGTCAGCGGGTACCAACAATCTTGAAGAAAGAATGAACAATGCGTTAATGGCAAAGAGGCTAGCCGACATGACTATGGGCAGGAACTTGCCGTGTTCTGAGAGGATGCCGGCTATGTATGAGCTGAATACTCCTCCAATGCTCCATGAGAGGCTAAAACGACTCGTGGCCTTGTTGAGTTCCGCGCCTTCATACCCTGTAGACAGCCAGCCCATCAGGGGTGGCCAGAAGAATGCCGTCAAGAGCCCATACAGAGAGAAGGCCACATAGGCTTGCCACAGACCCGGGTACAGAAGAAAGGCCGTCCAGATGATGGCGCTACAGGATGTCATGATGAACATGGCCGTTCTGGGTCTAAAACGGGATGCCGTCCTGCGAAGTAGAATGCACGCTATGAAATACGATGATGACCAGAGGGCTCCCAGGAATCCTACCAAGGCTGGGCTGGCACCATACAAATCCTTGACAACGAACAGGAGACCCAAAGACATGGTGCCTATGGCCAGGCTGTTGATGAATGCCGCCGGCACTATGACGGCCATCTTGCCTAGTCTACGTTTGACGACTACACCCATTGTTTCTCGCTTTCATCGCCTTTGTTCATCATCAGGCTAACTCGTCCCGACAGGCTCGGTCAAGCCGACCGGTTTCTCCGTTGACCGGTCGTCACCAGATGTCTACAATGCCACCTGGAATGGGGAGGCGAGGCCCGGATGGATGAAACAGATAAGCTCAGTGCGAGGATCGCCGAATTGGAAGCCCTTATCGTCAGGCACCAGGGTCTGTACTACGACCATAGTCCGGAGATTAGCGATGCCGATTTCGATGCCCTCTGGGACGAGTTGTCACACCTGTCTCCCTCTAGCCCCGTACTTTCCAGGGTCGGCTCTGATGCCAGCGATGGTTTTCCGAAGGCCAGGCACATCCTGCCCATGGGTAGTCAGGCCAAGGCTGCAGACCCCGAAGAATTTCTTGCATGGTGCGCCAGGATAAACCTGGAGCAGTACATCGTAGAACACAAGCTCGATGGAGCCAGCCTTGAACTACAATACGAGAATGGGCGTCTGACTAGGGCCGTCACCCGGGGCGACGGTATACTGGGAGATGACATCACACGCAATGCCCGCATGATGAAAGGCGTTCCAAATGAGCTTGGCTCTCGATGGAATGGTGCCGTGAGGGGAGAAGTAGTCATGTCGAAAGACACGCACGCCCGGCACTTTTCAGACAAGGCTAATTGCAGGAACGCAGCCAATGGCCTTATGAAGCGTAAGGATGGGGTGGGTGTAGAGCACCTAGACGTCATTTGTTACGATGCAGCACCACGGGGCATGTACGATGTTGAGCCCGGCAGTCTCTTTACCATGGCCGCAACGCCCCCCTTCGACGATGAACTCTCCAAGATTGCCTGGCTCAAGGATGGCGGCTTCCAGGTGGTTCAGACGGCCACATTCAGCGAACCCTACCAGGTTATAGACTATAGGGCTCGCGTCATGGACTCAAGAGATTCTTTAGCATTCGACATAGACGGACTGGTCGTAAAGGCGCGGCTCGTAGACATTGACGACATGAAGCGAGCCAGGCCGGAGCGGCAGATAGCCTTCAAGTTTGCCTTGGAAGAGGCTAGTACAACGCTGGTGGGCATAGAGTGGAGCGAATCAGGAGCTACCTATACACCCGTTGCCTTGATAGAACCGGTGCGCCTGGCCGGAACCACGGTCAAGCGGGCGAGCCTTGCCAACACCAATACCATGCGCGGCATGGGGCTCAAGATAGGTTCCAGGGTCATAGTCGTAAAGCGCGGTGAGATTATCCCCAAGATAGAGGGGCTCATAGAGAACCCCCCGGGCAGCATCGACATCGTGGTGCCATCGAGCTGTTCCTGCGGCTCTAGCCTCGTAGACGAGGGTACCAGGCTGTACTGCCCCAACCCTGACTGCCCCAAGAAGATACTGCATCGTCTTGAAAAATGGCTGGCTACCCTCGATGTGATGGAGTTTGGCGTAACAATACTGAGGAGGCTCTTCGATGCCGGCAGGGTCAGGTCCATAGCCGACTTATACACCCTGAGCGTAGAAGAGTTATCAGGCTACGAGAGGATGGGGGAGGCCAGCGCTACCAAGCTGGTGCAGAACCTGCAAGCTCGATCCGAGCCGACCCTGGCTCAGTTCGTAGCGGGCTTCGACATAGAGGGTATAGGGCTTCTGTCGGTGGAGAAGGCGGCTGCGGCTGGTTTCTCGACGCTAAAGGCGCTGCGATCGGCTACGACCCAGGACTTGGCGGTCATAGATGGATTTGGTGACATCATGGCGGCAACCCTAAGCGAGGGCCTGAAGAGTCTAGGCCCACAGATGGATGCCGTACTGGCTACCGGTCTTGTCGCCATAGCGCCTCACACCGAGGCAACAGGGCCCCTTGCAGGTCTTTCGTTCTGCTTCACCGGAGAACTCCGCAGCATGAAACGCTCCAGGGCCCAGGCTCTTGTAACATCACTGGGCGCCTCGGTACGCTCATCGGTTACCAAGGGGCTCAGCTACCTGGTTACAAACGATCCCGGTTCTGGCTCAGAGAAGAACAAGAAGGCAGGTACACTAGGCGTAGCCATAATAGACGAAGAGGCCTTTCTCGACATAGTGAGCCCTGGCGCTCTGCCTTGAAACGAGCACTCGTGTAGCTACTCGTTGATACTGGAAGGCCATTTCGTTACACTAAGCAGCCATAGCCTTACGAGTCGGCTCTCGGCCGTCTAGTCCCTAGGAGTAAACAATGAAGTCCGTCAGAGAAGCCTGGAAGAAGGCGGTAACGCTTGCCGTAGCCGATATCCTCAAGGAAAAGGGAGCCGACAGCGCCTTGGCCTCAGCCGTTGCCGCCGAGAGTCCTCCCGACACGGCCATGGGCGACATAGGCTTTCCCATGTTTCCCTTCGCCAAGGCGCTCAGGATGGGTCCTCCTCAGATAGCGGCTGCCGTGGCGACCAGGCTAGAGTCCCCTGGCAAGGAAATAGAGACCCCCGCCGGAACTGCCAGGGTCGTCGGTCCCTATCTCAATGTCTTTTTAGACAGGCCATCGCTGGTCTCTCAAGTTCTAGGGTCAATGTCGGAAGGAAAGGCATATGGGCGCTCCCAGTCTTTGGCTGGTTCCAGGATCATGATAGAGTTTTCAAGCCCCAATACCAATAAGCCTCTGCATCTGGGGCACCTTCGTAACGATGCCTTAGGGGAGAGTACGTCGCGGATACTGAGGGCCAATGGAGCCGAAGTCCTCAAGATAAACCTGATAAACGACAGGGGCGTCCATATATGCAAGTCGATGCTCTCCTACATGGTGTATGGGGGTGGCCGTACGCCCGACGATGAAGGCAAGAAGACTGACCACTTCGTGGGCGACTACTACGTCAAGTTCAACGATCTCATGAAAGAAGACGCCAAGGCAGAAGAAAAGGCTCAAGAACTGCTCGTCAAATGGGAAGCCGGAGACCCCGAGACTATCGCCCTATGGAAGAAGATGAACGAATGGGCGGTAGGTGGTATTCGTAAGACATACGAGCGCACGGGCATATCCTTTGACAAGTACTACTATGAAAGCCAGATCTATCTAACCGGCAAGGAAGAGGTTCTTAAGGGTTTGGCAGCCGGCGTGTTTCACAAGGCAGCCGATGGTTCCGTACGCATAGACCTGTCTCCTATAGGGCTAGAAGAAAAGGTTCTGCTCCGCAAGGATGGCACCTCAATCTACACAACCCAGGATATAGGATTGGCAATCCATAGGCATGCGGACTGGCCCTTCGACAGGCTCGTCTTCGTCGTTGCCAATGAACAGCAGCATCACTTCAAGGTTCTGTTCTACATCCTTAAATGTCTAGGTTATGAATGGGCAAAGAGCCTGTATCATCTGTCGTACGGCCTGGTTAACCTGCCTGAGGGCAGGATGAAGACGCGAGAAGGCACGGTTGTAGACGCCGATTCCCTGCTTGATTCCCTTGCAGAGCTGGCCTTGGAGGAGATACAGGCCAAGGGCCGGGAGGATGCTGTCGACAACCCGGCCGAGACGGCCGAGAAGATTGCCCTGGGAGCGGTTCATTACTATCTGGCCCAGGCTACTCCTACAAAGGACATGATTTTCAACCCTAAGGAATCGCTCGCCTTCAACGGTAATACGGGTCCCTACATACAGTACATGGGCGCCAGAATATCGAGCATGCTCCGTAAGCGGGATAGGGGGGAAGGCAAGGCTAAAGGCGGCACCATACAGGCAGACTTGCTCAAGGCCGACTCCGAGTGGGAACTTGCACGCCTCATAGGCTCCTACCCCGAGGCGGTGGAATTGGCGGGAGCCGAGTATAATCCATCCATCATCGCCTCGCACATGTATGCTTTGGCAAGCGCGTTCTCGAAGTTTTACCATGATGAACCAATACTCAATTGCGATGATGCCAATCTTGCGGCTACACGGCTGGCTCTCTCCGAGGCAGTCCTCGTCGTACTCAAGAATGGCCTGGAGCTCTTATGCATACCCTTCCTGGAGGCCATGTAGGTCTTTGTCAGGCTTTGGTTGACACTGGCCTGCCTTACATAGTATAAAATCGCGCCGGTTCGCCATTCTTTGGCACCGTGACGGCCGCTTTCATGGCCATGATCATTGTACGCGTCGGTCGATTCCTGGATTGCAATATCCAGCGGCCTTGGCATACGAAACATAAGAGGTTGACAGGATGTACGCAGTCGTAGAAGTGCAAGGAAAGCAGTACCGGGCCGAGAAGGGCGCCGTTCTCCGCGTAGATCGCATGGACGGAGAGGCCGGTACTCCGGTGGCCATCGATTCGGTCCTGCTCGTATCGGGTGATACCATAAAGATTGGCGCACCGTATGTAGCGGGAGCATCGGTCAAGGCTACCATCAAGGCTCAGGAGAAAGGCGATAAGGTAATCGTCTTCAAGTATAAGTCCAAGAAGGACTATCGCAGGACCCAGGGCCATAGGCAGCGCTACACGCTTCTGACGGTCGAGGATATTGTTGGGGCCTGATAGGGTCAGTGTTCGCGTGTCATACTGGCCTGATGGCGTTATCAAGAGCGTCTGGGCCTCTGGGCATGCGGGTGCGGTTCCCGCCGGTTCAAACGTGGCCTGCGCGGCCGTCACCGTCCTTGTGAGGACGGCGTACGAGACCTTCGCGGGATATGAGGGCGTGGACGTTAAAGGAAGGGCCTTACGGCCCGGCCAGCTTGGTTTTGAGCTAGGGCGCTATCCGCCCGCTTTTGTCGACAAGCTCAAGGGTGTTGGCGACTTTTTGCTGGTCGGTCTATCGAGTGTCGAGAGGGAATACCCCGGCCTCATTGAGATGAAAACAGAAAGCTAACGGAGGAACTGATATGCCACATAAGGGTGTTAATGGCCGCGATTCAAATCCGCAGCATCTTGGAGTCAAGGCTTACGGAAACGAAGTCGTCAAAGCCGGATCGATACTTGTTCGCCAGCGCGGTACCAGGATTCATCCCGGTGAAAACGTAGGCAAGGGTAGGGATGATACCCTTTTTGCCCTCGTAGACGGCCGTGTATTCTTCAAGGAATACCGTGGACGCAAGTTCGCAGGCGTAGAACTTATACAGGCGTAGCCTTTCGCCGCTTTTTTAAAGGCGGCGAGTCTTTGAGTCACGGTTTCTTTCCGTGGCCATTGCCGTCGCGTCCGGCTCGAGCCGTGCGACGGCATTTTTGTTTTTAGTAGAGGGATAGGGTGACTCAATGATCAATTTCGCCGATGAAACGACTATTACCGTGTCATCAGGCAACGGCGGTAACGGCTGTATCGCATTCAGGCGCGAGGCCCACGTACCTTTGGGCGGTCCCGCTGGTGGAGACGGAGGCAGAGGCGGAGACGTCATCTTCGAGGTGCGCCGCAATCTCCGAACCCTCGTACACATCAGACACGCAAAGCACTATAAGGCCAAGTCAGGCCAGGATGGCATGGGTCGCAACAAGCATGGGGCCGATGGCGAAGACATGGTCATACCGGTGCCCCCGGGTACCGTCATAAAGAACGCCGAAACAGGTGAAGTGCTCAAGGACTTTGGCAAGGCTTCTGAAGGCAACTGGGTCTTTCTTACGGGAGGCAATGGCGGCTGGGGCAACGTACATTTCAAGTCAAGCATAAACCAGGCACCGCGCATGGCCCATCCCGGCAAACCAGGAGAGAGTGTCGCCCTGCTCGTTGAACTACAGTTGATGGCCGATATAGGTTTTGTAGGCTTTCCCAATGCCGGCAAGTCAAGCCTCCTGGACAGCTTTACCAATGCCAGACCCAAGATTGCACCGTATCCATTTACCACGAAGATTCCTAACCTCGGTGTGCTGACAATAGCAGACCGTGACATAATACTTGCTGATATTCCTGGCATCATAGAGGGTGCACACGACGGCGCAGGTCTTGGCATACGCTTTTTAAAACACATCTCAAGAACGGCGGCCCTGGCCTTCCTCATAGACCTGTCTGATGACAGCTTCCTCGATTCCTTCCACATTCTAATGGCCGAACTCGAGGGCTTCTCCGTAGATCTAGTAGGCAAACCTCGCATTGTGGTAGGCACCAAGCTTGACCTGCCAGAAACGACGGGCCGTCTTGCCGAGTTGGCCTTAGCCTTGCCTGAAGAACGTGTCGTTGGTATATCAACCTTCTCCAGGGAGGGCCTGGCCGGGCTTTCCAGGGAATTCCTGTCTTTCGTGCTCGCCGCCGAGAAGCCTGGAGACCGAGACCCCTGGA
>JAVEXO010000095.1:0-5330 GCA_034003955.1 Spirochaetia bacterium | reverse complement strand
TCCGCATGACATACATCATGCCCATAGACTATGCCGACTACATGAGCCTCATGGATCCCATCATGTTCCACATGCCCCTTGCCTCGTGCATGGAAAATGTGACAAGCCGCGACGCGGGCTTCGGCCTCGTCAACTGCCTTGACGTGGCGCCCGATTCAGACTTCTGGCGGCGCGCATACAACATGGGCGGGGGCCCGGGCATGCGTATCACGGCCTACGACTATCTTAACAGGGCTCTGGCATGTAACGGCCTGTCGAGCCTCAAGGCTATTACAGAGCGTCGCTGGTTTGCCTTGGGCAATTTTCACATGCAGTACTATGAAGACTCCCACGAACTCCAGGGCTATCTGCATTACTGGCGCGACGATATTGACAGCTGGGAGCAGGCCTTGCTCTCAGCAACCCCGATCCTCATGCGCCTCGTAGCCAAGCTGGCCAATCGCTTCCCCGCCTTCCGCTCCATCGTAGAAAAGGAAACCCGCAAACGCATGTACGCCATGGCTGAACAACACCTCAACGGCACCGCATATTGGGCATCACGGGGCAACGAGAAACGTATTGAAGCCTTCTTCGGTAGCAGAGCCGCCTATGACGCGATCCCTGGATGGGACGCCCCCCTGCCCGCAATGGAACCCATAGACGGCCCCGTGGGCACGCGCCTCTCTCATGGCTACGACGAGAACAAGGCCATCCTCGACTTGGCAGACCTACAGAAGGCGGCCATATATAGGGGTGGCCGCTGCCTTAGTGCCCAGTGGTCAGGCAATCTATACGAATCCCTTGACTGGGAATGCGCCTTTGGCCACCGATTCTCCATGAAGCCATACACCGTCATAAAGGCAGGACATTGGTGCCCTGCCTGCGAGGGTCCCCCCTGGCGCTACCACGAGATTGCCGCCAAGAATCCGTTTTTTGCCCAGGTATGGACGCCGCTCCACGCAAGCAGCGAGACACGCGTCTATGAGGAGGCAGACTTAGCCGATATTGCCGGAGTGCACTAGGGCATTCATCGACGTCGTCAAAGCAGAGATACTGGACATTTTAGCTTGACGCCTGCTCTTTACTAGCTATAATCATCCTCATGACTACTGACCTCATGAACTCTATCTGGGCTAGGCTTGTGACTGCATCAGCCGATGCCCTTAGGATGACCGACGCCGAAACGAAGCGTTTCAATGATAACCGAGTAGCCAGGCTCGTCGGTCTTCTGCCATTCATAGCCGCTTGCGATGACGCGGAGCGTAGCTCCTTGTCCCACCTCGCAACATTCGTCGTGGCCAACCGTGGAGAGGCCAGGCGCGCCTTTGACCATGCTCCGGCAGATGATGTGGAGCCATTGGCCAGGCTCCGGACCATATCCGATTTTAAAGGCGGAAACGAGGCAGTACTATCACGAGGGCTCGCCTTATTGGGGCTCTGTATGATTTCCGGCTATCGCAGGGACGCTGAAATCGATGATGTGTTTAATAATTACAACCCTGTAAACAGAGCCCCAGAATCCGCAAACAGGGCGGAGGCAATCTTTAGATCTGCACTTGAGGGGAGCTCCCCCAATGACGCGGATATCGTGTTATCTCTTGATGATGCCGTTCAGGCATATTGGCTTACCTAATATGAATAGAACTTTCAGAACAACAGGGCTGATTTTTGCCAGTGTGTTTTTTATCGGTTATGTATTGAATGTAGTTTTAAATCTACTCAATGGCGATACTGTCATGTACGCACTCGCCGCTAAAAATCAGATCATATTGCTCGTAACCATAGCCTTATTTGTACTGAGTTCCTTTTTCGACAGACTCAAGATCATCCAGCCAATGTTGTTTATTTTCAGTGCACCTCTCGTAATCATCCCCGATCCCCAGAACATATTCGGTCTCGGATTCTTCATCATGGGAATTCTGCTATTAGAGCGGACTGGATTCTTTCTTAAAAAACGCCTTTTTAAAGGCATTTTGCTGAGTTCCTATCTCCTGATAATGGAGATCACCTCAGTATTACTTTCTAAAGCCCCTCTGTTTAATGCCATTGCTCCCACATTCTTCATAACTTCCTTCGGCCTCTTCCTGTGGATACTGTACAAGGACAAGCTCGTCATCATCATGAAAGAGAAAAAACCAACCTTATCGCTCTCGGAGAAGAGTCTTTCTATAGCCGAAAAATCTTTTGTGCTTGAAACCTTGTCGGGAAAATCGCACAAGGAAATAGCCAGCGACTTTGAGCTCAAGGAATCTACCGTAAGGAATACACTAGCGCGCGCCTACAAGAAGCTTGATGTGGAAGACCGCGTAGGATTAGCTCTCATCGGAGAACGCTTCGAAATAACTGACTAAGCCTGTACCTGCGGCCTCTGTAACAGGAAGTCGCAGAACATACACATGTCACCTGTCTTGCCAGGAAACTTCACACCCTCAGACTCCAGACGCTTCCGGAGTTCTCCAAGTCCTGTCTCATAGCATGTCCTAACATGGGCGTTGTCCTTGGCGTTTGCCATGAGCCGCTCATAGGAATCACGTACCGTACCTATGATAAGGGCTGGATTCTCGTTGGCAAAGCCGCAACACACGGCCACCGACCCATCGGGATGCACATAGAATACATTTCCGGGACCGGCACAATAGTCGTCTACAAACCAGCGAGATGCGTTCCAGCTAGCCTCGGCTGCCGGCTTCGATAGAGGAAAACGCAGGACAGGAATGTTCAGAATCTTGCCGTCATCGGGATCAGACTCAGAGCGAGGTCGAGTGCTTGCATCGATGATACGCACCGGTTCTCCACCCGATGACTCCAGGTGCCCACCCAAGGCCGAGGCTACTACTCCCAGATCACGATAGAATGACTCATCTGACGACGAGCGCACAGACAAAAGCTCCAGAGCATCTCTTCTGCCCCACACATCAAACACTGCTGCAATGAATGTGCTTATCCGTTCAGGCGATTGACCGTGGAACGCATCGTAACTCAAGCCAATGATGCCGTCAAACCCTGCCTCAAACACGGCCTCGAGACCGGTTCTAAGCTCAAGGAGATCGTTCCACCAGTCACCGTTTGTCATCAGTCTATCAAAGAACATACCACGATCAGTCGCCGCCTTGCTCACGGCACATATATAATCCAGGCGAAGGAAAGGCTCTCCGCCAGAGTATCCTACCCGTTCTATGCCCCCTTCCAGACATGAATCGAGGAAGGCAATCGACTCATCTACACCCAGTTCGGAACCTCCTCGGCTTACTCCGCAATGAGAGCACTGGAGGTTGCATCGGCTTGTCGGAGCAAATAGTATCTCTTCAGGATTGAACATAGTCATATCGTATCCACTAGATGCTCAAGGCTCAAGAGCCACATTCATACGCTTTTAGTTGGAAGCCCTGGAAAAATTGACTTTTATTGTAACGAATTGTAATAATAATGATCGATTTATCGACGTTTGTCGTTATTGCCACTAAACAAAGCTTTAACAATAGTGTATGATCCATTCGAGAGAGTCTATCTAGACATCGATGTAACGCCCTTTCCTGGGGATGACAGCTGTTGTACGAAACCGGAAGCCTTGGCATACGGTAACGCTACTACGCGAAATTCTTCGGACAACGTAAAGATTTACGCCCGGTGGTCATGAACTCCCGCAATCGCCTATCCTGGATAGGCGTACAATTACAGGCCAGGGAGCTAGGCTCCCGGGAATAGGAACAAACCATGGGCAAGAAAATCTACGTCGGCAACCTCAGCTACAATACTTATGAGAATTCGCTTCGCGACCTCTTCGCAGCATACGGCCAGGTCGACTCAGTAAAGATCATCACCGATCGTGACTCAGGCCAGTCAAAAGGCTTCTGCTTCGTAGAGATGGGCACCGACGAGGAAGCTCGCGCCGCCATCGAAGGCATCAACGGCCGTGAGGTCGATGGTCGACAGCTCAAGGTGAACGAGGCTATGGACAAGCCCCGCCGCGACAACAATCGCTACTAATCACTAAGCATATAGTATGCAAAAAAGCCCGGTCCGATGGACCGGGCTTTTTTATTTACTGAGGTTAGCGCTAACGAGGCAGCCATTCCTCACCAGAGAACACTGCAGCCACTGCCGCTTCATACGAAAGGAACGACGTAGCCCTCGAAATCTTCTTTATAACCTGCTCGCCATTTGTACACGACAGGCTAAGATACGACCAGACTTCCTTCATCTTGTCGAGCACATGCCGTTGCCCATCGAGTGTTTCTCTATAACTAGTGTATAGATCGGCATGAAAATCCTTGATAGCCTTAAATCCATCGACAGGCCTGGTTTTTCCCTTTATCTGAGCCGGCAACAAGGGATTGGCTATAGCCCCTCGACCAATCATCCATTCGTTTATCTCAGGGAAACACCTTTGCACTGTGTTAAAAGAGTCAAGACTGATGATGTCGCCGTTATAGACGATCCTGTGCCTCGACATTTCTAAGGCTCGCTTAAAACCATCCAGATCCACCTCCCCGCCATAGAGCTGGGTAGCTATCCTTGGATGAATGATTACTCTAGACAGTGGAAAGGCATTCAAAACCGCTAGTATCCTCAGTATCTCGTCTGCATCCACAAGACCCAGACGCAGCTTGACAGAAAGCCTAAAAGAATCAGCTTTAAACACAGCATCCAGGAATCGCTCAACAAAATCAGGATGAGGCAAGAGCCCCGCTCCCCTTTTCTTCCTGGTTACCATAGGATAAGGACAAGCTAAGTTCCAATTTATCTCACCATAACCCAGGTCGGCTAACACTCTAGCCGTGCCAATAAAATCTGCCGCTTGCCCACTGAGTATCTGCGGTATGATAGGTATTCTAGTATTATATTCAGGCGCCAGATCCTTATAGTGGGAAGCCTTCATGGTAGCCGCATCGACAGAGAGTATAAAAGGAGCCATGGCGGAGTCAAAGTCAGGGAAGTGCCGCACAAAGGCGTTTCTGTAGACCCTGTTGCTTACTCCATGCAATGGAGCGAGCTCTAGGATTGGGTGCATCTGGGCCCCTCTCTTGGCGAGTGATGGCAGCTCTGCGATCCTGCACACTGCTCGGATCGCACCGTTCGGCGCTCAAACCCGTTCGACACCCCTAGGGGCTTATAAAAAATCCCGACCCGGCGGAGCCGGATCAGGATTTTAGCCCCTAGGGGAGTCGGCTTCCGCTCTCCCACATCCAGTGCTCGAGCTCCAGCCCGCCTCTTCGCCTCTCGGCGCATCCATGCGCCTCGCACTCGCTTTGCGCTCGCGGCGGCTCATCGGTTCGACTCCCCTAGGGGCTTATAAAAAATCCCGACCCGGCGGAGCCGGATCAGGATTTTTATCCCCAATGGGAGTCGAA
>JAVEXO010000040.1:0-26050 GCA_034003955.1 Spirochaetia bacterium | reverse complement strand
TTTGTTTGCCAGATTGACGGGAGGCGTACCCTGTATGGTCACATAGTCGCCGGTGTAGGTGCCTTCCATCTCGGGTTCTATCTGCTGGGGATGGACCATATCGATCTTCACCTTGCCGTCTACATAGCCCTGGCCTGTCATGTTTACTCCAGCCACGTCGCCGGCCTTGGCAAAGCCATGGGGAGACTTCCTGTCAACGGTGGTGACAATAGGCTTCATCTGCTGTTCAAACTTGTCTATCTTCCAGCCAAGAGCGGCGGCTATCATGGAGACAGACTCGTTGAAGCCAACGTGCCCTGCCATCTTGCCTTCAGCGACTAGCTGGTTGAAGTGATCAAGAGTGAAACCAACGCCCTGCTCGTGCATCACAGCCGGGCCAAAGGGCGAGAGACTATTTACGCGCTTTGCCTCGATGTGCTCTACGTCCATCATACAGCCTGTCATGATTATGACGAGGAGATCCATGATAAGGCCGGGGTTGATGCCGGTTCCTAGAATAGACACGCCATTGGCCTTGGCTATCGTGTCGAGCTGTTCGGCAAGATCAGGATTATTGGCCTTGGGATATGACATCTCCTCGGCGGTTGATATGACATTGACCTTTTTTTCAAGGCAGAACTTTAGACGGGGAAAGGCGTCCTTGGTAAAGGAATCACTTGCACACAAGGCTACATCACAGCATTTTTCTGTAAGCACGTCTTCTATCTTGCTCTTGATCATGACAGGCTTACGCTCACCGCGCTCCACGCCGAGCACGTCATGGATATCCTTGCCAACCCGGTCAGGATGGAGGTCGCAGACGCCGACTATCTCGATACCCTTCTTCTTCAAGAGCATCCTCGCCATACCAGAACCCATGGCTCCAAAGCCCCATATAACAACGCGCACATTCCTCATGTCATACCTCCGGTAAATGATTACACTCTCAATAATGCAAGAAGCGTGCCATCTTACAATCATTTATTAGCATGCACATATCCATGACAATGGGATAACAAACGGCTAATAGAAGGAATTAGCGACACACCCTTGCAATAGTTATGGTAGGCGCTCGATCGTCCCTGCAAATATATTTGCACATGTGCATATTTTTTTGCTTTTATGCAACAATACAAGGCCACGGCGTGGTATGTTTTTATAAAATACCATCCAGAAATCCTAGCGCAGGCAGCTCTCCAAAAATGTGACCATATCGATATTTGCCGCTATAGTCGACTCGTAGTCGCTGTCCAGCTTGGATATACATGCTACGCCTGGTTTGTCTGCAGCCTCTTTAAGGTGTTTACCAATATTGGGGTGGTGGATGTTGCCTGGCGTGGCTGCCGCTGCGCTTTGTATGAGAAATATAGGTGGGTCATCCTTGCTCAGATGCGTGATGGGGGAAGCATCAAGTATCGTTGCATCGAGTCTCGCATCTATAGGATCCTTGTCCCAGTTCCAACTTGAAGGCAGGCCCAAGACTGGCAGGAGAACCGGTGCCAGATAGGCGTTTCCAGGGATGATACCAATGAGAGATAAAAATAAAATATTTGATCTGATTGTCTGCATGGCGGTGCTCCCTAGACTTTAACTGACTCAGTAGATACAACGTTTCTAGGTTTACTCAAGACAAAACAAGACTGTAACGTTTCATCTTGTACTGCAGATTTTGTCTCGATATACCCAAGGCTCCTGCTGCCCGGGAGATGTTGGAGGCATGAGCCTCTAGAGCCTTAAGGATAAGATCCCGTTCTATGCCCTCTAGATAGCCAGGCATATTACCGGCAAATTCACGGGGACCCACCCGCTCCGCTGTCGTCTGTATGTCCGAGCGATTGAGCACTGGCAAAATATCCAGATGTGCAGGGATATGCTCTCGCCCAAGGACATGCTCATCACTCACCATCGTCATGGCGCTCTCCAAAACGTTCTGAAGCTCCCTGACGTTTCCAACCCAGTCATAGCCAGCGAAAGCCTCCTGTAGTTCTGGTGATAGCATCCAGACGTCTTTACCGAGCCTACGATTATAATGATCCAGAAAATGCTCGGTGATGAGGGGAATGTCCTCCGGTCGCTCCCGCAGTGCAGGAATCTGGAGCTTGATGACATTGAGCCGGTAGTAAAGGTCCTTGCGAAAGGTTCCCGCCTTCATCATGGGGTCAAGTGGCTCATTACTCAGCGCTATGATGCGAACATCGACCAAGAGATCCTTGAGGCCACCTACCCTGCGTATAGTTCCTTCCTGCAAGGCACGCAGCAACTTTGCCTGCAAGGGAAGGCTCATCGAATTGATTTCGTCGAGAAGGAGGGTCCCGCCATGAGCCTGTTCAAAGAAACCCGGCCTCTCCTCTGCTCCTGTATAGCTGCCTTTGCATGTGCCAAAAAGCAGGCTTTCCAGAAGCGTATCAGGCAAAGCCGCACAGTTGATGGCTATGAAAGGTTTGTCTTTTCTTGAACTTTCATTGTGGATGCTCTGTGCGAAAAGTTCTTTGCCTGTTCCTGTCTCCCCTTCTATCAGTATACTAGAACTAGCCTTAGCCGCCTTGTGTGCTATGCCTATGACAGCAAGATATGAAGGATGGTGCCCTAGGAGCATGTTAAAGGTCCATGGGACAGGGTTTGAAGCTACAGACTTGGGTGGATTTATCAATTTTTGCTGCAAGTCGACAATACGCTCTGATAATTGGTTAACCTCTGTAAAATTCCTGGCTATCTCAACTGCTCCTATAATCCTCTTCCCAGAAATGATAGGAAACGTGCTGTTAACCGTGGATATCCGCTTTTTCTTGAAGTTAAGGTAACTCTGCCTGCTCTGGTCTATGGTACGCCCGGTTTTAACCGCTGTAAGCAGCGTGCTATCAGAAGAAACCCAGCCAGGGAAGACCTCCAAGAGATGTTTGCCTAACACTTCATCCGCAGAGAGGCCTTCTATGTGCTCCATCGCCCTGTTGTATAGAATGCTGTGACCAGCAGCATCTATGATATGGACACCTTCAGCAATGCAATGCAAAATATTTTGCATGGCTAACAACAGTAGACGATCATCATTTGGCGCTGCACTCTGTCTCGATGGCATAACCCCACCCCCAGTACTTCGTCACATCAAATCACTGTAACCAGTATATCCTATTTGATCAGGAAGGATGTACGATATCGTGTCTACTCTGTGTCATCAGTGTCTCTTAAGAGAGCACGATAATATAATTACAGTGTATAACGCTTTTTTGCACTATTGACTAGTTGTGCGTTATAGATGAGTATGGCCCCAGGTTAACCACTTGCAGAAAGGATAATTAAATCTTTTCTGCAAGAAGGATTATATATCATTGAGGAGTACACAATGAAGACAACTAGATCACGCCTCTGGGCCATACTGGCCCTCTCTATCGCATTTGTAGCCTTTGCTACTGCATGCACCAACTCCCCGGCTCCGGCCCAAGCCCCTGAAGCCATCACCGGAGCCTCTCAAGCCATAGACGCAGACAAACAGCTGTCACAGAAGGATATCCGCGCCCTCGCCCTCGATTATCTTCGCGGATGGAAACTCGGCGAGACTAAAGACGGCGAAACCGTCTGGTCATACCGCGAGATGTACCAGATAGCTACATCGTTTAATAATGAACCCGGCCTCTCTTCTGTTGAATTTGTTATTGACCCTACCACCATGAAGCTCTATGCCTCATCGGAAAAGGGCACAGAGAAGACTGAGCACATAAAGCAGAACGACAGTGTGGTCCTCTACTGGGTGAAGCAGATACCCGAGGAGGAATATAGTCCCTCCAAAAACGATTATTTCAACTCCTATGGCGTCCAGATCAAGGGCAAGGCAAGACTCCTTTCAATCTCCGATACCAATGCCCGCGATATAGCCGCAATGTACATGAACTCCCTTTACGGTGAGAAGAAGTGGGGGGCCATACCCGCGGCTCAGAAAACTGCTATCGTCGAAAAGCTGTTCCAGGTCAACGACTGGATAGAAGTAAACCCCACAGAGTACATCGTCAATTCTCTTAACTGGACCTACAACAAGGAAAATTCCACCCGACCCGAGTGGTACGATCCTAAGAGCCCTTTCTTCGGAAAATCTGTTAGGCAAGTCTACTACGTTAAATAAAGCGTTCTTATAAGCATAGAGCAGGCGCCTGTGTTGCGCCTGCTCTATCCTGGCACTTGTAATACTAAAACCTCATTGACCTTTCAGTCGTCTATTATGATATTAGCCTTCTAACAGGAGGCATTTTAACATGTATAGAAAAAGTGTCATATTCATTCTTATTCTAATCTCAACAACACTTTACATTCATGCACAAACAACTTTGGAAACTGATCTCCTATGGATAGCTGGCAAGGACACCGTTATTTTTAACGAGAGCGTAAGCGAGAACTCTTCAGGGTACATAGCTATTCTTAAAACCAGTGTTGGAGAGTACGACAGACAGGTCATGGACAAGCAACGCTCCGTTCTTGAATGGCAGCGTAGTGATGCTACCGAAGGCACAGACATACAAGCATCTCGGCTGGGCTCACAGGTTATTGTCAAGGGTATCTATAAGGGTAAACCCTATGAAAAAAAGCATGATTTTGGCAGCCTTCCTTGGTATCAGCTTCATGAAGCTTCCTACGAAACATTATATAAAAGTGGCATAAACAAGCTTAGCTTCTGGACCATCGACAGAAAGACCCTTAGGGCAACCGAGTTCAAGGCAGAAAGACAGTCAGAAGAAAATATTACTATCATGGGTCGGCCAATTCCTGCAGTGAAGTATTCGCTAGGAATTAGCGGTATTCCAGCCTTCTTGTTCCAGGCTCATTTTTGGCTTAGAAATACAGACGGGCGTTTTTTAAGACTTGATGCCCCCGCAATCTTGGGTCTACCTAAGAGTTCGGTAGAGCTTACTAGTGAAAAGTTATTTTAACAGAAGGAGTTGCAATGAGAAATTTATTGGTACTGCTATTAATCGCTATGGCTACAGTATCAGGAGCCTTCGCTTCTGGCAAGAAAGAACCCTTTCAGAAAGTTGTTGAAAGCATGGATATCGATGCCTTTATGGGACCTTGGTATGTCATTTCACTGCTACCAAGCTTCCTGGAAAAAGGCGGCGTCAACGGGATTGAGACCTATAAACTGGACGCCAAGGGGAACATCAGGGTTGAATATATCCTGTATAAGGGATCTCCCGATGGAAAGAAAAAAATCATGCACCAGAAAGGCTGGATAGTAAACAAGGAAACAAATACAGAATGGCTGGTACAACCGCTCTGGCCTCTCAAACTACCCTACCTGATCATTGATCTTGCAGATGACTACCGATATAGCGTTATAGGGACGAATAATTACAAGTACGTTTGGATTTTAGCACGTGAACCTGTTTTATCAGCAGAAGATTACGAAGGAATTCTTGCTCGGCTTAAGGAGCGTGGATATAGCATTGACGATTTGATAGTCATGCCTCAAATCTGGAATTAAGGGAGGGCCCATGTTTTTTGCTTTTGACCCCTACAACATTCTATGGACATTCATTGTAAGCTTTATCATTCAAGCCCTGTTTTTTGCCTTTGCGGCCTCATTCAAGACCGATAAGGTAACCGACATCTCCTACAGCCTTGGATTTGCAGTCCTTACCCTGGTTATTCTTTTTTCAAACAAGGCCTTCGCTCTACCTCAGGTTCTTGCTGCTGTCTTTGTGGTTCTTTGGGCAGCTCGCCTGGGCGCGTATCTTTTAACCAGGATAATCATTACAAAAACAGATGCCCGCTTTGACGACAAACGAAGCAATTTTGTAAATTTATTGGGTTTCTGGGTCCTGCAGGCTCTGGCTGTCTGGTTGGTACTGATGCCTGTTAGCGTTCTTCTTAGTCTTAAAGAAATTGGCCCGCTACACTTTGTCTCAATACTAGGCGCCTTGATCTGGGCTATAGGTTTTGCCATAGAGATACTAAGCGATGCTCAAAAATTCTCTTTCAAGAACAAGAAAGAAAATGCCAAGAGATGGATACAAAGCGGCCTGTGGAAGTATTCACGGCACCCCAATTTCTTTGGTGAAGTGCTCCTCTGGTGGGGGGTCTTCATATTTGTTCTACCCTATCTCAGTGGAGCCCTGTATATAACGGTTGTTGGACCACTATCTATCACAATCCTTTTGCTTTTTATATCTGGCATTCCCCTCCTGGAACAGAGTGCCGATAAAAAGTATGGAAATGATAGCGCGTACCAAGAGTACAAGAAGCGTACGAGCATATTCCTCATGCTTCCACAACGCAAGGGCTAAGGCCAAAGGCTTAAGGGGCAACTACATGCTTGAGCTACTGTTCATTATACTTGCCAGTTACCTTTTAGGCTCTTTTCCCACCGGTGTGATAGCCGGAAAACTGACGAGGGGTATCGATATCCGCAGCCAGGGGAGCGGCAACACGGGAGCAACCAATTCGTTTAGGGTTCTTGGCTGGAAGATAGGATTTGCAGTTGCCTTTGTTGATATGGCGAAGGGCTTCATAGCCGTTGCCCTTCTTACCAGGATTGATATTTTTAATGGCTCCACCTTCCCGTATGCAACGCTACCCTACTCAGCACGATTCATTGCTGCCACGCTGGCGGCTGTCTTGGGCCATATCAAACCAGTCTTTGCCGGGTTTAAGGGTGGCAAGGGCTTTGGAACTGCGGCTGGTGCAATCAGTGCAGCCTACCCTCTTTTAGCTCTCCCATGCCTTGTGGTCTTTGGTCTTACCCTTGTGCTTTCTGGGTATGTCGCTGTCTGTGCAGCCATTACCTCCTTTGCCCTTCCATTCTTGTACCTGCTGTCCACACAGTATTTCAGTGTCTCCTGGGATCCTGCCATCTTTATATTTTTCTTTCTGGCCTTCTTGCTCACCATTGTAATGATGCGCAAGAAACTGCGTCTCTTCATGCAGGGCAAGGCTGAGCTTTTTAACAAGGTGATGCTTTTTAAACCAAAGAAGATTATCTAGGGGGAGCCGCGGAAGTCTGCGGCAGGGGGCGCATCTGACTCAAGTAAGCGCCAGGCTTTGCATAGCGCCCCCTGTACTCCTACGCATGATACTCCAGCACTTGACAGGTTTAGAGAGCTGGCCGATCATTACCCGACAGCCCGCCAAGTGGGCGTCCGAAAGGATGGTACCCATGCTCACATGGTGGCAAAAACAGGTAATCTACCAAATATATCCCCGCAGTTTCATGGATTCCAACGGCGACGGCATTGGCGACCTGCCGGGCATCATTGCTAGGCTAGACACGATAGCCGACCTGGGCGTAGGTGCCATCTGGCTGTCGCCCGTCTACAGCTCCCCAGACGCGGACAATGGCTATGACATCAGCGACTACCGGGGCATAGACCCCAAATACGGTACCATGGCCGACATGGATAGCCTGATAGCCGAGGCAGGCAAGCGGGATATAAAGATTATCATGGATCTTGTCATAAACCATACCTCCGACGAGCACCCCTGGTTCCAGGCCAGCCGCGATCCGGCCAGCCCCTACCGTGACTGGTACCACTGGAGACCGGGCAAGAACGGCAAGAGCCCGTCAAACTGGACTAGCTTCTTCGCCGAGGATTGTTGGGAACATGACCCGGTGAGCGGAGAGTACTACCTGCACTTGTTTGCCAAGAAGCAGCCAGATCTTAACTGGTCAAACCCTGCGGTACTCGATGCAATAGAAGATATAATGCGCTTCTGGCTTGACAAGGGCGTGGCGGGGTTCCGTTGCGACGTCATAAACATCCTGTACAAGTCAAGTCTTGAAGATGGTAAAAAAAAGCTGATCCTTACCGGTAGCGAGCACTACTTGTCACAGGAGGGCACACACGAAATCCTGAGGCGCCTCCGCGCCGATGTGCTTGATCGCTACCAAGCCTTTACTGTTGGAGAGACTGTCTTTGTAACACCACACATGGCCGGGGAGCTCTGTAATCCAGAGCGACGCGAGTTGGATCTTGTCTTTTCCTTCGATCATATGGAATCCGACCAATGGTTTGTGAAGTGGTTCAAGCGATCCTTCCACGCCGGCCGCCTTGCTCATTCTCTGGCTCGCTGGCAGGACGCCCTTCCGTGGAATGCTCTGTACCTTGAGAACCACGACCAGCCCAGGAGCGTCTCGCGCTTCGGAGACGAACAGCACTGGTGGCATCGCTCCGCTACCCTCCTGGCCACAATGTTGTTAACGTTGCGCGGCACGCCTTTCATATTCCAGGGTCAGGAACTGGGCATGTGCAACTTTGACTTTGATGGCATGGACAGTATTCGTGACGTAGAATCAATAAACGTAGACCGCCTACTCAAGAAGGTGGGCATACCCCGCGCCATCCGTTGGTCGATGATACGCCGTACATCGCGTGACAATGCACGCACGCCCATGCAGTGGAGCGCCGGGAAAAACGCCGGTTTCAGCTCCGGCGATCCATGGATTGGCGTTAATGCCAATCACAAGCGCATCAACATGGAGGCACAACAAGGTGACCCGCTCTCGCTGAGGAGCGCTTACAAGGCCCTGATAGCCCTGCGTGCCTCCACCCCAGCCCTGCTGGAAGGAAGCTACCGTACACTACACATCAGCCGATACCTGTTTGCATATATCCGTGAGCTGGAAGGACAGAGGTCGGTAACGGTGCTACTCAACTTCTCAGGCAAGAAGCGCCGCTACCCTCTCACGGAGACATTGCTGACATCCAACTACGGCAGGAAAGACTTTGACGGCACCCTCCAGCCATGGGAAGCCGTGCTGTTACTTTCCTAACAGGCATTATTACAGGACGACCAGTCGAGGAGACAGGCTTATGAACAAAGACTTCAAACGCAACATGTACAGCTTTGGCCTAGGCACCGTGGGTCGAGACATGATCTACACCTTGGTGAGCATGTACCTCATCTACTATCTTACTGAGATTCTGCAGGTGACAGATCGCTCTCTGTGGGCGATAAACGCCATCATTTTATCTGCCCGCGTTTTTGACGCCTTCAACGACCCCATCATGGGCGTTATCGTCGACAACACCCATAGTAAGTATGGTAAGTTCAAGCCCTGGATAGCCTTTGGCGCCTTGAGCTCGGGACTCGTTACGGTGCTCCTTTTTGCCGACTTCGGCCTATCCGGCGCGAGCTACGTGGCGCTGTTCGGGCTACTCTACCTGTCCTGGGGAATAACCTTTACAACAAACGACATATCCTACTGGTCAATGATGCCCACCCTGACCCTTGACCAGAAGGAACGCGAGAAGATTGGCGCATTCGCCCGCATAACAGCCAACATAGGTATGTTCGCCGTAGTGGTTGGCATAGTGCCACTGACCAATGCTCTGGGCGTTAGGCTCGGCAACATCAAGAGCGCATGGTTAGTCTTTGCCGTCATCCTGGCTGCCATCATGTGGGCCGGGCAGAGCATTACCCTGTTTGGTGTTCGCGAGTCGCGCGACAGGTTCAAACAGGAAGACCACACTAGCCTCAAAGGCATGCTCAAGGCCCTGTTCGGGAATGACCAGCTCCTGGTGGTTGCCCTGTCCATGGCCCTGTTCATGATAGGCTACGTGACCACAACAAGCTTTGGCATATACTTTTTCAAGTATGCCTACGGCAACGAGGCCATGTATTCTATCTTTGCCCTGGTGCTTGGCATATCCCAGCTGACAGCCCTATCGGTCTTCCCTCTGTTCTCTAAACGATACAGCCGCAAGACTCTGTACAGCGCGGCTACGGTCTTGGTGTTCCTGGGCTATCTGGTATTCTTCGTCTCACCTATGAACATGGTCTTTATAGGCCTCGCAGGCGTGCTGATGTTCGTAGGCCAGGCCTTCATCCAGCTTCTCATGCTGATGTTCCTGGCAGACAGCATAGAGTACGGCCAGTGGAAGCTGGGCAAGCGCAACGAGAGCGTTACCTTTGCGGTGCAGCCATTCATCAACAAGATGGGCGGTGCCATAAGCTCTGGTGTTGTGGGTGCCGTTGTTATCATTTCTGGAATAAATGCGGCCTCGACCCCACAGGATGTCAGCTCCCAGGGGCTCCTCCTCATGAAGATATTCATGCTGGCGTTCCCGCTTGTGTGCATCGTGGCTGGCTACCTGATCTGGAGGCGCTTCTTTAGGATAGACGAGGCTTTCTACACGCAGATAGTAAGCGATCTCAAGGAACGCGGCCAGATAAGGAAAGAAGGGGATTGAGCATCTAATATGGCCATCTTCACGCGTTCATGCTAGACTGGTAGCATGGACTCAAAGGTGGCCACATGAGACTGGCCTGCGTAGGTAACGCACTATACGATATAGTCGCTTTCGTTGAGTCAGACTTTGCCTCAAGGCTGGGTTTACATGTTGGCTCTACCGTTCATGCGCAAAGACACGAAATAGACGCCATCCTGCCTATGATTCGCAGTGCTTCTCGCGGAGCAGGCGGCGGGGCTACCAACACGGCACGGGTTTTTGCGTCTCTTGGCCATGCTGCATCCTTTGCCGGCATGATAGGCAAGGATGCCTTGGGCCAGGAATTCTATGACGATCTAGATTCATCATCAGTAGAATTGTTTTTACAATATAGCAAGGAATCTACAGGTGTATTCTGTGCCTTGATAGCTCCGGAGGGTGCCAAGACTATAATCGTGGCACCGAGCGCAGCGCCATGCCTGGTACCGGAATCCATTCCAGACCGTTTCTTCACTTCAGATGCCACCCTCTACATAGATGGATTCCTTGCGGCCTACCCGGAAACAGTACTATCACTGGTACACAGAGCCCGCTCTGCCAACATGAAGATTGCCCTCGATGTTGCAGGCTTTAGAATAGCCGTCAAACACAGAGACTTGTTCCTTAAACTGATACAGGAATCATGCTCCTGGACATTCATGAACGAGGATGAGTTCATAGCCCTGTCTGAATCGGGGGTCGACAATGCGCTACAATCCTTCTCAGCCGATGCGCCAGGTATTGTCGTGGTAAAGAGAGCAGAAATAGGAGCCATTTGCGTCAGCGATGGCTCTGTTCTTGAAAGCGTCGTAAGGCCAATCCAGGCAACGGATACCACTGGGGCCGGGGATGCCTTTGCCGCCGGATTCCTGTCCGCGGCCTTGTCCGGCGCTCCCTTGGCTCGTTGTCTTCGCCTCGGCAATCGCGTCGCAGAACATGCCATACAGGAACCAGGGCTTTCTCTTGATGCTGCACGGTTAAAACAGGCCGTTAGAACGGTCCTATAGACAAACCCAGCCCATACTCTCCACACTCATGGTATTACATGCTAAAGTGCCATAAAATGGATGCAAAACCCTTGCCTTGGCATCCAAAACCTCTGTATTTTTAAGCAAACACAATGAAAGGACCGCTGAACATGGCTGATAATGAGATAGTGCCCATAGATATGATTCTTCCTAACAAAATACCCATTATACCTCTTAACGGTAAACCAATATTTCCCGGTATCTTTACGCCATTGATGCTTGGTAGCCAAGATGATATCCAGACGGTGGATGAGGCCATCCAGACCAACGGCATGCTCGGTCTCGTTCTGGTTAGAGACGATACCGACAAGCCTAAGGCCAGTGATCTTCATGAAGTTGGCACGGTAGCCAAAATAGTAAAGCGTATCAACTTGCCTGACGGCTCGGTCAATATATTCATATCGACTCTCAAGCGCTTCAAGATAAAGAAGGCTCTGTCGAAGGAACAGCCACTCATGGCTGCAGTAGAGTATGTTGACGATATTGGAGAAGGCACCGACGAGATAAAGGCTCTGACGCGGGCTCTTCTATCGGAGATGAAGATGATTTCGGAGAACAATCCCCTGTTTTCTGAAGAGATGCGCCTTAACATGATCAATATTGATCATCCAGGAAAGATCGCCGACTTCATATCCAGCATACTCAACATCGACAGGGACGAACAGCAGAAAATCCTTGAGCTTTTCGATATCAGGGAGCGCATGGAACGGGTGCTGATGTCAATAAAGCGTGAACAGGAATTGCTGAAGATTCAGAAGCGTATACAGCACGAGATAAATGAAAAGGTAGAGAAGAGCCAGCGTGATTATTTCCTCCGCGAGGAGCTCAAGGCAATAAAACAGGAACTTGGCTTGCCAGCCGATGCCAAGGGTTCGGATCATCAACACTTCAAGGAGAAGCTTGATTCGTTTGGGTTTAAAGGCGAGGTCAAGGAGCTGGTAGATCAGGAGCTAGAGAAGTTTGGGCTCATGGAACCAAACTCCAGCGAGTTCATAGTTACCCGTAACTGGCTAGACCTCGTGAGCAATCTTCCCTGGACAGTGGAAACCAATAAAGACTTTGACATGAATACCGCCAAGGATATTCTTGAAAGCGACCACTATGGACTCAAGGACGTCAAGGACCGCATCATAGAGTACCTTGCCGTACGAAAGCTAAAGAAGGACGCCAAGGGCTCCATACTCTGCCTCGTTGGCCCCCCGGGTGTAGGAAAGACGAGTGTTGGTAAATCAATAGCCCGCGCCTTGTCAAAGGAATTCTTTCGCTTCTCTGTTGGCGGTATGCGCGATGAGGCAGAGATCAAGGGTCATCGTCGCACCTACGTAGGAGCATTGCCCGGCAAGATAATTCAGGGCCTCAAGATTACAAAGAGCCGAGACCCGGTATTCATGATAGACGAGATAGACAAGATGGGATCAAGTTATCAAGGTGATCCTTCGAGCGCCCTTCTTGAAGTGCTTGACCCTGAACAGAATTTCTCGTTTAGGGATCATTACCTTGATCTTCCATTCGACGTATCAAACGTATTCTTCATCGTTACGGCTAATACCCTCGACACCATTCCAAGCCCCTTGCGTGACCGCATGGAAATAATACATCTTGCCGGTTATGTAGACTCTGAGAAGCTTGAAATAGCAAAACGTTACTTGATTCCAAAGAGCCTCGAAAAGTCTGGACTCAAGAAGACTAAGGTCAAGTACACGAGAGATGCCCTGTCGGCTATAGCAGAAGGCTATGCTCGCGAAGCGGGTGTACGCAACTTCGAGAAGTCACTCGATCGTATCCACCGTAAGATTGCCCTGCAGGTCGTGACAGCCATGGATGAAGGCACGGAGGCAAAGCGTTACGAGGTAGACAAGCCATCGCTTGAAAAGTACCTCGGGCACGCTCGTTTCGACTCAGAGGGAATAAAACGAGCTACATCGCCTGGCATGACCATAGGACTGGCGTGGACAAACATGGGTGGCGACACGCTCATAATAGAGGCCGTCGCCAATCCCGGCAAGGAAGGTTTTAAAATTACTGGCCAGATGGGTGCCGTGATGCAGGAGTCGGCCGGCATCGCCTATACCTGGGTGAGGCACCACGCCGCAGAAGCCTACGATATACAGGCCAAGTATTTCGAGGAGAAGCAGATTCATCTGCACATCCCTGAGGGTGCAACCCCTAAGGATGGCCCGAGTGCGGGTGTCACCATGGCCACGGCCCTTGTATCATTGGTATTAGGCAAGAAGGTCAAGGACAGGCTTGCAATGACAGGGGAGCTTTCATTGACCGGCCAAGTCTTGCCGATTGGTGGCCTTCGGGAAAAAACCGTAGCAGCCAAGCGCAACAAGATCAAGGATATAATAATACCAAAGTTCAACGAGCGTGATCTGGACGAAATCCCTGATCACGTAAAAAAGGGTATAACCTTCCATCCCGTAGAGCGCATGGAAGAAGTGATAGCCATAGCCATTTCTGAGTAGACGTAGACGGTACAGAAACGGCATGCGACTCTCGTCGCGTGCCGTTTCACTATCGAGGTGACCAGACACCGTCTACGATACGAAGCCCGCACACATCCGACAGCACTCCGCGCAAACCCTTGGCCATCATCGTCGTTGTAAGCGCTACACCTTCAGGCAGGCTAGATACCAGTTCTCCTCCCTGGGAGCTTGCTAGCAGCGTCTCTGTAAGAAGCTTGGCTGCTATGAAACGATCACCCTTCTCTACGGCAAAGCCAAGAGGCGCATCGATTAGACCAATGACCTCCCAGGTCGTCTGCTCTGCCTGGCTGTACCTACCAGCGTCCTTGTCCTGATCCGACACCCGGATTGGGAGATGCCTTGCAATCTCGTCGAGGCGAGGTACGAGCCGGGTAAGATCGAATATGCCAGTGGCACAGTTGAACAGTACGCGGCTGCCTTCTGACTCCAGAGCCAGTACTCTTTCAAACGATATCGCCTGACCTATGTCGGCCACGGTCCGGCGGCCATCCCTGCTGTTAACAAGCACACCGCCTTTTATATCCACGGGTGTACGATATGAAAAGTCGAAGGCGGCCTCTGCACCCGACAGAGCCATGATGGCTATTTCTGCCGCATCGGGGTAATACCCTACGTTGTCGACATTACCCAGGTAGGCGTATCGATACCCAAGGGATAGCAGGGTGCGGTAGACGTCCGCCAGCACCCTGAAGCCTTGCCCATGGCCTCCTGGCAGGGCTATGGCACTGTCAGGCTTGCCGTAGGCCCGATCGAAGACTCGTCGGGGCATCCCATCCTGCGAATGGGTAAAGGCAGCCAGCAATGGCTGTTTGGCTGTCAGGGGCTTTGTGGGATCGCTGCCCGTGCTGGCTATCAGTGTAGCCAGCCACGGGTGATTGGCATAGTCAGCGTACGCCTGTTTGAGTGGAGCATCGGTGACTTCACTCGTCATCTGGAAGAATGGCAACAAGGGACGGGGAGGCTTGCCGAGGCGTTGTATATAACGATCGGCTCGCAAGAGAGCAGCGCGCATCTTAAGAAGAAGGAAGCTTTCACCCGGCGATCCGTCTGGATTTATATATGCAGGCGTTACTCCCTTAGGTCTACCCTCACACAGGGGCGCAAGGAGTTCAAATCCATCCTTTAGCGCCAGAAACACATCAGGGCCCAGAGCACCATTCTTCTTGCGGTCGGCATAGCTCGTAGCGGAACCGCCATTGAGGACTCCCCATGCCGTTAGCGAGTACAGCCGCTCGCCAATATCCTCAAGGGCGGGTCTATCAAAAACGACCATTCCACCTTCCATTGGAAGCTCTGGGGAAAGAGTCAATCCAAAATCTGATAGTCGTTGCCGAGCGACACGTTGCGAAATACGATACGACATGGAGCTGCCGGCGGGAACTATTGATACGCCATCTACCAGAGGAACGCCGTCAACATCGACGCCTAACCTTGTATCGTGCATGCCTGCGTTTATGTCTGCTAGTATTGTTTTAGTCAGGTGTATATCGATACCCTTGCTTATCATATCATCTCGCAGGGCTTGGCTTATGCCTAAGTCATCTATCATTGGTATTCTCCTTGGCTATCGGGACGCCAGGTTTATGGCAGCATTGGCTGCACCATAGAGTGATATTGCATAATCCTTGACTATATAGACGGGGGTGTTGGCGGCAATAGCCCTCACGTGTTCACGATAGCCCCAAAGAAAACTCTCCATGAATCTATTGCCTTCTGTAAAGCGCGCCACATTCTTTGCGGCAACACCGCCGGCTAAATAGATGCCTGAGCTGGGTAGGAATGTGGTTGCCGCATCAGCTGCTACACGGGCATAGAGGCGAACAAACATGTCCATGGTTCTGAGGCACAGAGGTTCTCCAGAGTCTGCGGCCCTGGAGACAAGTTCGGGACGTTCGTGTTCCTCTACGCCCATGATGGTTCTGGCCAGGGCTGTCAGGGCTTCCTCCTTAGCGGCAAGGAAGGAAAAAATATGGCCAATGCCCTGTCCTGAAACTCCGGCCTCGGCGCCAGCAGCAAAACCATACCTATCTTCCAGCCATCGGGAGAAGGCTCTTGATTCGTCATCGTAAACAGGAAGGCATACGTGCCCTCCTTCAGAGGGGTATACCCGTATTCCATCCTGATCACGGAGCGCAAACCCAAAGCCGAGACCCGTACCGGCACCTATCACGACGACGGGGCCATTTGCCGTTGGCAGGGTCATTCTTCCATCTGGGGATGCGAGCTGAACGAGCTCATCCTTGTTATCATGATCGAGCAGAAGAACACCCCAGGCGATGGCGCTAAAATCGTTTATGACAAATGCGCGAATGCCAAATCTAGCTTCCAGCTCATCTCCGTCTATACCCCAAGGAGCATTGGTCAGTTTTATGCTGTGCCCATCGACGGGACCCGCTGCTGATACACACAAAAGTGTAGGACTGTTGGCCCCGGCAATGGTTGCTTCTGACAAGAACCGTTGTAAAGGAGCCACCAGAGACGGTTCGACCCTGGTAGAGTAGCGACGCTCGAAACGCTTTAGAAAGGCGCCGTCTTTAGTATCTATGATGGCACAACTTATGTTTGTGCCGCCTACGTCAACGGCAAGAATAGTAGTCTTTAAAAGATTGGATGGTACGTGCATACATAGATACTAACGTGAGGCTACCATGCCTGTTAAGTAGCATTCGGTATTCATTCTATAGATATTTTCCAGAGCATAAAAGCATCAATGGATCCGAATATGAGTGAAAGCCCAGCGGCTACCAGCAGGCTCGTATACTGCTCATCATCGCTGGGCACATAGGAATTCTCATTCCTGAATGGCCAGGGAGCATACATCGAGTTAAAATTATTCTTTGTATACCTGGTAACGTCCATGGTCAGTCGCGTATAAAATAAAAGTATAGGAAAGGCTCCCAGGCTGATTATCTCAAAACGTCTTACGCTCCTAAGCCAGGCGGGGAATTCGTCCTGAGTATATGGTTCCGGCAAGGCGCTCACGGCCTTGGCATCTGCCAATGATGCCGCTTGAGCCACAGCGCTTGTGGCAATTGATACAAAGATCAAGGCACAGGCAACGAGCCGCTGTAGGCTCATCGAGTCCTCTCCCCAAAGATAGTAGTACCTACTCGTATCATCGTGGCACCTTCCTCTATGGCTATCTCAAAATCATTTGACATGCCCATGGAGAGTATATCAAAGGCCGGAAGAGCCAAGGCGGAGCGTGCATGCTCATAGGCGGCAGTACATTCCTTAAAGGCATGGCGCACTATAGCAGCGTCTTGCGTATATGGAGCCATGGTCATGAGCCCTCTGGGCTGCAGACTGTCTATGGTAGATGCCACAGCAATGGCGTGTAACAGGGAGGCCTCATCCTTGAAGCCACTCTTGGATTCTTCACCAGTGTGTAGCTCAAAAAGGATATCAATCTTCTTTCCCATGGTCTCGGCTCGCTTTGCAATTTCTAAAAGCAGGGGCTCGGAATCGACAGATTGAATACAATCGAAGAGGGCCACCGCCTTCTTGATCTTATTACTCTGGAGGTGTCCAAGCAGTTGAAGTGATGCGCCAGACAGCTCGTCTTTGGCTTCTGAAAACTTTGACTCAGCCTCCTGTAGTCTATTCTCGCCAAAGTGCCTAATACCGGCCTCGTATGCCGCATAGACCGCCTCTAGGGGATGGAATTTTGTGACGGCCAACAATGTGACAGAATCGATGTGCCTACCTGATCGCTTACAGGCCTCGGCCATTCTTTGTTTTACTATGGCGATGGATGATACAACAGAGGCTTTGTAGTCAAGGCTCATATACGGCTCCTATCATCAGAGCCCGCCAGCATGCGCGCTCAATATCATGACATCTCCCCAGCCTAAGTGTTTTGCAATGGTATCAACAGGCTTCTTTATACATCCAGGCTTCATGCCAGCGGGCCATGCCCCCCAGGTTCCCAGATAGTCAACTGTAAAAGCCTCGGCTCGCAACAACGCAGACAGGTTCAGTTTGGAAAAGAGGTAGAGATGATCACGAATGACGCTTCGCCACCTGGAACCCATGATCCTGGCCTGGAAACCGCTGGCATTGGGTGTTATAAGATAGAGCCTTGCACCAGGACGCATGAGCCGTCTAGCCTCTTTAAGAAAGGAACGAGGGTCGTTGAGGTGTTCTATGAGATGAGTAGCCATGACCACGTCATAAGACTCGTCAGGCAGCTGGGCCGACTCTATGGTACCTTCAATGATGTTTAAGCCAAAGACAGACCGTGCATAGGCCGCCATGGATGGGCCCAGCTCTATGCCAGTAGCATTCCACCCTGCCTCCTTGAAGGTCGATAGCAAGGCGCCTGTCGCACAACCTATCTCAAGGATTGAACGCTGCTTACCCAGTTGATCGGTAGAATCCTGAGGAACGAGTCCTGCTTCTTTCAGGCTCTTAAGTGAAATAGCGCGATATTCTAGATGCTTGGATGTCTCATACTGTAGATAGTCTTCTCCATACCTGCCTTGTATCGCCTCCGGAGCCGGCTGTGGTTCCTGCCTCCAGAGCCCGCATTCTGGGCAACGCAAAAACTCGGCAGACTGCACGATCCAGCTCTTGGTATTGGCAGTAGAGCCACATAGCGGACATGGTAAAGAACGGACACGTTCTTCTCGTGAGCCAGGCTGAGTAGAGAAGGTTCGTAGTGCCTTGTCATTGGACCGATATTGAATAGCTCTGCTCCCTCTTGTTGCCGGAATAGTCTAAGGCTATGACCGATAGTACGACACGCCCCCTCGACAGTAGATATGGGCCAAACTTGGCTCTTCCGTCTAGTGTCAGGAAGAAGTCTTCATCTATGCCACTGCCACCAAATAACAAGGATTGCCCTTCATTGGCCCAGGCAGCATCGTACCTGACCCTACCTCGCTCCGAGCCATCTATCAGGATACGCAGCTCAAAAGGCGCGCTCTGTAAGCCTACCGGGGATGCATCACTGGCGTCTATTATCACGTAGTAGGAGCCCTGCCGCACAACCTTGCCTTGTTCCAGCATGTCATCCACACTGTCAACGCTCAACGATACGGAACGAATCACAGGCGCCTTGTCGTCTGAGAGGCTTGGCATGACTATCATAGGGTTTATATAGCGGCGCTCACGGGCATCGAATGCATAGAAGCCTGTGCCACGTTTAGAGCCAGCTTCTCCGCCCTTACCTAAGGCATCTCCCTTGCGAATATTCTTTAGGTACACAGAGCTTGATCCACTCTCCATTCCCGAATAGATTGTAAGCATATCAGAGGCATGGGATACGACGAGGAGAGAGCCTCCATGTATAGGATACCCGCCGGGGAGCCGAGGGCCATCGCTTGCAAAGGTCAGTTCACCATCGTCGGCCGCACGTATAAGCCCTTCGGCGGTACCGAATTCAACACCGCGGAGAAATCCGCCTCTATAGGATCCGAAACCGTAGCGAAACCGACCTCCATCGGCCGGCCATTCAAAGGCAAAGACAGAGAAGACAGTAGCCCAGGTAACGGCACATACAAAAAAAACAATACGCCTTGTCGTCTTGGACACCCTACTCCTCCACAAAATCGAACCGTAGCAACCAAGAACCTCCGCCAACAAATGCAGAAGAACCCACGAATCGTACGTACTCACTTGTATCTGGCAATGCTATCCGTCCTAGTAACGTGGCGGGAAGACGAAAAGCGACTATCTCCGACTTATGCCCTCTTCTTGCCACGAGATAGGCTATATTCTTTGTCCTATCGAGGCTTATGTCAAAGTCGTCGGCCTTGACGGGTAGAACCTCGTTTACTGAACCATCGACAGACCAGACTCCAATGCCATCGGGTCTTCTGTATAAAACATGCCTATCGTCATCCATGACTATGACCCGGAGCGGTTCACGGTAGTCGGTATCCAGGTAACGATGGCTAGATACCTTAAAATCTGTCCCGCCACGACCCAGCACTACAAGCCTTTGCCTGTCTATGCCGCTAATAGCCGCTAGCCATTGCCCTGATTGCGAGACACCAAGACCCAGAATCACTGAGAGCCTGGAACCACCAGGAGAAAAAGAGAAAGCCTTGACGCCATCCGGCCTTATCCCCTCCAACCAACCATCAACGGTGCCTCCGACTACAAGATTGTCTCCACTGGCGAAGGCACTCAACTGACAGGGAAAGGTATATGACCATAACTTCTGACCACCGACATCGTAGGCGTTTAGGCCCGTGCCCTCGTCCTCGGATGAGAATAGCCTTCCGCCTGAAAAAAAGACCGAGCTGCTGGCAATGTCTGCGATAAGGCTACCTTGGGGAGACTTCAGTTCACTGCCAGAAGAATCATCTTTTAAAAGCACGTAGGAAGCATCTGAAACAATCACTCGCTCAGTAGCTACAGGTATGGTAAAACCCTTGCCGTCTAAACTGAAGTATCCGTTATGATTTCCTGAACTAAAGGAGAATAGCTCTGATCCGGAGACACTATCGGCAGTATTCGCGCTACTGGCTCCAATATCGATCGTCCATCGCGGAGCAACAGACAACTCTGGGTACAGAGGCTCGGCTACGGCGAAGAAATATACTAGAATTACTAAAAACAGTACGAGTATGGTAATACTGAGCCGCCGCCCACTGCCATCGCTCATGCAACCTCCCACGCCCCTCTTTGACTTGGCAATTGATTAATGAATGGTATATAGTATCATCCCATCCCGTAAATTAGAAGGCGTACTTCGTGATGGGAGAAAGTCAGGGCACCTTGGATACCACAGAATTATTCAGACTTGCTACAATAGCTGCAGACGCATCGTATTCCCCATATTCCAAGTTTAGAGTAGGAGCAGCCTTGCTCTGTGATGATGGAACGGTTGTATGCGGAGCAAATGTGGAAAACAGATCCTATGGGCTCACAATATGTGCTGAACGCTCTGCCATGGTTTCTGCCATAGCCCAGGGAAAATCCGGCTTTACGGCCCTCGTCATCTCCTGTCCTGACGCCGACTATCCAGTTAGTCCCTGTGGCGCCTGCAGACAGTTTATATCCGAATTTGTGGAGCCAGGCTTTAGGATACGCTTCGGAGGATCTGATGGCCGATTCGTCGATACAACCATGGGAGAACTCTTCCCACATGATGCCTTGCACGAATTAAGCACTCGCTAGAAAAGCAGGCCTAGAGCGCTCGTCCTGAACCAACGATAGAGTTCACGGCGAGCCTCAGCGCTTCTTGGATTCCTCGTCGCGCTTTTTAAGATCGTTCTCAAGTTTTGTAGACCAAATTTCAATCTTCTTCTTCAGTTCCTCTGCTTCATTTCGTTCTCCGAAAACGACATGGATGCGACGCAATGCATTAAGAAAAAGGATGGCCTGCTTGAAGTCGTCCATCTTCATCGATGATACTTCGTATTTCTCTCTATAGCGATCCGATGTTGACAGGAGCAATTTCTTGATGAATGCCAAGTATGACAAGGCGATCATGCGATTGGGTGAGCTAAGATCCATGTCCTGATATGCCTTCTTGAGATCAAGACTATTCTTGGCCACTGCCGCTAACTTTCCCCACAATTCAACGAATGACCACTTCCATTTTGAGTTGGCGCCATATCCTTCTTCAATAGCGGTAATGGCAAAACCAATCTTACGAAGAAGTGCATACCTCTCTTCATAGCTTACTTCTGATATGTCTTCTAGATTATCTTTATAATCTGAAAATGGAACATCTACATACCCAGTTACTATGTCTTCTAGATACTTGATACTCCTGCCTATGCTTTTTCTAGCCTCAGAAAGAGAGTCTTCATTCTTTATACCCAGGAGTGAAACAGACAAGTTGCTTACAAGTACCTGGTAGGAAGTCAGAGCAAGAGTCTGCTTAGCCAGGTTGATCCTTACATAGCCAAGCCCTTGTCCACCGGGTTGTTTCAAGAGGTTCTGAAACGATTGTTCCTTGGCGAGTATTGAGTCCATCGTCGTTTTGAGCTCTTTAACCTTGGTCGCGTATCTGTTCCTCTGTTCTGAAGTGATCTTAGACATCACATACCTCGCTGACTACCAAGCTTAAGCACCAAGTCTCTAGCATGGTCGAGAGAAGCCTTGGACTGAGAATCACCAGATAGCATACGTGCTATTTCTACAATACGATCCTCTCCCTGGAGCCTCGATAGCCTGGTTACCGTCCTATCAGCCTCGATTCGTTTTTCTACCATAAGATGATTATCGGCTCTAGCGGCGATGGAAGCGAGATGCGTTATACAAAGAACTTGCTTGGCTACTGCGAGAGTTCGCAGATGTGCTCCCACTCCAAGCGCAACTTCGCCACCAATACCGGTGTCTACCTCGTCGAACACCATGGTATTAGCACCACCATCCTCTGCCAGAACCGTTTTAAGCGCAAGCATGAAACGCGACAGTTCACCACCAGAGGCTACGTCAGCCAAGGGCCTTAAAGGTTCACCCTTATTGGCTGAAACATAGAATTCTAGCTTGTCCGCCCCGCTGGGGCCTACAACCATCTTGCCTCCCAAGGGTGGCATACGCTCAATTCTTATTATAAAACGGGCATTAGGCATGCCGAGTGTAGAGACAATAGCCAGGACCGACTGTTCGAGTCGCTTGGAGGCTGAGACTCTAGCATCACTCAGGCTCTCGGCCTTGGCGAATACTCCTGACTCAAGCTCGGCGATCTGACGCTCTAAACCAACACGATCCTCTTCCCAGTTCTCAAGGCTGGCCAGTTTTACTGCAGCATCGCCCCTGTAGGCTAGCACCTCAGCAATGTCTGCACCATATTTTCGCTTGAGACGCTGAAGCAAGGCCATTCTGGATTCGATTTCTTCCAGCCTTGCAGGGTCAAACAGAAGCTGGTCGGCGTGGCTCGATAATGATTCTCCTACATCCTCCAACTCATAGTAGGCATCATCCAGCCTACGGGCTTGATCCGCAAGCCTTTGATCGATAGCACCGGCCACTTCAAGATGTGTTCTAGCCTTACGCAACCTTGCTATGGCTCCATCGCCATCAGACAGGAGCTCCTTTGCCTGTGATACGGCCGAAAATAGCTTCTCGTGCTGAGAAAGACGGCGCTCCTCATCGGCAAGGATAGTCTCCTCGTCTGCCTGAATGCTTGCTGCATCAATTTCTTCGATGGCGAATCTAAGAAGCTCAATATCCCTAGTCCTCTCATGTTCCGAGCTGGCCATTGTCTCCAGAGCCTTGCGTTTAGAGCCTAGTTCCGCGTAAAGCAAGCCATACGAGGCGACATCATCTTCTATACCGGCGAATTTGTCGACCAAAGCCCTGTGCCTATCCTTCTTGAGGAGGGTCTGGCCATCTCTCTGACCATGTATCTCGACGAGCGTAGAGGCAAACTCCTCTAGATCCTGGCGTACTACAGGCACATTTTGTATATAAGAAGACCCTCTTCCTGTTTTCTTGAGCCCCCGCCTAAGAATGACTGCACCGTCTTCTACATCTATAGAATGCCTGGCAAGCCATTCCAGGGCATCCTTATTGTCTGCGACCGATACGACACTCGTAACCAGAGTCTCTTCTGCGCCGGCACGAATGATCCCGGTATCCGACTTGGCACCAAGTATAAAACTCATGGCACCTATCAGAATTGATTTTCCGGCTCCAGTTTCTCCCGTTAAAAGATTAAGACCAGGCTCAAAACGTATAGAAAGACGGTCTATTATGGCAAAATCCCGGATTGTCAATTCCTCAAGCATCGGGACCTCCTGACCAGTTTAGCTTTGTTCTGAGCACCTGAAAGAAAGCATCCCTCTCTCTTCTATATAAACGCGCCCTATAGCCAGAACGCTTGAAAACAATCCTGTCCCCTTCTATCAAGTCAAAGAAATCCTGACCATCAACGGTTAACATCGTACGCTCTCTTTGGCCAGATTCAACATGAATGGCCAATGTCTCACCTCCAGGCATGACAAGCGGTCTGTTTGAAAGCGTAAACGGACAAACCGGCGTTAAAACCATGGCGTCCATGTCTGGATCTAAAACAGGGCCTCCAGCGGCTAAAGAATAAGCTGTAGATCCAGTAGGAGTAGAAACGATAAGACCATCGGAACGATAACGACCTATAGTAGCACCATTAACAGAAATAGCCAGGGCGACTATCTTGGCCGGACCTGAACCTGAAACGACACCATCATTCAAACCGCTAAAAGCCGCTATAGCCTTGCCTTCACGCTCTACCACGACATCGAGCATGAATCGCTCTGAAATGGCCAGACGGCCTGATACAGCTTCTTCGAATCTGGCCTCCCATTCTTCACGTTTAACCCATGCAATGAACCCTAGCGTTCCAAGGTCTATAGGAAGAATCGGCACTCCCAAAGGAGCCGCGCTACGAGCCGCATATAAGACGGTTCCATCCCCTCCAAGGCTTATAAGAATATCAGAACCTTCAAGAGGAGAAACAATAGCCTTTGACTGACCAAAGGTTATAAATTTTGTGTTCCAGCCAAGAGTCTTGAGGCGTTCATGCATTTCATGAGATAGACGTTCGGCGTCATCCTTATATGAGTTGACTAGTATCGCTGCACATCCTCGAACTGCTTTCAAGGCATCCCTTCCAATCAGGGTAAAGTAGCGAGCACCTTGGCTATCTTCTGGGCAGCCATCTTGCCTATACGTTGATTAAGGGGAAACGCAAGCGAACGGTTGACAAGAGACATGGCCACCGGGCAGGAACCATCCTCTATTAAACCCTTGGCGGCGCAGGTATCGTCGAATGCCATCACTGTATCAACATCCTTCTTCTTGGCATATGCCCGCACATCCTTGACCCCAGATTCAAGGACGACAACGCATCCAAAGTTTGATGGCTCGCAATCGCAGGCTGCAGCCAAGGGACGTCTATGCGCCCTAGCTAAGGATTGGGCAAATAAATCAGATAGCTCTCGCCGCTTTTCAAGAAACTTCTCAAGATCTTTTATCTGTGACAACGCAAGGGCCGCGTTCATGTCACTCATTCGTTCCTCTATAGACAATGAATCAGCATGATTCTTGAGTGTCTGGGCCTCTCTACGCCCGGCAGCATACAGTAATGAACCTCCCCCAGCAGTAATAGAGGATGCATGTTCAAGCCCCAGTATTGTAAACGTCCCAAGAAACCCGGCTCGCCATTCTCCAGCCTTGGCCCCGATAGAAAACGTTGCGTCTTCTATTATAGGAATGCCAAGATCGATCAATGGAACTGGGTCTGGCATGATTCCCCATGGCTCTGCAAGATACAAGGCCTTGGCTTGATCCGTCTTCAGTCGATAAAAAGAAGCCTGATTCAATGATGCGCTTGCCGTATCGACATCCAACCATATAGGGCGCAAACCCTTGGCAAGGATGGCAACATGTGCCCAGGCAGGGGATAAAGCCGACAAGGCAATAGAATCACCTGGAACCAGTCCCAAGCAGCTTGTAGCCAGCTCAAGTGCTACTATAGGGCTTCTTAAAGCCAAACCATAGTCAAAACCGAGGCGTTCCTTGGCTGTCTTTACAAACCGATCAGTAAAAGCACCCGGTCCCAAATCATCGGTAACAAGGCAGTTTAATACTGAATCCATATCCTTTCGCCGGATATACGAGCTTCTCGCTTTTATTTCCATTAACAGGAAGCCTACTTCCCCAACGATTCTATTTTTTGCAGCTCTTTGGCATTGAACAGCTTGCGAATATCTAGAATGATCAAGTATCCATTCTTTTGATTGACTACACCCTGTATATACTCGGCACCAATACCCGATATCATCTGGGGAGGAGCCTGAATCTCCTTATACTCAATAGAAACGACACGCTCCACCTTATCTATTATTACTCCAAGTTTCATCCCACCTAAGTCTATGATTATAAATCCTGAAAGCAGAGACTCATCATCACCTAATTGAGCCTTCCTGAGATGGAAACGCTTATGGAGATTTATGATTGGTATTATTTCTCCACGTAGATTATAAAGACCTTCAACAAACGATGGCGCATTAGGAATCGTACGGATCTCCTGCAACGTCACAATTTCTTTAACATCCATGATATCTATGCCATACAGCTCTTCACTCAACTGAAAAGTGACGAGTTGCAGTAATACTTCCCTCTCAACCATGCGGACCTCCGCCTGCGCGTTTCTTTTATCGTTCCAAGAAAGTTTAGCATCTTTCTGACCCTCAAGCAAGGCCACGACAAAACAACTGCCCCGGTATCCTATCAAGCCGTATACAAACCTTTTTTTTATGCCGTGATGAGATGCAAGGAAAAACGCCCGAGGTGTCGCCAGTATTTTGACGTCCTGTCAAAATACTGGCGTAGCAGTTCCGTACTAGCGGAACTGCAGCTCTTAGAGCCGCGACGTCCTGTCGCGGTACGCGAACGTGCTGGCTTTGTACCCACTCGTCCT
>JAVEXO010000039.1:0-26219 GCA_034003955.1 Spirochaetia bacterium | reverse complement strand
ACTCAGTAATATTCGTTATACTCGTCGAGTCTCCGCAGATCCTTGAGTTTCTGTATTGCCTTTTCCTGAATCTGCCTGACCCGTTCCCTGGTTATACCCAGGAGTTTTCCTGTCTCCTCGAGGGTTAAGGGCCCTTCTCCATTCAAGCCAAAGCGCAGGGTTATTATCGTTATCTCGCGTTGGTTCAGGTTGCTGAGGACATCATCGAGGGTTTCCTGCAGGGTCATGTTGAACACCTCTTCGAAGGGTTCAACGGCATTCTCGTCCTTGATCAGGTCGGCCAGGTGGGTGACATTATCCTCATCCACAGTCGTATCGAGAGAGGCCGTTTCCTGGGACAGTTTCATGATTTCCTTGACCTTCTTGGGATCCATGCCAAGCTTGTCTGCCAGCTCGTCGGCGTGTGGATCTCGTCCTAGGTCCTGGGTCAACTGTTTTGCCACAAAGTAGCACTTCTTGATGGTGTTGAGCATGTGTATGGGGATGCGTATGACGCGTCCCTTATCGGCCAGGCTCTTTATAATGGCTTGCCGTATCCACCATGTACCGTAGGTGGAGAAGCGACATCCGCGGGTATAGTCGAATCGCTCGACAGCCTCTATAAGCCCTATATTGCCCTCATCTATTATGTCGAGCAAGGAGAGGCCTCGGTGCTGGTAGTTCTTGGCAATAGATACGACCAGTCTAAGGTTGCTCGATATCATTCTATGCTTATAGGCTAGAAGCTCGGCCTTCCTTGTCTCTCTGGTTTTATCGAGTTCATCGATCTTTGATGATTCTCCAACTGCGTGTGCGTCGATGGCGCTAATCGCATTGCGTAGCTGCTGAATCTGCCCTCCCAGTTCTATCTCCTCTTCGGCGCTCAGGAGGGGATACCGGGATATTTGTTTAAGGTATAAGGCAAGAGGATCAGACTCTTTGGCTGGTTTTGCCCTCTTGGGTTTCTTTAGAAGAAGTATTGGCTTGGATCTCTTGGCATGTTTCACTTCTGGTCGTTTCTCTAACAAACTTTCATTCATAGAATCTCCCTACAGAGCATTCTTAATATTATACCTATACGACAATCTATAAAGAATCACATTACTCCATGAGAGAACATATAGTATATTTTTAAAAAAACCAATTAATTTCCGCCAAAAATGTCGAAAATTCCTGGGCACTAGTGAGCACTGGCTATTTTAGAGGTCAAGAGCCATGAAGAAGCGATATTTTAATCACGAGGGACGGTATTTGGGTCGAGGGTATCGGCTCCCTTGAATACGAAGAAGTACACAGAAGCCTCACGCTCGCTACTGACCTTGCCGATCATAGAACCCTTCCTGATGCTATCCCCAACGCGTACAGAAAGGGTCGCGGCTCCACCGTACACATAGACGAGTCCATCTGAAGACTGCACGAAGGCAACCTGGTCGAAGCCTCTGAAGGGTCCTGCCGATATGACCGTTCCAGCCCGTATGGCCGTTATTGGACTTGCAGACTGGGTGGCTATGGAGACACCCTTTAGCTTTCCCTGAAGATAGGCAACCGTTCCGGAGGCAGGCCATGATTTAGAGGAATCCCGGCTATCAGGAGCCTGTGTTGCAGGTGTACTGGCCGGAACTCTCGCGACGGGGCTCGGGGATGGGACCGATGGTGGTACAGAGGCATCCCCTCCAAGGGCTGGGATTCTAAGTTTTTGGCCAATCTTAATGGTCGTACTAGTCATCGAACTGGCCTTGACGATGTCGTTGACCGATGCCCCATGAGCCTTGGCTATGCCATAGAGCGTATCGCCCTTCTTGACGACATAGTCGACGATACTCTGCTTGAGCGGGATGGTTAGTTTCATGCCTACAAAGAGCCTGCCGGCATCCTCAACCCCATTGCTTTTCATCAGGGTTTCGACAGAAACGTCGTAACGTCTGGCTATGGCGTAGAATGTCTCACCCTTCTCTACGATATGCACCAAGGGATCGGCAGCCACGGCTGGTGTAGCCACCGTCAGTGCTAGTGAGATGAGTATGAGAAGAACAGCCAGGGGTTTCTGTCGTGTACTCATGCACTCCAAGTATCGGCCCGCTCAAGACAGCCCATGAGTATCTTTGCGTGCATCAGCCCGAAGTTTTAAGCCTTCTGCCTAAGGTTTCAAGAGCCAGGTGCTTGCCTCATCGAGTATCTTTGAAAGTATGACTATATGGATTTCGCTCTTGGCTCGTTCTATCTCATGAGCCCAGCGTGAAACGCCCTTGCTCCCAGTCTTGTAACGATCGGCTATCAGCAAGCGTTTACGCTCGGATATTTCTATGAGTCGCTTCTTTTCGGCGGGTTTTGATGCGGCGGCACAGAGCGTTCCAAGGACGTAGGCAGACAAGAGGGCCAGGACAGGATCCTTTGCCGACAGTGATGCTTCCAGTCTGGGTGATGCATCGACAGGGCGCTTGGAGAGGACAAGAGCAAAGCCGTAGTAAAACACTATCCAGGCCGGATTCTCGACGCCTTTAGCGTCGGCGAACTCAGAAAGAAAGGTAACGCTCGCCTCGGCGTCGTTTTTAAGCAGGCGGGCGGCTCCGAACAGTACCGCGTCACGTCGCAATGCCGACGGCTTATGCTCACGCAAGGAGGCTTCCACTCTTTCTATGGCCGCCATGTCACCTTTAAGAAGGCAGGTGTTGACGAGGAGCCTGACCGTCCGCCTGTCATAATGCTTCTTCTTGTAGACTCTGTCCTCAAGCAGGGTGGCCAGTGCATCCCAGTCCTCTGATTCAAGCAATCTGAACATCTTCCAATTGGACATGAAGAAGGCGTTGAATCCAGTGATCACGGCTACGAAGAAAAGGAAGAGAGGCCAATTCTTAGACCAGAATGTCATGGAATAAGCCGCGCCAAGGAACGCAAATGGCATAAAAAAGATGAAAGCGAACGCAAAAACCAATATTACGTTGAAAAGAATGAATATTGATTTAAACTTCATGTAAATTATCTCCAATAATAGATACGAGGGTATTGTATTCCAATTCGTGATCCATTCAGGTGGCGCGAAACGTAAACAAAGCATAGAATAATGCCAGAGAGGGGTCAATGGGCATGAAAGCCATCCCGTTCAAGGAACTGACGCCAGACACCTACTATAGTGCTCCGGTGTTCCTCGACGAAACATATATACTCCTGACACCCGAGACAGCGCTGACAAGCTATCTCATCAACACGCTGGCGGAGTGGGAAATACGAGAACTCTTCAGCGATGGAGAACCACTCAACAACGACGACGAGCAGGCCATCTACGACGAGGGGGATGAAAACGACGATGAAGAAGGCAAACCGGTCACATCCCAGACTGCTGGCGACAAGGAAAACCTGGGCAAGGTAACGGTATTCTTCGACCAATTCCTTAAATACGTCGAACACGTGTACACACGCTACGTCACCAAGAGCGAGATAAGCATCAAGGAGCTGTCAGACAGGGTCAAGACCCTGTGTGACGTGATTCTGGAGAACAAACGCTACGTCCTACGCATACTGGGTAGCGAATCCACTACTACAAACTACCTGGTCAATCATTCAGCACGCTCCACCGTTCTGGCCATAGTACTCGGTGGCCACCTCAAGCTGCCTCCCCACCGCCTCATAGAGCTTGGTGTCGCGGCTGTCCTCCACGAGATCGGCATGGTCAGGCTTCCACCCCAGCTCTACATGGCCGACAGGCGCCTTTCTGATAATGAGCGCAAGTCTATAACGGCTCATCCAATACTGGGCTACAACATACTCAAGGAAAAGCAGTTCCCGCTGTCCATCTGTCTTGCGGCATTGGAGCACCACGAGCGCATGAACGGTTCAGGGTATCCCCGGGGCTTGAGTGGCGATAAAATTTCACTCTATGCCCGCATCATAGCCGTGGCCTGTTCCTATGACGCCGTGACGGCATCCAGACCATACAAGGAAGCACGCGAGGGATACGCGGGCATGGTTGATATACTAAAGAACGAGGGCAAGCAGTATGACGATGTCGTCATCAAGTCGCTTGTTTACTCGCTGTCTGTTTTCCCCGTGGGTTCCTACGTCCTTTTGACAAACTCAAAGCTTGGCCAGGTAATAGACGTCAATCCCGACAATCCGCGATACCCCGTCGTACTCGTACTCGGCTCCAAGACACCCGACGGCAAAGAGACTATGGTACAGACATCAGAGACAGGGGTTCGTATACTCAGACCGGTAAAAAGAGAAGATGCTCTTCACGCCGTCAACCCTGGCTCATAGAAACAGCGCAAGGAGTCACCATGAAAATTTCTCCATTACAGGAAGCCCGATATTCCTATGCACCAAAACTGCCTGCCGTTCTGGCTCAGGGTATTGAACATGTTGGAGTACAACTCGGTGGAGCCACCGAGGCCATAGCCGATCGCGACGCCCTCAAGAAACAATTTCCCGCTTGCTACGGAAAACCTGTAGCCACATTCGTTCCGGGTACGGGCTCATCCAGGCGTACAAGCCTCAGGGTAGGAGTGATCCTTTCTGGTGGCCAGGCCCCCGGAGGGCACAATGTCATCGCTGGGCTGTTCGACGGGCTCAAGGCCGGCAATCCCGACTCGGTTCTCATGGGATTCAAGGGAGGACCGGGAGGACTGGTTGACGACAAGGTAGTCGAGCTTGACGCGGCGACCATAGCCCCCTACCGAAACACAGGCGGCTTCGACATCATAGGCTCGGGCCGGACGAAGATAGAGACGGCCGAGCAATTTGCCAAGAGCGCCGCTAACGCCAGGGCTAGACGACTCGACGCCATAATAGTCATAGGTGGCGATGACTCCAATACAAACGCCGCCCTGCTAGCCGAATACTTCCTTCGCGAGGACGTACCCTGCTCCGTCATAGGCGTGCCCAAGACGATAGACGGCGACCTCAAGAACGAGCACATAGAGGCTTCCTTCGGGTTTGACACGGCTACCAAGACATACTCAGAGCTCATAGGCAATATAGAACGCGACTCAGCCAGCGCTCGCAAGTATTGGCACTTCATAAAGCTGATGGGCCGCTCGGCCAGCCATATCGCCCTGGAATGTGCCTTGCAGTGTAGGCCCAACGTCGCTTTTATATCAGAAGAGATAGAGGCCAGGGCTCAGACGCTAGCCGGAGTCAGCGAGACAGTCATCGCGTCTATCGTTGCCAGAGCCGAGAGGGGCATGAACTTTGGTGTTGTTCTTATTCCTGAAGGGCTTATAGAGTTCATACCAGAGCTCAAGGTGCTCATAGCCGAACTCAATGACATGATGGCCACCAAGGCTCAGGAATTCAAGGCTCAAATGGATGACGAGTCAAAGGTTCGTCTAGTAAGCGAGTCCCTGACAGGTGCCTCCGTCCTGCTCTATGCCAGCCTTCCCTCAGACATACAGCGCCAGCTTATCATGGATAGAGATCCTCACGGCAATGTACAGGTATCGCGTATAGAAACCGAGAAACTCATCATCGCGATGGTAGAAAAAAGACTGGCAGAACTAAAAAAGACAGGCGGCTACGTGGGAACATTCAGCTCCCAGGCTCATTTCTTCGGCTACGAAGGCCGCTGCGCATTCCCATCAAACTTCGACTCCGACTACTGCTATGCCCTGGGATACTCGGCCTTCCTCCTCGTGGCCAATGGCTTCTCAGGCTATCTCTCTTCTATACGCAATCTGTCCGCTCCGGCATCAGAATGGATAGCCGGCGGCATACCGCTGACGATGATGATGAACATGGAACGACGCCATGGTTCGGATAAGCCTGTCATAAAGAAGGCACTCGTGGAGCTGGATGGCGCACCGTTCAAGGCATTCCAGGCAGCCCGTGATGCATGGGCCATAGAGACGAGCTTCCGTTTCCCAGGCGCAATCCAGTACTACGGGCCCGCGGCAGTATGCGACCGTCCCAGCGAGACTCTCCTTTTGGAGCGTCCTCAAGGGAAGTAGCTTGATACGAAGGCTGGGTGGCGGATACTATTGCAGGCTATGTTCCGTTTCCTGCGTCGCTTAAAGAAACCCCTGCCTCCGCCAGAGCCTGGCTCTTCGCCTGAAGCCCTGTGGCACGCCGACTTCTCATCCATGGAAGCGTCACGATTCGAGTGCATTGACGAGGATCGCTATGCGACGCGCACGAACGATGGCGAACTAGTTCTAGAGCTGCGCAGGGCTAGCCTCTTTGCCTGGACAGATGCAGGTGACTATAGATATGCCGATGCCTCCATCGAGGCCGAGATAGGCTTTGGTCCAGCCGGTCCCCTACGCTCGGCCGGCCTACTCCTACGCAAGGCAAGCGACTCATCTTTCCTGTACGTGCTCGTATCAAGCGATGGGGCGACCCGTATGGATCTTGTATTCAATGGAGAACCACGTGTCATCGTGCCCTGGATAGACTGCCCCTGGGCAGTAGGGTCCCAGAGTATTGTCCTGAGCCTCGTCAGCCGTGGCCCCCGCTTCGTCGTCTTGATAAACGGACGCTTCGCCTTTGAGGCAGAGGACGACTCCCTCGGCACAGGAACGGTAGCCTTCGCCGCCCAGAGCTACGAAGAGCCAGCTAGCCTCTACCTCACATCGTTCAGCATAGACTCGAGGCCCATAGAGGCAGAATCAGACTACATTCGCTTCACCCGTATACTAGTTGCCGATTCCGACCAGAGGAGACGCCTGGCCGAGGGCCTCTTCGGGCAGGGCTACTTCGTGGCCGCCCTGGTCCAGCTTAGAAAGATTGCAGACCGTGGAGACATAGCGGCCCAGGATAGGTTCCTCGAGGCCGAATGCCTTTTGCGCCTTGAACTGTTGGATGAAGCCGCCGCGGCCATCGATGCATGCCTCCAGATAGACCCGGGCTATGAGCAAGCCATAGAGGAACGGTACAACATCCTCTACCTGAAGGGCGACTACGCCCGTTTGAGGGAGAGCCTGGAAGCCGACCCTGCCAGGCTCGCCTCCAGCCCCCGCCTGGCCAACCTTCTTGGACACGCACACTATAACCAGGGCTCGTGGACCAAGGCAGCCACGGCATACGGAAACGCCGCCGAAAATGATCCTCAGATGCCCATCTATGCCAGGAACAAGGCCATGGCCCTGGAGAATTCGGCTGATCTCGTCGCGGCCTCAGGCGCCTGGCTCATGGCCGCCAAGGGCTTCTATGAACATGAAGCCTGGGATGAGGCATCGGATTGTTCACAGAGGCTCAGGGAACGGGGCTTCGACAAATCTGTGCTCGCTTCGCTCGACGGCATGATAGCCTATGGCAGGGGAGACACAAAGACAGCCAAGGCCACCCTGGCTAGACTATGGAAGAGCAAACGGATAGATGCTCCAGCCTCATACGTCTATGGCCTCATTCTTACCAGGGAAGGCAAGCGTATGGAGGCCACCGAGGCCTTCAAGCATGCCACTGCGCTGGAACCCGAACGAGCCATTTACCGTTACAGACTGGCAGAAGCCTTGTTTCTGTCGGGCCAAGACTGCGAACATGAGTTGGCTCTAGCCCTGAAGGCCGCACCACAAGACGGGTGGACGCTCAATCTGGCCGGCCAGACGGCTCTGGCCGCGGGTAAGACCGCCTTGGCTAGCACATACTTTACCAAGGCCGTCGCGGCCCTTCCTCTAGAAGCGGTTCCTGCCATAAACCTGTCTCAGGCCTATACGAGCGCTGGCCTACATGATGAAGCCATACGGCACCTGGGAGACTGGCCACAGCGATCAGCCGCGGCGGCTAATCGTCTGGGAAATGCCTTGGCCGCGGCAGGCAGGATAGAAGAGGCCGCCTCCGCCTATGAAAAGGCATGCACCATGGACATCTCCGGCGATGATGAGGATGCCGATCCACTGGAATACAGGGTCAACCTCGCGGCGGCCCTCCTTGAACTGGGAGAACTCAGCCGTGCCGAGGAGTCCTTGCGCAAGGTGCTTGAACACAGGGAAGACGCACGTGCGCTCCTTCTGATGGGCGATATCGTCAGCCAATACGGTGATCTAGGCAGGGCAGAGATGGCCTATCGCTCCGCCCTGGAAATTGAACCTCGTAACATCGCGGCCATGAAACGCCTGGCAAACCATTATCTTTTCAGGAATCGGTATCAACGAGCCGAGTCTATGGCCGAGAGGCTCTCTGCCCTAGACCCTGTAGCAGCAGCAGCGCTACGCGCCACCATCCATGAGGCCACCACCCAGAACCTGGCATGCTCTCTCTGTGGCACATCATGGGAGCTGCCCCTGCCCGTTCCAGCGGTTCCACGCTCCAGGCTCAAGGGCGAGCCAGACGACGATTCACCCGCCGGAAGCTGCCCAGACTGCGGCAAGGTGTACTGTGTAGCCTGCCGCAAACACGAGCTTAGCGAGGGTAGGTTCACGTGCCCAGAATGTTCCAGCAGGCTCAACCTCAACGACGACCGTGTTCGATGGGTCGTGCTAGAAAGAATCAAGGCTTCGGAGGCCGGTCGCTTGCCATTTTAGATGGTAACGGGTACTATATCGTAGGTTTTATACGCATGGTAGGTTGTTCGTCGTGAAAGCTTTTTTACTGGTAGTTCTTACAAGCCTCATTGGCATCACTGGGGTGATGGGCCAGGATATACTCACCGCCGATAAATTCTTCAAGGATGTGTCTGCAAAGTATTCAGCCATAAAGGATTATGAAGCTCTTGTCAATGTGATAGCCGGCAAGCAAACCATGGCTGGCACCGTCATATACAAGGCTCCGTCACTCATGCGTCTGGATTTTTCGGAACCGGCATCCCAGGTCATCGTGTATGACGGCCAGAGCCTGGTTATTTACGTGCCGGAGTTTCGGGCCATCCTAAGCCAGCAGACGAGCACGACGAGCTCGGCAGCAGCCGCCACTGGAGACGGCCTGCGTATGCTCGGCAGAAACTACTCCATAAGCTATGAGACGGGCCCCACACCGGTGCCGCTCCCAGGCGCCGAAGCCGAGAGTGTCATACGCCTGATCCTTTCCAGGCTGACCGTAGCCGAAGGATTCCGCACCATAACACTATCGATAGATCCTGCAACGTTACTCATTAGGCGTATGGATGGCATGACCCTGGCTGGCGACCTGATATCGTATGATTTCAAGAAAATTGTCTTGGATCAGGATATTCCTGCCACCAGATTCATTTATGACTCACCGGCCTCGGCCAATGTGTACAACAATTTCCTATTCAGCTCGGAAAACTAGGGAGCCGTGACGAACACATGAACGCATTCGCCATTGGAGAACAATTAAAAACCGCCAGAGAGGCTCGCGGGCTCAGCATAGAGTACGTAGCCGATGAGACAAACATAGCCAGGCGTTATATCAGCGCCATGGAAAATGAGGATTTTTCTGTCTTTCCAGGCGAACCCTACATCATAGGATTCCTGCGTAACTATGCAGAATACCTGGGGCTTGAATCTGCAGCCATAATCCAGGCTTTCAGGGGCATACGCATACAGGAACAACCGGCTCCAATACAGGAGCTTCTCCAGCCTAAGAAGGCCCCTTTGTGGCCCTTCATTGTAGCCGGAAGCGTACTCGTACTAGGCGTAGCAAGTTTTCTAATCTTGCGAGGCTTGAACGCAAAGAATAATTCTGCAATTCCGGAGATGGCAAACGTGGATCCGGTTAAGCATACCTTAACATCAAGCACATTCGAAAAACGTCTATACGAAGGCGATTCATTGCTCGTGCCGTATTCAGGCGACACCTATAAGCTTAGCCTGGTTACAATTGATGACCGGGTAGCCATAGAGACGCCTTTTGGCGTATCACGCTTCATGCTCGGCGAAGAAGGATCCATAGACCTGGACAAGGACAACCAACCAGAGCTGATAGCCTTCATAGTAGATTTTCAGAAGAATGAGGCGTCTAAAGGCGCAGTCGTCAGGTTCAAGGCGGCCGGAGCCCTCGCCAGTGCCATGCAAGCCTCGACCAGCGACAGCACCCAGGATCCTGCCAGACCTAGCCCGATAGCAGGAAGCGGCGCCGTAGAACAAGCCAGTCCAATCCCCATCGCAAGTGGCGATAGACCCACGACCCAGGAATCCCTGGTATTCTCAGGCAAACGTAGCCCACACCCCTTCGTCATAAATGTAACCTTCAGGAGTTACGCCATGTTCCGCCACGAGATAGACCGCAAGGACAGGGAAGAGCGCTACTACAACAAGGGCGACCAGATAAGCGTAACGGCCAACAACTCCGCCAAGCTGTGGACAAGCAATGCCGCTGCCTGCAAGCTTACAATCCAGGCCTCCGGCGGACAAAGCAGCGATGTTGAACTCGGGGTGCCGGGAGAAGTAGCCGTAAAGCAGATCCGATGGACCCAGGGCGACGACGGCAGCTGGAGCCTCGGCGTATACGACGTCAATTGAAGACTTTTTTTATAGACAATCACGGTTGCGCCAAGAATCAGGTAGACGCCGAGGAGATGGCCTCCCGTTTGCTCAGCTCGGGCTGGGCCCAATCGACAACCTTTTCAGAGGCAGATCTTGTGATCGTCAACACCTGTGGATTCATAGAGGACGCCAAGAAAGAGTCTATAGAAGCCGTCCTGGCCGTCAAGTCGGCCTATCCTGACAAGAAAGTGCTCGTAGCAGGCTGTCTTTCTCAACGCTATGCCGACATGCTGGGTAGCGAGCTGGCCGAGGCCGACGGCATCTTTGGCAATGGGGATCTATCCTTTGTAGCCCAGGCAGCGAGCGCGGCACTTGCCGGTGATCATATCACCAGCGCTCCAGACAGGGTCGCCTATGCACCGGCGAGGAGAGCCGGGCTGATGGGTTTTCCCCGGTCCGCCTACCTCAAAATTTCAGAGGGCTGCAACAACCGCTGCTCGTTTTGCGCCATTCCCCTCATCCGGGGTGACATATCGTCACGAGACCCAGACGATGTAGCAAGCGAGTTTGCAGAGCTGATAGCCCGCGGCGGCTACGAGATATGCCTCATAGGCCAGGATCTTGGTTCGTATGGACTGGACAGAGCCGGGAAACAGCTTTTACCAGAACTGCTAGCCAATCTATCGTCTATTTCTGGTGACTGGCGCGTTCGCATGCTCTACATACATCCAGACCGCTTTCCTATGGATGTACTGAGCGCCTGCAAAAGCGACTCTCGCATACTCCCCTACTTCGACTTGCCCTTCCAGCATGTCTCTACACGCATCCTACGAGCCATGAACCGCTCTGGTGACGCCGAAGCGTATCTATCCCTCCTTTCAGACATACGAACAAGTCTGCCAGAGGCCGTCATCCGTTCCACCTTCCTCCTCGGCTTTCCCGGAGAGAGCGACGATGACTTTTCCAGGCTCAGAAACTTCCAGGATCAGGCGAGACTAGACTGGCTAGGGGCCTTCGCCTATAGCCGTGAAGAAGACACAGCGGCCTATGACATGAGGGGCCGGGTGCCTAAGAAGGTTGCCCTGTCAAGGAAGAAGGCCGTAGAAGACGCCCAGTTGCCAATAACGGCTACTGCCCTACAACGCTTCGTCGGCACCGTGCAGACAGTGCTCATAGAGGAACGTATCGAGGGCGAGAATCTGGCAATAGCCCGTGCCTACATGAACGCTCCCGATGTTGATGGCGCCGTCGTCGTCGTAGGAGGGGATACTCATCCTGGCGATGTCCTGAATGTTTCTATATCGGCGGTCAGAGGCGTCGATCTGGAGGCTGTGCCTCATGCACGCTGATGCGCCTGGCTACCTCTCTGCCCTCAATCCTGAACAGCGGGAAGCGGTGCTACACGACTCTGGCAACCTGCTTATCCTTGCAGGCGCCGGATCAGGCAAGACACGCGTCATCACTACCAAGATAGCCTACCTCATACAGGAACGCGGCTACGCACCTGAATCGATACTGGCCGTCACCTTTACCAACAAGGCCGCTCGAGAGATGCGGGAGAGGGCCTGCACCCTCGAACCGTCTTGCGCCCGGGCAAACCTCCGTACTTTCCACTCCTTTGGAGCATGGTTCCTCAGGCGCAACGCTGCGGCGGCAGGCTTGGACAGGGACTTTACCATCTACGACGACGACGATTCGGTGACACTGACCCGTGCCGCCTTTCCGTCGCTATCAAGGCCTGAGGCCAGCAAGCTGGCCTCTGCCATAGCCAGAGCCAAGGATTATGGCATGGCGCCTGATGCTGAAGGGCTTGAACGTCATTTTGAGGAGCGCGACTTTAGAAGGCGTTACGCCGAGTACGAAAAGCGGCTCAGGGCCACGGGTAACGTAGACTTTGGCGATCTCATATCCTTGCCTGTCAGGCTCCTCGAGCGCGACAGCGTCATTCGCGAACGCAGCCATGCACGCTTCCGTGTCATACTCGTAGACGAGTACCAGGACTCAAACGTAGCACAATTCGAGCTCCTCAAGGCTCTCGCCGGGCCCCAGGCCTACGTCTGCGTCGTAGGCGATGATGACCAGAGCATCTACCGTTTCCGTGGGGCAGAGGTCAAGAACATCCTGTCATTTCCTGATGTTTTTCCAAACACAAGCATAGTCAAGCTTGAACGTAATTACCGCTCATACCAGAGCATACTCGACATAGCCAGCCGCGTAGTAGAGAAGAATGAAGGCCGCCTGGGCAAGACCCTTCTGGCCATGCGCCCCGGCGGCCAGAAGCCGGTGCTTGCCATATTGCGCGACCATGACGAAGAGACAGCCTACTGCGTACGCATCATAGACGCCCATCTGCGTAAGGGTGGGTCCCTAACGGACGTCGCCATACTGTATCGCACCAATGCCCAGTCTCTGGCCTTCGAGCGAGCCTTTCCTGCCGCCGGCGTGCCATACCGCCTCGTTGGGGCGCTTCGCTTCTATGAGCGAGAAGAGGTCAAGGATGCCCTGGCCCTCCTGGCACTGGCCTCCAACACCCGTGACGAAGTCGCCTTCAGGAGGGTAGCCAACAAGCCTTCCCGCGGCATTGGCGAGGCGAGCCTGGAGACGGTTATAGAGATGGCCTACGCCTCGGGTGGAGACCTCGTGGAGGCTTCCAAGGTCGCCAAGGCCAAGTCAGCCAAGGCCCGGGCTGGCCTGGCAGCATTTGCCTCCCTCTTGAGCGGCCTCCGTGGGAGACTCGGACCGGGTGATCCTGAGGCGTACAACGACGAGGTGCCCATAGCACCACCAGCCGCCGGCAAGGCTCTAAAGAAGGCAGACAGACTGTCGGGCATCGTAGAATATGCCATCAAGGAGTCTGGCCTCCTTGCCTACCACAAGGAACAGGATGAGGTGGCAGGTACCCAGAAGGTGTCAAACCTCGACGAGCTGGTCAACGCCGCCAGCGACTATCCGGCTACGCGCACCGGGCTCTCGGCCTTCCTCGAGGCCGTAGAGCTTGACCGCGCCATGAGCTCTGGAGAATCAGGACAGGATGCCGTCACGCTTATCACCATGCACAACACAAAGGGCCTCGAATTTCCTGTCGTCATCATAGCAGGCATGGAGCAGGGCCTCTTCCCCAGGGACGACGACGAAGGAGACGATCTCGAGGAGCAACGCCGCCTCTTTTACGTGGCGCTCACACGAGCCAAGGACGAACTGCACCTGACATACTGCAGGCACAGGTTGTTCCGTGGCAGGTTCATGGAGTACCAGCCGTCGCGCTTCCTTGCAGATCTGCCCACGACCATGTATCGCACCTTTGGTGGCACCCTCGACCTGTCTGCCGTCGAGGCATCGAGCACCTGGAAACCTGGCACCCCTGTCTATCACGATGATCACGGCTCAGGACGGGTCACGAAGGTGGCTCCTGCAGGGGAAGCCGGTGCCTGCGTGACTGTTCACTTCGAGACGGGGCGCATTCTACAGTTCTTTCCAAAATTCACAAAGAAGCTAGAGATAATCTCTGAATAGATACGGAGCCGCCATGAATGATCTCTTACGCTTACTGCCGCCCATACGCCGCACACGAGGCAACAGGCTATACACGGCAGGCGGCGAGCGCCTCCTTGATCTATGGCTTGACGACGGCAGAGGCATCCTGGGAGAACGAGATCGCGCCACACGCACCCAGGCGGCCAACGCAGGCGACAAGGGCCTAACCAGACCCTACCCCGGCCTCTACGACGGTCGATTTACCAAGGCCATTGGCTCTACCTGGCATCAATTCAGCGTCGTCAGGCTTTTCTCAAGCGAGGAAAGAACCCTGGAGGCCGCGTGCCGCGTGCTAGGCTATCAGGCTCCCATCGTCGATACGGCCAGAAGCGCCTCCACGCCCGCCATTGGAGCCGTCTCCCTTGCCATCGCCAGGCCATTCATCGCCATGCCAGCATGCTTTGATCTTGCCATGCCGAGGCTACCTTGCCCCCGTCCTTACGCACCCTGTTGCCTCATGGCCAGGAAAGACTCGCAGGCGGCTCTGGCACTCGAAGCAGAAACAGGCGACATACTACCCGCCCAGGCGCTCTTTGCGGCGGCGCGTGGGCTTGCAAGCCTCGATGCGGCCGCCAAGGATGGGTACGCGGAGCCTCTGTGGCAGAAGTTCGACCGACGTCTCGGCGCCTTCTTCGAGCGCTCCGGTCCATACCTGTTCGCCACGGTAGAACCGTCTCGCTATGAAGGTTTCTTCAAGGCCGCTCTGGCCGGAGGAGCCTTGATAGCACCACGCCATGACGGCGTTTCCATCGTGCCTCCAGACTTCGACGACGGGGAACTTTTAATGCTGGCATCATCACTGGAGCGTTTTAGTCGCTCATGACGCCAATCGAAGCGGGTACGCATGCATTTCTAGAAACGGTTCCGGCGTAGACCGCTGGAACTACCGGCCGTAAGTATGACATAATTCCCCGCCAAATAGTCACATAGGAGCATCCATGTACGAGCCTGTAGATCCAAAAGCCAGTTTCCCATCAATGGAGGAAAAGGTCCTCGCCTTCTGGAAAGAGCATCGGGTCTTCGAGAGGTCTATCTCGGAGCGCGAAGGAAAGGCAGAATTCGTTTTTTATGACGGCCCTCCCTTCGCCACAGGCCTGCCCCATTTTGGACACTTCGTACCGGGTACCATCAAGGATATCATTCCACGCTACAAGACAATGAAGGGTTTCAAGGTAGATAGACGCTTCGGCTGGGACTGCCATGGACTGCCTGTAGAATACGAGATGGAGAAGGAACTGGGCATATCAGGCAAGAAGGCCATCGAAGACTTTGGTGTAGCCAAATTCAACGAGTCATGCCGCTCCATAGTGCTTCGATACACGAAGGAATGGCGTTCAATCATGACGCGTGCCGGCCGCTGGGTTGACTTCGACAACGACTACAAGACAATGGATCCTGACTACATGGAATCCATCTGGTGGGTCGTTAAGCGGCTATGGGACGAAGGCCTCATCTATGAAGGTCATTACATCCTGCCGTATTGCCCCCGCTGCTCTACCGTGCTGTCTAACCATGAGTTGCAGCTCGGCGGTTACAAGGATGTCCATGATCCGGCCGTTACCGTAAAATTCAGGCTCAAGGCTGCCCCTACGGCCCTCCCCGGTCTCAACGTAGCCGATACCTTCCTTCTTGCCTGGACGACCACTCCATGGACCCTGCCGTCAAACCTGGCTCTGGCCGTAGGTCCCGATGTCGACTATGTACTCATAGAGGACGGCAAGGAACGGTACCTGATGGCAGAGGCCCGCATAGGCGCCTATTACAAGGACCCAGAGTCTGTCAGCATACTAGAGCGCTACAAGGGCTCAGACCTTGCCGGGGCGCTCTACGAGCCCCTGTTCCCCTATTTTGCAGAGCACGAGACAGCCGGAGCATTTCGCGTGCACCTTGCCCCCTATGTGACAACGGAAGACGGCACCGGTATCGTACATACGGCACCGGGGTTTGGAGAGGACGACTATCAGACACTCAAGGGCACAGGTGTACCAACTGTCTGCCCCGTGGATGGTGAGTGCAATTTCACCTCCGAGGTATCAGATTATGCGGGACGCTTTGTAAAAGACTGCGACAAGGACATCCTGGAGCGGCTACGCTCCGAGGGAAAACTTGTAAAGCGAGAACAATACCTCCACGCCTACCCCCATTGCTGGCGTTGTTCCAGCCCCCTCATCTACCGCGCCGTCTCCAGCTGGTTCGTCAAGATAGATCCCATAAAGCAGAAGATGCTCAACGCCAATGACAGTGTCTATTGGGTTCCCGGGCACATCCGCGACGGCCGCTTTGGCAAGTGGCTTGAAAATGCCCGCGATTGGGCAATAAGCCGAAACCGTTACTGGGGCAACCCAATACCAATATGGAAGTGCGACGCCTGTGGATCTACAGCATGTGTAGGCTCCAGAGACGAGCTAAAGATGCTGTCTGGCACAAAACCCGACGACCTCCACAAGCATTTTGTCGATGAGATTGCATGGAAATGCACCAAGCCGGAATGCACGGGGACGATGCGGCGCATACCAGAGGTCCTTGACTGCTGGTTTGAATCCGGCTCCATGCCCTATGCCCAGGTGCACTACCCGTTCAGGGACAAGAAGCATTTCGAGGAGCACTTTCCAGCCGACTTCATATGCGAAGGGCTGGATCAGACTCGAGGATGGTTCTACACGCTTACAATCCTGGCCGCCGCCCTCTTCGACAAGCCTGCCTTCGATGCCTGTGTCGTCAACGGTCTCATACTGGCCCCCGACGGCAAGAAGATGTCAAAGAGCCTTAGAAACTATACAGACCCCGTCAAGGTGATGAACGAATTTGGCGCCGACGCGCTCCGGCTATTCCTGATGCACTCCCCGGTGACCAGGGCAGACGACCTCTGCTATTCAGACGAAGGCGTCCGCGATGTCGTCAAGAGCATCATGCTCCCCCTGTGGAGCGCCTACGGCTTCTTCATCACCTACGCCAACATAGATGCCATAGAACCATCCCGGGCTGATGTCTCGGCTAGCAACCCCATGGACCGATGGATACTATCAAAATGCGAGACAATGGTGCGCGACGTAGGTGCCGGCCTCGAAGCCTACGACATGATGAGGGCAATAGACCCCATGGTCGACTTCATTGACGCCCTCAACAACTGGTATATACGCCGTTCCCGCAGACGTTTCTGGCGCTCCGAGAACGACAGCGACAAGGTAGAAGCCTACGCCACCCTCTACAGGGTACTCAGACGGCTCGTACTGTGCATGGCCCCAGTAACACCGTTTATAAGCGAGACGATGTGGCTTAACCTGCGCGGGGAGGGGCCTGAAAGCGTCCATCTAGATGCCTACCCGGAATATGACGAGCGCTACCGTGACGAGGACCTGGAATGGAAGATGGATGCTGTTCGCAAGGCGGTTACCATGGGCCGCTCGCTACGCTATCAGCATAATCTCAAGATACGCCAACCCCTTGCCGCTGTTCATCTTGTCACCAAGGATGCCCGCGAGCGGGCCGTCCTTCTCGAGATGGAAGACATCATACGGGATGAGCTTAATGTTAAGGCCGTCGTCTTCCGTGATGACGAGGAAGACCTCGTAGAGTACCAGGCCAAGGCCAACTTCCGTATACTGGGCAAGGAACTGGGCAAGGACATGAAGGCCGGAGCCGCCCAGGTAGAGCTCTTGCAGCCTAAGCAGATAGCCAGCCTCCTGTCGGGTGGCTCACTGCTCATAGACGTGGCTGGCCGACCCATAGAGCTTACCCTTGAGAAGGTAGAGGTTAGACGCATAGAGCGGGAGAACCTGCGTGTCGTCAATGAAGGCACGCTCACCATCGCCCTGGACACCGAGATATCACAGAGCCTGCTCGATGAAGGCAATGCCCGCGACCTCGTGCGCGGAGTCCAGACACTCCGCAAGGAATCAGGTCTGGCGGTGACAGACAGAATAGAACTGTCGGTACATGGCAGCGATACGCTCAAGAGAGCCTTCGACGCCTTCGATACGTTTATACAGGGAGAGACACTGGCACTGGCCTTGCGTTGGGAGGAGATAGAGGGGCAGATAGACATCGATGCAGGTGAGGATTCATGGAAAGCCGGGCTCAGGAAGGTGCAGCTCTAGGCTGCGCGTCCCCCGAAGGACGCGCCCTATGGGAGCGCCCTTCGGGGCGAACCCCTCCAGGCGCGCCCGCAATCGTCATTTGATTTAGCCGGGATTTTGCCCTATACTGTAAAGTATGTATTAGTATCAATAAATATTTATGCATAGCGACTCGATGTGCTGCATCTTTGTTGTTTCATACGCTGATACGATACATTATTTTAAGTGCAAATGGAGGTACGAATGACAATACGACGAGTTACAATACTCGCTGTGGTCGCGGCCGTTCTTTTGGCGTCATGCGCCACAAAGCCACCCGTCGCGCCAGAGCCCGAGCCAGTAATAGTAGAACCAGCACCAGAGGTTCCAACGACGCCCCAAATCGCCAGAGAAGATATTGAAGCCCTACACGGACGTGTGCTTGCCCTCAGGAAAGAAGCCTTTGAACTAGGCCTCAAGGACAGCATGGACAAGGAGTACGCGGTCGCCGAGGAACGCTACCTTGCCGGCAAGAAGGCACTCGATGCCGACGACAGGCCTATCGCCAAGACAGAGCTAGGCGCTGCCGAGCCATTGTTTGCCGACCTGGTCTCCAAGGGCGTCGTCATGGTGGCCGAGTCACGCCAGACAGATGCCAATGCGGCTCGCTCACGTGCCATGGCTGCCTATGCAGACATTCAGTCTCCCAAAGCCTTAAGCACGGCCGACGCCGCGATGGCTATGGCCGACGTGGCGTTTGCAGCCGGAGACTCCAAGGCAGCCATAGAAGCCTATATCATCGCCATCACAGCCTATGACGCCGTCGAAAAGCGTTCTACCGCCACCTCAGTCAAGAAGACCATAGACGATCTGGCCTACGCCCCCATGGATGCTGGCAACTACGAGATTGCAGGCCAGAAACTAGCCAGGGTTGACGAGCTTCTGGCACAGGATGCCAGGGGAGCCCAGGACGCTGCGGAAGAGGCTCTCCTGCGTTATCGCCTCGTACTAGCCAAGGGCTGGGAACTGACAGCCGGATCTAATAAGGATTCGGCCGAAAAGGCAAAGACAGAAGCCGAAACCATCAAGGCCCAGGTAGCGGTACAGACAGAGTATGCAGAGGCCAAGGCAGCCTATGATGAAGCCGTCGCAGCCTACAGCTCAGGCGACCATGAGTTAGCCGCCGCCCTGTTCAATGAAGCCGAGTTTATGCTCAACGCGGCATACGAATCTGCCGCCGAGAAACGCAGCGCGGCTCTAGCCGCCATGGAGGCTGCTCAGCTAAAGTCAGGCGAGAGTGCCTCTATAGCGGAACAGGCCGACGAGACGCTGGCAGGCACTGCCGGCAAGGATGAGGAGTGAACACCATGAAGAAATTAGCCATTACCTTCATAGGCCTCGCCCTCGCCCTGGCGGTACACGCACAGAGCCTGAGTGATAACGAATACTACAATAAGAGCCAGGAGCTGTCCCAGGCAGCCCATAAGGCCTTCGATGCCGGCGAATACGACCTTGCGCTGGAATTAGCCTTTGAGTCACAAGACTACGCCAGGCAATCAGACGAGTACGTGGCGATGATGCTGTCTATACGGGCGGCGAGCAATGCCATAGATTCGGCACAGGCGCGCTATGACTGGGCTACCAGCGTTCGCGCCGAGAAGCGATTCGCCCAGGAATACGCTGGAGCCACCGAAGAACTGACGGCAGCCCTATCCTCATTTAACGAGGGAATGTACGAATATGCCCTGGTTCATGCCAACGCGGTAGAAGCCTACCTGTCTGTCGTTACCGGAGAAGAGGCACTCCCAGCCTACTTTGTAGTACGGGATCTTTCAGAAAAGCATGATTGTCTGTGGCGCATAGCCGGCTTGCCTTTTGTATACAACGACCCCTTCCAGTGGCCGGTTCTGTACAAGGCCAACAAGCAGTCCCTTCCCAACCCCAACAATCCTGACCTCATACTGCCGGGTATGACATTGACTATCCCACCCTTAGCCAATGAATTGCGTGAAGGCGTCTGGGTGGATAGCAATAGGTATCCTCCCTTCAATCCGCCTACAAAATAGCAGACACCTGTCTTAAAACCATAAAGGCCGACCCTATAAGGGGTCGGCCTTTATTATGCTACGATACCGGGGCCTGCTTCGTAGAAGGCGCTCAGGGCCCTTATCATGTAGTCATGATCGTAGGCGCCGGCTGTTTCGCGGGCAGAATGCATGGCCAGCATTGGTACACCCACGTCTACGGTGCGTACACCGAGCAGGGCCGAGCTGATTGGCCCTATGGTCGTTCCGGGTGCCAGGTCGGCACGCATCCTGAATCGCTGGCAGGGAACTCTAGCGGATTCACACAGATCCCTGAAGGCTGCCTCACCGACGGCATCGGTGGCGTATCGCACGTTGGCATTGGCCTTGATTGCCGGCCCGCCATTCAAGAGCGGTGCAAAGTCATCGTCATACTTATCGGCGTACGATGGATGCCAGCCCTGGGCTCCATCGACGGAGACGCTAAAAGAGCGCGCCAAGGCACGCTGTACGGCCTCGGGGCCGGAGCCGTCTGTCAGTACCACTATCCTCTCTATGATGTCACGCAGGAAGGATGAGTCGGCTCCCCGAGGCGTGCCCGAGCCAATTTCCTCGTTGTCGAAGAGGGCTGCAACCTGACCATGGTCACGGCTCGTGGCGGAACAGAATGCCGAGAGCAGTGCATGGCAGCCTTCAAGATTGTCTATCCTGGGTGCTGAGAGTAGTTCAGAGTCTGTTCCCATGACTATGGACGGGAAGGCGTCTACAAAGCTCATCTCGGCGCTTACGATGGCATCGGGATCGAGAGCCAGCTCCAGGGCGAGCGCACGACGTATCCACGAATGCGTATCGGTCCCCACGCTTGTCGAGGCCGCACTCGCGGAAGCCTGCTCTGCCGGGCCTACGGCGACGATGGGCAGGAGAGTGGTATTCATTGAATACTCTACACCTTTGTTCATATCGCGGTTGAAATGTATGGCCAGGTTAGGAATGACAGCCACAGGACGGGCAAAGTTGACAAGCCTTCTCTGTATGCCGCCACCTTCTATCCTTACGATGACGCGACCGGCTAGAGACAGGGGTCTATCAAGCCAGGTTGCGTGTATGGGTCCGCCGTAGGCCTCTACCGGCACCCTGTCGAAGCCCCTCGCCTTGACAGACTTTTCTATCCTGGCTCGCAGCCCTGGCGCGTCGGCATGGGCACCCAGGAAGGCAAAGCCGGCTCGTGACGGCAGGGCGCGCCCTATCCTGAAGGCTACTAGGGAGGCTCCATCACGGCTGACATAGTACGATCGGCCCTGCTCAAGGATCCAGGCATCTCGTTCGTCGAGCCGCTGCGCTCCTATGGCGTTGAGCGTGGCGATGGCTGAATCGATGGCATGGTATGGAGTCGGTGATGCATCGATAAAATCGCATAGAGCCTTACTATTCTGTGCCGGCATGATGATCCTCCAGATGTGGTGATTTCAGTGTATGTTTCAGGCGCTCCGCCAAGGTGCGCGAGTGAAAAAAAGCAGAAACGAGGGCAGCCCTGAGCTCAGACAGAGATGCAGCCGAGCCGGCTCCTTCTCCTGAGCGTTCGGCTATAAGAACATCCATGGTGGCCGACAAGCCGAGCCCCCTGTCTTTGACGAGGTGACGCACACGCAAGAGGAGGGCTATGTCGGCATCAGACCACTCGCGTCGGCCAAATGCCGATCGAGCCGGAGACAGTATGGGCAGCTCACGTTCCCAATAGCGCAACACGTGCTCGCCGAGCCCCAGAAGGAGTTCTACGTCACCGGTACGATACGGGCCGCCCATACCCTATCTTTTCTCCAGATCCTCGAAGCGTTTGCGTGAGGCCCGCATCTCGAGTTCTATTGGCACGTTCTTGAAGCCAAGCTCGGCTCGTATCTTGTTCTTTATGTATGAGCGGTACGAGTCTCCAACAAGCTCGGGACGGGTCGCAAACACGACGAATGATACGGGGTTGACGCCAGTCTGGACGGCGTATCTCAGTTTGAAACGGGCACGAGGGCTGGCAGGTGGGGGAGAAGAATCTATCCAGTCATGAACAGCCTTATTGAGCCGGCTCGTCTCTATCCTCGTGCTAAGCTGATCGAACAGCTCTACTATTGTCTTTAAAAGCTTGTCTACACCCTCTCCATCCCTGGCAGACAAGGGCAGGACTGGAGCATATGCCATCTGGGCAAAGAAGTACTGCAGCTTGTCCCTGGAAGCCTCGAAGGTGTTCTTTATCCTGGGCATCTCGTCCCATTTATTGAGGGCAAAGATGACGCCGCGTCCCTTGTCGGTGGCCAGCTTTACTATCTTCTTGTCCTGGTCTGATAGCCCTTCACGTGCGTCTATCATAAGCACCACAACGTCTGCCCTATCGAGTGTCTTTATGGCCCTGTTGACGGAATAGTACTCGACGTCCTCTGTGACCTTGGCCTTGCGCCTCATGCCGGCGGTATCAAGAACGGTAAATTCACGCCCCTTCCACTCGAAGTGACCCTCAACAACGTCTCGGGTGGTGCCTGGCATGTCGCTGACTATTGAGCGCTCTGATCCAAGGAGGCGGTTAAGCAGGGTTGACTTGCCAACATTGGGCTTGCCCATGATGGCTACGCGTACGTCCTTGTGGGGATCGTCCAAGGGCTTTGTATTGGACCAGTCCATACGGGAGACTATCAGTTCCTCAAGCTCATCGATATTCCTGCCGTGTTCGGCCGACACGAAGACCATGTCCTTGTATCCCCAGGCAGCATGAGACCAGGCCCTGGCGTCTCGTTCAGGACTGTCGGCCTTGTTGACGACTATGACAACCTTATCAGAATAGCGCCTGAGCATTGAGGCAAACTCCTCATCCTCTGGCGTTATGTCTACGGCGTCCAGGAGGAAGAGGACCAAGTCTGCCGAGGCTATGCGTTCCCAGCTCTTCTTGGCCACCCGCTCATCCATGTCGTCACGGTCTATCTTCAAGCCGCCTGTATCGACGAGCATGACGGGCATATCGGCCCCGTCCGGCGTCCATTCACCCTCTAAGGGGTCTCTGGTCACACCAGGGGTGGGATCGACTATGGCGCGTCGTGTATGGAGAAGCCTATTAAAAAGCGTCGATTTGCCCACATTGGGGCGTCCTGCTATGGCGATCGTAGGAAGGCCACTCCAGCGCACTCGGGGCGGCTCAATATTCATTTCTTCTTTCATGGGTCTCACAGAATACACCGTAATGATGCCATTGGGCTAGCCGACGACAAACGCTACTAGTAAGCCAGGGACGAGGCGCCTCAGACTGGCGAGACGAGATGGCTCAGTCGACCGGCCAAGTAGGATGCGGTTTCCTGATGAGAGCCCAGCTTAAGAACCTCAGTTGCCACGTCTTGCGCCTCACCCAGGCTTATGGAGCGTATGGTGCGCTTGACGTTGGGAACCGATACGGCCGACATAGAGAACTCATCCAGGCCCATGCCAAGCAGGACGACGGCGGCCAAGGGATCGCTGGCCATCTCTCCACACATTGATACAGGAAGCCCTGCTGCGTGTCCATCGTCTATGACCTTCTGTACGAGGCGTAGTACTGCCGGGTGGAATGGTTCGTGGAGGTAGGCAACCTTCTCGTTGCCACGATCCACGGCTATCGTATACTGGATAAGATCGTTTGTTCCTATGGAGAAGAAGTCTACCTTGGGTGCCAGAAGGTCGGCTATCAAGGCGGCGCTCGGCACCTCTATCATGATACCAACGGGTATATCCTCACGGAAAGCCTGGGAGCGTTTGCGACACTCTGCCTTTGCCACCTCGAGAGCCTTCAAGGCGAGGTCGAGTTCGCCAGGTCCAGAAATCATGGGGAACATGATGCGGGCGTCACCAAAGGCGCTGGCCCGTAGTATGGCGCGCAGCTGATTCTGGAATAGCTCTGTGTCTGAAAGACAGTAGCGTATTGCTCGCCAGCCTAGAAGCGGATTCTTTTCCTCTGCGATGGCAAGGTCAGGCACTACCTTGTCTCCGCCCACGTCGAGGGTGCGGATGGTCACAGGTTTTCCGTTCATGTCCTCTATGACCCGCCTGTAGGCGGTATACTGCGATTCCTCGCTCGGGGCGCGGCCGGGTTGCAAGAAAAGAAACTCGGATCGGAATAAGCCTATGCCGCAGGCGCCATGCCGCAAGACCGATTCTGTCTCCTCTGGCACCTCGATATTAGCCTTGATAAGCACATCCTTGCCATCGAGGGTCGTGGCAGGTAATTCAACCAAGGAAGAAAGATCTTCATCACGTTCTGCCATGCTAGCCCTGAGCTTCTCGTAGCGCTCGAGCGTCTGTGGGTCTGGATTTATCCTCACGTCCCCCGTGTTGCCATCGACTACAAGGATGTCTCCGTTTTTTATGGATCGTCCCGAGCTACCGAGGCCAAGCACGGCTGGAATCTCGAAGGCACGAGCCAGGATGGCGGTATGGCTGGTCTTGCCCCCGGCTTCCATCACTATGCCCCTGACTCTGGCACGGTTCATCGCAATCATGTCGGATGGCAAGAGATTGCGAGCCACGAGGACGACATCAACTTCTATATCAGCAAGCGAGAATCGCTCTTTTAGCATCAGGTGATTGAGTATGCGCCTGGTTATGTCGTGGACATCTACGGTGCGTTCCTGGAATATAGGGTTATCGAGGCCTTCCAGCTGTTTGATGACCATCTGCTCGTACTGATAGACGACCCACTCTATATTAAGAAGAGACTCTTTCAATGAAGTCTGTATGCCCTCAAGAACCTCGGGATCGTCGAGCATGAGGAGGTGCGTATCAAAAATAGCACCGTGCTCCTGGCCCATCTCCTTGGAGGCTCTATCACGCAACAAGTTCACATCGTCCTTGGCCTTGGCTACGGCAACGACGAAGCGATCCCACTCCCCGTCCAGCTCTGGCTCTGCAACGGCGTATCGTGGGATAATCGGCTCCTCATCATCGAGGAACGCGAACGCTGGGCCTATGGCTATCCCGGGGGCTGCCGGGATGCCCTGAATCGTTCTCATTGTCGAGTCATGGTAGACTAAAAATTCATGGCTGTCAAACGAAGTCGCCTAGCGTAGAACCGTCATGGGGTTGACCGTGCGTCCGTTCTTGCTAACCGTGAAATGGAGATGCGGGCCTGTGCTGTACCCGGTGCTGCCTACGGCGCCCAGGGTAGTAGCCTGCGTCACACTACGCCCTGCCTTGACGTCAATCCTGTCAAGATGCGCATACATGGTGCTGTAGCCTGAGTGGTGACGTACAACGACGTAATTGCCCGATACTGCCGAATACCCAGTAGCGGCTACGACGCCTTCCATGGCGGCACGAACGGGAGAACCACGATTTGCACCTATGTCTATACCGGTATGGAAGCTACGGTCACCCGAGAACGGATCATTGCGCCAGCCATACCAACTGGTTATCCAGCCACGAATTGGCCATGAAAATAAATCTCCTGAAATTTCTCTGAGAGTCCAGCTAGATAGCCTGGCGTCGGGAAGGAATAGGCTACGCCCTTCATCCATGGGCGCATCGCCAATGCCGTTTAGCTCTTTTATCCTGTCTTCAGAGATACTGTAGCTTGCGGCTAGAGCCTGGACGGTATCACCCTTCTTGGCTGTGTACAGAATACCATTGAGTGTGGGTATCTTAAGGTATTTACCGATCGACAGGGTCCTGGCATTGGTTATGCCATTGAATGTTATTATTGAATCACTGGTAACATCGAAGCGCGTGGCTATCTCTGATATGGTATCGCCCTTGACGACGCGGTAGACGACGTAAAAAAGCCCTTGGTCAGGCGGGTTAGGGTTTGGCTCCTGATCTACGAGTGCGCCTTCTGGCATTGAGCCGCCGGCATCAGAAAAATCGGCCGCTCCGGCCGATTCAGTCATGGGATGGGCGGTGCCCGAAATGCTTGATGACAGGAACGAAAATCCAAAGGCCAAGACGGCGAGCGAGAGGGAAAGCGTCTTGAGACTCACAAGCCTCTCAAGAGTCTCCGTACCGTTTGAGCTTCTTAGTATTCGTTTCATGCAGCAAGGCTCCGTTCCTGATGTGGCATAAGTGTAGTATATGAGGCCCCGGACTGTAAACAAAAAACGCTCGCTGTTTTCAATGTGGCAGGATTATCACGTCTATAGCCACGCCATACTCCCATGACTTTCTGTCGACCATGGTCTTTTCTATCTTGCCTCGTGCTATGGGATGGGCTGGAGCGTCACCAATGAGCACGATACGCCTGGCATCCGCCGCCCAGGCATAACCCACCAAGGCCTCGTACAGTGCCTCGTAGACAGCCTCGGGTTTTTCTCGTCCACCGG
>JAVEXO010000038.1:0-26568 GCA_034003955.1 Spirochaetia bacterium | reverse complement strand
CTTTGCAAGCGGCTTAAACTCCACGCTGAGCCCCAAAGACCTGTTCCAGGCCGGCTATGCTCTTCTTCCTGGAGACCAGGCCAATGACATCGCCGCCTAGCAGTATAGTAGCGCCCGTAGGAACATTCATCTCGTCACCTTGCATGACGAAGGCTACCAGCACACCCTTTGGCATGTCTATTTCCTTGAGGGGCCGCCCAGAGACTCTCGAGCCTGTATCGACGCGCAGCTCAACGAGTTCAACATCGTCTTCATAGAATCTATGTATTGTTCGTATATTGCCACGCCTTACGGTCTCCAGCACCGCGGCTGCCACAACACCCTTGATGCTCACCTGGGCGTCTATGTCCAGCCTTGATGCTACCGTCATGTAGCGGTCGTTAATTGTAATTGCCAGGCTCTTCTTGGCGCCCAACTCCTTGGCCAGCTGGGCGGTAAGCACGTTAAATGCCTGTGAGTCTGTCGCGCAGACGACAAGATCCGATCGGCCTATACCAATTTTCTCCAGAATTCCCTCTTCTGAGCTATCACCATGAACCACCTCCAGGCCCTGGTGGGTCCTGGCTATGCGCTTGGCAGCCTCGGGCGATGATTCGAGTACGGTTACCGTTCGTTTTTTTACAAAGAAGCGGCTTAAAAATTTTCTATTGGAATGCTCCAGGAATCGCTCTACCAGCCGCTCTCCCATGCTCGTGGCACCAATGACAAGGATACGGCGTGATTCTGACTTTACACCGGCTACCTGCCCCAGGAAGTCATCCAGGGTCTCGGGGGTGCCCAGGAGATAGAGTGTGTCGGCCTCATGGACAATGAAGTCGCCGTCAGGTACCACAATGCCCTGGTCTCGTACGACACAGGCGACGAGCACTCCCTTGCCGGCTTCCGACTTGGCTTCCCTGAGCGTCTTGCCAACGAAGGCCGATACAGAGCCTGCAGCCACTGTCCGCAACTGCAAACGGCCATCATGCAGGGGTATGACGTCCTCTGCAAAGCCCTCGTCGACTATACGTCCAATGGTATTGGCCGTTTCAACCGCAGGGTTGATGATGACATCGAGGCCAAAGGCCTGACGCTGGGCGGCCGAAAGGGCAGAGTAGAAGAGGTTCTGTACCCTTGCGACTGTCTTGACCGTCTTTGATTCTGCGGCCACCAGGCCGCAGGCGACTATGTTCACCTCGTCGGTTCCTGTCAGGGCCAGGAACCAATCGGCCCCGCTGGCACCTGCCTTGCGCAGGGTCTCCGGACGGCTACCATCCTCGTTGAGCACCATGCAGTCGAGCTCGTCGTTAGCCCGGCGAGCCGCCTCGGTGTCCTTCTCGACGAGGACTACATCGCGTCGCTCCTCTATGAGCTCGCGGGCTATGTGAAGGCCGATCATGCCGGCACCAATAATTACTACTTTCATTGGCTAGGAGTATACCGTGACAACTTGGTTTAAAGAAAGTCTTCTCCTTGACGTTCAACTTATTTGAACGTTACACTGTGCCCAGTAAGGAAACAAGGAGAATGCCTATGAGAAGCGATATGCGGAGGCTCCTCGACGCGGCCGGTTCGGCTGCCAAGGAAGCAAGCTGGCTTGGATTACGACGGCGAAAGACGAGCGGAAACTTCTATGTAGCCCGTGATGGCGCCTTCGATCAGGCTCTTGGCGGATGCGATGAGGGTGTCATGGTTGAGGTTCTGTTCGATGGCACCTTTTCTTACGCTGCCACCCCGGACATGTCTCCACAAGGCGTAGCCAGGGCAGCCGCAAGAGCACTGGCAGGAGCCAAGGCGGCTGCGGGACACACAATCCACAAATTCGACGCCTCGGTTCGACCGGCAACGGTCACAAAGTACGAGACCCCTCGTATACTCAAGTCGGCGCAATCCGCCGATGGGGTGTTTGACTTCCTTACACACGCATGCTCCGCGCTTAAAGCCTCCGATGACATCATCCAGACCAGCGCATACGTAGAGGCAGGCCGCTATGACTACGAGATTGTGTCGACCAATGGAGCCGACATAGAGCAGTCTCTACACTACATAGGTACAAGCCTGCAGGCTGTAGCCCGTCATGGCGACATAGTACAGGTGCGCACGGCCAACGGACCCCGCGGCCTGACCCGTCAGGGTGGTTGGGAACTCCTCAGTAGCGTAGCGCTTCTAGATGAAGCACGACGCGTGGGGATGGAGGCCCTGGAGCTGCTCGGCGCCCAAACCTGCCCCAGTGACAGGCGAACCCTTGTTCTGACGCCGGACCAGATGATGCTGCAGATACACGAGAGCGTGGGACATCCTCTTGAAATAGACCGTATATTGGGAGACGAACGCAACTACGCAGGCGGTAGCTTCATAAAGATATCCGACATAGGTTCGTTCCAGTACGGCTCCAAGCTTATGAACATAAGTTACGACCCTACCATAGCACACGAATTGGCGTCCTACGGAGCCGACGAGATAGGCAACCTGGCCGTAAAACAGTTCATCATACAGGATGGCGTACTCGTCCGCGGGCTAGGAAGCCTGGAGAGCCAGGCCCGTTCAGGGGTAGCCGGTGTCGCCAACCAACGCGCCACCTCATGGAACAGACCCCCAATAGACAGGATGGCAAACCTCAACCTGGAACCGGGTTCTACCACGCTTGAGGCGATGATATCGTCTATAGAGAAGGGCGTCCTCATGAGGACCAACCGTTCTTGGTCAATAGACGACTACAGGAACAAGTTCCAGTTTGGCTGTGAATACGGCACCCTGATAGAAAACGGCAAGCTTACAAAGACGGTGCGGGATCCCAATTACCGAGGCATTTCCAGCACCTTCTGGCGCAATCTGTCAGCCGTAGGCGACGCGAGTACCTTTGCCGCATACGGAACACCAAACTGTGGCAAGGGAGAACCAAACCAGGTGATGTTCGTCGGCCACGCCAGCCCTGTCTGCGCGTTCTCAGACGTAGAAGTATTCGGAGGCGGAAAATGACCATGGACTTCAAGGCTCATTTCGAGGCCGCGTCGGCCAGGGCTCTGGGTGAGCTACGCCTTGGCGAACAGGCGGCCATCAGCTACATCGCTGAATGCTCATCGTACATGCGCTTCAATGACGGCAAGATTAGACAATCAGGCACCGTAGAGCAGGCAGAGATCGTCATCAAGCTGTGGAAAGGCGCAAAATCCTATGCCCTGCAACTCGGCCTCTCAGGCGATGCGGCCAAGGACGACGAATGTATAGCAGAGGCCATAGGACAGGCTCGTGCCATCATGCCTCTGTTACCGGACGACCCCTACCAGGCCATCCCCGAATCATCGGAGACATCAGACGCCCGCTACGATGGCAAGCTGATTCCCCAAGAAGACATAGCCTCACGGGTCCTGGGACCGGCGGCAGGACTGGACTTCACAGGCCTGTTCTCGCAAGGACTTCAGTGCCGGGCCGCTGCCAATTCAGCGGGTGCCAGACACTGGTTCCAGACTGAAACCTTCCTGGTAGACTATTCAGCCTGGCTAACAAACGGCAGGGCCGTCAAGTCTTCATACGCCGGGCGGGAATGGAGCGACTCAGAGTACGCATCACGCATAGAATCCACCCGACAATCACTTAAAAACCTGGAGCTCCCACAGAAGGCTCTGACACCGGGCAGCTATCGCGCCTTCATAAGCGCCGACGCCCTCAACGAAGTTGTTACATTCTTCTCCTGGAACGGCTTCGGCGAACGCGGCCTGCGACAGGGCGAGAGTGCCTACATAGCTATGCGTGAGGGTCGGGAGTCTATGTCTCCCAAGTTCTGCCTTAGCCAGGATTTCTCGCTGGGAGTGCAACCGGCGTTCAACGACGACGGTGAACTTGCCCCGGACCGCCTGGAAATCGTCAAGGCTGGAAAGATAGAGAATACCATCATCTGCTCAAGGACTGCCAAGCAATACGGCCTCAAGGCAAACGGAGCAGGCGACGATGAAGACCTGCGCTCCGTATCCATCGATGCGGGAGAACTGGCCGAGGCAGACGCCCTGAAGGCTCTTGGCACCGGCGTCTACGTCTCCAACTTCCACTACCTCAACTGGAGCGACGTACAGGCGGCTCGAGTCACCGGCATGACACGCTTCTCGTGCCTCTGGGTAGAAAATGGCACGATAGTCGGCCCCATCAAGGATATGCGCTGGGACGAGTCACTCTACAACATGCTGGGAGCCAAGCTGGAGGCAGTAACAAGGGAACGTCATCTCCAGGTAGAGTCGATGACCTACGAGCACAGGGCGGTTGGCGGGAGCCTCCTTCCTGGCATTCTGGTAAACGGCCTGTCATTTACTCTCTGATATCCGGGAAGCAGGCCGTCCTCCCGGCTTCCTTCCTTTTATCCAGCCTCGCGTTTAACGGCGCGAGGCTTTTTTTAGTTCTCGTAGCGTTTCAATAGCTGCTTTCAATAGTGAGGCGGCCGTTCCCCCGCTGGCATAGGACCGGACTTTTCATCACCAAGCTCGGCTAAGCGCCTGGCCATCTGCCGCATTCCTTCCTCCATACGCTCTATCCTTTTGCCATAGTCATAGACAAGGATACCTATATCGTTTATCGATGACTCCAGGAATGCAAGCTTCGCCTCTATAGTCACAATTTGGTCCATTTTCGTCCCCTACCTAGTCATCTATCAGGGCTGCCAGCTCTTCCCACCTGGCCGTCCGTGTCTCTATAAGCGGGCAGAGCTCGGCATAACGACGGCTGGCCTTCTCAAGATCCTCACCCAGGATTCCCGAGGCAAACAGCATCTCAAGCTCCGCCTTTTCATCCTCAAGCCTGGCTATATCATCGAGGATGCCTTCATACTCCTTGCGCTCAGCAAAGCTGGCCTTCTTGGGTCTATCCCTATTCCGACCATCGGCCTTACCCGCGGTGCCGCCCGAAGATGAAGAACGCTCCTCGGCCAGCCTAGTAGCCAAAGACTCCGCCTCTGCTTCTAAAAACTCCCTGTACGCCCCATACGATCCAGGGTACAGCTGGGCGCTGCCCTCTCCATCTATCACTATTGTCGTCTGAGTAACGCCATCGAGGAAGGCACGGTCATGCGAGACGACTATGACGCATCCATCGAAGGAGTCTATATAGTCCTCAAGGAGTTCTATGGTATCGATATCAAGATCGTTGGTAGGCTCGTCAAGGATGAGCAGATTAGGATGCTCAGCCAGCACCGACACCAGCTGCAGGCGCCTCAGTTCGCCACCAGAAAGTGTCGAGAGGCTCTGATCGTGCATTGATCTATCGAACAGGAAACGCTCGAGTAGACGCTCAGGGTCAAGGACGGTGCCGTCACCCATGCTTGTCAAATCCGCATGTCTGCGTATGAAGTCTATCATCCGCATATCCATGGGTAGACCCGCCGCCGTCTGGCCGTAATACGAACACAGGGTGTTGATGCCACGGTCTACAGAGCCTTCATCCGGCTCGAGGGAACCGGCTATCAAACGCAGGAGGGTCGTCTTTCCAGAGCCATTGGGTCCCACGACACCTATTCGATCACCCTTTATAAACTCATAGGAGAATGGTTCAAAGACGAGGCGCCCATCATAGCGCTTGGCCGCGCCTTTCAGTTCAAGCACCTTCTTGCCAAGGCGCTTGCTCTTTGACGAGAAGGCCCCCATAGGCGTGGGTCTCTCGAGAGCCGCGGCCTGCATACCCTTTATGAGTCCCTTGCGCCTCTCACTCTTGGTCGCCCTGGCCCGGGCTCCGCGCATCAACCACTTCATTTCTATCTTGAGTATGGCTTCTCGTCTGGAATCCGCCTTCTCGAGGGTGTTCCAGCGCTCCCGCTTCATCTCTATGAAGGCCGAATAGTCGCCGGGATATGAGAAGACAGAGGAGCGCTCTATCTCCAAAATCCTGTCTGCAACCGCATCTAAAAAGGCTCTATCGTGGGTGACGACTATAAACGCAAAACCGGCTGTACATAGCTTCTTTTCGAGCAGTTCTATGGCCACAAGATCAAGATGGTTGGTAGGCTCGTCGAGCATGACAATGTCGGAGGCATCGGCCAGACAACGCGCAAGGGCCGCCTTCTTTATCATGCCTCCTGACATGCCATCCATACTGGTTTCTACGCCAGGCAAGCCAAACTCGGTACACAGCGAGGCATACCTTCGTTCAAGATCGAAGCCACCCTCGTTCTCCATCCTCGCATGGAGGGTCTCCATGGTACGTGAGTCGGAGGCGCCACGACCCGAGAGGACGTTCTCATACTCCTTGACCAGGCGGGCAAGCTCCGAATCTCCCTCGTACAGGAATTCAGACAAATGCGCCCCGGGGAAGGCACGGGGAGACTGCGGCAGTACCGACACCTTAAGCCCCCTCTTGCGGGCTATGGTCCCTTCATCTGGCACAAGGGCACCTGAGAGTATGCGAAGAAAGGTAGACTTGCCTGCTCCATTCCTGCCTACGAGGCCTATACGCTCGCCTTCTTCAATGCCGAGTGAAACATCTTTGAAGAGGGGTGTTCCTATAAGCGTCTTTGAAATGCCGTCGAGGGATAGTATGTTCATGCTTGACGCCGAATATACCTGCAAGCAGCCTTCAGAGGCAAGGCGCCCTTGCCAATCGATGCACCATACCGCTACTTTCTATGGATGAACGAACCAGAAGCCGCCTTCGACGACCTGTCTCCAGAGCTAGCCCTCTCGGCCATCGGCGAAGCCTTCAATCTGGAACCTGACGGCTCGTTCTTCGCATACCCCAGTTATGCCAACAGGGTATACGGCCTGAAGGACGAGTCGGGTACCGAATTCGTCGCTAAATTCTATAGACCCGGTCGTTGGACCCGAGAGGCCATACTGGAAGAGCACGCCTTCGTGTCAGAACTAGCCGATGCCGAAATTCCCGTCGTACAAGCCCTGGCAGACGCAGACGGTGAAACACTCCCGGAATTGCTGCTAGAACACGCCGGAGGAGAGACTATCTATCCCTTCGCCCTGTTCCCCAAGAAAGGCGGACGACTCTTCGATGCGGAGAATGATGATGACTGGTTACGTCTGGGAGCGCTGAGCGGACGCATCCATGCCATAGGTGCAACAAAACGCTTCGAGCATCGTGTTAGCGTGGAACCGGGTCTCGTCTCTGCCTACGCGAGCGAGATACTGGAAAGCGGGGCCGTACACCCAGAAGTTGTAGACAAGCTGAGTCCCATCCTTGAAAAGGTATCCATTGTCGTAGACGAGGCACTATCCGGCTCAAGGCACCAATCCATCAGACTACATGGCGACTTTCACCGTGGCAACGTCCTAGACCGCCCTGATTCGGGCCTCCTTGCCATAGACTTCGATGACATAGCCATGGGCCCGGCAATACAAGACCTATGGCTTCTCCTACCAGGGCCTTTATCGGAGTGTAGACGAGAGCTTGGCCTCATTGTGGAAGGCTATGAGGCATTTATCAACCTTGAGCGTTTAAGCACTCGCCTCATAGAACCGCTACGCCTCCTGCGAATGGTGCACTTCATATCCTGGCAGGCCAGACAGCGCAACGACAGAGGCTTCATGGAACGATTCGATGGTTGGGGTTCCAAAGGATTCTGGCTCTCTGAGGCCAACGACCTCAATGACCAGCTAGAACGCATAGAAACAGAAAAGGCACTACTCTAAGCCACAGAGAGAGCGGCTCATGGCGTGATACCCCTTGTTATGCTTGATTCATCAAGTACTTAACATGAATGCTCTTAAAGAGTATCCTGATAGTGTTTTACAGTATTTTATTGAAGGATTGAGTGTAACGAATGGAATATTCAGAACTAACCATGCACCCTGACCTAGCCAGGGGCATACAGGATACCGGCTACGTGACATGCATGCCCATACAGGAGGCGGTTTTTCCCCATGCCTTTGAAGGCGAGGATATATACGCACAGTCCCAGACCGGTACCGGTAAGACAGCCGCCTTCCTCGTATCTATTTTCCAGAGGATAATGAGCAATCCGGCAAGTCGCCACCGCAAGGTGCTTATACTGGCTCCTACCAGGGAACTGGCCGTACAGATTGAGGAAGAGGCCGAGAGCATCGCAAAGCACCTACCCATATCCATGGGTTGTTTCTACGGTGGCGTTGCATATGGCCCACAATTTGACATGCTACGTAACAATGTGCAGGTGATAATAGGCACACCAGGACGCATCATCGATCTCGTCGAACAGGGCAAGATGTTGCTCCGCGACGTAGGCTTCCTCGTGGTTGACGAAGCAGACCGCATGTTTGACATGGGCTTCATTGACGACCTTCGCAAGCTACTCCGCTACCTCCCTATCCCCACTGAACGTCAGACATACCTCTTCTCGGCCACCCTCAATTTCCGCATCAAGAACCTGGCCTGGGAATATATGCACGAACCAAAGGAAATCGTCATAGAGGCAGAGACCGTCACGGTAGACCTTGTTAAGCAGGAACTCTATCACGTCGGTAGCGACGAGAAATTCCGCATACTTCTTGGCATCCTTGAGAGGGATAAACCGACAAGCGCACTCATCTTCTGTAATCAGAAATTCATGGCCGAAGAAATATCAAGAAGACTCGGTATAAACGGCTACGAGAGTGAGTACATCATGGGCGACCTGCCCCAGGCCAAGAGGCTCCAGGTCATAGAACGCCTCAAGGCGGGTCGCCTGGCCATACTGGTCGCCACCGATGTTGCTGCTCGCGGCCTCGATGTCAACTCCCTCGATATAGTCGTCAACTACGACGTTCCTATGGATCCAGAATCATACGTGCACCGCATAGGGCGTACGGCACGAGCCGGCGCCGAGGGAAAGGCCATAACGCTTGCATGCGAGAAGTTCGTCTACGGCCTCCCGGCTATAGAAAAGTACATAGAGAGCAAGATACCGGTATTTCCAATAACACCCGAGCTATTCGGAGTAGACAAGAGCTCGGGCATGCGATTCGGTCACAGCCGCGACCGCGCCAGGCCTGGTAGCGACAGGGCTTCCTCCCGGGGATCTTCATACGGTGTCTCCGGTCGTGGGGACAATCGTGGAAGACCCGCCTCCGGCAAACCCACATCGAGCGGTGGATCGCGTCGTGCTCCTTCAAGCCACTCTGGCCGCCCGTCAGGCGATATCAGGCGCGATGGCGCCTACCCCGCTCGATCATCAGCCCCTGGCCAGAAAAGCCAGGCTCCCAGAACCCAGAGATCTACACCTGGGCAGCCACGTCCCGATCCTAAACGTCCCGATATACGACGCTCCACAGAACAGGCACGACCTGCGGATATACGCCCCCAGGGAGGCAAGGACCCGTACGCCATCAGCTCCGATGAACGCATGAGGCGCTACAAGGAAAAATACTCAGGCTCTCAGCCGAGTGGTTCCAGGCGCCCCGAACAAGGGAAAGACGCTTCACGCAGCGACACATCGCGTCGTCAGGATGCTACAAAAAAGGGTGCTACCCAGAAGGGCAATGCCTCCCGCAGTGACTCATCGCCACGCAAGGCGGCGGCATCAAAGGCTCCTGTCAAAAAGCACGGCCTTGTTGACAAGATCAAGAGCATCTTCGGACGCACCAAGAAGACAGACTAGGTCTTGAATACGCCTAAGGACAGGGAGAAAGCGGTATTGAGTACCAAGGATCGAGACTTAATCGAACCCGACCAGCTCTTTTCACCCTTCGACAGAGCCTTCGGCGCCATACTGGATCGTCTAGTCGGCAGATACAGGCTTGTAACCCTATCTGTCACAGTCGTGCTCTACGCTGGGGCAATGCTTATCTTTGGCAGGAGCCTTGGTGTCTCCTCCAATTACTTTGTCCTCCTGCCGGTCATAGGCTCTGCCATAGCCTACGGGTTCTATGGCGGCGTGATAGCCGGTATTCTTGGATTACCGGCCAACCTTTTGTTTTTTACCATTCTTGGTCATCCAGATTACTCTCCCGCGTCAAAACTCATGGCGGAACTATCAGGAATCCTCGTGGGCTCCGTTCTGGGTTACCTGTCTGATTACCAGAAAAAACTTGACGCTGAGCGCTGTCTCCGCAAAGATATGGAAGACGAACTGAGGCGGGCACTACGAGACAGGGAGACCCTGTTTCGCGAGGTGCACCACAGGGTCAAGAATAACCTGAACCTCATAAAGAGTATAATCGCGTTACAGACGAGGCGATCAAAGAACCAGGAATTCAAAGACGCGGCAGCCACCTTGACGGGGCGTATCATGTCAATCTCTTTCGTTCACGAGCGTCTGTATAGGACGGCAGAGTTGTCAACGGTGTCTCTGGATGAGTATCTGCGTGATATCATTGGCGCAGTAGCCATGGCCACCAGAGACTCTAGCATGGCGCCACTCGTGAGCCTTGATCTGGTCGACCGTTCGGTATCAATGGATGTAGCCGTTCCCCTAGGCCTTATTGCAAACGAATTGATGACAAACAGCCTCAAACACTGTGGCTTCAGAGGGATTCCTATACACATCGAAGTCAGCCTCGTCGATGCCGACGACAGGCTCACGCTGACGCTTCGTGACGACGGAGACGGCTTGCCCGGCATGGAGGAAGGAAAGAGCATGCAGGTAGAAGACACGGCCCTATCCTATGCGGGGAGCCTGGGGCTGACACTACTCGATCTTATGATTTCTCAACTTGGTGGAGAAGGTTGTTTCCTGCGTCATGATGGCTGGACGGAATTCAGCTGCTCATTTCCAGCGCCAAAGGATTATTAGTCGGCATCACCCGAATTACCGTTGCAGCTTGTGTCGCAACGGCGCATGTGCCCACGGCCGCGACGAAAGCGTCTCTCCCCGCAACCGTACTCTAGAACATCCACTTCGATGCTGGCCGCTTCGTCCTTACGGATTAGCAAATCGTAGGCTCTGATCCTTATCTGCATGGGGCCGCCGAAACCACCCCTGCGGACGACGACGCCATCAGTTCCCTCGGTAAAACCCATGTCAGCCAGGCGTCGACCGACCTCCTGGCCTACCCTCACCGTCTTGATTACAAAACGATCGCGGGGTCTCAGTAGTGACAACAGCATGATGCATCCTCTGGTTTGAAGCGTTACGAACGAGAGAGACGGGAGTATCGTCCGGAGGGAAGCCATAGGCATTCCCTCGTGTTACAATTGATATTGATTGTCAATACCACACGATGAATATACGAGTCAATAGAATTTTCAGGCATCAGTCTATCTTTTTTTTATAACACTCAGGACATGTTCCAAAGAGTTCCAGCCTATGCCCGCTTGAAACGAAGCCATAGCGTTTATAGACAGATTCCTGGCTACGCTCTATGCCTGAATCCACGAATTCTACAACCATTCCGCACTCTACGCATGTCAAATGGTCATGATGTGCGTGATTATAGGCATGCTCGTATCTGCGGGCTCCATCGTCGCGACAGGCCTCTCTAGCCAGGCCTGCATCCGCCAAGAGCTTCATGGTACGGAATACTGTCGCTTGACCAATCCCTGGGTCTATTGCCTTGGCCGCCTCATAGACGGCATCGGCGCTGACATGAGCCTCGAGACCAAGAAATGCACTGAGAACCGTGTCCCTGGCACTCGTCATCTTGAGTCCTCGTGTCTTTAGATACCGTTCAAGCAGGGCTCGTTCGTCGCCGTTCACGTCATGCTCCAGTGATAGCCGTCTATATCGATAATCATTATCACTTGATAGACGATGCTGTCAAGGCACCAACACACTTCACGCTCGGCTTACGCGCGGAGTATACTCCTGGGCATGGCCTCAAGCATACTGTGGTACGACCTTGAAACCTTTGGACTCGATCCTCGTCACGACAGGATAGCTCAATTCGCGAGCCTGCGGACAAACGACCAACTCGAGCCAATATCAGAGCCACTCGTGCTGTACAACACTATAACGAGCGACTATCTACCAAGCCCATACTCCTGTCTTGTTCATGGTATTTCCCCCAGAAAAACCATTGAGAGCGGCATTGCCGAGTATCAGTTTGCCAAGGCGATCAGAAACGAGATGCTGGTACCGGGTAGCTGTGTGGCCGGATACAATTCCATACGCTTTGACGACGAATTCATCCGCAACCTCCTGTATCGCAATCTCTTCGACCCCTACGAACGAGAATGGTCAGACGGCAACACCCGCTGGGACGTCATAGACTTGTTCCGAGCGGCACGCGATCTAAGGCCAGAAGGCATCCAGTGGCCTGATGGTCAGGATGGCAAGCCAGACTTCAGGCTCAGGAGCCTGGCCGCTGCTAACGACATAGCACTCGAGTCGGCACACGATGCATTGCATGACATACAGGCGACCATAGGACTGGCCAAACTGGTACGGCAGGCTCAACCCAGACTCTATGACTGGTACTACAGACAGCGCACGCGTGATTCGCTCCGCCCCCTCATCAACTTAGCCGACCGAGAGCCTTTGGTACACACGGCCGCCGGGTACACCAGGGCCCAGGGATGTACCACCATAATAGCCCCGGTAGGCATGGTGCCGGGACGCCGCGATGGGCTGGTCGCCATCGACCTGCGATACGACCCGGCCCCTCTTATAGACCTCGATGTGGACGAAATACGAAAAAGGGTCTTTACACGCAAGGCCGAGCTCGATGAGCTGGAACGCATACCCCTGGTAGACATACGGCTCGGCCGCTGCCCCTACCTGGCGCCCCTCTCGACCATGGACGACAAGGCAGCCGATAGGCTTGGCCTCGACCGTGAGCGGGCGCTCATGCACGCTAGAAGCCTGTCGCGTGAACCGGAACTCATACAGAAACTACAGGCCGTCTTCTCACCCCGCCCACCCGAGGCTGTAGAAGCGGATCCAGAATACCGTATCTATTCTGGCGGCTTCTTCCGTGACGAGGACAAGGATGCCATGGCGGCTATCCATGAAAGCGTGGCCACACTCGGGCCCGCCGAGGCCAGGCCCCATGCCTACAGCCTGCCGTTCATAGACGAGCGCCTTCCCCAGCTCGTGCGAAGACTCTTTGCGAGGAACTGGCCTGAGACCCTCTCTAAACCGGAGGCGGCCAGGTGGCGTTCGTTCTGTGCCAGTAGGCTCTTGTGCCCCCGCAAGGAAGGTGCCACGGATCTAGCCGTATTCTCCAAGACAGTAGAATCACTCCTTGCAAATCTTGACACGCCCGCCGAGGACAAACCCATCCTGCTTGAGCTACTGGAATACCGTGGCATGCTGGAAAAAGAAATACTGTCATACGAAAAGCCTGTTACAGGAACGACCCCCAATAAGCCCTAACGATATGAAGGAGAATCTCTCTATGGATGAACAACAAGCGCCTCAGACAAGCGCCGAAGTACTCCAATACCCGGTAGAATTCGAATTGAGGGTCATTTACTCCCTGGCTGAGGGTGCACAGCTATCAAAGGCTCTAGGAGAACTCCTTGTGGCTCATGGTGTCGCACTGGAGACGGTGCGCAACCTGCCGGGCACCAGCGCAAAGTATGGCAGGCTTGCGTGCCGCGTCAGGTTCGAGGACAAGGCAAGTCTCTACGCCACCTACGAGGCAATAGGTGCACTGCCAGGCGTCAAGACTGTCTTATGAGCGAGCGCAAGCGAACGGTACAGACCCGGGCTACTACGACCAGCAGGCCTTCCTCTGTACGAAACGGCAGATACTCACTAACCATCCTCTACGAGGACGACGAGCTCATAGCCGTAGACAAACCCTGTGGGCTTCCGACTATATCGCCTGAGGGTTCCAGGACCAGGAGCCTATACGACCTGGTTACCAAACATATACAGCGCCGCAACCCCAAGGGCAGGGCAGCCCTGGTGCATCGACTGGATAAGGAGACATCCGGCGTCATCGTCTTTGCCAAGAATGCCAGAACCAAGACAGAGCTTATGTCCCACTGGAACGAGGCGGTAGACGAACGCGGCTATATAGCCTTAGTAGAAGGCACCATGCCGGCCCAGTCGGGCGTCTTGGACACCTACCTCTCCGAGATTGACCCCTACCGTGTCCACCAGGTTCCAGCCGGAAGCCGAGGCTGCCTGAGGGCAATAACCAAGTATACGGTGCTGTCTACAGGCGCCGGGTTTAGTCTCTTAGAGCTCAGGCTGGAGACGGGCCGCAGGCATCAGATACGCGTACAGTTGGCGTCGGCGGGCTGCCCGGTTGCGGGTGATGAACGCTATGGAGCCAAGCGCGACCCCTTAGGCCGTCTTGGTTTGCATGCTGCCGTCATTTCTATAGCAAGGCGTCAAGGCGAAGAAGCAATCCGCGTAGAAAGCCCGCAGCCCCCAGACTTTGCAGCCGCACTCAAGGCTTCAGGCGAACCACGTCGAGCCACAGCCCCCCGGAGCGAGCCTCGAGAATCACGCGATCCTCGCCCGCCTGCCGCGTCGCCTGATAGAACGCGAGCCTGGCCCGGTGGAGGCCCTGCCTCGCGAGGCTATCGTTCCGGTTCAGCATCCAAAAAATCGTCATCATCGTATAGCACTCGCAACAAGCGTAAACCATAGGCTCCCAGGGCACCTGGAACGGACGATCTTTCGGCTGATTCAAGGAGGGCGGCTATAGGCGTCTGTGCTCCGGAACCAAGCCCGGCGGCCAGGGCACAGGCAGCCATGATCCGCACCTGATTGTATAAAAACCCATCGGCGCTCACGTATAGTTCTACGAGGTCACCAGAGCGTTTAACATCAACGGCTACAATATTTCGTACAAAATCCTTTGCATCCTCCTTGGCATTGCTGAAGGCTCTAAAATCATGTGTTCCCACGAAGGCTGCGCAGGCCTTCTCCATGGCAGCCTCATCCAGGCGCCCCTGGGTGTGGAATGACCATCTGGCCTCGAATGGATCCCGAACAGGGCCATCGTGAAATCTATAGGCGTACGTCTTTGTTTTTACCCTATAGCGGGCATGAAAGTTTGACTTCGCCACCCTGGCGCCAACACAACACAGATCGGGAGGAAGACGAGCATCCAGTTTCTTGACAAGCAGGCCTCTTGGCATATCTACACTCGTCCAGAAGTTGGCGCACTGGCCCTCTGCGTGGACGCCCGCATCTGTTCGCCCTGATCCTATAACATTGATACGCTCACATAATACAGAAGAGAGGGCTTCTTCCAGCGTCTTCTGAACGGTACGGGCGCCTCCACCCAGACGTTGCCAGCCTGAGAAATCAGTGCCGTCATAGGCAAGAACGATGGCTATATTCCTTTTATCACGCGATAAGAGCCCTGTATTCCCTGCGTCTATTTCGGTGCTCATGAGCAATACCTCCGCAAAAATCATCCATCGTTCTTGGATCATACGACTCCTCTGCCATCCCCGTGCAGCACCAGCAGGTCCAGCACGGAAAAACGGAACAGATGTCGCCATTCTATACCTATATTGATTTGCGCTATGTCGCAAGGTACCGTTAGAATGATAGACACAATCGCCCGGTTCATAAAGCCGGGTAGACGGAGGAAATATGAAACGTTCCCTAGTATTAGTAGCCTTACTGGCTATCGTAGCATCGTTTGCTAGCGCTCAGCAGTCTGTAAGCGCGTATACGACACTCGAAGAACCGCTTGCAAAGGCTTTGTTCGACAAGTTCGAAGCCGAGACCGGCATCAAGGTAAGCTTCGTACGCCTGTCAGGCGGTGAAGTCGTAGCCCGCATGGAAGCCGAGAAGTCAAATCCTCAGGCCTCCATCTGGGTAGGAGCCGTTGGCCTTGACCACATAACAGCCAAAGGCAAGGGTCTTACAACCCCGTACAAGTCGAGGGCAGCTTCCAAGACTCCGACAGAGTTCAAAGACAAAGACGGTTACTGGATTGGTATGTACGTAGGCCCGCTGACCTTCGTAACAAACACCAAGCGCGCCGCCGAGCTTGGGATCAAAGCTCCAACCAGCTGGGCCGACCTTATAAAGCCCGAGTATAAGGGTTTTGTTCGAGTAGCCAATCCCAACACATCAGGCACCGCCTACAACCTCATCACCACGCTCCGCTATGTATACAAGGGTGACGAAGACAAGGTTTTTGATTATCTCAAGAAGCTCGATGCCAACATAGACCAGTACACCAAGTCTGGCTCGGCTCCAGGCAAGAGCGTTGCCATTGGTGAGATTCCGGTAGCAATAGGCTACGCACACGACCAGGTCAAACTCAAGGCCGGCGGCGCTCCTGTCGTCATCACCGCCCCGAGCGAAGGCTCAGGATACGAGCTTGCCTCGATGTCGCTCGTGGCTGGTGGCAAGGATCCCGTAAACGCCAAGAAGCTATACGACTGGATCCTTTCCAGCCCGACGGCTCAGGCTGAATTTGTCAATTACTACCTGGTGTTGGTGACACCTGGTGCTGCCAAGCACCCTGACGCCCTTTCCTTAAAGGAGATCAAGACGGTAAAGCAGGACTTCCTGTGGGACGGCGACCCTGCCAACCGCGCACGGCTCCTCAAGCGCTGGGATGAAGAGATTGGCTTGAAACGCTAAGCAAAAACATATGAGGGTCGGCCATGAGGGCCGGCCCTATCCTGTTCCGCCTTCGGAGTTCCCCCGTGTTTACCAAGCAAAAGGTACTTAGATTCCTGGTAGCCCTCGCCGTATTCGCGTTGGCAGACATATGGATATTCTCAACCATACGTTCGTCACTCAGAACGAGCGCCGCATCAGGACGCCAGAATGCCCTCATTCTCCTGGCAAAGGGTGCGCCTGAGAGACCTGTGCTACGCGATGCGTGGCTAGGCTCGATAGGACAATCGCTTCCAGGTGGAGCCGCAGTCCTGCTCGTGCCCGAGGAAGATGATCCTGACGAATACCAAACCTTCGCCGTTGATGAAGAAGCCTTATCCCTCTGGAGAAGCCTTGCTACCAGCGAAGATGCCCAGAAAGGCCTGGAATCTGCCTACTACTTCGAGAACTACTCGTCACAGGTGCATGTAGAGCTATCAGGAACGCCGGTTCGCCTTTTCTACGCGCCTATAACCAATGATGAAGAGAGCGAACTCCTCGGCATAGCCGTCTTCATGGCACCTGAAACGGCAGACTCAGACCTTGAACGCCTGCTCGTCGTATTCGCCCTGGCGGCGTTTGCCTTATTCGCCGCCCTGAGCGGCGTCTCCCGTTTCTCCCGGGACGCCACCGTGGGGTACTCGGTACTCCTACTATCGGCTCTGGCCATCGTATTTATTGTGTTCCCCCTGGCAGAAGCCTTCAGGCTCTCCCTTTTAAAAGACGGAAAGTTCTCCATGGCAATATGGATAGATGCCGTCTCAGGCGCTCATCTCCAGGCGTTGTGGGGCTCCATACGCTTAGGCCTCTGGACGGCTAGCACCTCCACTTTCCTGGGTTTCCTTTTCGCCTTCGTCATACACCGTACCGGGGCTCGTAACAAGAAATTCCTCTCGGCTATAGCCCAGCTCCCTGTCATATCTCCCCCATTCTCATTAACCCTGTCAATCCTGCTCCTGGCTGGCAACAACGGGCTTATAACAAAGCAGCTTTTGGGCCTCCAGAACTTTTCTATATACGGCTTGGGCGGACTCGTGCTCGTACAGACAATAAGCATGTTCCCCATAGCCTTCCTGACACTCGCGGGCGTTCTCCAGAGCCTCGACGCCACCCTGGAAGAGGCGGCTCTCGACCTCAACGCCGGCCGATGGCAGGTCTTCAGGACGGTAACCCTTCCACTTGCAGTACCGGGACTGCTCTCAGCCTGGCTGCTCGTCTTTACCAACTCGCTGGCAGACTTTGCCAACCCGCTTCTCCTGGCTGGCAACTACCGCGTGCTGTCGGTTGAGGCGTACATACAGGTAACAGGACGCAACGATCTCGGTGGTGGCGCAGCCTTGTCGCTGCTACTCCTCCTGCCAACACTGACGGCCTTCTTCATTCAGCGCAACTGGGTTTCTAAACGCTCCTTCGTCACCGTCACCGGTAAGCCTAACCTCAAGCTGGTAGAGATAGCCGCTCCTGCAGTCAGGCGCGTGATGACGGCAGGGGTATGGGTTTCTGTCGTCTTCATACTGTCACTGTACGGCACCATAGTAGCCGGATGCTTCGTCAAGAACTGGGGCATAGACTACAGCTTTACCCTTGCCAACATAGGCGAGGCCCTCTCAAGGGGCAAGGACGCCATACGCTCAACACTGACTCTCGCCGCCCTCGCAACTCCTGTGGCCGGGCTCGTAGCGATGGCCTCTGCCATGATATTCGTCCGCAAGAGCTTCATAGGCAAACGAGTACTTGAAGCCGTCATGATGATGCCCTTTGCCGTTCCTGGAACTCTTTTAGGCATAGCCTACATACTGGCCTTCAATAAGGCTCCAATACTGCTTGTAGGCACCGGCGCCATAATAGTCATCAATTACATAGTCCGCGAGCTGCCGGTAGGCATAGAAGGCGGCGTAGCCTCCCTCCGTCAGATAGACCCGTCTATAGAAGAGGCGGCCAGGGACCTGGGCGCCGACGAAGGCATGGTATTCAAGAGTATCGTGCTACCACTGGTCAGGCCCGCCTTCATATCAAGCATGTCGTACACCTTCGTGCGTTCTATGACGGCTGTGAGCGCCGTCATCTTCCTCATATCTGCCCGCTGGTACCACATGACGGTGTTGATATACAACTTCTCAGAGAATTTACGCTTTGGCTTGGCAAGCGTACTGGCAACGACGCTTATAATAATAGTCATGGGCGCCTTCGGCCTCATGCGGCTACTCGTTAAAGACACGGGAGCCTTCGACAAGACAATAACCCGATAGGCGGAGTGAATCATGGCTAAAGAACCAGTAGCAGTATCTATTGATCATGTGACAAGGATATATAAGAACGTAAAAGGACGTGCCGACGTCATAGCCGTCGATGACGCCAGCTTCGTCGTCAATCCAGGCGAGCTTGTAACACTGCTCGGTCCTTCAGGCTGCGGAAAGACGACGACCCTGAGGATGATTGCCGGCTTCGACCTGCCCAGCAAGGGAACCATACGAATTGGCGGCGACGATGTCAGCTCCCTACCCCCCAACAAGCGTGACACGGCCACGGTGTTCCAGAGTTACGGCCTCTTTCCTCACATGAACGTAGCCGACAACGTGGCCTACGGCCTACGCATACGTAAGGTTCCCAAGCAAGAGATAGGAGAACGGGTTAAGCGAGCTCTTGCTCTAACCGGCCTGGAGGATTATGCGGAACGATCCCCCGGACGGCTTTCAGGCGGCCAGCAGCAGCGTGTCGCCCTGTCACGCAGCCTTGTCGTAGAACCCGGCGTGCTCCTGCTCGATGAGCCATTGTCAAACCTCGATGCCCTCCTGCGCGAGCAGATGCGCGTAGAGATACGGCGCATCCAGAAGACCCTGGGTATAACAGCCGTCTACGTTACCCACGACCGTGTCGAGGCTATGAGCCTCTCTGATCGCGTCATAGTGATGAAGGACGGCAGGATACGCCAGATCGGTTCTCCCAGCATCATCTACGAGCAGCCTGATTCTGTCTTCGTAGCCGGCTTCGTTGGCAAGGTAGCCTTCTTCCCCGTCGAGGTGCGGTCGGTCGATGGTAATGGCTGCACCTGCTCCATTAGAGGCAAGACGGTACGCGCCGGTTCTCGCGCGCCAGAAGTAGTCGCCGGGAAAAGCGCCATGCTCATGGCCAGGCCAGAGTCACTGAGGCTAGGCCCACCCGATGCCGGCGTCGTAGACGGCACGGTTAGGCAGAATGTCTACCTGGGCTCGAGCATAGAATCTTTTGTTTCAACGGAGTACGGAGAATTGCTCATACAGATAGACGACCCTGCAGGAAAGAAGATAGCCGGAGAGGGGGAACGTGTATCTGTCTCCTTTAACGAGGAGAGGGTGCGCGTCTTACCAACAAACCCTGACTAATGGCTATGGCTCGGACGATTATCGATCCTGGCCAGGAAGGCTCATGTAGCTATTAAGGCCCAACACCGAAAACACATCTCTACATGCAGGAGACATGCTGCCAATATACATCTTGACGTCACACCCCGAAGCTTCGGCGAAAAGCCGGGTCAAGGCTCCTACGCCAGTAGAAGAAATGGACACGACTTCATCGAGTCTCAGTTCAAGCCTCGAACCTGAAGTCAACCTGGATATGATGCTTGAGCAGCCTGTGTAGAAGGGGCCGGCCGACTCTCCATCGAGCGTACCGGCAATGGATAGAAGCGATGGTTCATCCATAGACCGAGCCTTGCTGAAGGCGGCCGAGGCTCCGGCGTAGCGCTCCCTTACAATAGAGTTAGACTGGTCTCCATGAACCTCTTTTTTTTCGCTCACACCATAAGTATATACAAGCTTTGACGCCGGTCAATGCATACGTACATCTTGGCATCATGTTCAAATTAATAGATGATAAACCGATAGCCCAAACGGGGCTCAAGGTTCTGGAGGTTTCAGCTTATGGTAAAGACGATACTCGTTCTTTCATTATTCTGGCTCAGTGCGGCAGTCCTGTCACCCATAGCAATACTATACATGCTGTTTGATATCATAGGCTTAATGGCGCTGGTACGCCCCGTCCTTGGCGTCATGGCTCGCGCCTGGGCCCGTTTTTTCCTCCGCGCCATGGGTGTTAGCGTAGTGGTTTCCGGCCTGGAAAACGTGCCTGACGAGGAGCGCCTCTGCTTCGTGTCCAATCATCAGGGAGACCTCGACATAGTCTTGATGCTTGCCTTCATGCCAAGACCAGTGGGCTTCATAGCCAAGAGCGAAGCAGCATGGTTCCCCTTCGTCAACCTGTGGATAGCCGCGCTCGGCTCGGCATTCATACGGCGCAAGAGCCCAAGGCAGGGCAAGAAGGCCATAGACCGGGGTGTTCGCAACATAGAGCGAGGCCACGCCCTGGTCATCTATCCTGAGGGCACAAGGAGTCGAGGTCCAACGATGCTGCCATTCAGGAAAGGCGCTTTCAAACTGGCTACCAGGTCAGAGGCTACTATCGTGCCGATCACCATAGATGGCACATGGAAGGCATGGGAGTCGCATAACAGGATTGAGTCTGCCCAGATTAGCCTAGTCGTTCACCCGGCGTTTCCAACAGCCAACCTCAGCATAGAGGAGAAGAAGGATCTACCAGAACACATAGAAGCCGTCATCAAGTCGGGCTTGTCAGCAGGCGGTTCCTAAGACGAGGTTCATCAAGATTCGTTTCTTATCATGCCTGTCCAGCATATTCGCTCAAACGGCCAGCCTTCGGCCACGGCAGCGCATACCAGAGCGCCCATCTCCTCGGCACTCTTGAGGTCAGCACCCTCAAGATCCCAGGCTCTACCAAGCGTATGATACTTACCAGAACACAGATTATTGAAGGCACAGAGCTCCCAGCGCTCCACAAGCGCCGCCCCAGCCTCCAAAGACGACACCGCGCCTAGCATGAAACGTGCTATGCCACGGATAGTCTCTTGGCTGTCTGTCATGCCGGGTATGCTTGGCGTCCTCACCCAGAGGCGCTTGTTCTCTTGTGCTACCATCCCCAGGGCTCGCCTGAAGTTGTCATGAATCAGTGCAAGGCTTCCCCCCACGTTGAGTCCATGCCGCGTAGCGTCACAATCCTTTATGTCGTATAGAATGATGTCTGCACAGGCGCACGCCTCGTTGAAAGCCTGTGGAGAACACATGCCGCAGGTATCTATGGCCGTACCAATACCAGCCACTTTAAGCCTTGAAAGAAGCTCGCCCACGAATGGAGCCTGCAGGCTGGCCTCGCCTCCGGAGACGGTTATGCCGCCTTCTTCGCCGAAGTAAGCCTCATCCTTGAGTAGCTCCGAAACAAGATCATCTACCTGCCAAGGTTCACCCCACATCTCCATGCCGGCAGCAGGGCAGGCGGCCACGCAGGCACCACAGGCAGAACACCTGCTCCTGTCTATTGTTATACCATCAGAGAGGGACAGCGCTCCTTGAGGGCAGGCGGCCACACACAGGCTGCAACCCAGGCAACGTGCAGCACTCCACCGTACCTGGGGCTGAGGCTCTATGCTCTCCGGGTTATGGCACCATCGACAGTGCAGGGAGCAACCCTTGAGGAACACAGTTGTGCGCAGGCCTGGACCATCCTCGGTGCTCATACGCTGTATTTCAAGCACCATGCCTTCTAAATCCATAGGGGCAGTATACCTTTGGGAAGGAATAAAAAGAAGATAAAGAATTTGACCACAGAGACACAGAGAGGAGGAGTGGGGAAGATAACGAAGAGGATAAGAGGTCAAGAGAGAGGAACGAGAAGACTATGAATTTGAACCACAGAGACACAGAGGCAAAGAGAATTGGATTGGGAAAGATAAACAAAGAGAATAAGAGGATAAGAGAGAGGAAAGAGGGAAGAGAAGGTCGGGAAATTGAATCTCAGGGGTGGCGGGATAACCGTATATGATGGCTGCGACGCAGGTATTATCTTGTCAATCTTGTCTGATTCTTCAAGATCAGGAATTTGAACCACAGAGGCACAGAGAGGAGGTTGTGGGAAAGATAAACAAAGAGAATAAGAGGATAAGAGAGAGGAAAGAGAAATGAGGAATGAGGAATGAGAGAAGAGAGGATACAGGAAAAAGAAGGAGATGAGGGATACGTGAACTGTGATAGCGCATCTTGAGCCAAACACATCCACACCCTCTACTTCTTCCTGATCTCTTTCCTGATCTCTTTCTTACCTCTTCTTCTCTTATCCTCTTCGTTAATCCTCTCTGTGTCTCTGTGCCACTGTGCCTCTGTGGTTTAAATTCCCGATCTCTTTCCTGATCTCTTTCTTACCTCTTCTTCTCTTTTACTCTTCGTTGTCTTATTATTACTATTACAATTACCGCTCTACGCACATGGCTATGCCCATGCCGCCGCCTATGCACAGTGTTGCTAGTCCTCGCTTGACGTTGCGTTTCTGCATCTCATAGAGCAGTGTAATAAGAATGCGCGCGCCGGAGGCACCAATAGGGTGGCCGAGTGCAATGGCACCACCGTTTACATTGACCCTTGCCATGTCGAACTTGAGTTCCCGTGCGACAGACAGAGCCTGGGAGGCGAATGCCTCGTTAGCCTCTATAAGGTCTACATCGCCTAGCTTCCAGTCTGCCCTCTTGAGGGCAAGGCGCACGGCTTCTACCGGTCCATAACCCATTATTGATGGGTCGCAACCATGCCAGCCATAGGAGACTATACGAGCCAAGGGCTTGAGACCCTTGGCCTTTACAGCGTCTTCGCCGGCAACGATCAGGGCCGCGGCTCCGTCATTGATGCCGGAGGCGTTTCCTGCCGTAACAGTGCCATCTGGCTTGAAGGCCGGGCGTAGCTTTGCCAATGAGGCCGCCGTGACTCCTGCCTTGGGGAATTCATCGGTATCTACGACGATGGGATCGCCCTTTCGCTGGGGAATAGACACAGGCGTTATCTCGTCCTTGAAACGGCCAGACTTCATGGCTGCCTCAGCCCTGTTCTGGCTGGAGGCTGCCAGCTCGTCCTGATCCTCACGGCTTATACCAAACTTGGCGGCAAGATTTTCAGCGGTTATACCCATGTGGTAGCCGTTGAATATTTCCCACAATCCGTCATAGATCATGGTGTCTACAAGCTCGCCATTGCCCATACGGTAACCGGTTCGAGCCTGCCTGAGGATATAGGGAGCCAGACTCATGCTTTCTGTGCCACCGGCCGCGATGATTGAGGCATCTCCTGCCTTTATGGTCTGAGCCGCGTTAGCCACTGCCCGCAGTCCTGAGCCACATACCATATTGACGGTCATGGCAGTCCGCTCTATGGGCAGGCCAGCCTTTATGAGTACCTGACGTGCTATATTCTGGCCAAAGCCGCCCTGCAACACGCAGCCTAGCAAGACCTCATCAACATCGGCAGGTGCAACGCCTGCCCGCTCCAGGGCTGCCGTCAGGGCTACCCTGCCAAGCTCCACGGGGCTAACGGTGGAAAGAGCACCATTAAAACTACCTAAAGCCGTCCTGGCCGCTCCCGTAATAAAAACGTCCTTCATATTGTATCTCCTTATACTGGTTTTAATACTTACTCGAGATCTACTTCTTTGCAATCCTTATCTACGACTATATCGGCGTCTGTCTTCTCAAGAATATACTCGACGGTATAGGGCTTGAAGTACTCCTTGAGCACGAAGGCTCCATTCTTTATCTCGAAGAGGCCTATGTCGGAAACCACATAGTCGACTTCGGCTACCGCCGTCAGCGGGAGTGTGCATTTCTTGACAAGCTTTGAGTTACCCTTGTTGTCGAAGTGTTGCGTGGCGGCAAAGACCTTCTTTGAACCAACCGTCAGGTCCATGGCTCCGCCCATGCCTGGTACCATCTTGCCTGGCACCTTGTAGTTGGCCAGATTCCCATGCTGATCAACCTCCAGCACGCCTAGCACCGTGGCGTCTACGTGTCCTCCACGGATGATGGCAAAGCTGGTGGCAGAATCAAAGAAGGCTCCACCTGGCTGGATGGTGACACAGCTGCCACCGGCATTGACAAGCATGGGATCTTCCTTGCCCTCAGCCGGTGCCGCTCCGAGCCCCAGAAATCCATTCTCCGACTGTAATACCAGGGACACATCCTTGGGAACGAAATTGCCCACGAGGGTTGGTAGCCCTATGCCTAGATTGACGACATCACCGTTCTTGAAGAAACGGGCTATCCTTTTTGCTATATTTTCCTTGCTCGGTACGTATTCCATTTTCTACCCCCCTACTTCTTGGCCAGGACGAGATGTGTGACGAAGACAGAGGGTGTTATGACGACCTCTGGATCTATCTGCCCAATCTCGACTATCTCGTCGGCCTCGGCTATTACCGTGCTGCACGCCATGGCCATGATGGGGTTGAAGTTACGTCCACTCTTGTCATAGGTGCAGTTACCTGCCTTGTCGGCCTTCTTGACGCGTATCAGGGCTACATCGCCACCAAGTGCCTTCTCCAGTAAGTACTTCTTGCCCTCTATGTCTATGACCTTCTTGCCGTTTTCTACCTCGGTACCTACACCGGTCGGCGTCAGCACGCCACCCAGGCCGGCTCCTGCGGCTCGTATCACCTCGGCCAGGGTGCCCTGGGGGACGAGAACCACATCGGTCTCGTTAGCGTTCATCTGACGCTGGATCTCGCCGTTAAGGCCTATGTGCGTGACAATAGCCTTGCTGAACTGCTTCTTGATGACGAGCGGAGCAATTGCCGTCTGCTCGCCAGACTTGAGATTGTGTACTCCGCAGTCATTGCAGACGAGCGTAAGCTTCCCGGTGCCCTTGGCTTCAAGCGCCTTGAGTAAGCCATCCGGGGATCCACATCCCAGAAATCCGCCAAGCATGACGACATTTCCTTCTTTTATAAGATCTACGGCCTGTTCAGCCGTTACAATCGGTTTTTCTACCATGTCTATGGCTCCTAAACGTTTCTGCCCAACCCTTTTTGTGCATCGAGGCGAGATACTATGCTTCTTGATGCCGGGAGGGGCGAGGCCCGGAATATATCCAAGGCCCCGCTGGTGAAGTCGTATTATCTATAGAAAGAGTAAGCCAAGCGACGTTATGAGACCGGCCCACAACAGAATGACCGTGGTATAGCCCATGATGTCCTTGATGTTAAGCTTTGCAACGGCCAGAAGTGGCAGAGCCCAGAAAGGCTGTATCATGTTTGTCCATGCATCGCCCCAGGCTATGGCCGAAGCGGTCTGTGCGTATGATACACCGAGAGCCTTGGCTGCCGGCATCATGATCGGACCCTGGACTGCCCACTGGCCACCGCCGGAGGGTACGAACATGTTGACGATACCAGCCGACAAATAGGTAAAGAAGGGGAATGTCGTCGGAGTAGAAATGCTTACGAACCAGTTGGAGAAGGTCGCGGCAAGGCCGGAGCTGACCATCATACCCATGATGCCTGCATAGAAGGGGAACTGCAGTACGATGCCACCGGCGTTTCCTACCGATTGTGTTATGGCACCAACATAGTTGATAGGTGTCTTGTGGAAGATGAGGCCGAGTACCAGGAAGATGAATATGACGATGTTGAGGCCAAGATCACCACCCTTGATGAAGTACATGACGGTGTATATGACTCCAACCACACCAATGATCAGGGCTAGAACGATTGAATTTTCCTGCCTCTCGGCCGGTGTCATGTCCTTGCTCGCCTTTACGGGAACTTCTTTGTCGTCATCGGCGAAGATACCGGGGTCGACCGATATGATTTCTTCCTGCTTCTTGGGATGCATGAGCATGTTTATAATGGGCATGCTAACAAGGAGTATAGCGGCTATAACAAGCGTCTGTGTGGAGAACAGTGTCTCACTGGTTGGAACGATGACGCCTTCACCAAACTTCTCCATCACAGGATTCTTGCTGGCGATGGTAAGCTGAATGGAAGCTGATAGACCAGAATGCCATATGATAAAGCCTGAGTAGGCACTGGCTACGAGCAATGGATAGTGTATGCCCTTAGAATGCTTGGCAATTTCCTTGGCCAGGATGGCGCTGACTATGAGACCAAAACCCCAGTTGAGGTAGTTGCCTACGAGCGCGACAACCGTGATCGTCATTATAGCCTTCACCGGTGTGTCGGCAAACCTGGCGATGGCGACCATAACCTTTTTAACAGGCTTGGAGATGGCCAGGGCGCTACCCAACACCAGGACAAGCACCATCTTCATGGAGAAGGCCAGTAAGCCCCACATGCCATCGCCCCAATACTTGGTCATATCGAAT
>JAVEXO010000037.1:0-26856 GCA_034003955.1 Spirochaetia bacterium | reverse complement strand
CAGGGTAGGGCAAATTATCACCTTTGGAACCCTCAAGGCCAAGGCTGTTCTAAAAGACGTGGCGAGTGCGCTTGAAATTTCAATAGACGAATCCAACATGATTAGCAAGCTCGTACCGGACGACCCCAAGATGACACTGGCCAAGGCCTTCGAGCAGGAGCCCAGGCTCAGGGAACTTGAAAACAATCCACGCTACCAGGAACTGTTCGAGATGGCGCGGAAACTGGAGAACAAGAACAGGCATACGAGCCTTCATGCCGCCGGTCTCGTCATAGGCAAGTCGGTGCTGACAGATTACGTGCCACTCTTCAAGGATCCGAAGACAGGCATAATAGCCACCCAGTACACCATGGACCAGTTGGAAGAATGTGGTCTCGTAAAGATGGACTTCCTGGGTCTCAAGACGCTCACCATCATCAAGAACACCCTGGCGCTGATGAAGCGGCGGGGTGTAGAGATGGTAGAGGAAGATATTCCTGAAACAGACGGCAAGACATTCGCCATGCTCGGCGAGGGGCGCAGCACCAGCGTGTTCCAGTTTGAATCTGATGGCATGCAGGGCATTCTCAGACAGGCCAAGCCAAATAGAATAGAGGACCTCATAGCCTTGAATGCCCTCTACAGGCCTGGCCCTATGAGCAATATACCCCAGTACATAGACTGCAAGATGGGCAGGAAGCCTACGACCTACCCGCATCCATCACTCAAGCCAATCCTTGAAGAGACATACGGAGTCATAGTCTACCAGGAGCAGGTGATGCAGGCCACGCAGATATTGGCAGGCTATACCCTGGGCGGTGCCGACATACTCAGGCGGGCGATGAGCAAGAAGAAGATAGAAGAGATGGCCACCCAGAGGGCTCTCTTCATAAAGGGTTGTGCGGCCACCCAGGGCATAGCAGAGAAGGATGCCAACGAAACCTTCGACCTCCTGGAAAAATTTGCCGGTTACGGCTTCAATAAGAGCCATGCCGCGGCGTACTCCGTGCTAGCCTATCGCACTGCCTGGCTCAAGGCCAATTATCCGGCGGAGTACATGGCCGCCAATCTTACAAACGAAATAAACAATACAGAGAAGCTCACACAGTACATTGCAGAAGCCAGGTCTATGGGAATTATCCTGGACGCACCCGATATAAACCGTTCCGAGGCTACCTTCTCGGTGTCAGAGGGCCGGATAGTCTACGGGCTCATCGGGGTTAAGGGAGTCGGTGAAGGCGTTGTAGAGGCAATAGTCAGCGAACGGCAGAAGTCTGGCCCGTATAGAGATTTCATGGATTTCCTTATCAGGCTTGGAGCGAGCTCCCTCAATAAGCGGGTCATAGAAATACTCATCCATGCCGGTTGCTTCGATGCCATGGGACGAGGGCGGGCCGAACTGGCACTCAACCTTGAGCGGGCCTATGACTATGCCCACAAGCGGGCAGAGGCCGGCCAGTTTGGCCAGGCCAGCCTCTTTGAGGCCTCCAGCGATGAAGAATTCCCCCCTTTCCGTTTTGAGGCAAGTTCAGAATCGCCGCGGGCCGATATGCTCAGAACAGAAAAGACGCTTCTTGGCTTCTACCTATCCGGTCATCCCCTCGATGAGTTTAAGGAAGTCTACGATAAGTGCTGTGATGTTGACTTTGGACACTTAGAGCGTATGGGTGGAGACAAGGAGTATACCCTTGTAGGTCAGCTCGTAGAATGGCGAGAGATCCTGACCCGCAAGGGCAAGAAGATGGCCTTTGGCAAGGTGGAAGGCTATGGCGGAACGGTAGATATAGTCGTTTTTTCTGGCACGCTTGAGGCTAACCCCGGACGCTTTGAACTGGATGCTATTGTATTCCTCAAGGGCACGGTTGATCTCGACAGGGAAAACCCCAGTTTTAAGGTAGACCGCCTCGTACAGCCATCGGAACTAAAAGAGAAAAGCTACCGCACGCTTCATATAGGCCTTCACCCCATAAGGCGGGAGGAGGACCTGGAGTGCCTCAGGGACATTCTGTACGAGTCAAGCGGCCAGTGTGGCGTGATCTTCCATCTGAGCCAGTCAGAGGCGCAGGCCACAATCAAGGCACATGCACAGATCAGTTGCGCGCCCAGGCCCGACGTGGTAGAGAGGCTCAAGGATACTGCCATAGTATCGTCGGTGTGGCTTGAATGATGAGACGGGAGTATTTTTATGCGCTATGCTTGGCGCTAAGCCTGTGTGTTCCATTCGCGAGCCTTTCGGCCCATCCACATACCTACCTGGACGCCGAACTTGGCATAGTCCTTGATACGAACGGAGTGCAGGCTCTGTCTTTCCGTTGGGCGCCACTCAGGAATTTCTGTGATCAACTCATAGCCTATGATAGAAACGCCGATGGACGATTCGATGGGGCCGAGACAGAGGCCGTTCGTGTCGACGCCTTCGAGGCCATAGAAAAGTATCACTATTTTATACATATCGATGTTGACGGGGTTCCCTACAGAATTGCCACAATAGAAGACTTCTCTGTACAGCTCGGAGGAGGCCAGGTCTACTTCTCTTTTAGCACGCCATGCCGCATACCTGCGATGCTGGAAGAAAGCCGCTTGACCATCTCCATGCGGGATGAGACCAGCTACGTTTCCTTTGCGCTACGCTATGTTGATGATGGGCAGGATGATGCCATAGTAAGCGCACTCGAAATCATCAGGGACGGTAGCGTTTATTCCCATGGTAGTGACTTTGGCAATCAGGATGTCTGTCTTAGTTTCCGTCTGGCCAATCCCGAGCCTGGCAAGGATTGTTGGAGTTCAATACCAAGCGGCCTCATAGCAGAGTCAGCCTTGCAGGCAATTCCTGATGCCACACACGCCAACCCGTTCTTCAAGACCGGGCTAGAACCTGTTGCAGGTGTGCAGGAAGGCGGGAATCCTATTTTTTCTGCACCATAGTAGCCTTGCTGGGCGCTAGCCCCATGCTTACTGCTCCAGGCGTGTCAGGACGCCATATTGTCAAGTATAAATTGATACAGGTTGTCGAAGCTATAGAATGTAAATTCGGCCTTTGTCTTTATTCCCGCCTTCTTGCTGATAAGGGCTGCTCTCATACCGGCCCCGAGAGCTCCCTTGACATCGTATGGCTCGGAGTTTCCTACAAACAAGACATCGCCGTTGTCGACTCCCAATCGTTCTGCCAAAAGGTCAAAGGAGCGACGATCCGGTTTAACTAAACCCGTCTCTTCGCTGGTCATGATGACGTCAAAGGTACTGGAAAGTCCAAGAAGCTCAAGTTTTCTGTCACAGGGAAAATCAGAGAGTGCTCCAAGCGGGAGACCCTTTGACTTGAGCTTGTTTAGTGTGTCAACGACGCCTGGATACATGGTGATGCTGGAGAACGGATCCACCGAGGCTGTATAGAAGAATGCCTCTATGTCAGCGTATGCCTTGTCGGGATCGGTCTTTAGGTGTTTTGCCGTAAGCTCGGCCTGAAAACGGTGCAGGGCCTCGACACCCTGGATGTTGCGTGCCCGGAACTCGGGCGACGCAAGGAGAGCCCTGAGCTCATGACGAACCTCGTTGAATGCGAGGAGGAGAGGAAGATGCTTAAGGCTTCTAAAGAATAGCCTGCGGTACAATGAGAAGGCGGGGTAGAGGGTTCCATCAATATCGAAACCTACGGCGCGTATAGACATGGTTTACTTTATACAAAGTATTGCTGGCACTGTCTACGTTAAACGGCGCCAGACTCGAAGTCAGGCGCCGCTATAACCAGAATCAGACTACTTTTTCTGTGTAGTGCGTGTGGAGGAGCATGTGGGACTGGTGCCCCAGGGGCTTCTCAAGGAATTCACGGTACAGGGTCTGTATCGAAGGATTGTCATGAGACTTCCTGAACGTCAGTTTCCTGTCCTCGGTGTAGACGGCCTGGCGGCGTTTCTCCCGTATTGCCCAGTTGGGTGCCACCGGCTGACCGCCGCCGCCCAGGCAACCACCCGGGCATGTCATAACCTCGACAAAGGCGTAAGGGCTCTTGCCGGCTGCGATGTCGTCGAGTACTGACCTGGCGTTCTTGAGTGTATGAGCCACAGCCACAGACAGGGCTGTTCCTCCAACGTCGAGCGTAGCCGCCTTGATGCCATCGAATCCACGTACAGCCTCCAGTTCAAGCGTCGGCAGAGGCTTGCCAAGTGCTAGTTCATAGGCCGTCCTCAGGGCTGCCTCCATGACGCCTCCCGTCGTACCAAAGATAGTCGCCGCGCCGGTGCTGGAACCAAGCGGGTCGTCGAATTGCTCCTCGGGCAATGCGTCAAAGTCTATGCCGGTACGTCGTATCATGCGAGCCAGTTCCCGTGTAGTCAGTGCGTAATCGACATCGAAGTACGGGGCATCGGTCTTTCCCTTGGCCTTCCACCACTCCCAGGCACCACGCATCTCTGGTCTCTTTGCCTCATACTTCTTTGCCGTGCATGGCATAATTGACACAACGACCAGTTTGGCAGGGTCCACCCCTGCCTTCTGGGCCCAGTATGTCTTGGCGATCGATCCAAACATCTGCTGGGGAGACTTACAACTTGACAGATGTGGCAGTAAGGAGGGGTAGAAGGTTTCTATGAAGCTTATCCAGCCTGGCGAGCATGAAGTTATCATGGGGAGCCTTCCCTTGTTGGCCAGGCGGTACAGGAGCTCGGAGCCTTCCTCCATTATTGTCAGGTCGGCCGAGAACTGGGTGTCAAAGACCTGGTCAAAGGCAAGACGGCGGAGTGCGGCTGCCATCTTGCCTGTTACCAGGCTTCCTGCTGGCATGCCCAAGGCCTCACCAAGAGAAACGCGAATCGCCGGAGCCGTCTGGACTATGACGGTCAGCTCTGGGTCGTTGAGCGCGGCGAATACCTCGTCGGTCTCATCCCGCTCGGTCAAGGCGCCAGTGGGGCAGACGACGGTGCATTGCCCGCATGATACGCAGGTTGATTCAGATAATGGTGAATCCAGGAAGGAGCCTATGTGTGAACGCACGCCGCGTCCAACGAAGTCTATGGCGGATACCGATTGCATCTCCTTACAGACGGCCACACAGCGCCCGCAGAGTATACACTTGTCATTGTCACGCATGACGCCCCAGCCTACATGATCCGGCGGAATCGCCTTCTTTGTTCTTGGGTATGTCTTCTTGCGGACGCCTATCAGCTCGGCCATAGATTGCAGTTCGCAGCTGCCATTGCGTAGGCAGGAAAGGCAATCCTCCGGGTGATTGGCCAAGAGGAGCTCTATGACTGTGCGTCTGGCTTCCATGACGCGGGCGCTGCTGGTTTGTATCTTCATGCCCGGAGCGGCTGCCTGTACACAGGAGCGTATGAGGCTCTTGGCTCCTTCCACCTCTACGACGCAGAGACCGCATGAGGCATTTGAAGAGACGCCTTCGAGGTGACAGAGCGTCGGTATCCTTACGCCACTAGCCCGGCATGCGTCCAATATCGTGGTACCGGCCGCTACCGAGACTTCTCGTCCATCTATGGTGAAGTTAATAGTCTTTGTGAGCGTTGCGTTCATAGTGTTTCCTCCACTCATCGCCAGGGGCTTCTGGCGTCGGCCCTGATATCGCATCGTAGACAGCGTGAGGCTTCCAGTAGAGCCTGCTCGCCTGAATACCCAAGGGCAATCTCCTGGAAGTTGCCACGCCGCTCCTCGGGCGGCACGAGCCTTGAATGGCACATGCTCGTCTTTGTTGGCTCCGGTGGAAGGGCCATGGAATGGCTGAAGTCTTTGTAGAGGCTACCAAAGGCATGGCGCTTCATAAGCTCCTCGTCTATTGCCTTGGCAACGTGCTTGCCCAGACCCATGGCCTCGGCGGCCGTGGCAGGCCCCGTGACGGCGTCTCCTATGGCCCACACGTTGCCCGTAGTCTTTCCTGTCAACTTGTCTGCCATGAAGCGGCCATCCTTGGCTGTCTTGATATCCTTGGCGCTTAGGGTAGCCGAATCAACCTTCTCCCCCACGGCTATGTATACGTCGTCACAGGGTATGTCTACTATTCTGTCTGTCTCCACTGGCCTTGGTCGTCCTGAGGGGTCTATGCCACCGGCGCGCATCACCTTGAAGCGTACCGACTTAACGCGTCCCTTTTCTCCTACTATCTCCATGGGCTGGAGCATAAACTCCATGCGTATGCCTTCTTCCTCCGCTCCCAGGAGCTCTACAGCGTTGGCTGGCATGTCCTGTTTTGAACGGCGATAGGCTACGGTAACCTCACTATTGAGCCTGAATAGTGTCCTGGCTGTATCAATGGCGACGTTGCCGCCACCGATTATAAGCGTGCGAAGGCCTGGCTTGGGTGCATTGCCCAGCGCGTGCTCCTCCAGCCATTGGTAGCCAGGATGGACGCCTTCAAGATCCTCTCCTGGAATACCCAGGCTCCTGTCGGCCTGGGCTCCAAGGGCTATGATGAGGGCGTCGTACTGGCTCTTGAGCTTATCGAATCCGACGTCGCGGCCTATTGTCGTGTTGAATACAAATTTTACACCAAGGCGCTTCCATAGTTCCAGCTCCTTGTCGAGCACATCCTTAGGCAGGCGATAAGCCGGAATGCCGTATCGCAGTATGCCTCCTGCCTTGGCCTTGGATTCGAAGACCGTTACCTCATGGCCGAGTCTGGCAAGGTAGAAGCTGGCAGTGAGCCCGGCAGGTCCCGCTCCAATGATGGCTATCTTGCGACCGGTGGAGGGTTTCTTTTCCTTGACGAGCTTTGCCCACACGTCTTTTTCCCGTCCCATCTTGTACATCGTATCCGCCAGGTAGCGGTGGATCTCTCCCTGGGCCACGGACTCGTCTATTGAGTCCCTGCGGCAACGCATCTGGCAGTGGAAATGGCAGATCCGCCCCATGGCGCCAGGCAAGGGGTTGTCGCGAAGTGTCAGTTCAAAGGCATCTTCTATACGGCCGTCGCCGAGTAGCGCTATGTAGCCCGGGATATTCATGTGTAGCGGGCATGAATTTTCGCAGAGGGCTTCAAACAGGGCCTCGCATGTCCCCGCTTCACAACGTTTTTCTACTATATGGCTCTCGTACTCCTCCCTGAAATATTTAAGTGTCGTCAAGACGGGATTGGCCGCAGTCTGCCCCAAGCCGCACAGCGATGAGTCCTTGACCACCCGTGCTATACGTTCAAGCGCATCGATATCATCGATGCTGCCGTTGCCATTCGTTATATCTGTCAGGATGCGTAGCATCTGTGAGAGTCCTTCACGACAGGGGGCACACTTGCCGCATGATTCTGCCGATGTGAAGCCAACGAAGTAGCGTGCCACATCGACCATGCAGTTGTCTTGGTCCATGACAACCATGCCCCCTGACCCCATGATGGCGCCAAGTTCCGCTAGAGACTCGTAGTCAACGTGGACATCGAAATGTGCTTCAGGTATGCAGCCGCCGGAGGGGCCACCTGTCTGCACCGCCTTGATGCGTTTTCTGGCTCCGGCTCCCTCACCCATGCCGTACACTATCTCGCCCAAGGGCGTACCCAGGGGCAGCTCCACGAGACCGGTATTCTTGACCTTGCCTACGAGGCTGAAGACCTTGGTGCCGGGGCTCTTCTCGGTTCCAATGGCAGTGAAGTAGTCGGCGCCCCGTGCCATGATCAAAGGCACATTACACCAGGTCTCAACGTTGTTTATGTTGGTAGGCATGCCACGATAGCCTTTTTGCGCCGGGAATGGCGGCCTGGGTAGGGGCCTGCCGGCTCGTCCCTCTATGCTCGCAATGAGGGCCGTCTCCTCACCACAGACGAAGGCTCCTGCTCCTGTCACTATCTCCAGCTTGAAGGAGAAGTCGCTGCCCAGTATGTGTTCACCCAGGAGCCCCGCCCTGGTCGCATCGGCCATGGCCTTCTTGAGCCTCTGTACCGCTAGTGGGTACTCGGCGCGCACATAGACTATGCCTTCGGATGCGCCCATGGCGTAGGCACCTATTATCATGCCCTCTACGAGCATGTGTGGGTCGCTCTCTATCTCATTGCGGTTCATGTAAGCCCCGGGATCTCCCTCATCGGCGTTACATATGACGTATTTCTGGGGTGCCTCGTTATGACGCATCATGTTCCACTTGATGCCTGTGGGGAAACCAGCTCCTCCGCGTCCTCGTAGTCTGGCCTTGGTAATCTCTTCTATGACGCCCTGAGGCTCCATGCCGAGTACCTTCGCAAGGGCCGAGTATCCACCTATGGCCACATACTCTTCTATGCTCTCTGGGTCTATGAGACCACAGTCTCGTAGTACCAGTTTTTCTTGACCCTTAAAGAAGGCTAATTCGTTCCATTCTGGCAGGTTTGGGAAATCGGAACCGAACAGCTGTTTTGAGCTCCTGAAGTCCCAGCTCGATATCTTGGCCCGGGCGCTCTTAGCCAGCCGCTCGTAGGCCTTCTCGTCATGGGCCGCGGCGACGAATTTCCCGGCCTTTGAAGCCTTGGCGTCGCCGAAAAGCAGTATTGGTTTGCCAGGACGATACAGCATCAGCAGTGGTTCCTCGGCGCAGAAACCGAAGCAGCCGGCCTTTTTTATAAGGACGTCCGTACCCTTTGCGGCATCATTGAGGGCGTCGAATAGTGTGTCTGCTCCGTTCCCTATGCCGCAGGTGCCTAGCCCGACTGATATTGCGGGGCTTTTCGGTCTGACTGTGGCAAGACCCTTGGCGGCCATGGCGTTTAATGCATCTGCCTTCATCGTTTGGCCTCTTTCCTCATGGTGTCCAGGATTGAACAGAGCTTGTTCTGGGTGACCCTTGAAAAGATGGTGCCGTCTATTGAAACCACCGGAGCCAGGGCACATTGACCAAAACAGGCTACGGTGCGTACGGTGAACAGCTTGTCATCTGTCGTGAAGGATGGTTCCTCGTCTTCTCTAAAATCTGGCATCCCGAGTTTTGATGCCGCTTCTTTGAGCAGGTTGAGCGAACCTCTTGTATGACAGGCGGTTCCCCTACAGACGATGATGGTGTGTTTGCCCTGCGGTTTTAAGTTGAAGAAGGAGTAAAAGGTAGCGACAGAGTAAACCCTTGAGAGGGGTTCTCCTGTTTCGAGAGCTATTGATCTGAGGGTATCCTCTGAAAGATGATTGTATTCATCGTTGCGTTGGGTCTCTTCGAGTGCGCTTAAGAGTGCTCCGGGTTTAAGCCTTATACCCGGGCTGAGGGGTGATGATCGAGTGGCTGACTGTGTTTCCATGTGGCCTCCCAGAAGTATCGCCCTTTCGGTGTCGATCATTGGTGCGGGAGTCCTGTGCCTGACAAAGATGCGCGGGCGTATGTATCTTGTATTTTACAACAAGCTCGAACAAATGCAAGAAAAAATTATAGATAATAATAGGGGCAAATGAACCAAATTCATTTTTCTTGCATTATGGTTTTCAAGGCCATACACTCAGATTTAATGGATGTACGCGATGACGGATTTGGCATGCACGACGCCCACAGCCCCAAGACGATATCTCCACGCCGTTCCAGGAAGCCGGCGTCCGAGCTTATTCGCCACGCTCTAGACAGAACCGAGGAGGTATTCGACCGCCTGGGCGCCTATTCCTATCTGACAACCCTCGATAAAAGCGATTTCTTTTATTACCGTTCTTTTTACTTAGACTCATTACATGAGATAGATGAAAAGATTGTACAGGGCCGCCTCGTACCGGTGGATCTGTCTGATTTTCCGCAGGTTGTAAGGTTCCCGGGCTATGAAATAAACGCGGCCCTTTTCATTGGTTCGTTCGATCCATTTCAGATGACCCATCTGGCAACGGCGCTTCGCTACCTGGCTTCATCGGCGACTTCGTCTCCCGTCGTCTTCGTAGTGCCTGAAGGCCACGATAATCCCAGCAAACCACGAAAGAGCGACTATCGCTATCGCTATGAACTCCTTGAGATGCAGGTGCTTGGAGTATTCGATCCATTGATTGTCCCTCTGGATATAGGTGAAGGAGCCGACACCATAGAGATAGTCAGGCGATTCATTGCAATGTTCCCGGGTGCTCGTGTCTCTATGACGCATCTCCTGGGATCGGATGTGTTTCCTATTGCAGCATCCTGGCTACCGATCGACATGAAGGCTTGGAGGGATGAGGCCGAAAAGCGCCGTGTAGACTTTTCTTACCGTGCCTTCGTCGTGCGCAGGGATGGTTGCCCCATGGATGAAAAGGACATAGATACCGTTAAGGTCCTCGATCTTCCAATTCATGTAGACGACAAGCCTATAGGTGCTCCTTCGAGTACGGATTTCAGGGAGAATCGTGCCTTCTCGATAGTGTTTCCTACAGAATCTGTCATCAGACACGTCGAGGTTCTGTTTCGTTACAATCTCAATAAGCCATGGAATGTCTGTAGCCTCGATGATGCGCCCCCCAAGGCGACTCGTAGCCGCAAGAACACGACATAGGATTTTATACTGTCCCACTAGCACAGGAAGGACACCTCGGGTACGATCCCCTTGAAACAGGAGAAACAGCAACATGAAATTTGTTTTTTTTGGAGCGCCAGGTGCAGGAAAGGGTACTATGGCCGTCAGGGCCGCGGCCGACTTTGGCCTGCCTCATATTTCAACCGGCGATATTTTTAGAACAGCCATGCGTGAAGGCACGCCTTTGGGTTTGGAAGTCAAGGCGATAATAGAATCGGGGGGACTCGTGTCAGACGAACTGACCATAGGCCTTGTCAGGGAGCGCCTTGCAATGGCAGATGCCACCAAGGGTTGGCTGCTCGATGGCTTTCCGAGGACTCTGAGCCAGGCTCAGGCCCTGGTAACATTCTGCCCAGAAGATTACGTCATAGATCTTGAGGTGAGCGATGGCAAGGTCATAGAACGCCTTTCTGGCCGCCGGGTATGTCCTGTCTGTGGCAAGAGCTATCATACCAGCTTCATGCCCCCAAAGAATACCGGCGTCTGTGACGACGATGGTGCTATCCTGTATACGAGGGATGACGACCGTGCGGAATCTGTCAAGACACGACTCTTAAACTATAGGAAACAAACGGCGCCTTTGGTTGATTTCTATAGGAAGCGAGGTACCCTGGTGCCTGTAGACGGAGAGGGTGATGCCGATACCGTGTGGAATGAGCTGCGGATAATCATGGAGCACCTGCTTTCCGGCGAAGCCTGACAGGATTTTAGTGTATAAATTTTTTGTTCTGCAAGCAAACGCCAGCCTTGTAAGCCCATGATCGAGTGAGTGCTCGAAAGCAGGGGTTTTTTCGTTAACCTGTATTGAAAGGATGGGCTCATGCGAGGATTTCGTACAAAAGTGCCTTCGGCTTGCATCGCGTTTATACTGGCTCTAGGCTCCTGTTCGCCTAGAGCGCCGGAGATAAGCATGAAGGCGCCTGATCCTGCCTTTGTCGTGGCGCACAGCGAAGGCCTCGTGTCGAGATTCGATGACCTGAGCGTCATCCTCACATCGGGGCGAGACATGAGTAGACTCGATGGCGTCAATCCTTTCAGTTTCGAGCCAGCCATGGCGGGAACTGTTAGCTGGAGCGAAGGTGGTAGGCGTGTAGACTTCCATCCAGAGCAAGCTCTCAAGGCTGGCAGCAGCTACAAGGTCATGTTCGATTTTGCAGACATTGGCGAGGCGAGTAATGGCTGGTTCTCCTTCAAGGTGCGGGTAGCCGAACCTGGTCTTTCAATAGAAAGCGGCGCGCTTTACGCCGCCTTCGACGGAAGCCTCTCTCTGGATGGTGCCGTACGCAGCGATGACATTCCATCGACAGCAGACGTAGAAGCACTTGTTTCTGCCCGCATAGGCAAGAAGCCACTCGATATATCATGGAGCCACGAAGGTTCTGGCCGGCATAGCTTCACCGTCAAGCGAATACCCCGCGCCGATGCCGAGACAGCTCTTCTATTAAGCTGGAATGGCAAATCGGCTGGTTCAAGCGAGAAAGGCTCCAGGAGCTATCGCGTGCCAGCCATGGGCAGCTTTGAGCTCCTGTCGGTAACGGGGCCCGCTCCAGGCAAGCCCGCGTGTCTGACGGTGGCTTTCAGTGAACCGGTAGACAAGGACCAGGACTTCAGGGGGCTCATACGCGCTTCTGGATACGGTGACCTTCGCTATGAGGCAGAAGGCGGCATCGTTAGAGTCTATTCCTCTTTACGCTGGCCCGAGTCCGTAGACCTGACTGTGGAGCGCGGGCTTAAGAGCAGCACCCTTGAATCCATAGCCGTACCAGTCTCAGCCACCGTGCGCTTCGATTGGGAGAAGCCTGAGGTTCGCTTTCCTGCCGGTGGTGTCATCATCCCCACTACGCAAGGCACCCGCGTGGTACTTGAGACGAGGAACCTGACAACGGTAGTCGTAGAGGCGTTAAAGGTTTACGGAGACAACATGCTTCAGTTCATGCAGGTCAATGAACTGGACGGCACAGCTGAACTAAAGCGTGTAGGAGATGTCGTCTGGCGTGAGGAAGTAGATCTTGACTGGAGCGATGACCAGAAGAATCAATGGGTTCCCCATCTGCTCGACCTGACCCCGCTTCTATCCAGGCATCCTGACGGCCTGTTCCAGCTTCGTGTTGCATTTGGGCACGAACATATACGCTATGTTAGCCCCCGAGACATACCAAGCCTGGGTAAGTGGGAGTTCCCACCTGTTACCATACGGGACTCCAGCGACGACTCGTCCTATTGGGATTACTCAGAGGAGTGGTTCGACTGGGATGAGTACTATCGCTATCGTGAAGACCCATCTCACCCGGCGTTCTATGTTCAACGCTATGGCCGAGATCGAACGGCCAGGCGCAACGTGCTTGTCTCTGACGTAGCCCTGTCTGCCAAGCATGATGTCGATGGCCTTTGGCATATGGCAGCAAGCGACCTTAAGTCTGCACGCCCTCTGCCGGGTGCCAGGATCACGCTGTATAGCTACGCCATGCAGATGCTTGTAGGCGGGGTAGCCGACAAGAACGGCTTGCTTGTACTTGCGCCTCCTTCTTCATCGGCGGCACCGTTTTTCGCGAGCGCTGAGGCTGCCGGAGCCAAGAGCAGCCGAGATCGGGCTTACCTCAAGTTGACATCGTCCAATACCCTGGCAGTCAGCCACTTCGATGTTGGTGGAGACAAGGCCGAGACTGGTGTCAAGGGATTCATATACGGAGAGCGGGGCGTCTGGAGACCAGGAGACGATATACACCTATGCTTCATACTCTACGATAGGCTCAAGACCCTTCCTGCCGACCACCCCATACGATTCGAACTGGAGAATCCTCTAGGGCAGATCATACGCCAGGCTACGTATACTGAGTCTGTCGGCGGGATGTACTACATACAAACCGGCACCGAGCGCAGCTCACCTACCGGTACCTGGACGGCCAGGGTGCGTGTCGGCGGCAGCTCCTTTAGCCTGCCTGTCAAGGTCGAGACAATAATGCCCAACAGGCTCAAGATGTCTCTCGATTACGGTGATTCAGGCTACGTGGCCTTTGATACCACATCTATGGGCATCAAGGCCGCCTGGCTCCATGGCGCGCCGGCTCCCGGGCTCAAGGCCGACGTCTCGATGATGCTGTCATCGTCGCTCAAGGCTCCTGGTGACTATAAGGGTTTCTCCTTTCAGGATCCGCTCAGGACAGTCTCTAGTTCTCGCCGCCTCCTCTATGAAGGCTTCCTGGATGGCTCCGGATCCGCTCAATTCAGCGTCAACATGGTTTCTGATGCCGATGCTCCCGGCCCCATGAGAGCCAGTTTCATGTCCAGGGTATTCGAGCGCTCAGGGCTCTTCTCCAGCGAGGCCTTCTCCGTTGACTACCATCCTTACACCCGCTACGTAGGTGTCAAACTGCCTTCAGGTGACGCCTCAAGGGGAATGCTCTTAACCGACAAGGATCACCCCGTTGAGATACTCCTTGTAGACAGGGACGGGAAGCCGGCGGGCGATGGCAGGCTTGAAGTGAGCCTGTATAAGCTGCAATGGCGCTGGTGGTGGGAGAAGGGTCAGGAGAGTCTGGCTGAGATGGCCTCCGACATCTATAAGAAGCAAATCCAGAAGGACAGCGTCATCGTCAAGAACGGGCGGGCCTCCTGGAAACTGAGGATAAACTATCCTGAGTGGGGCCGCTACCTCATTCGAGTCTCGGATGGTAGTGGAGGTCATGCTGCTGGCTCGCTCTTCTACATGGATTGGCCCGGTTGGGCCGGACGCGGCAATGGAGAAGGTGGAGGCTCCGCTTCCATGCTTACCATGAGCAGCGACAAGGACTCCTACGAGGTAGGGCAGAGCGTCAAGGTCAGTTTTCCTTCAAACAAGGAAGGACGCGCCTTTATAAGCCTCGAGCGCGGTGGTAGGGTACTACGCGAGGAATGGATAGAGGCCCGTGATGGCAACACCGTGTACGAGTTCAAGGCCACGGCCGACATGTGCCCCAATGTCTACGTCCATGCAAGCTTTGTTCAGCCACATCTACAGACGCTAAACGACCTGCCGATACGCCTGTACGGCGTGGTGCCTGTGATGATAGAGGATCCTGCCACCAGGCTACAGCCACTCATTGCCACCGCGCCAGTGCTAGAGCCCATGAGCAAGGCTGTCGTCACGGTGTCTGAACGTTCTGGAAAGGCCATGAGCTATACCCTGGCTGTCGTCGATGAGGGGCTCTTGGGCATAACGCGCTATGTCGCTCCAAACCCATGGAATCAGTTTTACAAGAAGGAGGCAAGCCTCCTGCAATCTTTCGACCTGTACAAGGATGTTGCAGGTGCATACACGGGTAAGCTGCAGACACTCCTGTCTATAGGCGGATCAGACTTTGGTGAAGCCGGTGGTACACGCAAGGTAAACCGATTCCCGCCCGTCGTTGAATACCTGGGACCCTTCCTCCTGGAACGAGGCGCCAAGGCTCGCCATGAGCTGGAGCTGGGACCATACATAGGATCGCTACGCTTCATGGTGGTGGCGGCGACGCAAGACGGTGCGTACGGTAAGGCGGAGCTTGAGACGCCTGTGCGTTCAGAACTCATGACCTATATAACGGCTCCGCGTGTCTTGGGCCCAGGCGAGCTCTTGAGCGTGCCTGTTACCCTGCTTGCCTTCATGGGCAAGGACAAGGAGGCGACACTAACGCTGAAGGTAGAGGGAGAGGCCTCGATAGTAGGTGAGTCTAGCAAGATAGTATGCTTCAGCGATGAAGGCGAGAGACTCGAGACATTCGACATACGTGTAGCCGATAGGCTTGGCTCTGTCAGGCTGATAGCTCTTGCCAGCGGCCCTGCTGGTCGCCAATCGATTCAAAGCATCGATATTCCTGTTCGCTCCGCCGCTGTGCCCGTCACGACTGTTCGTTCTACCATACTGGCAGGCAAGGCATCAGGCTCCATGGTGCTTGAATTGCCTGGCATGCCTGGGTCTAACCAGAGCTGGCTGGAATTATCCCTCTTGCCGCCCATAGACCTGTCAGGCAGGCTTTCGTATCTCATTGGCTATCCCCACGGCTGCGGAGAGCAGACGGTAAGCCGGGCCTTCCCGCAATTGTTCCTTTCAGATGCCATGAGCCTGAGTCGGGAACAGTCAGAGGCCGCCAGAACCAATGTAGCTGCCGCCATTAGTAAGATGGCTGGCATGCAGAGTACCCGCGGTGGATTCGTGTTCTGGCCAAGCTCCTATGAGGAGAGCGAATGGTTATCAGCCTATACCACGCACTTCCTGCTCATGGCTACTCGCCAGGGCTATACCGTCCCTGATTCAATGATGGCTCCTGCCTTGGAGTATCTCAAGAACCGTGCCTCGGCCTGGGACGCCAAGACAGCGTATGCCAAGGCTGAGCAAGCATACAGGCTCTATGTGCTTTCGCTTGCAGGAAAGCCTGATATAGCGTCTATGAACAGATTCATGGAATACGGCCCTCACCCTGTAGCCTCCCTGTATCACATTGCCTCGGCCTATGCCATGGCAGGCATGAAGCCTCGGGCACAGACTATTCTTAGGGATGCGCCTTCCAATGTAGAGGCCTATGTCGGCATGGAGAAGGTATACGGCTCGGTACTCAGGGATAGGGCCGTACTACTGGATACATTCAATGTCATGGGAGACAGCGCCAAAGGCTTTGCCCTGTTTAAGCAGATAGCCGACGATCTGTCCGGCTCCAGGGGGTATTCTACCCAGGACCTGAGCTGGTCGCTCATAGCCTCCCTGCCGTTCATGAAAGCCGCCTCCAAGGGCTCCGGCTCTGTCAGTTATTCCTCTGCCGCTGGCTCAGGTACCCTGAGCCTCTCCAAGGCCATGGCCAGGATAGCCATGAACAGCGACGCTGCAAGCATTGCTGTCAGCCTGGTCAATGAGCAGAGTAGCCCGGTATATGCCCGGCTTGTAGCCACCGGCACTCCAAAACCGGGAGACGAGAGGGCGCAGTCGGAGGGATTGAGCCTGGGCGTCAGGTACTTGGACGCCTCTGGCAGGGCCGTGGATCCTGCACGGGAGCCATTCGGAAGCGATATGATCGTTGAGTTAAGCGTGTGCAATCTATCGGGTCAAGACATAACAGATCTTGCGCTTACCTTCAGGGCTCCATCTGGCTGGGAGCTGGCTAATCTGAGGATTGGACGATCAGACGGGGATTCCTCTTCTGATTCCTTTGACTATCAGGACACAAGGGATGACAGGGTGATGACCTATTTCTCACTCAAGAGGGGTGAGACGAAGCGCTTCACCTCGTATGTCAACAAGACATATGAAGGTGAATTCATACTGCCGGCGGTCACCCTAGAGGCCATGTACAAACCGGAGCTATTCGCCGTCACTCCGGGCAGGCCACTTGCACGGCCTATAGAAACATACTCCCCTAACGCCAACCCAAACGGGCGTGGCCTAAGGCCTTGATACGACTGAGCCAGGAGAGCCTTAGGCTCATTTCCATGGTACCCAAGCTCGGCTTTCTCATAAAGAGGGCGAGCATGGGGGCCAGGATAACGGCGTCCTGGTTAAGACGTGCGGATGTGTTGCCGGCTATCATCGGTACGGTCCTGTTCGCCGCACTCCTCTTGATCGATCCAGGCACTGGAACAAGGGAAGGGTACTCGAGTGCCATATATGCGCGCTCAGGCGAGCTACTGGGCGCCACGGTATCGAAAGACGGACAATGGCGCCTCGCCTCAAGCTCTCCTCTACAAACACGGTATGCCCAGGCGGTGGTAGCATACGAAGACAAACGATTTTATGGACACGCAGGTTTCGACCCCCTTGCCATAGCGAGAGCCGCCGTCCTCAACGTACGGGAAGGTACTATCGTCTCAGGGGGATCGACGCTAAGCATGCAGGTAGTAAGGCTTTCCAGGGCTCGAGGACCCCGTAGCTGGGGGAATAAGCTCATAGAGCTATGGATGGCGCTCAGACTGGAACTCACGCATACCAAGGATCAGGTGCTGTCCCGATATGCAGAGCTGGCGCCCTTCGGAGGCAACGTGGTCGGCATAGAGGCTGCCGGTTTTCGATGGTTCGGCAGGCGTTCAGGACAGCTTACCTGGGCCGAGGCCGCAACCCTGGCCGTGCTGCCTAATAGTCCGGGGCTGTTGCATCCTGGCAGGTCCAGGGACGAGCTAGCCTTGAAGCGTGACGGACTCCTTCTTAGGCTCAAGAACTCAGGCATGATAGAAGAGGAAGAGTACTTTGTAGCCCTGAAGGAGCCTCTGCCTGAGTCGCCGCTCCCTATGCCATCCCTTGCCCCCCATCTGCTAGCCAAGGCTGAGCCAGGACAGGTGATGACGAGCCTCGACATGACGCTACAGGCCCGGGTCAACGAGGCCGTGTCGCGCCACGGCTCTCGCCTGGCCAGGCAGGGCATACGAAACATGGCGGCTGTGGTTATGAGGGTAGCCGATGGTTCCATCGCCGCCTATGTCGGCAACGTGCCATCGGACCTTCGCGACGCGGACCTTCGCGACGCGGACCTTCGCGACGCGGACCTTCGCGACGCTTCCTGGGTCGACTGCGCCAGCTCTCCTCGAAGCTCTGGCAGCATCCTCAAGCCATTCCTGTACGCTGCCATGATAGATACAGGAGAATTGTCGCCCTCCATGCTCATCCCCGATATTCCCACGAGGGTAGGCTCGTACAGCCCGGAGAATAACCTAAAGACATACTCAGGGGCGGTACGGGCCGATGAGGCCTTGGCACGCTCTCTTAACGTGCCATTCGTCAGGTTGCTCAGATCCTATGGTGTCGAACGCTTCGCCTCGCTACTCAAGCGCCTCGGTTTCTCTACCCTGTCACGTTCGCCTGCCGACTATGGCCTGACACTGATACTCGGTGGAGCCGAGGCGACGCTAGTAGACGCTGCTTCAGCCTATGCGGCTCTTGCTCGAATGGCAGCCGGGCCGGGCACTGAGCCCGGGCATCCCTTCATAGGCTACAGCTGGAGGCTGGACAGGCCGGCAGCTGGTCAGGCCTACGAGCCTCCTTTCTCTACAGGAGCCGCCTACCTGACCCTGGAGGCACTGCTCGATGTGGCAAGGCCGGGGGAAGAGGCTTCATGGCAAGAATACGCTAGCTCCAGGCAAATAGCATGGAAGACAGGTACAAGTTTTGGTTCAAGAGACGCCTGGGCTCTAGGACTGGACCCTAGCTACGTGGTAGCAATCTGGGTAGGCAACGCCGACGGGGAGGGTAGGCCGGAGCTTAAGGGTACAGATGCCGCGGCTCCACTCCTCTTCGATATTTTTCAATACTTGCCGCGCTCCAGGTGGTTTGACAGGCCTGAGACTGAGCTGAGGCATGAGACTGTGTGTGCCCAATCAGGCTATGTGGCAGGCCCCGATTGCGCCAGTACCCTGAGAGTCAGGGTTCCCGTCTCCTCCAAGACTTTTACCAGTTGCCCGTACTGCAGGGCCGTGAGCCTGAGCGCCGATGGGGCCTATCGCGTGCGTGCAGAGACATACGATGGAGACATCATACAAGAATCACGATTCGTGCTTCCTCCTGCCATGGAGTGGTATTACTCTCGGTCTGTGTCGGCATACAGACCCCTGCCGCCTTGGGCCCCTGGCATGGCGGGACCAGAGGCTGGTGTCGTAGAGTTCATATCACCCGAGGCTGGCGCATCAATATTTGTACCCATAGAACTGGATGGAAGCCCCGGCATGGTCGTCTTCAGGGCTGCGCATAGGGATGCAGAGGCTCGCCTGTTCTGGCACCTCGACGGCGATTATATAGGAGAGACATACGGTGATCATCGCGTCCAGGCTCATCCTGCTCCCGGGTTTCATGAGCTTGTAATAGTCGATCAGGATGGCTCTAGTACAAACAGGCGCTTCGATGTGTACTCAAGGGATTGATCACGCCTTGTAGCGCTGTATACTTGTGGGGTAGCGTTATAGCCTAGTACTTGAATGCAGGGAGACAAACATGAACGTAGCGGTGATAGGGGCCCAGTGGGGCGACGAAGGCAAGGGCAAGATAGTCGATTACCTGGCTACAGACGCCCAGATCATTGTTCGTTTCTCCGGAGGAGCCAACGCAGGGCATACCATTGTAAGAGCCGACGAACAGTTTGCCTTGCACCTGGTCCCTTCCGGCGTACTGTATCCAGACAAGCGTGTCATCCTTGGCACCGGCATGGTCATAGATCCTGAGGCCCTGTTTGAAGAACTTGGAATGCTTGCCGAACGCGGCATAGACTGGGAAGGACGAGTGTTCATATCGGACCGGGCACATATCGTTTTGCCACGGTATAGAGAACTGGACAAGGCTATGGAAGCCAAACGCAAGAAGCCCATCGGTACCACGGGCCGAGGAATAGGCGTCGCCTACGCGATGAAATCGTCGCGTGACGGCGTAAGAATAGCCGATCTCTTCGATGACGAGCGCCTGGCCAATCTTGAAGACACTGATGTGGAGTTTATTAAAAAGTGGCGCGACAGGCTTGCCCCTCTCGCACTAGACCTGACCAACTTCCTGGCCGGGCACCGCAACACCTACTGCCTGTTTGAAGGTGCCCAGGGAGCCCTCCTTGACCTTGATTCCGGCACCTATCCATTCGTATCCTCTGGCATGTCCGGGGCTGGAGGCGCGGCCACCCAGGGCGGCATAGGACCGCGCAGGCTCAATAAGGTGCTGGGCGTGTTCAAGGCCTATACGACACGTGTAGGCAACGGCCCGTTTCCAACCGAGTTTAATACCGATAGTCAGTCCGCCCTGTGTCAGTTTATACGTGACACGGGCAGAGAATACGGCGTGACGACGGGACGGCCGCGGCGCTGTGGCTACCTTGACCTGGTCGCCCTGCGCTACGCCTGTCTGGCCAACTCAATAGATGCCCTCGTACTGACCCATCTCGATGTCTACGATACCCTCGACACCTTCGAGGCATGTGTGGCCTATAAAATTCGAGGCAAGATAGTCGAGTACTTCCCCGCCTCTGTTAAGGACCTGTCGGACGCACAGCCTGTACTGCGCAGCTTCCGTGGCTGGAAATGCTCTCTCAAGGAAGTCAGGGAGTACGACGATCTACCTCGGGAGGCACGGGACTACGTGTCATTCATAGAGGAATACACCGAGACAGCCATAGAGCTTGTGTCTGTTGGCTACGACAGGCGTGATACCATTGTCAGGAAGAGCCCATGGGCACGATCCTGATACTGGATTACGGCAGTCAATATACGCAGCTCATAGCACGCCGTATACGAGAGCTGGGCGTGTACACCGACATAGCGCCGGGCGATGCCGTCTTGAGCCCAGAACGTATGAAGGATGTGCGTGGCATAGTGATGGCGGGCTCTCCCTGGAGCGTCTACGATGAAGGAGCTCCTGTTCCTGACTCGGGTATATACGACCTGGGTTTGCCGGTTCTTGGCATCTGCTACGGTGCCCAGAGGATGACGCTTGACCACGGAGGCCGTGTCGCGACCCTGGCAGACAGGGAATACGGCAGGCGCCCCGTCAGGGTAACGGCATGTGATCCTCTCTTTACAGGTGTCCCTCCCGAATTTATAAGCTGGATGAGCCATGGTGACTCAATAGAAGGGCTAGCACCTGGCTTCATCGCCGTCGCTACCACCGATAACGGCATTCCTGCCGCCATCGTTCATGAGTCGTTGCCATTACGAGGCGTACAATTCCATCCAGAGGTAAGTCATTGTGAGCATGGTACCCGCATACTGTCCAATTTTGTTTTTACTATATGTTCATGTTCCAAGTCCTGGACAATGGAACGCTATATAGAAGAGGAGCGGCTTAGCTTGCGAGCCCGTGTGGGCTCGTCACCCGTCCTCCTCCTCATCTCTGGTGGCGTAGACTCTACCGTAGCCGCCGCCCTGCTCCTCGCCACCCTTGAACCCGAACACGTATACCTTCTGTACATCGATACGGGCTTGATGCGACTTGACGAGAGCCTTGAAGTAATGAAGACCCTCAATGCTCTAGGTGCCATCAATGTTCACCGGGCAGATGCCGAGTCAGATTTTCTGTCGGCCTTATCAGACGTGAGTGAGCCAGAGGAGAAGCGACGCATAATAGGCGATCTATTCATGACTATTCAGGAGCGAGAGGTCAAGAGGCTCAGGCTGGGTACCGACTACTTCCTGGCTCAGGGAACCCTGTACACAGACCTCATAGAATCGGGCAAGGGTGTTGGCCAGCAGGCTCATGTCATCAAGAGCCACCATAATGTCCGCTCGCCTCTGGTAGAAAAGAAGCGTGCAGAGGGTCGGATCATCGAACCGCTCGACCGCCTGTACAAGGATGAGGTGCGAGAGCTGGGTAGGACCCTGGGTGTCGACCAGGCCATAGTCTCAAGGCACCCCTTCCCTGGCCCCGGCCTCGGCGTTCGCGTGCTGGGTGAAGTGACCAAGGAGAAGTGCGATATCCTACGGGCGGCCGACGCCATCTACATAGCCGAACTGCGTGCGCGGGGACTGTACGATAGCATCTGGCAGGCTTTCTGTGTGCTCCTGCCCGTGCGTTCTGTAGGTGTGGCAGGGGATGTACGCCGTTATGGCTGGACGCTAGCCCTCCGTGCCGTCGTGTCAACAGACGGTATGACTGCCGATGTCTTCGAGTCTCCTATGAAGGATCTCCTGGAGATATCGGCCATGATAACGAATCGCGTTCCCGAGATTGGCAGGGTGGTCTACGACGTTTCAAGCAAGCCTCCGGCTACTATAGAGTGGGAGTGATGGACTACAAGGCGTCATTCTTCAGGCGGCCTATAGCCTAGGGCCTTGGCCGCCTTCATGAAGCGTCTATAGTTTTTTTTCCTCGACGACTATCGAACCATTTTGTAGCCTGTACTCAGAGCCCACCAGGCTCAAAAATCTTGCTTGTAAACTATATTCTTCGAGGCCTTGTCGGTCAGTATTATGGCGTTGCTTCCTTTTAAGCCTGATCCTTTCCTGAACTCAAGAAAATATTCCTTATCCTTCTGCAAGGGCGGGCATATAAACTCGATGTCTGCATCTATTGATCTGGAAGAAGCTATAGCCGCAGTGGTAATGGCTACAAGCAAGCCTCCGCTACTATTGTTTGACTGGGAATACTGTGCATGAACCATCATTCTAATTTCTTCCCCAGCATGAACCCTTATTGGGTTCCAGTAGCTGTCTTTATCGGCACCAGGCAAGGCTTGATCACCAAGGTATACAAGCCTCAGGCCGGGATTGCCATTACTGATATATAGCATTGCGCTGTCATCAGTGTTGCCTGCAAAAGAGTATTCAACTGGTTTCATTGTCATACAACTGATGCTTAGAACCACGCTTAATAAAACCGAACATACGAGGGCTTTTTTCTTGTATTCATCAAACCAATCCTTTGTCTTTTTTGATTGCCCCAAGTTTACGGGAGGGACCATATCAGTATACCGTATTTCATGGCAATTCACGGGAAGGATGTTGCCAATAGGTACAAAAAATACTGTTTTCCTTGTCTCGGACAGCTTAAAGCCTTAATAAAGATTGACTAAAGCATAGTCAGGTACGAGTATCAAAGAGGTAAATAATGAGTCAGCGTGTCTCTATGTGGAGGTTGCCATGAAGATGTTCCTGTGCAAGAAATGCTCGGCGGTCGTGGAATCAGCCGGCACCCCCGATGGCAAGGGATGCCCGGCTGGCGGTATGCACGATTATACCTACATAGCCGAGACAGGCAAAAAACAGTATCTATGCACCAAGTGCCGCATCTTGGTGGGTACCTTTGCGGAACCAGCCGCCTTCGGGTGCCCTGCCGGCCCCTACCACGTGTGGAACCTCCTGGGTGAAGCTGGTACTAATGCATTCACATGCAAAAAATGCTCCACTATTGTCAAACTAGCCTCGACGCCGGATACGAAGAACTGTCCAGCTGGTGGCCTGCACCAGTGGAAGAAGGGCTGAGGCAGAGTTAGCGAGGCTTGAAACTAGTGAATAAATTCTAGGAAACTCGAAGTATAGTGATAACAATGGGCTGTTTGCCCTAGCTCTATAGTCAGTCTTGATTTTGAGAGAAGCGCGGGTGGATTGTAATGCCAGTGTAGGTCTTCACGATGCTAGAATCTTTGACATGGACTGAGGTTTGCCAAGGGCAAAATGAGTCAAGATAGTTTGCGCCCCCGGGGAATATCTTGACCTTGACCGGGCAATAATGGTGCCCTTCTAAAAAACATTTAAAAGTGCCAAAAGATGGCACTGAAACATATCTTAAGACCCATCCAAAGATTGCAATAACGCTAGACGTGCAGTATTCTTATAGTGTTAGCGCCGATTTATCCAACTTGCAGGGCGCGCAACTGAGTACGTAGTACCCGGTAATCTGCTAAAAAGGATGTTCCTTATGAAAACTATCGTCAATTGGCCCAAGGCCATTCCACGCTTTATTCAGGATATTGAAAGATTCCTAGTACCACCATTATACTACATTACATTCCCAGACTTATTAGCAGGAATTAGTCCTGCAGGTGGTCATATTTTTATAGGTGCTGCAGTAATAAATTGGTCTAATGGAAATTTTATCAAAAGATGTGGTAAATGTAATGCTCTGGTCTATGTCTTATTGGCAGGAAGTGCTTTATCAGGGTTAGGAACGTGGAAAGCAATGTGTCCTAAATGTGGTTTGATTACTAAAAATGTACGTACAAAAGAAATGATTATAAACAGTGATGTTAAAGGAAAATGGAATACATTAGGCTTTAAACCCCTCGTCCAAGCTGCTGATCCTTGTTTTTATACACCAGAAGATGGCCTCGTTTACTTAGGAGATAAAAAAGAAATTCGAATCGCTGTACCAAGCTGGCTTGATTTTATGAAAGAAAATTATCCAGAATATTTAAAATAATTCAAAGTCAAAGTATGCAAATAAAAGGAGTTCTAATATGAATAGTACTCTTCCTAAAGTAGCAAACTACAATCCGAAAACTAATTTTTGTGATTATTTAATTGAACCTCTCGAACTTTCTTTATGCCATAATGGCATAGAGATAAAAGGGTGTTTTACTTATATTGCTCCAGCTGATTATTCAGTCATAATTAATTTTCCGTATTCGGGAATATGCTGTGGTAGTCATACACCAGCATTTGCAATGTTGATGCAGAATAGAAATATTATTGAAGGGCAGCTAACAGAAAAATGCTTCCGTGTTGGAAAAGAAGCGTTGATCGAAGCATATAATAAAGCTGACTTTCTATTTAAGAATAAAGACCTGCTTTATCAAAGGATACTAGATGCTAATAGTATGGTTAAAAATTTACTTATAGAAGTACAATCTCTTCAGGTGGAGTTTAATGCGGGAAAAAAGAGTCTTAAAGCTTCGTTAAAAGGAGGGTGCATTTCTCAAAATGAGTATGTTGTTTTCATTAAAAACAAAAAGAATGAGATTGGCAATATAAGAGAAATTATTGATACAATCTATCAAGATGTCTTTTTATGATTTTCTGATTACCAGTTGAAATATGGCGCTGAAAAACAAGATATAGATTTTGTTTGTAAGTATTATTTAAGTTGAGTATTTTTCTAGCGATACATTCTTGCCATCTCTATGGCGTGTTCTTTCATTTTTTCCACTAATTCTTTAGGCTCTAATACCTGTACGCTTTTTCCCCAGGCTAAGAGCCAGCTGCAGGTCTGAGTGAGCTGGTTTGTAGTAAACTCTAATTCCAAACTACCATCTTTTAGATTCATTAATTTTTGACTGCTATGCCATTGCCGTTCCGCCGCGTAAGGAGCAGACGTTGGATCAAACAAGACGCGTACTGTTCTTCTTGGGCCATCGTTTATATATAAGCCCATTTCAGGATCAATATAATCGCGAATTGAGAAATTGTCAGGTATGGAATAGGTATCAGCTAATTCTTTTATGGCTTCTACCCGGGAAAGGGCAAATATTTTTATTTTTTCATCGGTACAATCATTGGCTATAATGTACCAGTCTCCAGCCCACTGCATTAAATGCCATACTTGCAATTTGCGGGTGCTCACCTTGGAAAAAGGGGTCTTATACTTAAACTGTACGACCTTTCTATTTTGTAAGCAGTGTACAACCATTTCCCATTTTGCGGGGTCTAGCTTGCGCGGAGGTTCTGTTGCAATGGTTATGTCAGAACTGAGCCATGAAGGTGTAAGTGTATAATTATCTTTATCTATATATTGAGTTAATTTTTCAAAAATCTCTTGCAGATGAGAATAAAGTGGAGTGTTTTTATATTTTTCTAGAAGGTGGGTGGCTAAACCAAGCGTAAATATGTCTTGGCCTGATAGTGTCATGGCTGGCAGGAACCACATAGCATCGCTATAGTGATAGCCTGTTTTTCGACTGTAAACGATTGGGGCTCTATATGCCTCTTTCATTTCATTAATATCCCGGAACAGCTGACGGCGGCTAAGGTTGAAATGCTGCATTAACTCAGCCATTGTATTGTTTTTGCAGCTACGGAATATACTATCCATTTTTATAAATCGTTGTATCAATGTGCTCATATTGACATTATACTGCACTCGTTTCGCGCCTGCAAGGATTTTTGATACAAGTGATTTTTTGTGATGATATATTTAAACAATATAGAATGATTATTCACCAAAACCAATTTTTAATTTTACGTTACTATCTGGGTCGCGATACTTAGCTTCATCTCGAAGCTGTTTAACAATATATGCAGAGTCTCCGCTTCGGTTAGGTTGCAAACGCATGAAGACAGCCTTATAGTCCCCAGGGGAAAGATCGCCTATCCCTTCCATCTGTTTTTTGGTTTCTGTATCTAGTTTTGCTAAGGGGAACCATTTTTTAAAGAGACTCAAACATTGCGTTTTATTTAGTGCTTGGAAGTGTACCTTCCAGGCAAAACGGCGTAAAACAGCCTTATCCATAACGTCAATCAGGTTTGTACAGGCAATAAGAACCCCCTTATAATTTTCTATTTGCGTAAGTAATTCATTGGTCTGTGTAATTTCCCATGAATTACGGGTTTTAGTGCGGTCGCGAATCAGTGAGTCGGCTTCGTCCAGTAATAATATTGCCCCATCACGTTCGGCTTCACGGAACATTTCGGATATGAGTTTTTCACTAACACCAACTAAAGGATGAAGCAAGTCTGAAGCTCGCTTTACTAGTAGGCTCCTCCCGCTTTCTTGTGATAGGTATTTAGCGAGTTCTGTTTTTCCAGTACCCGGATTACCATAGAATAAAAGACCAATATTTTTATGCGACAAAAGTGCCTGCTTGATTGGTTCAAGTAGCTCTGATGGTTGAACACTTGAATTAACAGCCGCTGGGTCATACAGATCAGTTAAGACTTCTAATTTTGGTTTACTTATTTTGCCATGTTTGAGTGTTCTTTGTGCATTTAGAATCAACTCCAGCTGGTTAAATAGATCATTTTGTTGTATTTTTTCTATCAATTTTAGAGCTGCTTCCATATTGGCAGGGCTAGGCAAATATCCATTTATAAGGCGAGTGGCTCGGGGATCAGTAGCAAAATTATCCAGCCCATAT
>JAVEXO010000094.1:0-5614 GCA_034003955.1 Spirochaetia bacterium | reverse complement strand
TATCAAGTATGATAGCAAAAGGCATAGGGAATAGACACGATTTACAAGATAAGACTTGGGTGGCTGGGGATCTTTATCAAGTATGATAGCAAAAGACATAGGGAATAGACACGATTTACAAGATAAGACTTGGGTGGCAGGGGATCTATTTCTATTATGATAGCAAAAGGCATAGGGAATAGACACGATTTACAAGATAAGACTTGGGTGGCAGGGGATCTTCTTAAAGAATGCTGGCAAAAAGGATATAGATACGTGGAAGCCGGGTCTTATCTTGTTGATCTTGTCTTATCTTGTTGATCTTGTGCATGAAAAATGAAAGCAAACGAGGCTTGTAAGATGACTTCCTTGACAATAGTTTCTTTGGCTGACAATACTTAGGCATGGATTTATTGCCAGTCGTCGTCGTCGTCATTTTCCTGGCTCTGGTGGTCATCGTTGGTGGGGCTGTCTTGTCTTCTGGTAAGAAGGCAAAGGCCATGGGCGGCAAGAAGGGTAAGAAGCTAAAGGCCAAGGATCATGCTCAGGTGCTCAAAGAGGCCAACAGGCGCCTGGCGCAGAACCCCAAGGATGCAGAGGCCCTCCAGGCTATGGGAGAGGTGTTTTTTAGCGAGCAGTCCTGGGAGAAGGCTTTCAAGGCGTATGAGACGCTCCTGGATGCAGCGGCAGGGAACCCGGAGATAGACGAATTTGACACGAACAAACGCTACGGCCTCTGCGCCTTCAAGCTTGGCCGTCTTGATCAAGCCTACAAGGGCCTGGTGGTGGCTCATGCCGTTAATAGTGAAGATTTTGAGACAAACTACAATCTTGGTTATCTGGAGTTTCAGAAACGGCAGTACGAGAAGGCCATATTCCACCTGCGTCTGGCCAACAGAAAGAATGCCGAGCATGCGATGACGCTCCGTTATCTGGGGCATTCTCTTTTCAAGGTAAAGAACCACAAGGAAGCCTTGTCGGCTCTTAAGCGCGCGGTAGACCTGCAGCCGGATGACAAAGAGAGTCTTTTTGCCATGGGTGAGTGTTACCATGAGGCGGGTCAGGATGAGCAGGCAATACGTATATTTTCACATCTGCGTACGGATCCTGCCTTGGGCCCGTCTGCGGCGCTGTTTGCAGGCTCCATACATCTGAACCAGCGGCAATTCCAGAAGGCTGTTATTGACTTTGAGCTTGGCCTCAGGCACCCGGATATAAAGGTAGAGGTTCTAGTCGAGATAAAGTATCGCCTGGCCGCCGCCTGTCTCAAGGAACAGGACATAGGCAAGGCCGTGGCCCTGCTTACAGAAATTCAACAGATTTACCCAAACTACAAGGATACGCCGGCCCAGCTGGCCAAGTATAAGGAGCTTAATTCCAGCCGTAATCTGCAGATCTATCTTCTGTCTCCGGCGAGTGACTTCATAACGCTCTGCAGGAAGCTGACGCTGTCGTTCTTTCCCAAGGCCAAGGTAAAGATTACCGATATATCGGTGCAAAAAAACGACTGGGCCGACATCCTGGCCGAGGTCGAAACGAGCCGATGGTCGGATTTGGTGCTCTTTAGGATGATTCGTTCGACGGGAACCATAGGGGAACTGGTGCTGCGTGATTTCCACGCCCGTATAAAGGATCTTAAGGCGGGTAAGGGTTACTGTCTTACAGCCGGCGAGTTCTCCGACGAGGCAAAGAAATTCGTCGAGGCAAGGCTCATTGATCTTCTAGAAAAAAACAAGTTGATGGGGCTCCTTAATACTATAGATACCCGCCAGAAGGGTCTGTTGATAGACGACTAAGCCTCATTGACGCCGTGCCTGGCCCGGTTTAGCATAAACACATGTTTGAATCAAATGTGTATGTGGGGCGCAGGCGCTCCTTGGTCGCTACGCTAGGCAGTCTTGGGGTGCATGACGGCATCGTCGTATTTATTGGCAATCGTGAGAGCCCCATGAACTATCGTGATAACTCCTACCGTTTCAGGCAGGATTCTAGCTTCCTTTACTACTTTGGTGTGGCAGAGCCAGGCCTGGCGGCAAGCATAGACCTGGCAAGTGGCGCCTCTAAGATCTATATCGACGAATTGACCATTGACGATCTTGTCTGGACTGGTCCAAGGCCTGGTGCGGAGGAGTATCGCAGGCTTTGTGGTGCCACCCTGGCTGCTCCCAGGGCTCGTCTCCACGAGGATCTCCGCACCGGTGCGGCCCGTCTGCTCTTTACTCCTCCCTACAGAAGTGATACGGCCATGGAGCTTTCGTCGATTCTGGGCATAGCCCCCGAGGGGCTCGATGCCGCCGCCTCTATTGAGCTTATCAAGGCCATGGTTGCCCAGCGGGAAATAAAGGAAGGGAGAGAGATAGCCCAGATAGAGCAGGCCGTGAACACGAGCATAGCGATGCATAGGGCGGTGATTGGGGCGGCTCGTCCTGGTCTTTCAGAGGCAGCGATGATGGCAGAGGCCTATCGGGTGGCATACGCTGGTGGTGGTGCTCCCTCCTTCCCGGCCATAGCGACTACCAAGGGCGCTGTCCTCCATAATCACGGCTACCCTGGCGTGCTCAAATCTGGTGGCCTTTTTCTGCTCGATACGGGAGCCGAAACCGTAGAGGGATACGCAGGAGACCTTACGAGTACGTTTCCTGTTGGAGAGGCCTACGACGAGAGGCAGGCGGCCATCTATGGCATCGTGCTCAAGGCGGGAGAGGCTGCTTCTGCTACAATGGCTCCCGGTGTGCCGTACCGTGATGCCCACATGGCCGCAGCTACTGCGATAGCTCAGGGGCTCAAGGAGCTTGGCATCATGCGGGGCGACGTTGACGAGGCGGTGGCAGCCGGAGCCCATGCCTGTTTCTTTCCCCACGGTGTAGGGCATCAGATGGGTCTCGATGTGCACGATATGGAGAACTTAGGGGAACTCTGGGTAGGCTACGACGGTCAGCCAAAAAGCACGGAATTTGGGCTTAAGAGCCTACGTATGGCAAAACCCCTCAAGGCTGGAATGGTCGTAACCGTGGAACCAGGCATCTACTTCATAGAAGGGCTTCTGGCCGACTGGAAGGCTCAGAAGAAGCATGAGGCGTTCATAGACTACAGCCAGGCCGAGCGCTGGCAGGGTTTTGGCGGGGTGCGCAACGAGGAGGATTGGCTGGTGACAGAGGAGGGCGCGAGGCGCCTGGGCGCTGCCTTCGATAAGTCAATTGCGGCCATGGAAGGCTATCGCGCCTAAGCCTCACGCGCCCAGGCGGTACCTGCCTCGGCATATCTGCCAAGAGACAGTAGCGCGGCCCGGGGATTGGCAAGGGAGCAGGGGCCGTTTACGCAGCCGCCCTGGCAGAACATCACCTCTATGAGGTCGGCCTCGGGGGCTAGGGTCTCCCAGCGGCGTATGTCCTTTATGGTGTTCTTGTCTACGCCGTTGATGCTCAGGCAGCGGGGGGCGGCCTTGCCGAGTGACTCCACGCGTTTGCTCACGGCCGCCGCGACTCCGCCGGATGCACCAAAGCCCCGTGCAAGCTTTTCTGCCGGTCTTGGTGCGGGTTTGCCGTCGGGTGCATCGAAGGGGCGTTCGGCCATGGTGGCAATCTCTGTAGATGCTGCCACGAACCATGCGCCTAGTTCCTCTGCCGACAGGGTGAGATGGACGGATCCTGTCTCTTCTGCCTCGCGGCGCTTGGCCAGGCAGGGGCTTATGAACACGAGTAAGGGCTCCGCCGTTGTCGCTTCTGCTCTGGCGGCCTTGAGAGCACGGGCCGTAAAGACCATGGGGCTTGGCGTGGATGAGACTGTCGTGACAGGGGTGCTGGAGCCGTCTGCGGACGGAGCCGGCAGGATGGCCCGGGCTGTCTTTGTCCAGGCGGGGCAGCAGCTGGTGGCCAGGGGGCCGAGGGCGTGTTCCATGTGTTCAATGAGTTCATTGGCCTCGGCCCCGGTCGTGGCTTCTGCGCCTGCAGCAACCTCTACCACCGAGGAGAAGCCGAGTGATGCGACGGCGGCGGACAGGCTGCCGGGAGCGCCGGGAAACTGGGCTATGGTGGCTGGAGCGAGTAAGGCGACGACTGGCCTGTTAGATTTAACCGCACGTATTGCTTCTACGAGGTGGCTTGGCTCCATGACGGCGCCGAATGGGCATTCCTTGACGCATTTGCCACATTCTACACAGGCTTCCTTGTCTATGCGGTGTTTGCCGTCGGTATCGCGGTGTATGGCACCTACGGGGCAGGCTTCTTCGCAGGGGACGGGAACCTTGATGATGGCCTTGTAGGGGCAGGCCTGGGCGCATATGCCGCAGCCTACGCAGAGGGAGGCGTCTATGCGGGCCTTGCCGTCTACGAAGCTCATGGCCTTCTTGGGGCAGTTTGAGGCGCAGGGTCTGGCCAGGCAGCCTTGGCAGACATCGGTGACGAGGTAAGGAGAAGCCACGCACTTGTTGCATGCTTCTTCGAGCAAGAAGAGGCCGGAGCGAGGCGGGCTCGTGCGTGACAGGGCCTGCCTGGCGTAGTCGGCGAGTGGTTTTTCTACGTCGTCGAGTGAGGCTACGTCGAAGCCTAGCCGGGCGGCGAGCCTGAGCCTCAATATGGCGCGGTCGTGGTGGACGCAGCAGCGGACCGTTTCCCAGCCTGGCAGGGTCATCTGGTAGGGTACAGACTCGATGTCCTCTACAAGCCTGTCTGTGAGTATGAGGGCGCTGAGCCTGGCTAGTATCTCGCGTCGTAGAATTGAGGCGCGGTTGTTGTAGTGCATGATGTTTCCTTAGCCTTCCAGGGCCCGGGCGATGATGGCGGCGGCGAGTGAATCAAGGGTGGCGCGCTCCAGGGGCACGCCGTCTACGAGTGCGAAGGGGGCGCCTCCACCAGGCCGATTGTCGCTTGATACGCTACGGCAGCGGTCGAGGCAGGGGGTTCCCTCAATGGTTACGAGGGCGGCTATGGCCGGTTCAAGCCTCTCCTTTATGAGGAAGAGTTCTGATCCGCCCATGACATGGCAGGCGGTGCCTACACAGATTACTACCTTTATTTCTTTTGCCATACGTTCTTGTGCCATTGCGTCTCTCCTAGATGTAGCTCACTTTGGTCTCTTTTAGATGCCGTGTCTCAAGGGCGGCGGCTATGCGTTTTACGACATTTCTACGAATCTCAAGCTCAACGGGCATGGTTGGATCCTGATGGGCCTCGTTTATGCGGGTGCCGACAAGGAAGTGTATGACGTCTGAGTCAAGCATCATCTCAAGGAGCCTGCCTGCCGCGTTTTTCTGGATTGGGGTATCAGTCTGATCCGATTCCAGGAGCGAGGCGAGTCTGGCCAGGGTGAGTATGCCCTCGGTGACGAGGTCGGCTCCGCTGAGCTCGGAGCAGGGAGGAATCTCTGGGTCGAGCTGCCGTATATCCACCGTTATTTTGCCTCCCGTCTCTCGTGCGATGATGTTGGCCGTGGTGCCCCCCGATATGACCTTGCGTCCCTCAAAGATGGTGAAGAGCCTGGTCATCTCCTTGTCTTTGTCCTTTGAGACGGGGGGGCCGGTAAGCACAAGGAGACGGCGTGGATGCCTCCAGTAGGCCACGCCGCAGGTGATGTCGTCCTTGGCCGACCAGCCGTCCTTGGCTATGGCCTCTCGTACGACAGACTTGGCAAGGTCGCG
>JAVEXO010000093.1:0-5703 GCA_034003955.1 Spirochaetia bacterium | reverse complement strand
CAGCGCCCTCTGCCTGGTGCTCGCTTTGGGCTATGGCATCGCAACTGCCCAGACAAAACCAGACGCCCTCAAGATGTACCGAGAGGGACGTTTCGAGGAAGCCAGGACTACCTGCCTGTCGGAGATACGTGTAGATCCAGATAATATTGAGTCCTATGTCGTCCTTGTCTGGAGCCTTATATCCCTTGAGCGCTATGCCGATGCAGAAATTTATGCCAAGAAGGCGTACACAACGGTTCGCAAGGATGCTCGTATAGTAGAGTCACTCGGAGAGGCGGCCTACTATCAAGGCAAGAACGAGCAGGCACTCGAGTACTTCATGGACTATGTCAACCTGCTTCCCGACGGATCTCGCTTGGGACAGGTCTACTACCTGACAGGAGAGACATACTTGCGCCTCGTCAAGCTCCAGCATGCCGACATAGCCATACGAACCGCTCTCCAGTACGAACCCAAGAATGCCCGCTGGTGGACAAGGCTTGGCTATGTAAGGGAGAGAGACTCAGATTGGGCCTATGCCCTGGAAGCCTACGAAGCCGCCCTGCTCATCAATCCCGGGCTTGTAGACGCGGTTCGGGGCAAGGAGCGCGTCCTGGCTCGAGTCAGGCGCTGATACCGTATGTCAATTGCGCATGAGCTCAGAGTCTCCTTCCGCACCTTTGGCTGTAAGCTTAACCAGGCCGAGACAGAATCAATAGCAGAAAGCTTCATAACAGCAGGAGCCGTAGCCGTAGGCATGGGGCAAGCTGCCGACATAGTGCTCTTCAATACCTGTACGGTGACCAGCAAGGCCGAGCAGAAGGCTCGCCGTGAGATGAGGCTGGCCCTGCGGACTAATCCAGACTGTGTGGCCATAGTCACCGGCTGCTATGCCGAGTTGGACCCGGAAGCCGTCAACGCCGTCGGCCCGCGCACCGTGATTGTGCCAGGCAGCAAAAAGGATGGCCTGCGCGGGATGGCGGCGGGCCTCGCCTCTGCCCAGCTCGAAGGGCTCGACCTCCTGGACGAGGCCCGCCGCCTCGCCTCAATAGCCATGGGGCAGACCCCGGATCACTTTGCCTTCATGCCAGGCGATTCTGCCACACATTCCAGGGTTCAGCTTAAAGTGCAGGACGGTTGCGACAACCGTTGCACCTACTGCCGGGTATGCCTGGCGCGAGGCCGCTCACTGAGCCTGGAGCCTGGCGAGGTGCTCGCTCGCGCCACCGCCCTCGGCTCTTCCGGCGTGCCTGAGATTGTCCTTACAGGCGTCAACCTGTCTCAGTATCGCTCGGGCGGCCTAGATTTCTCCGGCCTCCTTTCTCTCCTGGCTAGCGGCCCAGGTTCGACGGGTTACAGAGTATCTTCCTACGAGCCAGACAGGTTCGACGAGGCCTTCATCCGGGCCTTCTCCATGCCCCGAGTACGGCCCCACCTCCACCTCTCGGTGCAGTCTGGCTCAAATCGTGTGCTCAAGGCGATGGGACGGCACTATGGCCGTGATGATGTCCTTCATGCGGCAGAAGCTGCCCGTACCGTCAGGGATGACCCTTTCATAGGAGTAGACATCATTCTAGGTTTCCCTGGTGAGGACGACGATGACTTTGCCGATACGATGGACCTACTTGAGCATGTGCAGCCGGCATGGATACATGCGTTTACATTCAGCCCCAGGCCAGGAACCCCAGCCTTTGACATGAAACCCCGAGTGCCAGAACGCATAGCCACGGAGAGGGCCGCCATCGTGCAGGCCTTCGCCGAACGTGGCAAGAGGGCATTCGCAGCCAGACGACTAGGACGAATAGTGGAGGCCGTGGCCGAGGATCATGGCTCTGCTGGTGGCTTGACGATAGCGACATCACATGACTATCTAAAGCTTGCCGTCACCGGAATTCCCGTAGATTTTAGAGGTAATTTACGCTGCTTCGTCGATGCACAGCCAGAAAATACCGATAACGTTCATAATGTCGATCTTTTTGCTCATTTAATTGATGAGCTGAGCTCATTATAGACACAATACCAAAGCCCTTCCTTTATTTTAACCTGCTCATGTGCTAGATTATACTGTGACAGCCGTCGGCCTTGCCCACGGAGAGGAGGTCTCGATGAAACGAACGATGATTGTGGTGTTAACTGTAGCAGTAGCCATAACCATGACGGCATGTGACGCCTTGGACTCGATGCTCAACTATAATCTGTTCGCATCGTTAGCCGCCGTCAGCCCAAAAGAGATAGCCAAGGCAGACGCCGCGACCCTCGTCAAACTGTCAGCTAGCGACTCTTTCTACAGTACACTAGCCACCGACCCCACGCTTAAGGAGTCTAGCCTGAAGAAGATCGAAGAGGCCATGTCCGCGGATCCTCCATCGTCTTCTAACTATCAGGAGCTAGCGGTGCTCGCCGCTAATATTCATCTGCAGACGACTGCAGCAGGTGATTTTATAAACAACGTCAGTGGTCTGATGGTTGATCTGATCGATGAGTCTGCCCCCGATTTTTCTGATCTTGAAAGAATTATCGGAGGCCTCGTTCCCGGGTCTATAAAAAGCTCCGATGGTTCTATTAACAAAGCCTCCTTCTTGGCTATGATTACCGCACTTGAAGAAGCGGATAATGCTTACCGTGATCTCGGTCTTGCGATAGGATCAGGCGCTTATGCGAGTGGTGCTGATATCGTCCCTGGAGAGGTAGCGCAAAACGCATTGATAGCAGCAATAGTTGCTACTGTCGTTCCCCCCTCGGGTACCAGAGGCGAGTATTTATATGCCTTGTTGACGAATCCAGCAACCCCGGATCCCGATTCTACTGTGTTTCCGTCATTCCCCGATATGGAAACCGGCTACCTTGGTAACATCCTAAGCGCCGCCAACATATCGTTCTAGGAAAAAGGAGGACATCATGAAACGCGTACTGACCATTACCCTGTACCTCCTTGTATCGGCCGGCGTTCTGTTTGCTCAGTCCAGGCTCGATGCGGCCGCTCCTAAGGATGCCAGAACCATGGCTATGGGCGGCGCCTTCGTTGCCATGAGTGATGGCTACCAGAGTTTTTATGGCAATCCAGCTGCATTTGCACAAAAGGAAAAAGAACTGACGCTATTTTCTGTGACACCGTGGATGTACGTGCGGCCGACCACCGACAATATCGACATGGTCACAGAACTCACCACGGCCATGTCAAGCGGCGGCAACGAGACGGAAATGATAGGCCCGTTCAATGATCTTATAGTCGACAACGGCTTCGGCCTTGGCGGCTCCGCCGGCCTAGGCTGGATAGGAAGGGGCCTTGGCCTTGGGCTTATTGGCTCAGGCGAGATGTACGTCGGAGGCAAGAACCTTCTAGGGGCTGCCGGTACGGTGGACAGCCAAGTCGCAGGCATTGTCGGCATAGGAGTGCCGCTGCGGATTGGTAAACTGGCTATCCTGCTCGGCGGGGATGTACGCCCGTACCTAAGGATGAATGGCACAATAGTCGGAAGCGATCTCCTCGGTATAATGAGCGGTGGCGACCTGATGGTTATTCCCGTAAACGTGGGTTTTGGCCTTGCGGTTGACCTAGGCGCTAGGATTGATATAGGCAGTCTGTTGTCCCTCGGTCTTGCCATACGCGATATTTCGACGAAGCAGACATTCGCTCAATCGACCATCGGAGAAGTTCTCAAGAGCGACGGCTTACCTGTTGGCACCCAAGTGGAGTACCCCGTGTACCCCAATGTCACGGTTGGAGCCAGCTTCTCGCCTCTCCCGGTGTCTATCAGGCCGATCATGGATCTGACGCTGATAGCTGAAATCCAGGATCCTGTGAAGGTGTTCCAGGAAAAGTCGTCGGCATGGAACCTGTTCCACGTAGGTGCCGAGGCAGAAATGCTTGGCGGCTTGCTTGCCCTCCGAGCGGGTCTCAATAAAGGTTGGATAAGCCTTGGTGCCGGCCTTGATCTGTTTGTCATGGAATTCAACGTTGCGGTATTCACCGAAGAGCTTGGCCCGAGGCCTGGCGATAGGCCTAGAACGGGAATATCGGCAGAAATGGCCATACGGTTCTGATGAAAACCAGTTGCCGCGCCGATACTAGGAATGATGCGTAAGGAGCGGCAATTATGAATATGCGAGTAATACATATCACGGCGGTAAGCGCAATCATTGCCAGCCTCGTATCATTGGCATCATGCCAGCAATTTTTTACGTCTTCACTGGCCAAACCATTGGCCAGAGATTCATATACCATTCCTTCCAACATTTCTGTTGGCAGTGCTGTCGAGCTGCTCGCTGGGGGTGATGCTAGAATCGCTGCAGCCCTTGTTGCACCGCTCTATGCCGCGGCGTCCACAGCCGCTCCAGGCAGCATAGCCTACAATGAGGCGGCTTCTGCTCTCGTGACGGCCGTCGTACTGTCGTCCGAAGCGAGTCCGGCCATCTTCTCTGTAGTGGAAGACCTAGGAACATCGGGCTTCGATACACTGACCCAAGAGCAGATTGATTCCGCTCTGGCTAATCTTTTGGCAATATCGCTAACGCCGGGGGAAACAGCCGCATTGCTTCTTATCGCCGATGATGCAGACGCACCGACTGGCTTGCCTCCCGATCAGCTTTATGTCGCCGCCTTCGCGCTAGCCGTAGACGCGTTCAACGACGCTAGCATGACGCAGGTTGATTTAGATGATTGGCTTAACGGAGGAGCTCTGCCGGCAGCAGTGGATGGCGCTACTATAAACGCGTCTACGAACCTTCTTGCTCTAGCGCAGGCTGCAGATTCAGCGAGCGGTATTACGAGTATCTTCGGCCAGCTTCTGAGTGGCCTGTCCTTCAACTGATGAATAAAAAAATCGCGAGGTCATGTATGAAAAGAATCGTTGCGGTACTCGTCTCGCTGACCATGTTTCCGCTTGTGGCCACTGCCCAGTCTGTGACTCCTTTTAGGCTGCCGTCTGCCAGGATGGCAGCCTTGGGAGGGCCTCACGCCGCAAGCGTCAACGGCGTAGATTCAATATTCGAGAATCCTGCGGGTTTTGCCTCAGATGATTCAGAGCTGTCCATAGCAAGCCTTGTAGTAAACCCGTCTGGCCCGGTATTCGATATTGCAGGTCTGCTTCTTGGAGGCAATGATCTGACGACAGGCCTTGTTTCATTATTGGATGCAACAGGGCGACTATATGTCTCGGCTCATAGCCTTGGCCCCCTATCCTTTGCGTATTCTGGCAAGGGTCTTGGTTTCGGGATATTCAATACAACAAACGTTATAGTCAACGCGGCTTCTCTTCTATCTGTGTCATATTCAATTTCAGAAGACATACTCTTAACCGGTGGATACGCCTACCGTTTCAACATAGCTGATCGCCAGAGCCTTGATCTCGGGATTATGCCAAAGGGTTTCATACGAGCCAGTGTTGGCAAGCGGGCGTCATTGACGGATATCATGGCCTTAGCCGATGATCCTGGCGCTATTCTTGGTAGCCCACTGACCATGACGACGGGATTAGGCATCGATGTAGGGTTCCGTTGGTCATACGATGATATGCTAGCAATAGGATTGGTGGCACGAGATGCGTATTCCCCGGCCATGGTTACAAGCTATGCCGGGTACCAAGCCTTTATCGATAGCCCAAGTACAGGAGTGACGACTAATGCCCTGGTCCCGGCCGATTTATCACTCGGTTTAGCGTATTCCCCACGTTTCCTGCTCTTAAGCACCATGGGAGCGAGGGTTCTTGTGCTCCTCGATTATAC
>JAVEXO010000092.1:0-5709 GCA_034003955.1 Spirochaetia bacterium | reverse complement strand
TGTTTTAGCGCCAGATGGGAGTCGAACCCACGTCTCCAGCTTGGAAGGCTGGGGTAATAGCCGTTATACGACTGGCGCGTCGGTTTTTAGTGCGGGCACACCATAGCATTCCAGGCTTGGCAGCGTCAACGGTAGGGGGCTGGTGGCATGGTGTCTGTTAGAGGAGAAGGATGGTTTTGTTGCGTTCTTTGACGCGTTCAACTAGACTTTCTGGGGGTTGGAGGCCGATATGGAGGCTAATGCCAGGCATTTTGTGAGGTTGTTCAGGGTCGAGCTTGAAGATTTGATAGAGGATGTCCGCCAGCTGATGGAACGTACAGAAACTCGGTATCAACGCAAGGAGATAACAGATTATGTGCATCTGGCTAACATCGCGTTTCTACAGAGGGAGCTGGATTCTATAGTAAAATTCTCTGGCATTGTTGACGGAATCGATCCTTCGATCTATAAAGGTATATCCGAAATTGAGTCGCATCTCTTGGCCACATCCAGAGATTTTGTTTCAAGGCTAGAGGACCCAGAAGCGGTATACGTACTTCTTAAGCGGAAGCTTGAGAAGGTAAGGATATATATCTCCTTGGACGGTAGTGTTTCAACACCACAATAAACGACCGAGAAAGAGGACGCCATGGATATTCGCGTACAGGAATTATTGGAAAAAATCAAACACGAGGGCATAGAGTCAGCAGAGGCTGAGGGTGCCAAGATACTGAAGCAGGCAGAAGTCAAGCGCGATGCTATCCTGGCTGCCGCGGAGAAGGAAGCAAAGGCCATAGTCGCAAAGGGCGTTGCCGATGCGGCTCGCTCGGAGGAGTCTGGCAAGGCCGCGCTTTCTCAGGCTTCGCGGGATCTTATCCTGGCCTTCCGCGGGGAGCTGGAGAAGGTTCTAGCAGATATAATAAGGGCCGATGTCGATGCATCCTTCGATGCCGAAACGCTTAAGAAGGCGCTTCCAGTCATTCTTGAGGCCTGGTCAAAGGACGGGAGCGACGATCTCGCGGTATTGTTGCCGGCCAAGGATCTTAAGACCCTGGAGGCTTACTTCAAGGACAGGCTTGGTGCCGCACTCAAGAAGGGCCTGGAACTCAAGCCTTTAAAGGATGCCAAGGCTGGGTTCAAGATTATAGAGAAGGGCGGAGCCGCATACTACGACTTCTCAGCCCAGGCTGTCGCCGACATGATCGGTTCGTACCTCAATACACGATTGGCCGCGATTACTGCCTCCGCCGTCGCGGAGGCGGCGAAGTAGGGCTGCCATGTCGTCTTATTATTACTTTACGGCGACGCTACCGTCGCTACAGCCTAATGCCTCGGCTCCTCCAATAGCGTATGCCGAGTTTATTGAGATGGCTGGTAGATTCCTGTCTCCTAAGGATGTGGCGGTCATAAGCTGTGCCAGGCTCTTCATACCTGAAGACGCTCGTTTCCCGGCTATGGCAGCCTCGTCGGAATTGCTGAGCCGCTACTACCGATGGGAGCTGTCGCTTCGCAATGAATTGGCACGGCTCAGGGCAGGAAGGCTGCAGAAGCCGGTAGAGAAGCATGTCAAACCTGGAGATCCCGAATGGGAAGCGCTTAAGACGGCTCAATCGGCCTTCCAGGCGGATGATCCCTTGCAGGGTGAGCTTCTCATAGAGCGCGAGCGATGGGGCTTCATCGAGTCGCTTGCCGTCAACAAACTATTTGATATGGAATACCTCGTGGCGTATGCCTTGCTGCTGCAGGCTATGGAGCGCCGGGCGTGCTTTGACGTCGAGCGGGGACAAGAAGGGTACAGGACCGTATACGGATCCGTGCTCGAAAACGCGGATTACCGCGATGAATCCGGAGAAAACACATGACAAACTCTAAAGGCGCGGTAACGGGCGTAAATGGCAACATGGTCAGCGTACGTGTAGAGGGCAATGTTTCTATGAACGAGGTTGCCTTCATCATCGTCGGTGGCAAGCACCTGAAGGCTGAAATAATCAGGGTTCAGGGTGATACCGTCCAGACTCAGGTCTTCGAGATGACCAAGGGTATAAAGGTCGGCGATAAGGTCGAGTTCACCGGTGAGATGCTCGCCGTGGAACTGGGGCCTGGGCTCCTAGGCAAGATATTTGACGGGCTTCAGAACCCCTTGCCTGAAGTGGCCGAGAAGACCGGCAACTTCCTGGAGGCTGGCGTCTACCTCGATCCACTGTTCAGGACGACAAAGTGGGCATGGACTCCCGTCGCCTCTGCCGGCGACGTGGTCGAGAGAGCCGACATCCTGGGCACCGTACCAGAAGGCGCCTTCGTGCACCGAGTGATGGTTCCCTTTGGCCTGTATGGTTCCTACAAGGTCAAGTCGGTAAAGCCGGCAGGCGAGTATACGATAACAGAAGAAATTGCCATGCTCGAGGACGAGTCCGGTGCTTCCTTACCCGTAACGATGCTGTTCAAGTGGCCGGTAAAGCGCGCCATAGACTGCTATGCCGAGCGATTGAAGCCCACAGAGCCCATGGTCACCAAGACTCGAATAATCGATACGTTCTTTCCCGTGGCAAAGGGCGGTACCTACTGCATTCCCGGTCCATTCGGAGCCGGCAAGACGGTACTCCAGCAGGTAACCAGTAGAAACGCCGACGTCGACATAGTCATCCTGGCGGCATGCGGAGAGCGTGCAGGCGAGGTGGTGGAGACGCTCAAGGAGTTCCCGGAACTCATAGATCCCCGCACCGGCAAGTCGCTTATGGAACGCACCATAATAGTATGTAACACCTCGTCAATGCCTGTAGCGGCACGTGAGGCGTCTGTATACACCGCGGTGACCATGGCCGAGTACTATCGCCAGATGGGGCTGGACGTCCTGCTCCTTGCCGACTCCACCAGCCGCTGGGCTCAGGCCATGCGTGAGATGTCAGGGCGCCTGGAAGAGATACCCGGTGAGGAGGCATTCCCTGCCTATCTTGAGTCTGTCATAGCCAGTTTCTACGAGCGTGCAGGCATAGTGCGCCTAAACGATGGCTCGACTGGTTCTGTAACAATAGGCGGTACCGTATCACCCGCCGGCGGTAACTTCGAGGAGCCTGTGACGCAGGCGACACTCAAGGTCGTTGGTGCCTTCCATGGTCTATCCCGTGAGCGATCAGACGCACGCAAGTATCCGGCCATCCACCCCCTGGATTCATGGTCTAAGTATTTAGGTATTCTTGATGCCGCTTCCGTTGCCTGGGCTCATGGCTATCTTGCGCGTGGAGCAGAGGTAGGCCAGATGATGAAGGTTGTAGGAGAAGAAGGCACCAGCATAGACGACTTCCTCATATACCTTAAAAGCGAGTTCCTTGACGCGGTATACCTGCAGCAGAACTCCTTTGACGCGGTTGACGCCTCTGTTTCTCCGGAGCGTCAGCAGTACATGTTCAGAAAATGCATACGCATCATGGGTTCCTCCTTGGACTTGAAGGATAAGGACGCCGCCCGCGATTGGTTCAGCCAGCTACGCCAGCGTTTCCTTGACATCAATGGCATCGAATGGGAGACAAGCGCATTCAAGAAGGCAGACAAGGATATTAGCGCCTTCATCGACGAGCGGGTGACCGGTATAGACAAGAAGGCCGCGCGAATAATCGAAAGCCTGGAGTGACGGATATGAAGAAGGTATACTCTCGAATAGAATCTATAAAAGGAAACGTCATAAGCGTTCGTGCCGATGACGTCAGCTATGGTGAGCTCGCCAAGGTCTCAACCAGGTTTGGTGTATCGCTGGCGGAGGTCAACCGACTGTCAGATGACCTCGTATCGCTGCAGGTATTTGCCGGCGGCCGTGGTATATCCACGGGCGACGAGGTGCGCTTCCTGGGTAACCCCATGCGTGTGTCATTCGGTGATGAACTAAAAGGCCGCATATTCACAGGCTCTGGCGAACCCCGCGACAAGGGGCCTGCCTTGCATGAGAATCTGATCCCCATAGGCGGTCCATCGGTAAATCCAACCAAGCGCATTATTCCCCGAGAGATGATACGTACCGGTATTCCCATGATCGATCTCTTCAATACGCTCGTAAAGAGCCAGAAACTGCCTATATTCTCTGTCTCAGGTGAGCCCTACAACGAACTCCTGGCGCGCATAGCCATGCAGGCGGAGGTAGACCTCATAGTGCTCGGTGGTATGGGTCTTAAATACGACGATTACCTATACTTTAAGGATACCCTCGAAGAAGGCGGCTCCTTACAGAAGACTATCATGTTCGTGCATACGGCGGCTGACCCTGTCGTAGAGTGCCTCATGGTGCCAGACATAGCGCTGGCTGTGGCCGAGCGCTTCGCCCTCAAGGGCCTCAATGTGCTTGTCTTGCTCACCGACATGACAAACTTCGCTGACGCCATGAAGGAAATAGCAATAACCCAGGAGCAGGTTCCGTCTAATCGCGGTTACCCTGGAGACCTCTATTCCCAGCTGGCTTCCCGCTATGAGAAGGCCGTTGACTTCGCGGATTCCGGTTCAATAACCATCCTGGCGGTGACAACCATGCCAGGCGACGATGTGACACACCCGGTACCCGACAACACAGGCTATATAACAGAAGGCCAGTTCTATCTGAAGGGCGGACGCATCGAGCCGTTTGGTTCATTGTCTCGCCTCAAGCAGCAGGTAAACGGACGCACCAGGGCCGACCATAGAGCCATAATGGACGGCATGATCAAATTGTTCTCAGCCTATCGCGATACACTCGAGAAGAAGTCTATGGGTTTCCAGATGTCTGGCTGGGATCAGAAACTGCTCAAGTATGGCGAGCTCTTTGAGAAGGAAATGATGGATCTCTCTGTCAACATTCCTCTTGAAGGAGCCTTGGACAAGGGCTGGGAGATCCTGGCCGATTGTTTCGAGCCCCAGGAAACTGGTCTTCAGACCAAGCTCATAGAGCAGTTCTGGCCAAAGGCTAAATAGGCGTGAGAAACGAAGAGTATAAGAGGAAAAGAGGGATGAAAGAGCCTTCAATGATGATGAGTAATACTCTTTCTTTTTTCTCTTGTACTATCTCGCATTCTCTTATTCTCTATGTTCAATTAAGGCAGGCAAGCTAATTGGCAAAGATAAAGCTTACAAAGAACGAGCTTAAGAAGCAGAAGGATGCGCTCAAGATGTATAAGCGCTACCTACCGACGCTTCAGCTCAAGAAACAACAGCTTCAGACAGAGATACGCGGCATAGAATCTCGTGCCAGGACTATAGCCGCCGAACGTGATAGGCACATGGCCGAATTCCGGGCCTGGGTAGCCGTGTTCGGTGAGGAAGATGCCCTCAAGAACCCCGAGGGCGGCTGGATAATCTCCTCTGGCACTATACGCACGGCGAGCGGCAACATAGCCGGCGTTGACATTCCCTTGTTCAAGGGTGCCGACTTCGTCATAGACGAGTATGATCTCTTCGCCAAACCGCTCTGGATAGATCGTGCCTTAGACAGGCTCAAGGCCATGCTATCACTCGACCTTGAGATAAAGGTTCTTGAAGAACAGATAGTAAGGCTTGGCAAGGAACTGAGAACGACGACGCAACGAGTCAATCTGTTTGAGAAGGTCAAGATTCCAGAGACCGCCTCGGGCATCAAGAAGATAGGCATCTATCTTGGAGACCAGCAGACGGCTCAGGTCGTGCGTGGCAAGATGGCCAAGCGCAAGGTAGAAAGGCTCGTCTCATGATAGCAGCTATGAAACGCGTATTCGTCCTGCTCATGGAGAGCGACAA
>JAVEXO010000091.1:0-5742 GCA_034003955.1 Spirochaetia bacterium | reverse complement strand
TCTATAGAAACACGCGTATAAACAAAAGACCCAAGCCTCAGCCGGCCAGAACCGCAAGGGCTATGCTGGCCAGCTTTGTCTCACGGCTATCGGCCCTGCTTGTAAGGACTATTGGCTTGGCGGCGCCGGCCACTATTCCCGCACCCTTGGCCCCACCAAGGTCGAGCAATGCCTTATAGAGAAGATTTCCAGCCTCTATGGTAGGTGCCACGAGCACATCGGCATTCCCGGCTACATCCGAGACTATATGCTTTATCCTGGCACTCTCGGCGCTTATGGCGTTATCAAGAGCCAGGGGGCCATCTATGATGCAGTCCTTGACCTGCCCACGCCTGTTCATCTGCGTGATTATGGCCGCGTCTACCGTGCATGGCATCTTGTCGGCATTGACCTTCTCCACGGCGGCAAGCAAGGCAACCTTGGGGCAGTCGACGCCCAGGGCCCTCGATACCTTGACGGCGTTGGTTATGATATCGAGCTTGGCCCTGATGTCAGGTGCTATGTTGATGGCGGCATCGGTGACTATGAACAGCTTGTGATAGTGTGGCGACTCCATGACAGCGACATGGCTTGTAAGGCTACCGGCGTTCAAACCGATTTCCTTGTTCAAGGCCGCCTTGAGCAGTGTCGATGTATCAAGGACGCCCTTCATCAGGATGTCGGCCTCCCCGGCGCGCACCAGAGCCACCGCAACGGCCGCAGCCTTGGCGTAGTCTTTTTCCTCTAGGAGCCTAATTCCCGTCAGGTCTGCACCAAGTTCCTTGGCGATGGCACTAATAGCATCCAAGTCGCCTATCAATATGGGTTCAGCCAGACCCGCAGCCCTGGCGTCCAGGGCCGCCTCGAGGGCTGAATGCTCCTGGGCAGCAGCCAGGGCTATGCGCTTACGGCCCGTGGCTCGGGCGGCGGCCAGTATCTCGGCAATAGTCTTCATATTATGCATACTCCATGGCCTGGCCATCCAGCCCGCGCTCCCCGGCGGCAGCGAGGGCTTCCATCTCTCCCTCACCAGGATAGACAGTGACAGGCGCTATCCAGGAGCACATCCTGCCTAGACCTTCCTGAACGAGCTTTCCATAGGCAATGCCACCTGTTAACACGATACCGTCAATCTTGCCATCGGCAGCCGCGGCCAGGGCTCCTATGGCCTTGCCAACGTTGTATATGAAGGCATTGTAGACAAGAGAGGCATCAGCATCGCCTTTTAAGTGCTTGTCCTCAAGCACACGCATATCGTTGGTTCCGGCCAGGCTTACCATGCCACCCTGCCCGTTAATCATCTTCATCACGTCCTTCTCGCTGACCGTACCAGAGAAGCACAGCTTGGCCAGAGCCCCTGCAGGCAGGGTGCCCGCCCGTTCCGGACTAAAAGGGCCCTCACCATTGAGCGCGTTGTTGACATCGACGACACGCCCGCCGCTATGCAGGCCTACCGAGACACCGCCGCCCATGTGGGCCACGATAATGCTTACGTCTTCATAGTCGCGGCCATGCTCCGATGCCCATCGCCTGGCCACGGCCTTCTGGTTGAGAGCATGGAATATGCTATGCTTTACAAACGCCTTGTGGCCGTATACGCGTGCCAGATCTGACAACTCATCAACAACTACAGGGTCGGCTATGAACGCAGGCAGTCCTATCTCAGAGGCTATAGCGTCCGCTATCAAGGCTCCTAGATTGGAGGCATGCTCTCCGAAACGAGCCCTCTTGAGGTCGTCCTTCATGGTGGACGAAACGGCGTAGACACCACCTGCGATAGGACGAAGGAGGCCACCACGGCCCACGACGCATGAGAGTGTCTTAAGATCGAAGCCTCGCTTCGCTAGGGATTCCCGTATGGCGGACTCACGAAAGGTTAGCTGGTCTGCCGTGCATGCGTAGGGTGAAAGCTGTTCAGCCGAATGGGCCATGCCTTCTGAAAATGCTTCTACGCCATCCACGAATACACCAATCTTCGTCGATGTTGAACCGGGATTTATGACGAGTATCGTCTGAGGCATACGGTCTCCTTCTGGTGTATATGACTAACATTTCGGGGTTCTGTGGCAGTATACGCAACAAATTGATGGTGCGCAAGCAAAATAAGGGCTTGTAACGCATTATTTCAAAATGCTGTTTTTAATAATGAAACGATTCGCCTTCCCCCAGATGACCATCTGGCACCTTGCATTGATACTACCCCGACTTCACCACCACGCCCCTATGCGCTATACTCCCTAGAGTACCATCATGGGTACCACCGCGAGCGCGCCGACCGTCAGTGCCGGAAAGCGAAAGCGCGTGCAGGCACAGGGTACGGTGCGTTCCCCTACCCTCGCAGGGAGGCAACAATGAAGGCTCTTGTAAAGAAATCCCCTGAGGTCGGTCTATGGATGGAAGATGTTCCCATGCCAGAGGTGGGTGACAACGACATCCTTATTAAGGTAAAGAAGACGGCTATCTGCGGCACCGACATACACATCTACAAGTGGGACGACTGGTCGCAACGCACCATAAAGACACCAATGACCATAGGACACGAGTTCGTCGGAGAAATCGTGGAGCTTGGCCGCGCCGTCCAAGGCTACCATGTGGGAGAGCGCGTCTCTGCCGAAGGCCATATAGTCTGCGGCGTCTGCCGGGCCTGCCATGCCGGCAAGCGCCACCTATGCCCCAATACCAGCGGCATCGGCGTCAACAGGACAGGATGCTTTGCCGAATACGTCTCGGTTCCATCGAGCAACGCCTGGCATGTCCATGAATCCATCCCCGATGAGATAGCGGCCATATTCGACCCCTACGGCAACGCCACACACACGGCCCTGTCATTCGACATGGTTGGCGAAGACGTGATCATTACGGGAGCCGGCCCCATTGGCTGCATGGCAGCCGCCATTGCCCGCCATGTTGGAGCCAGAAACGTCGTCATAACAGACGTCAACGACTATCGCCTGGACCTGGCCAGGAAGATGGGCGCCACCCGAACCATTAACGTCACGAGGGACAATCTACGCGAGGCCATGATGGAACTTGGCATGGTTGGCGGCTTCGATGTGGGAATGGAGATGTCAGGCTCCCCCCAGGCCTTCAAGCAGATGCTTGAGAATATGTACAATGGCGGACGCATAGCCCTGCTAGGACTCCTACCCAACGGCGCCGGCATAGACTGGGACAAGGTCATATTCAAGGGCCTCTTCATCAAGGGCATATATGGCCGCGAGATATTCGAGACATGGTACAAGATGCAGACGATGCTACGCTCCGGCCTCGACATATCTCCTGTCATAACGCATCGCTTCTCATTCGACGACTTCCAGAAAGGCTTCGATGCAATGCTCTCGGGGCAGTCGGGTAAGGTTGTCCTGAGTCTCGACTAGGTTCCATGTATATCCCGCGCCAGAGCCCGGAATCAAACCGGCATGATACCGGATCGACCACTGGCGCGGGGCTGCGCGTCGGCGCGCAGCGTCTGTGCATCCACTAGTCGCCGTAGGCGTGCTGAAGGCGACCCTGCTTACAAACGACGGCCAAACATGCGATACTAAAGGCATGAATGACGACCGACACGACGCCAGGCGCCCCCGCGGCCCTTCGTCACCTAAGCCAGATGGCTACCGACAGGCCCACAGTGGAACTCAAAAGAAACCCGGGAGTTCCCAGCACCCACCTAAGACCCCAGGCGCACGGCCAAAATACGTGGCGCCACCCCGCGTCGTCTATACGCAAGCCAAGATGCTTGGCATCGCCGAGCATAGCACGCCGCTTGCGCCCAATGATGCAGCAAGGCTCGTGTCCACCCTGCTCGACATCATAGAGGAAGCCTCGCCACTGCCCACGGGTAGGCACAAGGACCTGCGCCGTGACGTACTTGAACTGTGGCGGGAACTGACCAGCGAAAAATCGACCAGGCAGCCCGACTACATAGGAGAACCCGCAAAACTGGCGGCCTACCTACGATACTTCCTGCCGTGGAACATAGTGCGCCTAACCCCGCTCCTGGCAGACATGGACCTGGGACTCAAACCCGGCGACGGCGTCATAGACATAGGCTCAGGGCCCCTGACCCTACCCATAGCCCTGTGGATAGCCAGGCCAGATTTGCGAGCCATGGAGCTACGCATAGACTGCGTAGACCGTGTCCGTCGCGTCATGGAGATAGGCGCTACCATACTTGAGGGGCTAGCCCTAAGAACCGGGCAGCCCTTAGCCTGGAAGATTGGACTCAAGAAGGAAAGCTATTCCTTTACAGACGACTCTGAACGCGAGCGCTATGCCCTGGTCAGCGCCGCAAACGTCTTTAACGAAAGCTTCTGGAGGATCAAGGGCTCCCTGTCGGAACGCGCCGACATGCTAGCCTCCTCCCTTGGCGCCCATGTGGCTCCCGCCGGCAGAATATTGATAGTAGAGCCAGGCGACCCTCGCTCTGGGGCTATGCTTGCCGCAATACGCGAATCAGTCATCCGCCGCGGTGGACGCCCCTTGGCACCATGCCCCCATGCAGCTGCCTGCCCCATGGCCGGAGCTTTCCTATCCAGCGCATTCCGTAAGGACGACGAGCAAGACAATTACCAGAGTACCGGCCTAGCCATGGAGAAGGTCATAACGGCCCGTGGACGCTCCAAGGCTCCCTGGTGCCATTTTGTCCTCGACTCGAGCGCCGCCCCTCCCAGGCTCATAGACTTCTCCGACGCGTCCGGACTACCCAAGGACAGACTCATAGCCTCCTATCTCCTACTCCAGCCAGAACCACCTGCAGGCGAGGCCCGAGCAGCCCCCGGGGATAGAACGGTACGCATAGTCTCAGACGCATTTAAGTTACCCGACGGCGGCCTTGGGCGCTACGCCTGCTCCAGGACTGGCTACACCCTGGCACGAGACTCCCTGGCAGACCTACCCTCCGGCTCCCTGGCCATATTGGACGCCACCCTGCCCTCATCAGGCTCCCAAAGGGACGAAAAGTCTAACGCGGTCATACTCAAGGCGTATTCTGATGCCATAAAGCCCCTGCCCCTAGCACCCAAAGCTCCTCGCTATAATGATAGCGCCTCGGGTAGCCATGGAAGCAAGACTGAATCCAGCTCCAAAGGCTCTAAACCTGGTGACAGCAAGGCAAAACAGCGTAAACCACCCATACTCCCGCGCCGTGGAGACGCGACTCACGGCAAGAAGGGATTAGCCGAACGATCCCCGTACGCCCGCTCAAAGAAACCATGGGGACCAAAGCGACCAAAACGACCATCCTCTTGACACAAAACGCGCTCGTCTATATAGTGCCGTCCTGTCAGTAATGACGTGGGGGCGTAGCGAAGCTGGTTATCGCGCCGGCCTGTCAAGCCGGAGATCGCGGGTTCAATCCCCGTCGCTCCCGAATCCCGCCTCACGGCGGGATTTTTTTTATACACGGGCTGTAGCGCAGTGGCTAGCGCGCTTGGTTCGGGACCAAGAGATCGACGGTTCGAATCCGTCCAGCCCGACATAAAAACAACGAGCCACCCTCCTTGGGTGGCTCGTTGTTTTTATATCCGAACGGGCTGGACGGATTCGAACCATAGCGAGCGCGCCGCGATAGCGGCGAAAAGGCGCCAGGGATGGCGCCGACAGCGAGCGGAGGCGGGTCGTAAGGAGCGCCCAGGACGTGCGCGACTGGAGACCGAATCCGTCCAGCCCGACTTTAGAAAGACCCGATCGGTTCCTCCGATCGGGTCTTTCTATTTTCATGGTGCTGGACGGATTCGAACCATAGCGAGCGCGACGCGATAGCGG
>JAVEXO010000036.1:0-27995 GCA_034003955.1 Spirochaetia bacterium | reverse complement strand
ATAAGAAAATAAACGGATTGGGAGGAGAGGTATTTGAAGTTAATACGGATAAACAATTACTTGGGTTATTATTTCTAAATAGAGTAGACGCAATAATTGGCCTTGAAAATATGATTGATGCAAAAAATCATGGCCTTCCAAGTAGCCAGCGAGTTCTTGTAGAAAAAATTGAACCTGCTGTCATCTCTACACCATACTATCTAGCTTTCTCTAATAAGTACTATAGCGAAAACCCAGATATAGCATGGTTGATATGGAATACCATATATTTGCTTAAAAAGAACGGCGAACTAGACTCACTTTATGAAAAATATGCAGACAAAGACTACTAGTGTTCTAATAGGCTCAAGAGGCTCAACCCCGACTCGTTTCCCCAAAACGTTTGCCGCCTAAGCCACCACTAACCCTGTAGACACTTAGACTTAGCGAGTCCGGTTGAATACAACAAAAGCATCGGCGCGGGAGTCGGCGGTGCGCTCCTACCGTAAACGATTGCGGTGTCAGTCCGCAATCGCGGTTCTATAGATTTTCCAGTACAACCTTGCCACCGATATAATAGGCAAAAGCCATACCATTTTTTGTGATATCCGGCAAATATATTCCCAAGGCACCGAGCCCAAGCCTGAAACTCTGCTTCTTTCCTAGTTTGTACCAGACCGACAGGTCGGGGAAGAAAACAGAACCGGTTTGGATGGAGTTATACAGGCCTATGAGACCGAACAAGCCGCCACCAAGCTGTGCCTGTATGGCTACAGGGCCAAGATTAACTTCGGCAAATGCATTCGGCCAGATTACCGTCTCCAGGATGAAGGTATAAGCACGGGCACCAACGCCAAGCTTAAGCACATCGAGGTCGAACTGGTAGTAGATCGCGACTTCTGGAAACGGAATGAAATAAGTACTAAAAAAATCAACCGTTTCCTGAGATATCTCAGTGGCACCATCCAGTGCCGCACCTATACCCCTAGGGATGTCAATTCCGATATCTAGGCGCATTTGAGAGAACGCTGGAGTGATGATGGCAATAAAAAAGGTTAATACTATTATGCATCTTTTCATGGTAACCTCCATTGCGCGTATAGTGATGAAAATCCTTATAAATATACTTCCTTTTTGTGAAATATTCATGTTTTAGAATTAAAATACGAATTTGTATTATCGTGCACCCCTTCGCCAAGTGCGTCCAAAAGGTATTTTCAACCTACATCCAACGGGGAGCGCCTTTGAATACGGTTGCATACAAGCGTCAATAAAAAACTACCCAGCATTGAATCTGGGTAGCCAAATGTTGATTTATTCCAACGATTGCCTGCGTTCTATCGACCCTTTGGTCCATACAGGTAGTCAAAGTAGTCCATGCTTGTAGAAAGAGTCTTGCTAAACTTAGGCATGGTCAAACGGTATGACTCGATGGCTCGCCAGAAATCAAAGAACGCCCTGTCTCTACCATAGGCTTCTGCGTAAGTCTTGGTGGCGCTGGCATCGGCAGAGCCCTTGATGATCTCTGCTTCCTCGTAGGCCTTGGACAGTATGGAGCGCTGTTCATTATTGAGCTTGCCCATCCATTCAGATTTCTTGCCCTCACCGAATGATCGGAAGGCCTGGGCGATCTGATTACGCTCTTTTATCATCCTGTTATACACGCTTTCAGTCAGTTCGTCGCTGTACCGAATCTGCCTGGGTATGACGTCTATTATTTCAATACCATATTCAGGTGTCAGCTGCTGTGCCATGACAAGCATGTCATCAGATAGCCTGCTACGTCCCTTCTCTATGAGTTCGTAGGAGGCATCTGTCTGTGTGAGTAGCCTTAGTGAGTCAGAGCCTTCGGCGTCACCTGTCTCGAATGTCTCGCTCGAGGTGGATTTGGTAATATCGTTGGTGTTTCGCACTGCCTCGCGAAGGAAATTGGATGATATTACCGTTCGCACTGCACTGTCTATGACGTCGTCGAGCTTACCAAAGGCGCTCTCGAGAGTGGATATTGACTCATAGAACTTTGTAGGATCGGAGATGCGCCAACGAGCGGTAGCATCAATCCAGATAAACTGGTTTTCCTTGGTGGGAATACGCTGAGCCTCACCGTCCCACATGAGGATCTTCTTGGGGTAGGTGACGACATTGTCTATGAATGGTGTCTTGAATTTAAGACCAGCCTCCGTCTCTACCTTGGTAATCTGACCAAAGCGAACGACGACAGTCTGGTATCCTTCGTTAAGGATGTAGAATGGCCCCATCATTATAAGCAGCCCAAAGAGAACTGCCACGATGACTAGTACTGTTATAAGCTTTTTCATTTAGTCCCTCCGGTCTGGGTACCGAAGTTCTTGATCGGTATAAAATTGCTTAGCGAACTATCGATGAGTTCGACGTTGCCCTCATCGGCAAAGACGGCTTCTATCATCTCGTAATACAGGCGGTCCCTGGTCACATCGGGGGCCTTACGGTATTCATCATACACAGAATTGAACCTGGCAACGTCTCCATTGGCCTTGTTGACGCGCTCGGCTGCATAGCCCTTGGCAACCTGTACGATCTGGTCGGCTTCTCCACGAGCCTTTGGAATTTCCTTGTTGTAGGCTTCCTTGCCCTCACTTATGAGGCGGTTCATGTCCTGGATAGCCTTGTTGACGTCTTCAAACGCGGCCTGAACGCCGGTAGGGGGAACGATATTCTGTAGCTTGACGGCTATGATCTGTATTCCCAGTTTGTAATCGTCTAAGGTGCTATTCATAAGCTGTATGCCAGCCTGCTCTATGGCTATACGCTCAGAGCCTATGACATCGAGGATTGTCCTATCGCCTACGAGCATGTTTATTACCGACTGGGTTATATCCCTGATTGTCTTTTGTTTATTTTCAACATTGAATAGCCAGGCCTTGGCGTCGGTTATCCTGTACTGGATTATCCATTCAACATCGACGATGTTGAGGTCTCCGGTGAGCATAGTTGATTCTTCTGGATACGTACGATCCTCAAACCTTGAATCGATGGCAGCCTTAGTGGTTCTAAAGCCGAATTGTTCTGTCTGTACAACCTTTGTCTTGACATTATAGTTTCGCTGAATTCCAAGCGGTAGTTTTGCGTGTAATCCAGGCTCCGCAATCTTGGTAAAGCGGCCTAGTGTAACGACTACTGCTTGTTCAGTCTGATCCACAACAAAGAGGCTCGTGGATAAAAGTGCAATTACGGCAACCCCGATGACTATCAATACGATTGTTCCAACCTTGATCGGTCCGCGCATCGGTGTAACGTTTCTGTCTGGCATGGGCCCTCCTGTACAGTTCTAGGGTACCGCCGAAGGTAGCGTTAATCAAGCATATCATCGCGTTTTCCCTTTAAGGGAGGAAATTATGGTCATTATACGATGCAGGAAGCCCTGGCACATCATTTCCAAAGAGTCTGGAGAGAGTCGCAATCCAATATGATGGCAAGGGGGCATTTACCTGCGCACAATCATCGTAGACAAGCATGGGAGGCAAGCCTAGTCGTGCACAGTGGAGTAGGTAGCCGCCCTTGAGTGGGGCCGCGCCATACTTTATGTCGCCTGCCAAGGGATGGCCTCTCGAAGCCGCCTGTATGCGAATCTGATGGGTCCTGCCTGTCCCTAATCGAATTGATGCTACGGTAAAACCGTTACCATGTAGTATTGGCCTCATAAAGCTGTCTGCCTGCTTTCCAGAGGATGCAAGGTAACTCGTCGCAGTGTTTTTATCGCGTTCCAGGGTGTCAATCCATGTTTGGTCTTCAAGCAACTCACCTTCCAGGAGCGCAAGGTATGTCTTTTCTATTCGTCCTTCCCGCAGAGCCTCGCTAAAGGCTATGGCACCGGCCATGCTGGCTGAAACAGCCAAGACTCCGCTGGTGTTGCGGTCGAGCCGGTGGAGTGCAGCTGGAATAAAGGCAAGGGCTTCGCTGACCCTGTCGGCAAAGTAAGCCTTGGCTAGTTCATCGATTCCTCCGGGACCATGGCTCAAGAGGCCTCGAGTCTTGTTGATAAAGGCCAGGTCTGGTGTTTCAGCCAGAATAAGCTCCTTGAAATGGAGAGCCTTGGCATCGTTAATTCCCGGTCTCGCGTCACCCATGCTGGTATCTGTCGATGAAAACACCTCGGGTACAGGCACGTCGTCAGGAATCCGTATCTCCAGGGTGTCGCCTGCCTTTGTTCTGTAGGAGCCATCTACCCGTTTACCTGACACGCGTATATTGCCGTCTCTCAGTAGTCTATAGACAAAAGAAAGAGGCAGATTGGAGAATGCCGCCCGCAATAGCCGATCCAATCTTCTTCCTGAGTCATTGGTGCCGAGTATATATGTCCTTGTTGTGTACGCCAAAACCGCCCACCTTAGGAATTACGCCGTAATATGCCTTTTCTGAGCCTCAACAGGCTTGACAAGAAACATGATTATAACAGAAATTCTTGCGATGGAACATCAAAGAGCGTTTGCACTTTCCGCTCTCCTCAGGAATGAAGTATTTCTCGCGGCAGGAATGAGTCTCTTCATAGCGCAATTCGCCAAGGCTCTGATAGTCTTGCTTTCACGCAGAAAAACTGGTATTCATGAGGTTATCTCTACCCTGTTATGGAAGACCGGTGGCATGCCATCGAGCCATAGCGCCTTGGTCATATCGATAGCGACGTCTATTGGCTTATCAAGCGGGATGTCATCAGATATCTTTGCCCTATCGTTTTTCTTTGCCTTGGTTGTCATACGTGATGCCATGGGCGTGAGGAGAGCCACAGGCATGCAGGCTAAGTCACTCAATTCACTGGGCACGAGGATTTCAAAACAGCTCCACATTCCATTCAAGCCGGTCAAGGAAATTCATGGGCATACCTTCCCACAGGTAATAGCTGGATGCCTCATGGGGTTCTTCATAGCCTTGGCCGTTAACGTATTGTAGCGACGTGACTGGATCTAGATATGGATTCCCCGTCATTTCAATAGCACTCGTCTGCACCCTGGCCGCTGTCTTTGGATGGACTATCTCAGGACAAGTGGCTCAAAGCGACTCCATGATTTTAGCATTTCCATCGTCGGTACAAGAAGAAATAGTAATCCAGTCCTTGGCTAGGGTCGGAATAGATCGTGTAGCCGGAGCGACTAACACCCTGGTTCCCTTGAGTGACTTCTCGCAAGTAGCATTGGTACCGTTTCTTAATGCCAATAGCAGGGTCAGGGAAGGGGATCCGCGACAAACGCCTTTTCTCGATGAACTGCGTAGTAGTTTCTCAATAGCAGGGGCAGACAAACAGGCTTGGAGCTGTATCTACATGAAGCTGCGTGGAGAAACGCAGAGCATAGCCGCCGCTGGTGCCATCGAGGCACTTACTAGCACATGGGCCTGGAATCTTCAAGATGAGAAGCGAGGGGCGGCATTGCTCTGGCTGCCTGGCCTTGTGTGGTTACTATGGCTTGTAGCCGGCAAGCCTAAGCGCGCAAGGTTTTGTCGTGCTATCATCGCTCTTGCCTGGCTTCCCTTGCTCTTTGGAGCGACTATTGGCTCGGCATTGTTGTTTATTATTCTTCTGGCGGCTTCCCTTGAGGCTCATGCCTATAGAGCAGCGGGTAGGGCCTCGTTTGCTTTACGCACTCTATGGCTCTATGCACTGGCGAGCATTGTCATCGTTGTGTTTGATCATGCTTCTATCCCTTTATTGGCCCTTTCATTGGGACTCTATGTCATGGCGTATCGTTATGGACCAAGGCTGGTGCTGTTGGCGGGTAGGCGCAGGCTGCATGCGGCTCCTGCATTTATTGCCCTGACTGCTAGCGCACCCCAAGGCTATGCTAGAGACATCAGAAGAACACTCGTAGTACCACTAGCCGCCGTGCTGCTTCTCTCTATACTGGTGCCCGGCAAGACAAGGCTACCGATTAACCCGCCGTACCGTATCGTACAGGGAGTACCTAAGGGCTCAGGCTGGGCTAGAGAACTACTGGCATCACACATAGCCTTTCAGGAGGCGATCACTTTTGGGCGCATAGGGGATGCGGACCGGGAGGATGGTCTGTATGTTCCAGCCTACCGCTACCGAGAGGAAGATGGCCGAATGAGGCGCTATGATGACACAAGCAGGAGCGAGGAGTGGCCAAGCGATGTCTTTACGAGTGTCATCGATGTTCTTTCAGAGGCAAAACCCATGTCTATCATTGAATCGGCCTTGCCATGACGGTATGGTTGTTCTGTATAATGCCTCGGGTTCTGGGCGATTAGCCTTGTGCCCTAAGCGGCGATGTCGATAGTCAGAGGATTCCAGCGCTACGCGTCTGCGTAAAGCCAACACTACCAGGATGGTCTTCTTGACCAGATTGATTCGGATAGGATGGATGATGAGAGTTCGAAGATTCAGACACGGAGGCGTACATCTAGAATATCGAGAACCGTTTACGATGGAGCCTATAGAGAATGCGTTCTTACCAATGAACGCCTCTGTCGTGCTGAAGGATTCTCGTGATGGCAGGGAGCCAATCCTTGTCGTAAGCCTTGGCCAAGAAGTACGTGAAGGACAGCTCCTGGCTAAATCAGCGGGGAAGGGTTCCTCTAATATTCACTCTCCCATCCCTGGCATAGTGCGTCGCATAGAGAAGATTCAGACCCCCGGTGGATTTGAATCGACGACGGTCCTTGTTTCTCTCGCTGGTTCCTTCAGTGTATTAGGCAAGAAACCGGAGCGATATCTATGGAAATCACTCAATAAGGGCGACTTATCCCATATTGTCCAGGAGAAGGGTATCGTCCGTGTCTCAAACGGCGAGTCTCTCTATGACAGCATAGCCGAGAGGGCGAGCAAACCCGGTTTTGTTCTGGTAGTTAATGCTCTTGAGATGGATCCTTACCGTAGAACCGAGGAAGCTATTCTGGCCTTGCGTCCTACAGACGTGGTAGACGGCTGTGCCATAGCCTGTCGCATGTCTAGCCCTGCAAGGATAGTGTTGGCAGTCGATGAAACGATAGAGCAAGGCACTATCGATAAGCTTAAGGAGATAATTGCGGCATCCGAATTGGATGTTGCTATCCAAAGCTTTAAGCGTAAATTTCCTCAGGATATGACTCGGCAGATAGCCGTCGCCTTGGACATAAAGGACAGTGGATCGATCTTTGTACTCGAGCCAAGTACGCTCATAGCCTTGCATGAGGCCATTGTCTCCAATAAGCCTCATATTGAGCAGTATGTGTATGTTGGTGGTGCCGCCATCAAGCGTCCGTCCATTTTAAAGGCAAGAATTGGGGCGCCGATAGGCGACTTGATTGAGGAATGCGGCGGCTTCTGTGGGCAACCAGAGACTATCATCATGGGCGGTCCCTATACGGGGAGGGCTGTCGCCGATCTGGATGCATCCGTTACGAGGACTACCAGGGCCATCCTGGCCCTTACGTCTACAGAGACAAAATCCGCTCCAGAACGAGCCTGCGTCCGTTGTGGTGACTGCATACAGGTATGTCCAGAAGGCTTGAACCCCTATGCCATGATCAAGTTTCTGAGGGCAGGAAGCTTAGACGACGCCTTCAAGGCAGGGCTGGATCGCTGCTCCTCCTGCGGAGCCTGCGCCTATGTCTGCCGTTCCAGGATACCCTTAGTCAAAGATTTTGATGAGGCCCGTAAGCATGAGGTGGATCGATGAAATTAAATAAAGGATCTTCTCAAGCGTACCCGCCCTATATCCATGACTGGAAGACAAGCGCGAGGGCGGCCTGGATTTGCGTGATGACGCTGCTTCCAATCGTAGCCTGGTCTTCGGTTCTCTATGGGCGAGGCGCCATACAGGTTTGGGTGGTAACACTGGTATCGGCACTCCTGGCAGAGGCTCTTGCTTCAGGCCTCTTAAGACGGTGGAGTCTGAGCGACGGTAGTGCCGTGCTTACGGGGTTTCTGATAGCCACAGCCATGCCCCCGGGCGTTTCGTGGTATATTCCAGCGGTGTCGACGGTATTCGCCATTCTAGTCGTCAAGGCGGCTTTTGGGGGTCTCGGTGCCAACTGGATGAATCCGGCTCTAGCCGGTGTGGCCTTCGCATACGCCAACTGGCCTACACAGATGCGAGAGTATGTTCTGCCAAGGCTCGTTTCAGGGGTCGATGGTGTCAGCGCCGCTACGCCTCTCGCCTTCGCGAGGGGATTGGACAAGGGGCTTGCGGTACGTGTCATGGACGCATTGCGGGGCGCCTCATACCCTTTGTCAAAGGTAGATTCTATGGTCAGTGGCTTTCTCAATGATACGCTATTCTCAAAAATGGGAGCCAGGTTGCCGGATGGGTATCTCGACCTGGCCATAGGTCTCAAGCCAGGCACACTAGGAGAAAGCGCCTTGCTAGCCATACTGTTTGGTTCAATAGTCCTGGTCAGCCTCAGGCTGATAAAACCTGTTATACCTGGATCCATGCTTCTGGTGTTTGGAACCTTGGTTGGCGTGTTTGGCACCGGTCTACCCGGTGAATCTTTCCTGGGTGGCGATGTTCTTTTTGCCCTTTCAGGCGGTAGCATAGTACTCGTAGCCTTCTATATGGCAGCCGACCCTGTCAGTTCTCCCGTTGGATGGCTGGCAGGATTGCTCTATGGCGCGGCCATAGGAGCCTTGTGCTTCGTGTTCAGGCGCTGGGGTGCCTTCTCTGAGGGTGTAGCCTACGCCGTCCTCGTGATGAACGTCTTGACCCCCTTCATAGAGAAATACCTATCAGGGGTTCCTTACATGCATAGAACGGTGCGGCAGCCATGAATGCTCGCAAATTCGATAGTGATGGTTTTATCATTCTCGTCTGCGCCCTGGTTCTCCTTGTCGGGGCGGGATTCTTGTCAGTTTATGCATCGCGCCAGTCATCTCGCTACATGGCACTTTTAATAGATAAGGCCGTAGAAGTACCTACTAGAAACTCTTCATGGGAGACATTGCGTGAGGGTAGTGTTCTTGGACGTGCCGTGCCCAAGAAGGGCTTCAGCTCTTACGTGCTGCTCGCCAGTCGTTCAGACGTCATGTATAGGGCTATAGCAAATGTAGACTCAGAGGGCAACCTAAGGAGTTTCTATCCTTTGGGGGGTAGTAATGGTTTTGCCTATGCCAAGCGCTTCAATGTTTTGCTTCAACGTACGGGCAAGAGTGTTGCTGGGTCCGATTCGTCGCCGCTTGATGCGTCATTAGAACCATTCATACGGGACACCCTCGATTCTATAACGAGGTTAGAGCAAGACAGGGTGGAGGTGCTTGATGGAAAGGAGTGACGCCAAGAGTTCAATAGGCGCCTGGGCCGCCTTGGCCGGGCTTGCTCCTCTGTATGTATTCTCGAATGGGCTTTCAATAGGATTGGCCCTTGGAGTATCCTTTCTTATAGTGCATAGCTCGGCTTCTGCCATCGCTCTTCTCCTTCCTGCCCGTTTTGGGCGTCTTAAAATCTACGCTCTGGCCATACTGGGTGCCGCAATCGCAGCCTCTATCGTCGCCTCCATAGTCAGGCTCCTCGATCCTTTCCTCTTTGAGACGAGTTACCGAAGGATTTTCCTGGTTGTATTAATGATTCCAGTCCTGAGAGCCGCTAGAATGCCGTCTACTATGTATGAACGGGAACGAGGCTTTGAGGACATTGTACGAGGGCTAGGATATGGCCTTTCTGTCATAGTATTCGCGGCACTCAGGGAGTTTCTGGCCTCCGGTACCATCTCTATACAGGCAGAAGTAGCCTATTCATCCCTTCTCCCCATGTTTGCTCAGCCAGCTGGTGCCTTCATACTACTGGGATTGGTGGCGGCCGGCTTTCGCGCGATCATGGCGCTGGCAAAAGGAACTGAATCATGAGTGTTCTTGGACTGGCCTTCTATTTCTCCCTGGGTGGTAATATCCTCATTCAGTGGGGTCTCGTTCCGGAACGCAGGGTCGACGAAAAGCCATCCCCCTGGTTCCTGCCCTCCTTCATGGTGGCTTCAGCCTTGGCAGCCCTTGTCGACGGCATGGTGTTCCGTCATCTGTTGACTCCGTGGGGGCTGGAATCGCTTGCCCCTGTCGTATTTGCAATCCTGCTTTTCAGCGTGTTTGGCTTGTTGCGGGCCGTGAGCCTGTCATCAGGCAGGAAGACAACCCCAGGCTACGAAGAGAGGGCATCACAGGCAAACCTGGCACTCTACGCCGTGGCCATGATGGTGGGGGGGCGCTTCTCTTCCGTCTGGTTACTCCTCGCTGGAGGGCTGTCGGCGGCCTTTGGATATGTCGCCGCTACCCGTTTCCTCGATGCCATCATGGACAGGCTTGATCTTGAGCCTATTCCAGCACCATTCAGGGGCGCACCCATACGTTTTCTGAGTGCAGGCCTGATGGCCCTGGCCTTTGCCGGCATCGACGCCAGCTTTTTTATAGGCTATTAGGCATACGAAGAAAAGGGTAAGCCCTTTCTACCTTTCGCACTGATTAGAACTGAGATATAATGGTTCTTCATGATTATAAAGGATGTTTTTGAATGCTTAAGTCGCACCTTATCATAGGGACATACAATCATCTCCCTGAAGGACTCGACGAAAGCGAATTTGAGAAGACGTATCAGACCTGCTACAGGCCATTCCTGTCAACGCTTAATCGTTTTCCAGAAATTCAAGCCTCACTCTACTATTCTGGCGCACTTTTAAAACGTTTTGAGGCCAGACATCCTGAATATCTCATGCTACTGGAGGAGATGTCAGCCAGAAGGCAGATTGAACTCCTTGGCGGCGGATTCTATGCACCTGTTTTTCCTCTTATTCCTAATTCAGACAGGCTTGGCCAGATAGAAATGATGACGACGTACTTACGGAAAAATTTTGGTAAGCGGCCACGGGGTTGCTGGCTTAGTGAATATGCCTGGGAACCATGGCTGGCTTCGACCCTGCAGGCCTCAGGTATGGATTACACCTTTCTGTCTGACAAGCAATTCAAGGATGCCATAGGACGTGACAATGGAGAACTTGGACCGGTGCTCACCGAGGATCAGGGTCGATGCCTGACCGTCCTGCCCGTTACCGATTGTTCTACTAGTTTTTCGTCGCCTAAGGGGCTTGTGGAGGCGGCTGAGACCGTGTTGCCGAGTCCTATAAGCGTTCTGATGCTCGCGGGCGAGCACCTGAGAAACTTGTGGGAAGCATCGGGCCTCGAGTCTCCTGATCTCTACGTGGAGCGCACCCTGGCCTGGTTCCGCAAGAATTCCCTGGAATCAGAGACGACGACACCATCTCGCTACCTCAAGTCAAAACGTGTGACGGGTAAGTTGTACTTTCAAGGATCGGCAACGGAACGCTTCCTCAAGGCTGGCACAGCGGAAGGGGCAAACCATGTAGGGGGCAGTCTTAGGCGTTCAATAATACGCTACGCGTCGTCTGCCTCATTGTATTCGCGTATGTACTATGTGCATCTCCTCATTGGGCAACTCAGAGGAGATAAATCAAGGAAGAAGTCGGCCGTTGAAGACCTCTGGAGGGGTCAGTGTGGTGATGCATACTGGTTGGCTCCTGGTGGTGGCCTATCCGATCCTTCTATCCGTGAAGCCGCATATCGCTCGCTTATTGACGCGGAACTTACAACCAGGCAGAAGGGCGCCTTCACGCCTGGAATTGTGAAGGCCGACATAGATTTCGATGGGGCAAAGGAATACATCTATCAAGGCACAGATCTCAACGCCTATGTTCATCTAAAAGGGGCGGTGCTGTCAGAGCTGGATATGCTCAAGGCTAGACGCAATCTTTGTGACCTCTTTGTAGAAGAAGTAGAGGGAGACCGTGCTAGAAAATCGTGCTTCGTAGACAGACTGTATGCCGAGGAGCCAGGCCTGGATCGCGTCCTGTCGCCTTGGAGTGCCGATATAGGACCATTTTCAAGACATCCCTATGATGAAACGCTCGTAGATGGTGATAAACCTACCTTATCCTTCCTCAAGGATGGGGTCGTAGGATTAGGTGGATCCAAGCGTTCAATATGCATTACAAAGCGCTACTCCTTCTCCAAGAAGGTGGTCAGGGTAGCCTACAGTGTCCAGAATCGTTCCGATGCACAGGCTGTTTTCTGGCTTGGCATCGAATTCAACGTGGCTCTAGGCTCGGATACCCTGGAAGGTCTGGACATAGCAGGTTCAGAAACCATGCTTGTCGAGGCTCCTGCCTTGTCATCAGAGAAAGCCTCCGACATAGGAACTACTCCAAAGGTGTCGATTCGTACCTCGGGTTCAATAAAATCTGTCTCCATAACATCCTCTGTACACGCATCAATGAGCACTTCCTTCGTAGGCAAGGATAAGCGCCAAGGTCTGGCATTGCTCCTTGTCTGGCCCATACGCTTAGAGGCAGATGAGACATGGCGCACCGACATTCTCCTCACGGTACACGAGTAGCTCTAGTCTATCAGCCTTCGTTGCATAGCGATGAGCTTTAGGCTACTATCATGAACATGCCAGATTCCATGCCCGCTCACCTTGCGGGAGTTCGTATCCATCTTGTAGGAGCCAAGGGAACAGGTGTATGCGCCTTGGCTGAATTACTTGTCGGCGCGGGAGCCATAGTCAGCGGTTCAGACGTTCTGGACAGCTTCTATACAGACGAGGTTCTTGCCGCACTAGGCGTTCCCGTCTACCCATTCTCGGCCGATACCATAGTCCCGGGTATAGAGCTCGTCATTTATTCGGCCGCCTATCGTCTCGATAGCCATCCGGAATTACTCAGAGCCAAGGAGTTGGGGATATCGCTCTTGAGCTACCCAGAAGCGTTGGGTAGCCTCTCGGCTTCCCGTGACTCTAGCGGCGTAGCAGGTGTCCATGGCAAGACGACTACGACGGCTATCGCTGGAGTCGCGGCCAGGGCTCTCCGGCTACCTGCCTCCATTCTGGTGGGAAGCGCCGTAGGCGCCTTTGGCGGACGATCCACGCTGAGTATGGGAAACGAACTTCTTATAGCGGAGACATGCGAGTATAGACGCCACTTCCTGGCATTCAGGCCTCAAAGAATTGTTCTTACAAGCGTAGAGCCTGACCATCAGGATTATTATCCAGACTACGAGTCTATTGCAAAGGCCTTCGTAGAATACCTGTCTATGCTGCCAGAAGGAGGCAGTGTCATCTATTGCGCCGATGATCCGGGCGCGGTCGATGTCTGGGAGCGCGCCAGAATCACGCGTCCAGATCTGCTTGGCATTCCTTACGGCTTCGAGGCCAATGGTAGCTTCAGGATACAATCATACGAAGTGCAAGGCGAGCGAGGAGCATTCAGATTAGAAGGCTTTGACGTTCAATGGAAGATTCGCGTGCCTGGACGGCATATTGCCTTGGATACTGTAGCGGCAATAGCCCTCTGTGTCACCATACTCCATGAGCGCTACAGCAGGCATGTAAGCACAGAGGAACTCGATGCGCTCAGGCTTGCTTTAGAAGATTTTACCGGCTCACGTAGACGCTCTGAGATCCTGGGAGAGGCGGGTGGCGTCTTGTTCATGGATGACTATGCCCATCATCCTACGGCCATCAAGGCAACCATCGCAGGGCTCAAGGAATTCTATCCTGAGCGTCGCCTTATAGTCGATTTCATGTCTCACACCTGCTCCAGGACAAGGGCCTTGCTTTCAGATTTTGCCGGGGCCTTCAGCGAGGCCGACTTGACTATACTCCATAAGATATACCCCTCCGCCAGGGAGGCCCCCGATCCCGATACGCATGGCCGCTTGCTTTTTGATAAGACCATTGCAAGGGGAAGCGAAGCTGTCTATTTTGAAGAACCAATGGAAGCCCTGCCATTCCTCCAAAACAGACTCCAGCCAGGTGATCTTTTTGTTACAATGGGGGCGGGCGACAACTGGAAACTAGGAAAGGCCGCGTATGCATTATTCGCTGGCTTGGCTATAGCGAAAGGAACAGCATGAAAAGCATGACAGGCTATGGAGCCGCGCGACTCGATTCTGCATCACTCAAGGCGGCGGTCGTCGCCAAGGCCTGGAACAATCGATTCCTTGATTTGGCGGTTCTTGCCCCTGCTTTCCTGGGACCCATAGAGCGTAGAGTTCGTAACCTTGTCGAGTCACGGGTTGCACGGGGTAAGGTTGAGCTGTCTATAAAGATTCTTGGGGGAGACATTCCAAGCGATGTTGTCATAGACGCAACGAGTGCCAAGGCGGTGGCGGATGCGCTCAGGAACCTTGCCAGGGCCGCTGACATAGATGAACCTGTCAGGTTGTCGCATCTCCTTGGTATAGACGGTATGCTCAGTTACGAGAGGAGCCTTGACGCGGAGGCTACATGGGAAGCCTTGGCCCCCGTTATTGCATCGTGCCTCGACGCCTTTGATGCCGAACGTCAAAGAGAAGGAGCGGCCACAGAACTCGATCTTGACGAGAAGCTGTGCTCGCTATCGAAATCCCTCGATATAATTGAGGAGGCTACCCCCGGCATGGAGGCGACAATACGGGCAAATCTACGGGCGCGCTTCGATGAGGTGATGGGTGATGTCGTCGATGAGGCAAGGATCCTCAGTGAACTAGCCTCCTACCTTGCCAAACACACCATCAACGAGGAAATAGTCAGGCTCCGTTCCCACATAGAGGCATTCAGAAAGGCCATGGCCGAGCCTGTCTGTGGCAAAAAACTTGACTTTATCTGTCAGGAGATGAACAGGGAAGCCAATACCATAGGAAGCAAGAGTGCCGACACGCGAATCAGCGATGCCGTCATAGACATGAAGGATGCGGTGGAGAACATACGCGAACAGGCGAGGAATGTAGAATGATACAGCACAGCGATGAAAAGCATAAAGTGTCAATCATTGCAATTTCAGGCAAGAGCGGTTGTGGTAACTCTACGGTATCGAGGCTCGTCTCCGAGAGGCTCGGCAGGAGGCTCGTAAATTATACCTTCCATACCATGGCCGACGAGATGGGAATCCCCTTCGTCAAGCTCCTTGAGATGGCCAATGCAGATTCTTCGTTTGATAGAACCCTAGACGAACGGCAGGTAGAGATGGCCCATGAGGCCGACTGCGTCATCGCATCAAGGCTATCTATATGGCTGGTCAGAGACGCAAGCCTACGGGTGTATCTCCACGCCTCGAGCGAGGTGAGGGCCGAACGCATACGAAAGCGAGAGGGCGGAGAGAGTCAGGATGTCCTGGCTTTCACGAGGCGCAGGGACGAGCTTGACAGGGAACGCTATCTATCGCTGTATGGCATAGACAATGATCGTTTTGATTTTGCCGATCTTGTCATCAATACGGAGCGTATGACGCCTGAACGAATAGCCGATGTCGTCGTGGCGGCTATTGGCGGGCGGCAAGAACATGCATGAACGACACAAGCGAGTCGCCCTCGTAACAGGGGCTTCGAGCGGTCTTGGCAATGCCTGTGCGACACAACTGGCCAAGAAAGGCTTCTCAGTCTATGGAACCAGCCGCAAGCCTGATGAGAAGAACCGTAGGGCCGATGAATTCTATGAACTGATTAGAATGGATGCGGAAAATGATGATTCCGTCAATACGGCCATATCCTATGTTCTAGCCAAGGAAGAGCGTATAGATATTCTTCTTTATTGCGCGGGGAGTGGTCTGGCGGGCTCTGTAGAAGAGACACCTATATTCGAGGCTCAGAGACAACTCGATGTCAATTTCTTGGGCGTTGCAAGGGCCATAAGGGCCGTATTGCCAGGCATGAGGGCAAACGGTGGAACAATACTCGTCGTAGGCTCTATGGCAGGCATCGTAGGGGTGCCCTTTCAAGCCTACTATGCTGCCAGTAAATTTGCCCTTGAAGGCTTTGTAGACTCCCTGAGGATGGAAATGGAACCCTATCCAGTTCAGGTGTCTCTCATTGAGCCTGGCGACTTCAGGACCGGTTTTACCGAGTCCAGGACGGTGTTTGGACTAGGAGAAGACAGCCCCTACGCCACGGCAGGTCTGCGATCAATAGCCGTGATGGAGGAGAGCGAGAAGGATGGATACGATCCCGTTGTCCTGGCCCGCCTGGTACTTAAGATACTTGATAAAAAGAGGCTCAGGGCTCGCTATGATGTTGGCCCGCGAATGCAGCGTTTTGCCATGCGCTTGCTTGCCTTTCTACCGAGGCGAGTCGCGGAATTATTGTTGATGGCATACTATAGGGTCTTACCCAGGAATGGAGTGTAGAATATGTCTTCTGCAATAAAAACCATGGATTTTGGCGTCTGTTCGGATGGCACGATACCAAGGCTGTTCATCTTAGACAACGGATCAATGCGTGTTGGTATCTCGGAATACGGAGCCATCATCTGCTCAGCCATAGTACCAGATGTCAGTTCCGGTGAGATTGATCTCCTCCTGGGCAGCTCTACCTTGGCAGGCTTATGCGCCAGGCATCCATACATGGGTTCAACGGTTGGCCGCTTTGCCAATCGCATAGCTGGAGCCAGGTTCACCCTGGATGGCATAGAATATGTGCTGGCAGCCAACAATGGCAAGAACTCGCTACATGGCGGTCTCAAGGGCTTCGACCGTTGTCTATGGCAGGCAGAGCCAGGTGAGGAATCAGGGGAGGCTTGTGTACGCATGAGCCTCTGTAGCCATGATGGTGATCAGGGATTTCCTGGTCGTCTCGACGTGAGTGCCGTCTTTACGCTTCGTGCCGACAATACACTCGCACTGCGCTACGAGGCAGTCTCCGATGCGGCTACTCCTGTCAACATTACCAATCACGCCTACTTCAACCTGAGAGGGGAGGGTAACGGCACCATTGTAGATCATGAGTTGGAACTCTATGCTTCTGCCTATGTAGCCGTTGGCGATTCCCTCATACCTGTTCCAGGAAGCCCTGCCTTAGTCGAGGGGACTCCCTTTGACTTCAGGAAGCGCAAGGCCATGGGTCGAGATCTGGCTGCGGTGGGTGGCTACGATCATTGCTATGTCATAGACGGATGGGATGGTTCCTTAAGGAAAGTTGCCAGTGTCCTGGAGCCAGAGAGCGGCAGGACGCTAGAGGCTTACTCCGACATGCCTGGGCTGCAATTCTATTCAGGTAATTTTATAGGCGATGTGCGGGGCAAGCGTGGATCAGTCTATGACAAACATTCTGGTTTTTGTCTGGAAGCCGAGTATTTTCCTGACAGTCCTAATCGCCCGGACTTCCCATCGTGCATACTGCGGCCAGGCAAGGCCTACCGTCACAGCATAGAGTACCGTTTCGGTTTCTAAGAGCCCAGCACTGATTATAGGGTGGCTCAGTCTCGGCTGAGCCTCTCCAGTATGAAGTCTATCCAGGCAGAAGACTCTAAGTAGTATGAGTCCTGGGCCTGTAGTAGATCAAAGAAGGCTTCCTTGTAGGCTCCGCTCATCGCCTCTGCCTGGCCCCTGTAGAAGCGCGCTTTGTTGGCATTGCTCTGGGATCTGGGAAGTGACAGGTAGAGGGTAAACTGCCTCGTGGCTTCACGGTAGGAGCCTTGGCCGAAGTGGTTTGCCACGATAGTCCGCAGTGCATATTCCTCGCCTCCTCCACCTGACTGAAGATCCTCAGGGAAGATGGTGACGGGTGGCTTGTCTGCCTGTGTCATCGATCCGTAACCCGTGATTATCGTCGCTATAGTCTTCTCTGTCTCGGCAGAAAGCTCCTTGCGGCGTGGTGTAGGATCATCTACGCCAACAGGTTTTGCATCGGCAAAACCCGTCGTCAAGACTAGATAGGGAAGAGGCATGTTGCGAGATGTGGCACCCGAAGAAGGAAGGCCTATGCGAAAGAGGCCTGCCTGGATAGATACCGGTGCCGATGTAGCGTTGACTCCAGCCTCGAGTGACAGTGATCCACTGGATAGATCTCGCTCACGTACCACTGCGTAGTAGTAGTCAACACCTGGAACAGGGTAGTCGCGGTATGGACCCCCACCGGTCTCCACTATTGCAGCGAGGACGGCATCCAGGAGATTGGCCGCAGTCTTGATGGGGGCTGTGCTCCGGTATATAACCAGTCGGCCGGGGGAGCCCTTGGCCTCGATTGACACGACAATGGCGTCATTGTCTGTCCTGGCAAGTATGCCAGAAAGAACGGGTACTCCCGATGGAGCCGCCTCTGGAATCGTGGATGGAGCAGGAGAGTCTGTAGCATCGGGATTCTGTGCCATTGAAACGGAGACTGCGTCTATAGGGATGTTTCGCAGGGGAATGAATATCCTGTATTCAGGGTAGCCTTGCGATGCGTCAGAGACTCTGCCTAGAACGAAGTAATAGTATGGTTTTTCGTCAGGAGGAGAATACACAAAGTCTTTTTCCCCCGATTCGGCATATCCTAAAAGTAGGGCTTCATCGAAGTTAGAGGCTTCAGGGAACTCATTATGACGGTAGACGGCATAGCCGGAGCCTACGTCTGGACTGTCCTCCCACGACAAAACTATATCCTTACCCCTAACACCAACACGTATGCGCGATGGATAGGGCGCGAATACTTCCCCTTCTCCTTCTTGGGCAAAAAGGGGAGTCAGTAAGGCGCAGACAAGGGCAAAGGCCGCTATGACGGATTTCAACGCTTTCATATTGTATATATTATCGGAAGAACTGTCATTTCACCATAGCTGTATGAGCATATCTCGATGAGCTAGCATGCCGCTATTATGAACAAAATACCGTCATAGCGGCATTGCGTGCATGACATAAGCGCCTGATTATAGAATAGTACACTATCCAAGTAGGAGGATGCCATGAAACGCATACTAGCAATCGTACTGGCCGCGGCTCTCGTCGCACCAGCGTTCGCGCAGGCCCCGACCGTAGCCGCCTTAAAGGGAAAGAAGGTCGAGCTCGTCATCTGGACCCATGAAGACCAGGCGAGGACTGCCTTAGAGAAGCGTCTTATAGACGAGTTCATGAAGGCCAACCCCAGCGTTACTGTCAATTATGTCACGTACCCTTCTGGCAAGATAAAAGACATCTTGGTCGCAGGTTTTGCCGCAAACGCAGGCCCCGATATTTTCAACCTTGAGATTTTCGAGGAGTACCAGTTTATGGACATGGGCCGTGTGGCCCCTGTCGACTATAGGTCAGCAGGATTCAGAAACCTTAAAGACATGCAGGCCAAGTACATGACGGGCATGCTCGACCCCGTCATTGAAGGCGGCAAGGCATACGGCATGCCCCTTGAGCTAACCAACTGGGCCATCTATCTCAACAAGAAGATTTTCCGTGATGCCGGGCTTGACCCGATGAAGGATTATCCCAAGACTTGGGAAGATGTAATGACAGTCTCAGAGAAGATTGTGCTTCGTGATGGTCAGATAATCAAACGCCGCGGCTTTGATTTCCGCTATCCTTATTACCTGACATCGGTCATGCCTATGGTAGAGCAGCTCGGTGGCGAGCTTGTATCCAAGGATGGCAAGTCGGTCATAACGAACGATGCTGCTTGGCTTAAGGTGTTCAATTACTTCAAGGAATTCGGCCCCAACGGCAAGAATTTAGGTTCTCCCACGTACACAGCCGCCAGGAAGGTCTTTGACAACGACAAGAATGAAATAGCCATGTCTTTGTCGGGTCTCTATCAAGAGGCCAGGATGCGCGACGCCAACAGGGCCTTCTATGACTCGGGCGACTGGATGGTAATTCCCTATCCCCAGTGGAAAGACGCCGTCAGGAAGGTTCCCAATAATTACTATGGCCATTACTACATGGTTAATGCCCAGTCGTCAAAGCTGGAACAGCAGGCGTCATGGTCACTGCTCGGCTATATGCTCAGCCATGGCGAGGAGTACCTCCAGAAGGTAGCCATAGTACAGCCTACCAAGGCACTGTTCGAATCAAAGTCATTCAAGGACACACCGTATTCAGATGTGTTTGCCAAGGACATGGCCGCCGGCCACATCGTCTACTACGGTGCCGCCAGCTCCAAGATAGAATCCCTGCTCAAGGAAGCCTTCGAGTCTGTGATGCTGTCTGGAGTAGATCCCGACAAGGCCCTTGCCAAGCTACGACGCGACACGATCGCGGCTCTCGAGGATATGTAATAGCATTCATGGCTCTTGATTAGCAGTCGCGATGGAGGGCTCAGGATTTTATTCTGGGCTCTCCATCTGTTTTAATACCGCTAGCACTATTATCCCAAATACTGAATACTTGTAGCCGGTCTTAATAGGGAGGTTCTTTGATGAAACCAGGAGTAGCCACAAGAGGTCTGGAACGAAACAGGGCAAAGTGGGGATGGATTTTCGTGGCGCCCGGCCTGGTTTTCTTCTCTGTTTTTTCTTTCTATCCCATGCTGAACGCCATCATGACAAGTTTCTTTAATAAAAGGCTGCTGTCGCTCAAGGCTCCCAAATTCATAGGTCTACAGAATTATCAGCGCGTCCTCGGTTCTGAAGATTTCTGGAACTCGGTTAGGGCTACCGCTACGTTTACCGTAGGAGTCTTCGTGCCGCTGTTTCTCTTGAGCCTGCTGTTTGCTACCCTCATAACGTCGATGAAGCGCGGCAAGAGGCTGGCACAGGCTGCATTGTACTCACCAGCCGTGTTGTCATCGGTTGTAGCGGCCCTCATCTGGCTCCTCATGCTCGATCCGCGAGGCCTGGCCAACCAGTTTGTAAACTGGGTATCCAATACCCCTGGCATAGACCATAGATGGCTGTCTGACGCATGGATGGTGCAGGTATCGACCATGGTAGTCTACGTGTGGAAATATTTAGGCTACTTCACCATCCTGTTTATAACAGGCATAGGCAAGATACCAGACTCGGTCAACGAGGCGGCCATGATAGATGGAGCCGGCCCTCTTCGTCGGTTCTTTTCAATAACGCTACCTTTATTAAGGCCTACAACCGTTCTTGTTTCTGTCATGATCCTGATACAGTGCATGAAGACCTTTAGCACGCAGTATCTGTTTACGCAAGGAGGCGCTCCTCTGGCGCCAATAAACGTCATTACACTCAACATCTACAATACCGCCATGCGCGACTTGAATATTGGCAAGGCGAGCGTGATGAGTACGCTGCTGTTCCTGCTGATGCTGGGTCTTACCTGGGTACAGCTCAGGTTTTCAAAGAAAGACGAGGGTGAACTATGAGCCAGGGTTCACAGACTCGCGACATCGTGGCCAAGGTAGTAACAAGCCTTATAGTAGCCCTGTCTTGCGTCTTCGTGCTCGTTCCATTATTTTTCATGCTCGGTTCATCATTCATGCCAGCCATAGACATCATGAGGATGCCTTATCGCTGGATACCTGAGACTTGGAAGCCGGCAAATTACCTGCGAGCCTTGGCAGGCAACGATGGTACCTGGATGTACCTGCGTAACATACTCAACTCTGTCATAGTCTCATCGACCATCGCCATCACAACAGTATTTTTGTCGTCTCTCGTCGGGTATGGGCTAGCCAAGTTCCGCTTCAAGGGTCGCAACGCCGTATTCATGGCCATCATGGGAACGATGATGATACCCTTTGAGACGGTTATGATCCCTCTGTACCTGATTGTGGTCAAGGCAGGCATGCAGAATTCCTATGCCGGCCTTATCGTACCTTTCCTCATGAATGCCTTTGGTGTATTCATAATGAGGCAATACCTCATAACCTTCCCTGACGAGATGCTCGATGCCGCCAGGATAGATGGTTGCTCGGAGCCGAGGATATTCTGGGATATAGTCTTTAGGAATTCAGGCCCTGCGGCCGCCACGCTCGCAGTATTATCCTTCAGGCAACAATGGGATAACCTCCTTTGGCCGCTACTCGTCGCCCAGGAAGAGAAGATGAAGACCATCCCGGCCTACATAGTCAAGTTCACCGCGGAGAAGCATGCCGACGAAGGAGCGATGATGGCCGTAGCCGTGATCGCGTCACTTCCTGTTTTTGTGCTATTCTTCACCTTATCAAAGTATTTTTTGGGGGGATCGGCCGTTTACCAGGCTGGTAAGGAATAATGCTGTATATATTTGATATGGGCGGCGTCTTGGTTCATTCCTTTGACGTTATGCCACAGGCCGCCAGTCTCATGGGAATGCAAGAACACGAGCTGCGCTCTCATGCCGCACCCGATCTTGAAGCACTGATGGCCGGGAGGCTTAGTGGTCCAGAGTTCTGGTCTCGTTTTGAAAAACGTAGTGGATTTAAGGCGGCGGATGATTACTGGTCAAGCCTCTTTGCTCCAGAGCTCGATATCGGTATGGAAGACTTCATACGCAAGCTAGGGGAAAGCGACAGGGTGGTATGCGGATCCAACACCGTAGACTCCCATTATGACTACCTGAAGGCTAAAGGCATGTACGACTGTTTCGAGGCCGTCTATGTATCCAATATCATGGGTCTCTGTAAGCCTGACTTAGAGTTCTGGCGCTTCATACTCAAGGCAGAACAGGCAGATCCTGGCGATGTAGTTTTTATTGACGACATGCTTGAAAATATCGTGGCGGCCAGAAGACTTGGTATACAAGCGCTTCACTATACAGGGATAGAAAATTTACGCTCGGAGCTTGCTCTTATAGCAAGGCACGAAACCGAGCGTGTCACTACGGGTGGCTCTTGAAGCCTAAAGCATTAGCCTACCTCGTCTGGCTCGTCGTAGCCTTGGCCCTTGCTGTGGCCATACTCTATTCCTGCGTACCAGACAAGGCAAAACCAGACGATTCCGATCTTGTTGTATATTCATCACATCCAGAAGAGCTTGCAAAGACAATCATCGATGAGTTCCGCGAACGCACCGGGCTTCGTGTTCGTGTTGTCTATGATGGAACAGGCGCGCTTCTGTCACGGCTGGGATCGGCACAGGCAGGAGATGCAGACGTGCTCTGGGGTGGAGGTGCCGAGAGCCTCGTAGCCAACATAGGCCTGTTCCAGCCCTATCTTTCGCCTGAGAGAGCCTTCATTCCTGGTAACCTGATGGATGAGCGTGGATACTGGACGGGGTTTACCGTCCTACCCATGGTCATCATATACAATGCGCGCCTCGTGTCTGACGCCGAGGCACCACAAAGGTGGTCAGACCTCGCCTCTCCCGCCTTCGCAGGCAGCATAGCATTCGCCAATCCATCCACATCTGGCAGTTCGTATACAATACTGCGGACACTCCTCGTCGCCAGTAGTGAAGACGCATCCCATACCGATGCAGGCTCCAAAGATGCTGACGATGAAGCATGGCTTCTAACGCGTCGCCTTATGCTTTCTATGGGTGGCACTACACTGGAAGAATCGTCTGCGGTGTATCGTGGTGTAGCCTCCGGAGAATACCTCGTGGGTATGACATTCGAGACGGCAGGAGCCGAGGCTAGAAGGCTTGGTTCCGATGTGCTGATAGTCTATCCCGACGATGGCACCTCCGCCATCCCCGATGGTGTGGCCATAATAAAGAATGCTCCTCATCATGCTGCCGCTAAAAAATTCGTTGACTTTGTATTGGGCTATGATGTAGCCCGCGTCGTATCTGCCAGGTTCAAACGACGATCTTCAAGGTTTGACGCCCCTGTTCCAGAGGGCATGCCGGCATTGGCTTCGATACGCTTAGTAGACTACGATTTTGACGATGCGGTGCATGATCGTGAGCGGACCCTCAGGAGATTCGAGTCACTCAGGCTGAGAGAATAGGGTGCTATGCATGTTCTCGAGGCCAGCTTTCGCCGGGTCAGCCTTCGTCGGGTTTTTCCTCACGAGATACAGGAAGCCGTCCATGTCTGAATTCACTCGGAGTCATGCCGACTATGCGACGGAACAGGGTGCTGAAATACCTGGCGTCCCTGTATCCGGATAGATCGGCCACCTCTCCTATGCGTACCGATGGGTCAGACAGGAGTTCCATAGCTCTCTGCATGCGTAGGCGCGTCAGGTACTCGTTAAAGGTAAGCCCCGTGGCTCGTTTGAGTAGCCTTGACAGATGATCACCCGAGATTCCTATTCGTTCTGCAACAGAATCGGCGGATAGCTCTATGACAAAACGCTCCCTTAAGTCGGCTATGGCCGCCTCCACGTAGACATCGCCCGAGTCAATCGTACGCTCTCGTGTCAGGTCGCGGAGGAGTTCAAAGGCCCTGTCCGTCGATGCTGCCTTCTTGAGCCCTGCTACATGCTGAATCTCGTCCATCCTGATGGCTGCCCGTGCCATGGTATCGGCCAACTCGGCATCGTCTATTGGCTTCATCAAGAAGTCAAAGGCACCCAATCTAACGGCCTCACGGGCATACTCGAAATCGGCATGACCGGATACTATGACGAAGAGTGGACAGATTGATGGATCCAGTCTGTCCGTTGCCCTGCGTATCAGGGCCATACCGTTTAGTCCAGGCATCCGTATGTCGGTGACGACTATCTCGGCGCGGCGTTCGACCAAGAGCTCCCATGCCCGCTCTCCGTCTTCTGCCGATCCTATGAGCATGTAGCCCCAACGCTCCCATGGTACTGTCGTCTCAAGTTCCCTTCGTGCCAACTCCTCGTCTTCTGCGATTAGAAGCCGTCTCAACTTCGTTCTCCCGCCGGGATGCGTAGCGTAGCCTTGAAACCGCCATCATGGCGTTGGTCTATCCTGATACCATATTCCGGTCCGAACTCCAAGGCAAGGCGCCTGTTTGTGCCTAAGAGGCCTATGCCGTGTGCGCCGGAAGGGGGCTCTGCCGCCTCAAGAGAAGCCTGGAGGCAACCGATCGCTTCTTCTTCCATGCCGGGTCCGTCGTCTTCGAAGGATATGACGGCGTCATCGCCCTCCAGTCTGCCTTCTATGTGGAGGGACCCAGAACCACGTTTTCTTTCAAGGCCATGTGTCAAGGCATTTTCTGTAAGAGGCTCGAGGGTGAGGGGGGGTATAGAGACTCCTTCTAGCCTGGGGTCAACCTCAATAGTGAAAGTGAATCTATCACCAAATCTAACCTTCTCTATGCTCAGGTAATCCCGTACGAAGGATAGGCTGTCTCCTATGGTAGAGTAGCCATCACGACGACCAGTGCCGGCCCTGAGTATCTTGCCCAATCTGGCTACGACCTGGGCTATCTCTGCCGAGCGGCCAAGCTTGGCTAATGATTTTATCGATGCCAAGGTGTTATGGAGGAAATGAGGATTCATCTGCGCCGCCAAAGCCTTGAGTTCGGCCTCCCTGAGCAGTTCCTGCCGCTCCACCTCGCTTCTTAAAAGGGCATCGACTTCGGCAGTCATGGCGTTAAACGAGCGTGCAAGATCACCAAGCTCGTCGTCTGCCGATGGTACGATGCGTATAGAAAGATCACCAGCCTCTACCAGTTTCATAGATGTGGCCATCTCAAGCACCGGTTTTGTGACCGATGACGATACCTTAAGAGCCAGGGCGCTTGCCAGGGCGGCTGCTCCGGCAAGACCGGCCAAGGCGACGGTACGGGCAGAACGGCCAAAACCATTATAGAGACCTGTTGGTGAGGCAGCTAGAACGGTAAAATCAGCGCCGGCGCCAAAAGCCTTAGCCTCGGATACATAGGTTTCATCGCTCCACATTGATACATCTTCTATGAAGAGGCCCTCGCGTGATGGATCAGATTGGTCAAAGATTATCTTGCCTGATGGAAAGACAAGAGACACGCCGCCTTGAAGGCCGCTAGAAACGGCCGCCGAGGCTATGGCAGAGCGACGCACATCGGCCAAGGCATACCCGAGTCTGTCACCGTTCTCGGCCCGGATAGCCACGCCTATGGTAAAGGAGCTTTTTTGCCCGTCAGAAAGGGTAGATACACGTGGTGTAAGTGCAATGTTAGTGCTGGAAAGTGCCCTGAAGATGCCCCAGGAACCATAGGTGGCCATGTCTCTGTCGGATGGAATGTCCCCTAATAGCAATGCAATAGAACCATCTGTAGAAAGTACGCTTGCCTCCGCCTGGCCCGTGTATTGTGGGAACGTCGAATATATTTTACGCAATGCTCTCGCCATCAAGGCGGCGTCATTATTGCCCGGCGGCCTCAAGGCGGCCCTCACCGCAGGATCAGTTGCAATGACCGCGAGATCTCTTGCACCGTCGTCTGCTATTGAGGCGACTGTTCGTGCGAAGGCTGTAGCCTGGGAATCGAGCCTCGACTCTGCCTCATGGCGAATGGCCGAGCCTGCCAGAAAGGTGTAGACTATCGATATACCGGCCGCTGGAGCCATGGCGGCGGCCAGAAACAGTGTAAAGATCCTTTTAAAATACCTTGGGCGACCCACGAAACTAGCGCTCGCCTAAGAGGCTCTTCAGCTCCTGAATATCCTTAACGAGTCTCGAGCGGTCAAGGTTCTGGAAGCGACGAGGAACCATTTCCTTACTGGTACATTCAACGACGGCCACAAGATTCTGTAGCTCTATCTCATGGGGATACGCCGGAGGAACGAAATCAGACATAGTTTCTTCAAGATCCTCCTTGGTGACGAAGGCTCGATTATCCATTGTCGCCCTCAGCTTTGCACGTATGAGGACGGCCTCAAGATCGGCGCCTGAGAACTCGTGTTTGAAACGCCTGAATAGATCTGATATCGGGAATTTTCTGATAGACAGGTCTAATTTGCGAACAAGGACGTCATAGAGAGCCTCCTTGTCGGCATCATTGTCAGGGTAAAAGAGAGCTAAGTGCTCCTCGGCTCGCCCCTGCCGTTTCAAGTCAATGGGCAGAAGATCGGGGCGGCATGTTATTAGAAACCATATTATCTTGCCCCTGTACTCGGTATTTCCCATGAAATTGGAAAGCTGAGCGAATATACGGTTGGATGTACCGGAATCACCTTCCTGATCACGGTCGCCGAGGAAGGCATCGGCTTCATCTATCATGACGGCCACAGGAGCCATGGCTTTTAGTATTGTCAACACCTTTTCAAGGTTAGATTCCGTGACGCCCTGCCACTTTGAGCGAAAGTTTTTGAATTTTACCATCGGTACGCCTATTTCGCCTGCAAAAGCCGATACCATGAAGCTCTTGCCGGTACCGACAGGCCCAGCTATGAGATAACCCATCGGCAGAACATCGAGCCGGCCCTGTTTGAGCGCGCGGGCGGCATGTTTGAAGCGCTTCTTTACAAAATCATGACCAGACACGAATGAAAGGTCATGCTCTGTCTCAAGGAATTCCAGCAACCCACCAGCCTCGCTCTCTATTATCTCCCGCTTCTTGGCCTTGAGGTAATCCATCGATATGGCTTTGTCCTCCTGCCAGCTCTCGGCAGCGAGGCGGTTTAGGTTGACCAGGTTTAGGCCCGATGTTATCGAGCCAACCGCCGCCGCAGAAAGTCCCCTGTCAAGAAGTAGGGTGCCCTTTCCCTCAAGGAATTCCAGGAAAGAGGAGCGGACTCCTTCATCAGGTATTGGAATTTCCACCTTGATGGTAGATGGACTGGAGACTATCCTGGGGTTGAGATCGGCAAGGTTCTCCGACAAAAGCAGCACAGAGACATCACCCTTGGTAAAGACAGGATCATGAGACCAGCGATTAAGCGTGACGAAGGTATAGCGGTCTGATTCATCCAGCTTGGCCACCTCGGCTGCTGGCAACACCGTCTCGGCGTAGTCTATAATCATAACGATGCGTTTTTTTTGCGGAATATTGAGGAGGAAGTATCGTTCCAGGGTCTTGAAGGCTACCGTAGGGTCTGAAGACAGAAGCTCATCGTCGCCTGTTTCCGGATAGCGTTCGCGCATTGTCTTTATGTAATCGCGCTGCATCTCCGTTGAACAGAAACTGATTCCGCTGGATCGGTCCCAGAAGACAATGATGTCTCTATTGCCAAACAGGACCTCTGAGACATAGTCCTGTATCTTTACAAAATTGAACTCTCCTTCATTCATCTTGTGAGGAAGAAAATCCCTTATATTGCCATGAATTATATAGAGATTAGCCGTCTTGGAGCAGTATTTATACGACAGTTCCTGAGCCCAAGATGGCAGGATCTTTATAAACGGCAGGTTCTTTACTATCAGTTGTTCTTTCATGGATCCTCTAGTATTAGTATGCACGATTGGCAGTGCAACGGGCAAGCTCTCATTAGTGTTACGAACCTTAGTGAAACCTTTCGGACATAAAGAGAGGGATACCTCTTCATGCAACCGCATACTTGGGCAAATCAGGCCGACGTGGAGTGCGATCAAATGGTTTGTATACACCTTTCCGCC
>JAVEXO010000090.1:0-5803 GCA_034003955.1 Spirochaetia bacterium | reverse complement strand
ATTGGCAACGATAGTGAATACTATCTGGTCAGCATTAGCCAGTGCCACATCCTCCCTAATCAACGCCTTTAAATCCTCGGTGCCGAAGAAGTCATCGCATGAGGAGAGTGATAATGCGATGGCTACGATGATTATAGCGAGGCTGAGTCGGAAGGAGGGGGCGGTATGGTTCATGGGGTGGTCTCCTCGGATGCTTGACTATTCAAGAGAGGCGTTATTATTATATTGCTAAACTCCGCGAGGTCCAGGGCGCGGAGGGCGATAAAATCTACGGGTAAGGGGTTTTGGAGACCGGCGACGGTAAGCTTAGGCTCTCCATCTACCAGTACTATTAGTTTGCCAGAGGCAGGATCATAGACAACGGCGTAGGAGTGCAGGTCAAAGACAGAGCCGGCTATGCGCGCGGAGGCTACCATCTGCATGGCGACGTCGCCCTTGGAACGATAGACCTGTAGGCGGGGGTCGCTGTCTCCGTATGCCTTGGAGTCACTGGTGATCCAAACGAGTATGGAGTCTCCACCGCCGTAGCCTGATAGCCTCCATTGGCCGCGTCCATGAATATGCATGCCAAATCCTACCCAGTCCACGCCATTGGATCTGGCTTTGAACTCGTAGTTGGAGGGGCCGGCTAGTTCTGGTGTAGGGATGATCAGTTTTGCAAACATGGCCTTGGGGTCTGTCATGGTGGCCATTGGGCCTGAGCGCTCCCAGCTACCGTTGCTTGTGCGAATCGATGGATCCTCAAGGTTCCAGGAAGCCGTTGTGACAGTGACTGGCGCTGACGCGAGCGTCCTGGTTTCTTGTTTGGTAGGCGCCGGTGCTACGTCTGTAGGTTCGGTTGTGGCGACTACAGCCGGGGCGGGTGGTGCCATGACTGGCGGTGGCTCTATGGCTGGAGTCGCGGCTGCTTCTGCAATCTTTGCGGCAATTTCTGCATCGGCGGGAGCTACGGCGGATATAGTCGGAGGGGCGACTATTGGTGTCGGCGGCGGTGGCGCTACGACGGCAGGTTCAGTCTTGGCGACTACAGCCGGGGCGGGTGGCGCCATGACTGGCGGTGGCTCTATGGCTGGAGTCGCGGCTGCTTCTGCAATCTTTGCGGTAATTTCTGCATCGGCGGGAGCTACGACGGATATAGTCGGGGCGACTATCGGCTTTGGTGCCACGACGGCGGGTTCGGCCTTGGCGACCACAGCCGGGGCGGGTGGTGCCGGTGTTACGATTGCAGGCTCGGTTTTTGCTTCCTGTTTCGGGGCTTCTACTATAGCAAGGAGTGGTTCTTCTTCCTGTATGCTCTCTATCAAAGGAATCGGTGCAGGCTCCGTGATGATTGCTGTATCTGTTGGATCAACTTTAGCCTCTACTACTTCATGCGCTTCGGGTGCTGCCACGAGGGGCTCTGCAGGCGTCACTATGGTAGCCACAGGGGCTATAGGCGCAGGCTGTTCCAGTTTTTCAGGGGGTGGCGGAGCCTCGGCAAGCGAGGGCTGGGTTATTATAACAGATTCGCGGAAGCTCAGTCCTGGCTTTGACCAGATAGAGTTAGCCAGGCGGTCCGCCATAGACCAGGCTCGTCCTGCACCGCCGTAGGCTGAAGCCAGGTAGCCATACTTGAGGGCTAGGTCGGGGGCTTCGGCAAGGAGGCCCTCGTACAGAATGGCCGATTCTGAGTATCGGTCAAGCTCGTAGGCACAGCGAGCCATGCCTAAAATTGCTACGGGATCGCCGGGGATGAGGGTGGTCGTCCATTGGTAATACGAGTAGGCTAAGGCAAAATCCTTGCGTATGAATGCTATGCTTGCAAGGTTGTTCCATGACCATGCGTAGCCTGTCTTTGAGGCTTCAACGAAGCGTTCCCATGCCGGATCGAGCATGCCTACCCTTGCCATGGCCATGCCATACTCGTTTAATATCTCGGGTGTGCGCTTTTTGGCTAGTTGCCGCTCGTAATCTGCTACGATAGGTTCGACTTCCCTGGCTACGAAACGGTCGATGCCAGAGTCGAAGGCAGCCATCGCTGAGGCCTCGTCTGGTAGGGTGAACCGGGCGGCGGCATCCTGGAGGCCGCTGGGCTTGTAGCGTGCCCAGTTTTCCTTCATGGGATAGAAGGCGGAGGATCCTATCCGTTCATTGTCTATCCATTGTTTTGCACCTACTCGCCATGCCTTGACGAAGCCATCCTTGACCATGGTTATCTCTACAGGAGCCCAAGCTCTGCCGTCGCGGAACAGCAGTAATCCAGGATCAAAGAAGCGTTCTCTTGCCTCGGCCTCGCTGAGGCCCATGTCGAAGGCCATGAATATATGGCCTGGGATGGTTATGAAGGCCGTGTTTATGCCAGATGATTCGAGGAGTGAGCAGAACAGGATTGACAGGTCGTCGCAGTCTCCTCCGCGATACATGAGGGTTTGGCTTGGATACTGGAGGTAATCTATCACCGCTTCATTTTCTGACATGGTGATGTAGGCGCTATTAGGGTCTATGACGTAGTTGAGGCCGTAGAGCTTGAGTGCCTCGAAGATGCCAAGGGCGAATTGCATGTTGGGTGGCAACTCTGTACGCATTCTGTCTCGCACTATGCTCGAAGCGTAGCGGGAGAACCATAGGGCTGCCGGATCGGTAGGAGAGACGAAGGCCGCCGCTCGGCGGTCATCTTCCCATGACATGGCGTTGCGGTGGTGGAGCGACAGGGTGAGGCTTTCGCTTGCATCACGCTTGGAGCCCAGGAAAGAGTATGCCACATCTATATGAGCGCTGGTAGAGCCGTTTTCTGTAAGGGTTAGGACACGCTCGTCAAAAACCGCATACAACGGCACCTCGACGCTCTGCCCTCTGGCTAGCTTTTTGACGGTGGTGCATAGCCGCGGGCCTCCCATGTATTCTGGGGCGAAGAACGAGACGCGGATGTTTTCTATGGGGCCATCTTCATCATTGCGTATCCTGACTGAACCGAGGGGCTCAGAGTCGTACCAGGAACGGAAAACAGGGAATATTGCCTGAGTCTGCACCTTCTCAAAGGCAAGGTTGACGCGATCAGACCTGGCTTCAGCGGGTGTCAGCTTGAGGCGAATGCCGGCGCTGATGGCATCCATGAATGATCCTGTATTGGGATTAGCCAGGTTTTCATAACCAGCAGACAGGCCGATGGTCATGGCCGCCGACAACCTGAAGCTTGTCTCGAGGCGGGCTCCTAGTTCATATAGACCCAAGAGGTCGTCACCGTAAGGAACCTTGCCTAAGCCTGCATAGCCTGAAACACCGACAGACAGCCTCTCAAACAGTCTGGCAACAAAGCCGAGCCCCGCCGAACCCCCGATGTACAGAATTGATTCATTGGAAGCGAGCCTCATTGAATATACGCCTGCACGGCCCAATGCCTCTATGAATGGCAAGGGAGCAAACGAAAGCTGGGCCGTGCCGCCTAGGGCATACGAGACGTCTGGTGTTCCATTGAGTAAGGAAGGAAACCATCCGTCAAAGGAGGCCGAGACTCCTAAACGTGGTGGCAGCGCCCCACCGAGCGGGCCTCCGACAGGAGAAGGAGAACCTGCTTCAGGATTGCCTTGGGCTAATACCCCGGTCGCCGAACCAACTGCCAGGATGAGGAGTGGAGTCTTCCTACTTTTAAACATCGTACGCCTGCCTTAATTGAGGGATGGTATCTGGCTATTAATCGTCCCAGAGCATCCCTCCACCCCTGTCCATGACAGCCGAGGCTCGTACAGTCGAACCAGACAGCCTTGCTGACAGATATCCGTAGCGTTCTGCCAGTGCCGGAATGAAACTCGTTGCCTTTCTGAACATGGCGTCTGCTTCCTCATAGCGATCAAGCTCATACAGCGAGCGCGCAAGCCCAATCATGGCTGCAACATTTGCTGGATCGTTGGTGCTTGCACTCTCGAACCAAGCGACCGCCGTCTTATAGTCGCCGGTGAGGAACGCAACGTTTCCAATGTTTACAGCGGCTGACTTGAACCCTAGAGTTGCGGCTGCCTTGAATTCGCTTAAGGCCTCTGTGTACATGCCGTACTTGGCGTAGAGGACGCCGAGGGAATTACGCTGTCGCCCACTACCACCATCAGAACCAAAGGTTAGCCTCATACGCTCGGCCCGAGGTATCACTTCCTTGGCTACAACCAAAGAAACGGCGTTGTCGAATGCGGCGCGAACCTGGTCTTCAGAAGGCTTCTTTGTAACTGACGATATGCCTGGAACACCAGCCGGTGGGAAATGCTGCCATGCCTCGGCTAGCTTGTACAGTGTGCTGCGAGCGTCCGGGTATTTCTTGACAAGGCTTGCGCCTTCACTCCATGCACGGATGAAACCCTCGCGTAGTATTGAAACCCTGATGGGTGCCCATGCTTGTCCATCTATGAATATGAAGTCTCCGGCATCGGCAAAGGAGCTCTTTGTGGCAGACTCGTCTCCTGACATACTGAAGGCTACCAGCACTTCTCCATCGAGTGGGATAAGCGCAGCTGAAACACCTATTGACTCGAGTTCAGCGGCATAGAGTGCAGCCAGGTCGTCGGAGTCTCCTCCCCTATAGGCTATGGTCTGGTATGGATACTGTACATAATCTACTTCGGCAGGCTTCGCTCGCATCGCGCTATACGGTGTCTGAGGATCGGCACTCCAGGCTATGCCAGACAAGCGTAAGCCCTCGAATATACCAAGCGCGTATTGCAGGTTGGAGTCCAGTTCTCTACGGGCCTTGGCACGGACGACACCGGCGAGGAACTTGCTTGAATCGAGGACCGCAGGGTCGTTAGGGCTGACGAACGATGCAAGAATCTCAGGGTTGCTCCAGAGTAGGGCGTTGCGGTTAAGGATTGATATGGTCGTTTCAGCCTTGGCCGAGCGCTCTTCGCCGAGTAGTGTATAGGCGATGGTTACCTCTCCGCGGATGCGGACGTTCTCTGTAACGGTCATGACCTGATCCGAGAAGACAGCGAGCAGGGGCGCACTGGTTATCGAGCCCTTTGGCAGGTATGGAACCTTGGCACACAGCACCGGCCCTGAGGTGTAGCCCTCGGCATGGAACCATATCTCTACGTCGCGAATCTCCGCGCTTTCGGAGTTCCTGATACTCAGCTTGCCAAACGAGCCTTTGGAGTATTCGGATGCCAAAATAGGGTATACGGGGTTGGATTCCGAATACTCCAGGGTGGCACGTCCCGCTGAGTTCTTTGTTGAGAACCCAATATCGGCGACAAGCGAAACGGCTATGCCTTTATAAAAGGAGTCTGTCTTGGTAAGAAAGTCTATGTAGGAACCAGAGGCTGATAGTGTAAGGCTGGGGCTGACTCTATAACCCATCTCCGCACCGGCACGCCAGAATGCATTGCCGCTCATCGTTGGGTCACCGTCAGGGTCGGTGTACGAGCCAATGTATATGCCCGAGCCCCCTGAAAAGCCTAGCTTGATCCTGGGCAAGGGGAATGCAAAGAAGCCAAGGCCAGCACCACCAGAGGCGAGCATGAGGGACCCTTTGAAATCCTTCGCGGCAGGAGCTACGTACCGTAAGTCACCGCTGAGATAGGGTGCCAGGAATCCAAAGATATCCATATCCATGACCAAGGACCCGCCGCCGCCGAGTCCAAATGTCTCGTCGCCTCGTGTCTGTCCGACGGGGATAAGAAGGTCAGGTGCAACTCGAATCCGTACATCTTGGGCATTGACGGGCATTGACGAGACTACCGTGAATGCCACCGCATACGCCAAGACCACCGCTTTTCGTCCAATGGAAAAGTGCATCGATGTTCCTTCCACCTCTGAGGCTGCACGAGGTCAAATAAAATGA
>JAVEXO010000089.1:0-5822 GCA_034003955.1 Spirochaetia bacterium | reverse complement strand
GGCGTCGACGCTGGGCTCAAAGCCATCAGGCGGGAATACAACCTGAAAATGGCTGAGTCTCGCGCCGCATGGTCTTTTTTGGAGCGAGCACCTTCAACAAAAATCCGTCTGGCGCTGACGCCGACAATCCGCTCGACGGCCTATCCGGGAGACGGCTACTACCTTTCAGACTCCCTGTTTGGTGGAGTAAGCCTCGGGCTCAGAGGCGGCCCTCTGGAACTGTCGCTCGCTGGTGGTGCAGACTGGTCGGCCTATACCGACAGATCAATCGTCCCTGCTGCCTCGGCGTCTGCCAGGCTATACCTTGCTCCCTGGCTCAGACTGGATGCGCTTGTCTCAGCCCGATGGTTAGGCAACAATGACGATGACGACAGCAACGATGATGATGATAACGACTCTATTCCGGCGCTGTATCAACAAAGCGGCATCAGCGCCGTGCAAACCTGGGACGGAGGCCGACTAGATCTGTGCTCACATCTTGAACAGGAAGGGCTGGGTGGCGACGGCGTAACGATGCTCCTGTCGAGTGGCACCGCCCTAAGGCTCAAAGGCAAAGGGGTGATTCGTGATTTCTCACTCGGCCTGGGCCACCAGCTTTCTGGAGGCTGGGACGAGCACTATGCCTATGCAAAGACCGGGCTACTCATCATTCCCCTTTCATCATTAGCGTTTCGAATCGGCGGTCTAAGCCGTGTGGCGCTGGACATTGATGGCAAGGCACCATTTTTCATGTCAGACTCCCTCAGCATCGCCCTTCCTGCCTTAGTCGATGGCGTAGACCGCATACTGCTAGGAGCCTCTATTTCTGCCGGATGGGAACCTGAACGCCTGGCATTCTCATTTGCCGAGCTAATAGTCATGCGCCGACTTTCTTTGGCACTGTATGGCGACGCCGCATGGGCCGGCATAGAGGGGAAACCTGATTCATTGGTAACAGGTTTGCGTGCTGGATGCGAGCTATCGCTCATAGGTTTAAAGTCTGCCTGGTTTCTCTTTGACGCGGGTATTGATATAGAGTCAGGCGAGTATTGTCTGGGGCTGTATCTGTCGCCGCTTTCCGGTCGCTAAAGCCTGAGCCTAAAACGCATGACAACCGGGTTATGATCACTATAGAGGAACCCGTGATCGATAGTCATAGGTTTCTCTGTCGTTTGGTCACCCATGGCTAGAAGCTCTACAGAATCAGACACGATGAAACCGTCTATGAGGTAATACTGCGTGCCTTCTGTATTTTCTACATAGGGCTGATTGAGCAGCCGGCAGGTAGGATGCGATAGGTCGACCTCAAAGCGATAGCCGGCAGGCAGGAAATCCTTTTCTATGGTATACGCCTCATACAGATCCGATTGTACCGGGAAGAGGCCATCGGCCTCGGGAAAGGTTTGATTGAAGTCCCCTCCGACTATGACATAGTTACCCAATGCCCTTTGAGCTTCAAGGAAAGAAGCCAAGTACTGCATCTCCTGATCTCGCAATGACCCGTCACTGTCATAAGCCGACATATGAAGATTTATGATGACAAGTTTCTTTTGACTATCTTCAATGTCCATATATGAAACAAGCATCGCTCGTTTTAGGTTAGCTATCCGGAGCGGCCAACTAAAGGCGCCAGGGAACTGATGCCGTTCACTGCCTAGCACCTGCCTATTAGTAAGTGTAAGAATACCACTATTAACGGTCCCCATATAATCGCTCAATGAAAGTGGGAAGGGAACGAATAAGGCCTTGAAATTATACGCAAACTGGCTGGCATATGCATTACCCAAGGATGATCGTATGCCTTGCTCCTGGTTTATACGGTAGCTTCTCCTTGATACCCTATCGACCTCCTGTAGGCAATAGAAATCAGAAGGATGGTCATGCAGGATTGCTTGTATGCCGCTAAAATAGCCTTCTACAACAGGCTTGGAATCCGGCCTGCCCTTCTTGCCTCCATCCATGACAAAATCTTCATCCTTACCAAGACCCGCGTATCCAATATTAAAGGTCATCATCGTATAGTCATTGCCTATACGTACGCGTCCTTCCTGCTTGTTATGTATCTCAATGGGTTCCAAGGCAGCCGGGCGATACTCAAAAACAGTCAGTGTTCCAATAAAGATGATGGCAGAGGCAATCACTGCAAGTACTACCCACACGGCTATCTTTAACGCCTTCATATGCCCTCCCGGGTTTTCTTCTTGGTGCTTCACGATGCATGCCTGATCAGTCTAACACCAAAAAGCTTCAGGCTGTAGCATTAAATCTCTTAGCTGATTATAAAGCAGGATGAACCTGGTTTGCTCGATGAGCCTAGTTCGGCTCGGCCCAGCCGTCTATGAAGGCCTGTTGATCGTCTGTCTGGGGCGAGTTTGGATAGTAGCGTGACTTGGGATTTTTCTTCCATAGTTCACGTAGGTCATGTCTACCATGTCGTTTGAGCCAGCAGCCTATGACCGTGCCGGTTCGTCCAATGCCGCCCCAACAATGGACATATACCGCATGGCCATCCTCTAAGGCTGTGTCGATGGTATCCAAGATTCCGGCCATGAAGTGTCTGTCGGTGGGCACATCCATATCAGGGATACCAAAGGACTGGCGCTGAGCCTTGCCTCTGGATATCTCCTGCAAGAGCTCCTCATACGGCTCTAAACCATCGGCCGGTGTAGTGAGGTCTATGAAACGGGTAAGCCCCACGGCCACCATGCTTTCCAGCCTTGCTCTCGAGCTTCTTTCATCCGATGATCCTGGGTATTCCCCGGCCAGGAGCCTTCCCGGAACGACCCAGTAGCTGTTATGTAGGGGTGGACGATCTACGGTGTTCATACTGCCAATGTAACAACTTTTTGTTGTATAGCCAAAATTCTGCATATCGCCCCGCATGTAGCGCAAGAGCTTTATAGTGGCAATATCTCGACTAAGAAGCGATACTAGGATAATAATGCAACATGCATGAAAATCAGGAACCGGTACTAGTAATAGGTGGAGGCGTTGGCCCCATGGCGGGCGTTGCCCTGCATGCGATGATAATTAAGAATACCATGACAGATGGTAGCGACCAGGATCACCTGTCTGTCATCCACCTATCATGCTCGTCGCTTGTGCCAGACCGTACCCGGTACCTGCTCGAACCGGAAACCGCCTCCGATCCGGCAGCAGGCATGGCCGATGTCTTTGCCATGGCCACCAAGGCGCTTGATGGGCAGCGCGCCGTAGGTGGAGTGCCATGCAATACCTTCCATGCTCCTCTCATATATCAAAGGTTCGTAACACTGCTATCCGCTCGACTACGGCCACAGCACGACGATATACGTATCGTAAACATGCTCAATGAATCGGTAGCCTTGCTCGCCACCCGTCTAGGACTTTCTAGCGCGAATGCCTCTGCTGCCCCGCTAATAGGCCTCTTGACGACGACTGGAACGCGCAGAAGTGGCGTGTACGATGCCTTGCTAACAGAAAAGGGTTTTACTCCGCTGTACGTCAGCGAAGCCGAGCAGGAGAAGCTCCATGCTGCCATTTACGATACAGACTGGGGCATAAAGGCTACGCCTGTTCCAAGCAATCGCGCAAGGAATACGGTCATAGATCTGGCCGAGTCGCTGGTAGCACGAGGTGCCGTAGCCATCATGCCTTCATGCACGGAGCTGCCACTGGTACTAGAAGGTACTGAATTTGCAGGCCTTCCCCTCGTCGACCCTGTTCTTGCACTGGCCCGTGCCCTCATTAGAGAGGCGGCTCCTCATAAACTGAGACCACTCTGAAGATAAAAAAACGGGAGGGACTAAGCCTCCCGCTAAAAATTCGACTATACGCAGCCGATTCTATAAGTCTGTCTACAAGCTAGGAACTGGCCGTAGGTAGGCACCTACGCCTTGAGCTATCAACTCTTCATAGCCAGGAACGTTTTCAAACTCGAGTGGTTTATCCGGATACTCCAAACCAAGGGAGAAGGCAAACTCGTTTATGGCCGTCAGGTGTCGCCCCACGCGTACCTCTATTGGATGTCCACTCTCGTCGAATGGAACGTACAGTCTGCCCAAGGCTTGTGCCTTGACATAGTACGGGTCCTTGCCCGTCAGCACCAGGGCCTCGTCGGTTTTACTGCGCAGGCGACCCTGAGAGGGGTTAGCCGACTCCATTAAGACAGCCAGGGTATCCGTTGCGTCTCCAAGCTCTCGATGGGTCAATCCACGTAGGTTGCGCGGCGATGGTTCCAGGCCAATGTTGATGTCGAACATCTCCAGGCCCAGCACAACCGATGATGCTACCGGCATGGCTCTCTCATGGGCGACTATGGCGTTTATGACCGGGTACTCGGGCGATGCCTCATGGAGGTCTATGCTAATGTCTATATTCTCTGCTCGTATCATCTCGGCTATGCCGAAGCAGACGCGCTCTGTAAGGGTACCGTCAGGCCTACCTGGGTAGCCACGGTTTAAGTTGCGCGTCTCGTTGCCTGACAGGGTCTGCCCGCTAGCAGCGTGTATGTACACGTCAGGATCGGGCCATTGATGTACGGGGTTTGTGGCCCTGGAGCCATACCTAAAGAAGCGAGTCGACCCGTCGGCAAGTTTGAAATGAAAGTCTAAAGGAGCGCCTTCTTGTGGGTCGTTGTGTGTAAAAGCCGATCTGTTGGCCCGGGGTATGACGTAGAGGGTGCCATGGCTTAGTGAGACGTTCTCTATGAGGAGTACTGCCGCCATGTATGCGGCAGGCTCGTTTGGATGAGTCCCACCGAGTACCATCATGGATCCGCCTGGCTGTGCTCCCTTAAAGATATACACGTCGGTGTCACCCGGTGTATCTGCCAAGCCGGGGAACCATGATGACAGCTTGCGTATCTCACCGACGCCAGGGCCCTTTACTATTGGTTCCTCGATTCTATGCTCAAGGAATGTCTTGCTTGCTATTGCGGCCATGGCAAGTGCCACAACCATCACTATGATGGCAGTACTATGGTGTTTCTTCATTATACCACCCTACTTTATCAGGAACACACGGAGGAGGAGAGGAATAGCCACCATGGCTGCGGAAGCCTGCTTCTTCCAGTCTTTCTCTGTCCATAGGTTCCAGACCGTCAAGGCTAGAATACCGGCGGCTATTATCAGATACAGTATAGTCATTTCTCATTCCCTTCCATCAATACATGGCCCTGATCTGCTTGGAGAAAACGATAAACACCAAGGCCCACACCACTACTACCAGTCCTGGCAGAATCAATTTCTTTAAGACTCTTGAATACTTCTCCTCGCCTACTACCTGAGCCGCAAAGATTGCAGACAGGGCGGTAGGTGGCATGAAGTCTCCCAAGGCCGCAACAAGCGACAAGGCCGCCGCTGTTACAATCTGGTCGCGACCAAGGAGTGCCAGGAGGAATGGCACGCCCAGCACGCTGGCAGAACCAAAGGACGATACAGCGCCGAAGAGCGGCATGGTAATGGCTATGGCCATGAAGAGCATGGCAGGCGGCACGGACAGAGCGCTTACAACGACAAAGCCCCGGACACCGGTGAGCGTCATCACCTGTATAAACATGCCAACGCCGGCCAGGATTCCCAGAACCGGCAATGCGTCGTTAACGGCCGCCTTGGCTGCTGTGAGGATGTTGAATCGTTTGCCTACTATGCAGCCAAGGGCAGCACCTATGAGGAATACCAGCGGCAGGCCCAAGCCTAACACGCCAGGGAAGACCTTGCCCAGGACCATCAAGGCGGTCACTATAATAATGGGCATAAACAATCTAAAGCCGTACTTTTCATAGCTAGCAATATCTAGGCGTGGTGCGAGTTCTTCCCATGATGTCTTCTTGACATGCTTGAGCCCTATCCACCATGAAAAGA
>JAVEXO010000035.1:3775-28287 GCA_034003955.1 Spirochaetia bacterium | reverse complement strand
ATGTGCAGAGAACGCGGCACGAGGTCTCGGTCTCTTATAAGATTTATTGCATTTGTTATCTATACTGATTCTTATATCTTGACTCGTTACTATATTTATATGATTATATCCACATAGCACTATTGCTATACGGCATGTATTACATGTTCGCTTATCGGCGCAGGTGCACTTTTCAAGGCACTCTTGTAAGCGGTCAACGGGTCGTGCCAAAACCCTTTGCACAGGAGCATCCGATGAAGAAACTAAGCTATCTTATCTTTGCGGCTCTCGTTTTATTTACGATGAGTTGCGCCACAGCACCTGCCCCCATGGCAGTTCCAGCCGCCGTAGCCTCGGCCGCTGCCAAGGACTCCCCCATAACCATGGCTCAGCTCGACGATTACCTCTTTAGAAGCGACGTTATGGTCGTCGACCTCCGTGACTTTGGAGACCGACTGAACAGCGGATACATCGCCGGCACCGAGGTTCTTCCCTTCTTCCAGTTCCTGGACGGTCGAATAGCCACTCGTGGCCTCGTCGATGGAAAGCCCAGTTCCTGGGATGTTGCCAAGGCCACCATCAATGATGGCTTCGCCTTCTCTAACTACTTCAACCCCTCCAAGACAATCATTCTTTTCTGCGCCAGTGGTACCAGAGCGGCCTTTGTAAAGACCATACTCGATGCCAAGGGCTATACAACCTTCAATCTTGGTGGATTCAAGGACTATAAGGGCGCTAACAAGATCATGGGCGATGGCGTCTATACCCTACCGGTAGCAGGAGCTCATTGATGAAGAGGCTCTTGATCGTATCCCTCGTATCTCTTCTTGTTCTGGCGAGCTGTGCCACGGCCCCGACTAGCGGCAACGTGGCAGGCGAAATCGGTACAGACCAGATCCTCCCCTATGTCCATATAGACGGTTTTGGTACTCCAACCGATAGTGCCGCATGGATAGCATGGGAATTTGAGGCCCTGAACTTCGTAAAGTATCAGGTGGCCTATACATCCTGTACCTGTAGGCCTGAATCCATCAACGCTCGCTCACTCCTCTATGTAGAGGTTTCAAAGGCTGAAGCGGGTGGCAAGATACTCAATCTATACTTTAATTACTGGGGTGACAGCCCCAAGTTTCCCTCTGGCTACACCAGGGAAGAAGTTGAACAAAACTTCATGCCCCTGCTCGTAGGACAAAGAGCCGAGGCTATTGAAGGTGTAGACGTCATATCAGGCGCTACGGTCACGACAATAAACCTCAAGCAGATAACCGAGGCTATTCTGGCTTACCATAACCAGAAGTACCCCGCTGTCGGCATGGTGGACACTGACATCGACGCTACCAGCTCCGCTACGGAAGGCGAGTGGTAAGTCGAGCCTAGACTTCCTGCCTTGTAGCACGAAGGCCGGCCAGGCAAAGCTTGGCTGGCCTTTTTAATTTTGCCATGATCGAACCATGATCGAGCCATGATCGAGCGCAGCGCCATCTCGCTTGTCGGTTTTGTTGTGTGGCGTTATAATGATGCCAACATCGCTCGTCGAGGCGATAAAGAACCCCGGTTAGCACACGCGATCAGCGCACGTGACACGTCAAAACCGGAACGGTTAAACTTCCAGAGCCTAACATCTCTCAACGAAGGAGTATAACCATGAATGCAGGCCTTGCCGTCATAACGGACAGGACCCTTACCTACCAACAGAAAGTCGCCGGTCTCGCTCGCGTAGGCGAGTCTACAGAAAACCCGCTTGCCAAGAGCCCTGAGCTTCGCCGTTACATCGACGCCGGAGTCATATGCGATCTCTATGAAGGCAACGCGCCGTATAGGCCGCGCTATGTGGTGCCCAACTATGAATTGTTCCTACGCCAGGGCTCCAGCTTCCTCGGCCTGGAAGCCCCTCGCGATATATGGGAGGCTACGACCAGCCTCCTCATCCTGTATCGCCATATTCCGAGCATAACAACCTTTCCTGTATACATTGGAGACCTCGACACCCTCCTGCAGCCTTTCATACGGGACGAGGCTGAGGCCCGCAAGGCCATAGGACTCTTCCTCCTTGGCATAGACAGGACAATAAACGACTCCTTCTGCCATGCCGACATAGGTCCCGAGGCCACGATGGCCGGCCATCTCATTCTTGAACTTACCCGCGAGCAGAAGAACGCCGTACCCAACATAAGCCTCAAGTATGACCCCGAACGCACATCGGATGAATTTGCCATGCTTGCCGCCTCATCTGCCTTGGACGTGGCCAAGCCAAGCTTTGCAAACCACGCTATCTTCAAGAAGGAATTCGAGGCTATGGGCTTCGACGACTATGCCATAGTCTCGTGCTACAACGGGCTTCCAAAGGGTGGCGGTTCGGCTACCCTGGTGAGGCTCAATCTGGCAAGGCTAGCCCCTCTGGCCAAGGATCTGGCAGATCTACGGGAGCGTGTCTTGCCCGATGCCGTAGCCAGGCAGCTTGAGTACATGGACGAGCGAGTACGCTTCCTCTTTGAAGAATCCGGTTTCTTCGAGTCTAGCTTCCTTGTCAAGGAAGGCCTGGTAAGCCCTGAGCGCTTCAGTGCCATGTTCGGAATCGTAGGCCTGGCAGAGTGCGTCAACAGCTTCGCGGTCGGCAGGCGCTTTGGCAGGGATGACGAGGCGGACGCTCTTGGCATCACTATCATAGAGAGCATATCGACTATGGTAGCCGCCCACAGGACCCCGCTTCTTAAGGCCAACGGCGGAGCCTATCTCCTCCATGCCCAGGTCGGCATAGATGACGATAAGGGCGTAAGCCCGGGATGCCGCATCCCCATAGGCGATGAGCCGGAACTTCCCGAGCACATCCTGCGTTCCGCTCCGTTCCATAAATTCTTCCCCAGCGGCATAGGCGATGTCTTTTCCTTCGAGCCTACGGCCAAGGCCAATCCCCGCCATCTCCTCGATATAATAAAGGGAGCGCTTGCAAGCGGGCTTCGCTACTTCAGCGGCTATGCCAGCGATGCCGATGTGATACGCATCACCGGCTACCTCGTTAAACGCTCGGAGATAGAACGGCTTGCCAGAGGCGAGGCTTCCTTGCAGGGCACCACCGCCTTGGGGCGCAATGCCGTCAACAATCTTGGCATCCTGGACCGCCGCCTGCGCCCATGAGTGATGCCCCCGGCCTGCGCGGAGTTGTCGCGAGGATCCTGCCTTTCAGCGCGGTAGATGGCCCGGGCAACCGGGCGGTCATATTCCTCCAGGGTTGTGACTTTAACTGCCATTATTGCCACAACCCCGAGACGCGTTCCCTCTGCGTGCACTGCGGTATATGCGTTCCTGTTTGTCCCACCAAGGCCCTCAGCCAGGAGTCAGTACCTGTATCAGAAGAGGCCCCGTATGGCCTGCGCGTTTCATGGGACCCAAGCCAGTGCATAAACTGCGGAGCCTGTATAGCCGCCTGTCCCCATGATTCTTCACCCAAGGCCAGGACCATGAGCCCGACCGAGACCCTTGCGGCTATAGCCAAGTACAAACCCTTCCTGAGTGGCATTACCGTATCAGGCGGTGAATGTGGCCTCCAGCCCGAGTATCTAGAAGCCTTGCTTGTAGCATCCCGAGCCGCGGGTCTTCCTGGCCTGGTAGACAGCAACGGATCTTTAGATTTTTCTCTATGGCCCAGGCTCGTCGATGCGGCCGAAGGGTTCATGCTCGACGTAAAGGCTTGGGACGAGGACGAGCACCAAGCATTGACCGGCCTTGGCAATGTCATGGTCAAGGCTAACCTGCGCTTCCTCCTTGAAGCAGGCAAGCTGTACGAACTTCGTACCGTGATTGCTCCCGGTCTTTTTGACGCAGAAAAGACGGTGCGCGAGGTGGCTGCCATCCTGGCGGAGAAAGACTCAAGGGTCCGCTACAAGTTAATCCGTTTCAGGCCACAGGGTGTGAGGGAGGCATGGCGAGACAGCCCACAACCCGACGAGCCTACCATGGATAGGCTAGCCGCTATCGCGCGCGACGCAGGTCTTTCAAGCGTCATAGTCGTCTAGCGACACGGTGTCTCGCTTGAACAGGATCTTGCACTCCGTTATCCTGTAAGCGTGAAGAACACGCAACGCCGTGAGCTAGCCATCTGCGGGCTGGCATCGGTACAGGCCCTTGCCTCAGTACGACCCCAGGATGTCCGGCGCTTCTTCTATACCGAGGAACACGCCCGAGACTTTGGTTCTCTGTGCTCGGCCCTGGCCTCCCGGCGCATGCCCTACAGACTGGTCACCCCAGGAGAGCTTGAGAAGCTGTCTGGAACTGCCCACCATCAGGGCGTCGTGGCCATGGTAGAAGACACTCCTATGGAAGCGGTATCGGATGAACTGCTCGCCTCATGGTCAAAGGGCATTTCCAGGATAGTCGTCTTGGACAGGGTAGGGGACGACCATAACCTTGGTTCAATTGCCAGATCGGCGGCCTTCTTCGGCTGGACGGCCATGGTCATAGGCCGCGACTCAGGCTCGGCCTCCCTTACGACGAGCGCCTATAGGGTGGCCCGCGGCGCTCTGGAGAGGATACGCGTGTATTCAGACGAGACGGCAGCCCGTTTCCTGCAGCGTTGCCGCGGGCGTATTACTACAATCGGGGCAGATCACCGCGGTACTCTGTCGCTCAAGGATGCTCGTTCATCGTCTACCATGATTGCCGGATCCCTGGCTCTCGTCCTTGGCAACGAGGAAACCGGCCTGTCGTCTAGCACCCGTTCTGCCTGCGGGCACCTGGTACGCGTCGATGGCTCAGGCATAGTCGAGAGCCTCAATGTCTCGCAGGCCGCCGCCGTCTTCCTCTACGAATTGCGCTGAACATGAAGCCAGGGCGACACGAGAGGTGGGCAGCTGACCGTGCAGACAGTCGGGCAGCCCAACGGGCAGCCCATGGGGCTAACAAGCGACGGCCCGGAGCAATACTGCGGGTGATGATTGACACAAACATATTCGACCGCCTCGACGCCGATCCCGAACTTGCCTGTGAGCTTGAAAACCGCCGCGACATGCGTTTGTTTGTGTCCGATATTCAGCTCAAGGAGATAGCGGCTATCCATGAGGATGTGCGGCGGGAGCGCTACCTGGATTTGGTCAGGCGACTCTGCGTCAAAGTCTCAGCAGCCCTGCCTTCTACCCAGCCGGAGACCGTGTATGAAGATAGACACGATCCGGACCGCCTGATAGCCGCCGCATCAAAGGCACGCTGCGAGCTGCTGGTCAGCGACGACCTCGGCCTCCTGGACTACGCCGCAAGGAATTCATTGCGTGTCATGGACTGGCGGCATTTCTGCTCGTTGCAAGTCTACAGATGCTGAGCTTCGTAGACACTAGACTTCTTGATGACTACTTGAGCAGCTCCATGCCCTCGAACTTCCTGTAGAGAGACAGTTCTTCAAACACATCGGCACAGGAAGCCGGGCCATCGGCTATTGCCTTCGCAAGAATAGACCCTAGTCCTGGGCCTAGCATGTAGCCCTGCCCGCACATGCCTACCGCCAACAGGAGGTTTGAAAACTCCTTGGGGTAGCCTACTATGGGCAGCCCATCTGCTGTCATGGGGTACATGCCCCTCCAGGTGCGGCGAACCCTGAGGTTCTTAAGACGCGGATAGAGTTCTATCATCCTGCGTGATACGAGGGGCAGGAAGCTTGAAGTAGAGTCGGTATCCTTGCCCCAGATCTGTGGTTTTGGCGTTATGCAGAAAACGACCTGTCCAGTCGTCGTCTGGTAGAAGTAATAGTTGCCTGACTCCTCGTCTGATCTAATGTCTACAAGCATTGGCTCCAGGAAGCGCTCGCATGGCTCCGTGACGCCACCTTCATGGCAGTCTGGGTGTACGGGCAGCTCTAGGTCAACAAGGCCGCCTATGTCGGCTGCATAGGCTCCTGCGGCGTTGACGACGGTTCCGGCGCTGTACTCACCCCTGTCCGTCTTCACCGATGCGATGCGACCAGATGAGGCCTTCATCGAAAGTACCGTTTCACCAAAATTGAATTGCGCACCGGCATCACGGGCAAGCCTGTAGAATGCCGTGCTTGTCATAAGAGGGGAGGCGTAGCCGTCGCCGGGGCTGAAGGTGCCGCCACGGAGATCCTTGGTATTGATGCCGGGGCAGAGTTCGGCGACTCGCTCTGGTCCTATCCAGTCTATGCCGAGCCCTGCCTTCTTCTGCATTACCAGAAGATCACGGAATCCCTGTTCACGCTGCTCGTCATAGGCCACGAACAGATAACCACCGGATCGCCATTCAACATCCATGCCGCGATGAGCCTTCAGCGTGGAGACTATGCGAATGGATTCATGGCATATACGAATCTTGGCAGGGTCTGAATGGGTAGCCCGCAGACCACCTATGGCTGCCCGGTTCTGGCCTCTGCCCCAAGAGGGGTTTTTGTCTATGACGATCACAGAAAGCCCGCGCTCGGCGCAATACATCGCCAACGGCACACCGATGGAACCCGCTCCCAGTATCAAAACATCGCATGAATTCATACGCGGCCTCTAACGTCCTGGATGTCGAAACTTTCGTCTGTATCGAAGCCGCCTTCGCCTGTCACAGGCCCGTCGGCGAAACCCGCCAGTTCCCCTAGTGGAGCTTCAAGCGTCAATGGTCGTATCGTGCCTGAGCTTATAGAGGCCGGGTCGACGCCAGCCTTACGGAAAACCTGCGGCAAGAGTACCGAGCAGGTCTTGGAACCACAGGCTCCCATGCCAACGCGTATTGTCTTGAGCTGGTTGACGTCGCGCACCTCGTAGCGTTTGATGAAATCTACTATTTCTCCAACGCTGATCCTCTCGCAACGGCAGACTATGGCATCGTCTGGTAGGTAGCTGTAGCGGGGCTCGCTCAAGGGCAGGGTAGCCGCGGCGTCCTGTACACGGATACCAATGATGCGTACTGCATCGGACGGGCTTGCCTTGAGGCCTAGGACCCAGGTGCGGTGTTTCTTGTAGTATTTCTTTTCCAGGAGCTCGGCCTCACAGACGGGGTGGCCGTCCTGGTCGAGGGCGGACACGAGTGAACCTATGCTAAAGTTGCTAGCATCGAATTCGAAAGGAATGCGGACATGAGCCGTGTTCTGGTCTATGAGTCGCACGAGGGATACGGCAAGCCCGGGGCATGCTGCCACACAGGCCGAGCAACCCTTGCAGTTTGTTCCTTCAAAGTATGGCAGGTCGAGTAAGGATCCTTTGCGGGGTCTAAGCCTTATTGATGCCGTAGGGCACACCGTGGTGCATGGATTACAGGGTATTTCCTCGTTGCAGAAGAAGACAGGCTTCCAGCTGGTTCCCAGCTCGACAGCTTCCCGCTTGATGATGTCGCCAGGCTTACTCTTGAGCACCTCGCGCTTGTCGAGCCATTCTCTGTCTATATCTACCTTGCGACCGAGCAGCTTGGCCAGAGACAGGGCGGCTATACGGCCACCGAACATGGCGCTGGATGCCTCTGCTATCTCCTCGGCGTCGCCTGCCTTGACGGCTATAATGCCAAAGGCTACAGCCTGACGGTACAGTTCGTCGCAGGGAGACAGACCCGTGGCTACGAGCACCGTGTCTACCTCGAAGGTGCGTGCCGTAGCCAGTATTGGTTTCCAGTCCTTGTCTGTCTGGGCTATGGTCACGCGTTCAACCTTGCCCTCTCCTTCTACTGAAACAACGCTAGTGTTGAGGTAGATAGGTACTCCCATGCGTAGTATCTTGTCGGCGTGAACCTTGTAGCCGTTTATCCTGGGCAGTATCTCGCATATGCCTGCTACCTGAATGCCTGCCTGCAGTGCATGATAGGAGCCTATCAGGCCGACGTTCCCTGAACCGACGACGAAGACCCTGTCTGCCGCCTTTATGAGGTCGCGGTTGACCAGTGTCTGAAACGCGCCGGCGCCGTAGACACCCGGCAGGTCATTGCCAGGGAAGAGTATTGATTTTTCGCGTGCTCCGGCCGCCACGATGATGGCCTTGAAATCTACCAGGGCGTATCGCTCATAGTCTATGTAGATACCCGCCTTGCGGTCCTTGTATATGGCGAGCACGGGGGAGTTGGCAAGGATGCGCACCTTGGCCAGGGCGCGAACCTTGCGTTCCAGGATGGCTGCTATCTCGTACCCTCTGGTGCCCGCGTAGCAATCCTCTTCAGAGCCAAAAAACTTGTGGGTTTGAAGGACAAGCTTACCGCCCAGCGTGGCCTTGTCGTCGGCTAGTATGACGCTGAGGCCGCGTTCAGCCAGTTCTGCCGCGGCCGAAAGACCCGATGGCCCTCCGCCAATGACGAGCACGTCTGTCTTGAGGTTCTGTATGTGCTGAATGCTCGCCTCGTCGTCATCTGCCAGCAGTGCCGGCACGCCGTGTACCGTTCTTACATCCATGCCGGTCTTAAGGGCTGTGACGCATGCCTTGCGTACTATGCCGTCTACGAGTACAGAACACTGCGAGCATTGGCCGTTGGCGCAGAATATGCCTTGCGGGGCTTCTTCCTTGCGGTGCAGAGAGAACTGCTTTATGCCGTTGGCGAACAAGGCCGAGCCGAGAGCCTCACCCTCGTATCCTGTCATACTCTCGCCATCAAAGGTAAAGCCGACCATTGGCCTGGGGGCCGGCGTATCAATCACTGGGTGACTGGTAATTCTGTTCATGGATACTGTCTCCGATGCGATTCTATAGAATCATGCCACCTATAAACTGTCAATATGAAACACCGTATCAATAAATGAAACGCCTGTGTGGTGTTTGGAGCTAGGTCTTGCTATGGAGCATAGTTAATTGGATTAGGGAGTCTAAAAGTATTACATTTTTAGTATGTTTTGTATTGAAAGAGATTACTATCATCATGAGGCATATCTAGATGCGTGATGGTGTTTCCAGCTTGCGCCTATACACGCTCCCTATCGTGGTAGCCGTTTTTGGTTTGTCCATCACCATCCTGGGATACAGGGTATTCCAGTCTGACAGGATGGGCCATCTGGAGGCGGAATTCAGGTTTGATGCCGCCCATAGAGCCGGCATCGCCGAAGACGCCTTCGAGGGTCTTCTCCACGCCATCGAGCCTATTGGCAGGTATTTTGAACAGTCCGATCGTATAAGCCGCAAGGAGTACGCTTCATTCGTGGCCCCGTCTATCGCATCGTCCCGGTACAGTGCTCTTCTCTGGGCGGTGCCGGCAGGCGGAGCCGCTTGGCTCGATACCCTTGGTCGTGGATCGCTAGACGTGTTTTACCAGGTTCCGGTGCTAGAGCCGACGTCAGACCTGGAAGGAATACTCAGACTTCCTGAAGTGGCCGATGCGATAGCAGCCGCGTCTCTTGGTGGACGGACGTCTGTTTCAAGGATGGCTGAATTCCCATGGAAGCATCCCCGGATTGGGGTTGCCGTCTGCAGGCCTGTCTACGGCGCCTCCGATGAATCTGGAGTCAGGCGCATTGGGTTTGTCATTGGATTACTAAGCGTGTCTTCTGTCGCCGATTCAGCCATACTGGATACCGAGCCCTGCGGTCTGGTAACAACCATGCGGGACAGTGAATCCATGACGAGCGCACCAGCCTATACCCATGCACTAAGGATCGGGAATCCCTTGCCGCCTGATCATGCGCTTGGACGGCTCAAGTATACAAGGAGTCTATCCTTCGTAGATAAAACATGGTTCATCGAGGTGTCTCCTTCAACCGTCTATGCCAAGCCCAGGGATGCGAGCCTCGCATATTTTCTGGTAGCCGGAGTCATAGCGTCACTGGCTCTCTCTGGCCTCCTCTTCAGGTTGTTGCAAGGTAAAGGCAAGGCAGAGGCGGAAGTGGTTTCCAAGAGCGCAGATTTTGAGAGTTTCTTTTCTGCAAGCCTGGATATGTTTGCCATAGTTGACATGGACGGAGACTTCATGCGCCTCAACAATCAGTGGAAGGCAACCCTAGGTCATGCCGCCAGCTCAATGCTTGGCAGCCAGTTTATTAAATTCGTTCATGCCGACGATAAGGCCTCGAGTAGAGAGGCCCTGGCTGCTCTAGCGCGAGACGGTGAGTTGTCAGGTTTTGTTAATCGTTTCCTTGCCCAGGATGGTACCTACCGAAGCATAGAATGGCATGCCATCGTGGCTGCCGACCGTAAGAACATCTTCGCGGCGGCTCGTGACATAAGCGACCGCATCGGTATGGAGGACAACTTGAGACGATCTCTGTCTGAGAAGGAGACGCTCTTGCGCGAGGTTCACCATAGGGTAAAGAACAACATGCAGATCATCTCAAGCCTGCTTAATCTTGCAGCCATGAGGTCGGAGTCAGATAACAAAAGCTTCGCCGATGCCGCCGCCGTGGCTCAAGGCCGCATACGGTCAATGGCCATGGTCCATGAGCGTCTGTATCGCCAGGACTCTGTCTCTGCCGTGGATATGGATGACTATATACGCGAGCTGTCCGGCCACATAGCCGAGGAGTACGGGGAAGGCGCGGTCAGCCTGAACATAGAGGTGGATTGTCTAGAGCTGGATCTGGATACCGCCATACCCGTCGGTCTCATACTAAACGAGCTTCTTACAAATGCCTTTAAGTATGCTGGTTCCGATAGAAACGCCACCGTGTCGATAAAGGCCAGCCTTCAAGCTGCCGTCTGCACCCTTATAGTGGAGGACGACGGACCGGGCCTTCCAAGTGAAGTGATAGAACGATCACAGGCCGGTGATACGCTCGGTTTGGGCCTCGTCTCGGGCCTGACTGAACAGCTGCGTGGTTCGTTGCGTATAGTACCGGGTCATGGTGCATGCTTCGAGATCAGCTTTCCTTATCCCCGACAGTAGGCCACGTTATTCTTCCGAGTGGAGAATGGTGTTGATGAATGTAACGAGCACCTCAAGGGCATTCTCGTTGGCTCCGCCTTCGGGAATGATGATGTCGGCGTAGCGTTTTGTTGGCTCTATGAACTGGTAGTGTCCGGGGCGCACCACGTTGAGGTACTGGTCTATGACCGAGTCTACCGTGCGGCCCCTCTCCTTGATGTCACGTGACAGCCGGCGTATGAAGCGTATGTCGTCTGGCGTGTCTACGAATATCTTGAGGTCTATAAGGTCTCGCACCCTCTCGTTGGTGAATACCATGATGCCCTCGAAGATGACCAGCTTGCGCGGCGTGACCTTTATAGTCTCTTCTGCTCGACGATGATGCACAAAATCGTAGGTGGGCATCTCTACCGATTCCATATGCTTTAAGGCAGACAGCTGAGACCATAGAAGGTCGTTATCAAAGGCCTCAGGGTGGTCGAAGTTGAAGGCGGTGATGTTGGCATTGGAAATATATTCTGCCGATTTGTAGTAATTATCCTGGGGTATGAAGACGAAGTCGGATACCAGTTCGGAAATCTTGCGTACAATGGTTGTCTTGCCCGATCCCGAACCACCGCATATACCTATGAGCTTTGCGTCTGTCATGAGCATAAACATAGCACAAGCACCATGAACGGGTAAAGGTAAATTGCCGTGTACCCTGGGCCAGTCTATGCTTCTTTAGTTCCAGTCCTTGTTCCATGACTCCAGAGAGACTACTTCGGTGAGCGGCTTGCGGCTCCGTACCGATTTCTCTGCCGTGACCTGCCATGATGACAGCGTCGAATCGGATATGTCTGCAGCCTTCCGCCCGACAATTATCAATGCTATGAGCACATGGTCCTTGGGTATGCCGAGGGCAGCCTTTGCCTTCTTGGGGTTGTAGCCAGCTATGGGATGGGCCACGAGGCCTTCCTCTGTGGCTTGGAGCATCATGGCCATGCTGCAGAGCCCGGCGTCGAAGAGGGCGTAGTCCCTGCCTTCATCCAGCCTGCAGTCGTCGGAGGCGCGTACCGACATGGCTATGATCATGGGGGCGTCGAGGGCCCAGGCATTACCCTCACTCAGGGCAGGCCTCAAGGCTTCCAGGCCAGAGCCCGATGCGCTCACGATGCGCCATGGCTGGTTGTTGTAGCATGAAGGGGCAAGGGTGCCGGCCTGGACTATTCGTTCGGCGGCTCCTGCCGGCAGTGCTTCTGGTGACAGCGCTCGGTACGCCCTGCGTTCCTCTATGGCCTTCAATATCTCCATACGGCTTTCTCCTATAGGTTTTATTGCTGTCTTGTAGCACCAAGCTGCATGAGCCTGGCCTCAGCCTCCGCTATGTCTTCGTCGGGAGTCGATGCGCCGGCAGAGAGTCCCACCGTGTCGTAGTCCCCGAGCTCGTCTGGTATATCGTCGGCGTTCTCTGCATGCCAGGCGGGTATTCCCAATGAGCGGGCCAACTCTGCCAGGCGTCGCGTGTTGGCCGAGTTCTTGCCGCCAACGACGACTACGGCGTCGACCTTGCCTAAGAATTCCAGCACGGCTGACTGGCGCTCCCTGCTGGCTCCGCATACGCCGCCCGAGTCGACAATATCGGCCTTCAGCTCGACGAGTGCATCACGTATGCTGGCGTACTCGCTGGCTGATATAGTAGTCTGGGCTATGAGCGCCATTGGTTTGTCCGTAGGCACGGCTCTGGCTTCTTCTGGGCTGGAGACGACTATGGAGCCTGGGGCATGGCCCGCCACGCCGAGCGTCTCTCCATGGCCCTTGTCTCCCGCTATGACGACGAGATAGCCACGGGAGGCATAGTCGGCGGCAGCCTTCTGGTTGGCGGCTACCCGTGGGCAGGTGGCATCGACGATGCGTGCTCCGGCGTCTGACAGGCTCTTGAATACGGCAGGGGCGGCTCCGTGCGAGCGTATGACGACGACGGCTCCTGATAGTTCGCCTGGAGCAAGGCCATCTACGCCGTCCAGGCTCTCCATGCCAAGGGATGCCAGATGCTCAGAGACACGGGGGTTATGGACTATCTGGCCAAGTACCAAGCCTTTGGCCCCGGAAGCGGCCGCCTCTGTGGCGGCCTTCTCCGCGGTGGCTACGGCGAGGCGGACGCCCGGGCAGAAGCCCATGGTCCTGGCCCTCACAACCTTCATGCTGTCTTACGCCAGCTCGAGGGCTATCTTCATCATAGACTGGAAGGTATTCTGGCGCTCCTCGGCCGTGGTCATCTCCCCTGTGACTATGCTGTCGCTAACCGTGAGGAGTGTCAGAGCGTGTTTGCGGTACTTGGCCGCTATGGTGTAGAGGGCTGTCGTCTCCATCTCCACGGCAAGCACATTGTAGGCGGCCCACATCTTCCAGGAATCAGGCTCGTCGCCGTAGAAGGTATCAGAGGTGAGGATGTTGCCAACCTTCAAGGCTATTCCGTTAGCCTCGGCGGCCTTCCATGCCTTCTGCATCAGGCCAAAGTCGGCTATGGGAGCGTAGTCGAGCCCCTTAAAACGAATGTTGTTGACATTGGAGTCGGTGCAGGAGCCCTGTGCCATGATGACGTCGCGGATCTTAACTTCAGGCTGTATGGCTCCGCAGGAGCCTATTCGAATGACGTTTTCCACCCCATACTGGGTTATGAGCTCTGTCACATAGATGGATATTGATGGTACCCCCATGCCGGTACCCTGTACCGAGACGCGCTTACCCTTGTAGCTGCCCGTGTATCCGAACATATTGCGCACGGTGTTGTAGCGTACGGGCTTATCAAGAAACGTCTCCGCGATAAATTGAGCCCGCAAGGGGTCTCCGGGAAGCAATACCGTCTCGGCGATATCGCCTTTCTTAGCCTCATTGTGGGGTGTAGCCATAAACTATCTCCTTATATGCAAACTTAAAACAATGTATTCTCTGCCATGAAACGCTCTACATCAGATAGTGTTGGTATCGATGGTTGAGCGCCAAGGGTGGATGCCGCCAGAGCACCGGCGGCGTTACAGAATGCCATATCATCATGGCTCAGCCGACGATTAGCAGAGCCAGATGCACGCAACCTTGTAGCCAGGGCGCCGTTGAAGCTGTCTCCGGCGGCCGTAGTGTCTACGGCGCGTACCCTATATGAAGGTACCGCAAAAGAGCCCTGCTCGTCCATGTAGAAGCAACCCTTGTCTCCCAGGGTCACGATGACGACCCCGACACCCTTGGCCAGGAGCGCGCGTGCGCCGGCCTCCACGCCAGCTACACCGCTTAAAATCCTCAGTTCCGACTCATTGGGTGTCATGACCGAGCATAGCCTGAACAATTCGTCGGGCAGAGCCATGGCGGGTGCGGGATTGAGCAAGACGGGCACGCCGGCGCCATGTGCCAGCCTGGCCGCTTCAAGTACCGACTCGAGTGGAATCTCTAGCTGGAGCATCAGGCAGGAGCTGGAACGTATGAGTTCCGCGTTGGCTCGTATCCACTCCGGGCTTGATGAGGCGTTGGCACCAGGAAAGACGACTATGGTGTTGTCGCCATTGGCATCTATGTTTATCATTGCCACGCCGCTCGGCTCGTCGCTTTCAAGGATGCCTGTGCTGTCTATGCCGTTGTCTTCAAGGTTGCGCCTCATGGCTGCACCGCTTGGGTCTGAGCCAACGGCACCTATCATGGCTACTGGCGCATCACCGAGCCTGGAAGCCGCAACAGCCTGGTTGGCGCCTTTGCCTCCAAAAGCCGTGACGTATGCATATGCTGTCAGTGTTTCGCCGAGGGCTGGTAGGCGGTCGAGGACGCATATATGATCGTTGTTGATGCTGCCAACGACGGTGATTGTTTCTTTGATATCGTTAGAATGCAAGGTCTGTCTTTCCTTTCCCCTTGCGGAGTATGCCGGCTGCTCGTTCTGCGGCTCTGGCGACTATGGCATCGACGTCCAAGAACAGCTTCCCGTCTTTCTTGACCCAGACTCCGGCGACCATCGAGTGCTTCACATTGGAGGCGTCGGCGCTATAGACCAGTGCCGCCAGCGGATTGTAGGCAGGGAAGGTGTTGGGCCGCCGTAAGTCCCAGAGCACGATGTCGGCAGGGGCTCCCGCCTCTATGCGGCCAGAGCCGAAGGGCAGGGCTTCGTGGCCGCGCATCAGCATCTTCCAAATAGCGTCGAGCGGGAAGACCTCCGCATCGTGCTCCTGATACTTAGCAAGCAAGGCGAGCAGACGCGCCTGCTCCAGAGGAGACAGCGTATTGGAGCTGGCCGCCCCGTCGCTGCCTATGCAGAGGGGTAGCTCGTCTGGCCTCTGCCAGACCCGGCCCGGACCCTCGCCAAGCTTCATGTATGTCTTCATGCACACGGCTATCCAGTTGTCGCTCTTTAAGAGTTCTCGCTCTTCGTCTAGTATCCAGTAGCCATGGCCGATGATAGTCGGCAGATCGAGCAAACCTGAATCGGCTACGACACGAAGAGGCGTGCGGCCGTATGTGGCGACACTCGCTGCTATCTGCGGCTCGGAGTCCTCGACGTGGATATGCGCGCCGACATCGAGACTAGCCGCTGTCTTGGCGCAGGCGGCCAGTTCTTCAGGCGAGCATGTATAGGGCGAATGTGGCCCTAGCCTGATAGAAATCCTGCCAGAGCGGCCGTTCCATTCCCGCACCAGTTCGCCTGCCCGGGCAAGCTGGCCTGCAAAGTCGCCGGCCATGCCAAAGAGGGTGGGGGCCACATCGGCCCGTATGCCGCTCTTCTCCACGGCTGCACAGACGCGCTCGGCCAGGAAATAGTGGTCTGCGAAGGCCGTGACGCCGTTATCGAGCATCTCGGCTATGGCAAGCGCGGCTCCTGCCTCCACGTCGTCGCCATCCATCTTGCTCTCGTACGGCCATATCTCTTCGTTGAACCATCTGTCTGCCCTGGCGTCCTCGGCTATGCCTTTAAAGATATTCATAGGCGAGTGCGTGTGCAGGTTTACGAGCCCTGGTGTAAGGTGAAGCCTTGAACAGTCTACTATTTCGTCGCCAGGCAGGCGCCTAAATCCCGTCTCTGTCGTCTGTGCCATGCCTTCTACGGCCGAGATTATGCCGCCGTCTACGACGACAGTCCATGGCCCCGCTATCCGGCCAACGCGATCGATGACCGTGGCGTTCTCAAGTACTATACGGCTCATGCTCGTAGGGGCCCTGGAGCGCCAGGCTCGTCGTATGAACGCAGGAGTCTCGTAAGGAGGGCTATGAAACCGTCGTTGTCGAGCTCAACGCCAACCATAGCATTGGGCTTTTTCTTTGAAACGCCATGCACATCGACTATTGTCTTGCCCATGGTATAGCGCCCGTCCGTCTCAACATCAACCCGATACGGCTTGAGTGTGACTAAGGAGGGATCGAGCAACCATGCCACCACGAGTGGATCGTGCAATGCCAGGGTGTCGCGGCCAAAGCTACGGTATATGGCCAGGTAATGGTCGAGCATCGCGCAACACGGCGACAGTATCCTGCCTCCGGTCGCGCGCAAGCCTTCAAGGTCGGCAGCTGACAGGCTCGCACGGTTGGTCACATCGAGGCCGAACATAGTTATGGGTATGCCAGACTGGAAGACGGCTGCGGCAGCGTGAGGGTCTGCGTAAATATTGAATTCGGCGGCAGGTGTGGCGTTGCCAAAGCCTATCGAGCCGCCCATGAGGTGGATGGCCTTGATGCTCTTCCTCGTCTCGGGGTAGGCGGACAGGGCCATCGCTATGTTTGACAGAGGGCCTATGGCCACAATCTCAAGCTCTCCCTGTGCCTCGGCCGCCTTGTCCCGTATGAAGTCCCATGCGCTTATAGGAAGGGCCTCGTAGGCCGGTTCCGGAAGACTGATGCCACCGAGCCCCTCGGCGCCATGGACCGACTCGGCCCGCCTCGTGTCGGCTACCAGGGCCAGATCCATACCGCAGGCCACCGGGATCCTGTGCCCGGCCAGACTTGCCAGGGCGAGGGCATTCTTGCTCGTCGCCTTGACGCCTACGTTTCCTCCAACACTCGTTATGCCAACGACGCGTAGGCCAGGAGATGCCAGAGCCATCAGTATGGCCAGGGCGTCGTCTATGCCGGGGTCACAGTCTATTATGATGGTGCGTGTGTTCATGCTTCCTAGTCCAATCGGCGCAGTGCGCCCTCAAGGAGGTCTATGAATTGCTCCCTATCCAAGTCCATCACGAGGTCTACATTCATGGGGCCTGAACGATCACTGAAGTCGGCTACCGTCGCTCCTACGCTCAGGTGACCACGGCATTCGACGTCTATATGGGCCTTCCTCGAAGTAAAGATATCGGGATCTATGAGCCAGGCCACGGCGCAGGGGTCATGGAGGGGGCTGCCGCCGAAGCTAAAATTGGCCTCGTGGAATTTGACGAAGAAGTCCATCAGTTCTGCTACCATTGTAGAGCAGCGTTTGCCTATGGCGCGAAAACGCTCGGTGTCCGCCCGGCTTACCAGGGCTTTATGGGTCACGTCCAGCCCGCACATGGTCACCGGGATACCGGCATTGAAGACTATGTGGGCAGCCTCGGGGTCAACGAGTATGTTGAACTCGGCGGCCGCCGTCCAGTTGCCGCCTATGGCCGAGCCGCCCATCAGGCTTATACGCTCTATCTTGCTCTTGAGTTCGGGATGGGAAAGAAGGAGAGCTGCCACGTTGGTCAGGGCCCCTGTAGGCACGATGGTAACGGGCCGGTCCGAAGCCAGCAGTGTGGCTGCCGACAGCTCCACAGCCGACAGGGTAGATTCAGGACTATCCGGTTCGGGCAGGGCGGGTCCGTCGAGGCCGCTCTCGCCATGCACCTCCGCAGCTATTATCAGTTCCCTGAAAAGCGGCTTCGAGGCGCCTCGAGCCACGGGTGCCTTTGATCCCAGGAATGACAGGACCTTGCGGGCGTTGAGCGTAGTCTTCTCTATTGTCTGGTTGCCGGCGCTCGTCGTTACCGCCAGTATCTCTATCTCTGGGCTCGCGTGGGCGAGCACGAGGGCTATGGCGTCGTCGTGTCCTGGATCACAATCCATGATGACGGGTATTGGCAGCCTCATGTTGGCTTTCCCTTGGCGCCCGCCGTCGGCTTGCGGCTTGGCTCTAGTCCCTCACGACTCAGGCGTTCTCGCCGGGTTTTCTGTACGGTGTAGACAACCAGACCGACGACTGTGGCTACATAGGGCAGCATGTTTACAAATTCCGAAGGTATTTTCATAAGCTGGAGCGTGTTTGAAAGGGCATCGAAGAAACCAAACAGGAGCGATGTAAGGAGAGAGCCCAGCGGTGTAGCCCCGCCCATGGCTTCGGCGGCCAGGGCTATGAAACCGCGGCCGGCTGTCATGTTCTTGGAGAACCATGAGACGTAGCCCATGGACATGTAGGCGCCGCCCAGGCCGGCCATCATGCCGGACAGGGCCAAGGCAAGGTACTGTATCTTCGTTACCCCTATGCCTACAGAGGCGGCTGCGTTGGGGTTCTCGCCAACCGCTCGTATACGCAGGCCCAGAGGCGTGCGATAGAGGAATATGAAGGTGAGTGCAACCATGAGCAGGGCCAGGTAGGTAAGCACGTTGTGGCCAGACAGTATGGTTCCCAGCACCGGTATTGATTCTATGAAGGGTATGTTGAGCTTGGGCAGCACCTTTGAGGCCAAGGAGGAGCTTATGCCCTTGTCGCCGGCTATGACGAACAGTGCAAATACCGTACCGCCGGAGGCCATCAGGTTTATGGCTATGCCAGACAGGATTATGTCTGTTCGCAATTTAAGCGCGCAGTATGCCAAAAAGAGCCCCGTGAGGCCACCAAAGATGATGGCTCCAAAGAGGCCCAGGATAGCGCTACCGGTCAAGGCGCTGAAGACGACGCCGGCCAGGGCAGAGATAAGCATGATGCCTTCAAGGGCTATGTTGGTGACGCCGGCCTTGTCGGCTATCAAGGCGCCAAGGGTGGCGAAGAGGATTGGCGTCGTTACGCGCAGTACCGAGTAGCCGAATGCCGGGGCAAATATAAGCGTTAATACCTGGTTCATGACTCTTCTCCCTGTGCCGTTTCACGTGTGGCCTCTTTAAACACGAGCCTGTGCCGGTACCTAGCCAGGAAGCTGGAGGCTGCAATCAGGATGATTATGGTGCCCTGTATGAGAGCGACGAATTCGTTTGGCACATCGGAGTAACGCGACATGATATCCGCGCCTATCCTGAGGTAGGCCAGGAAGAAAGCGGCTATGGGTACATACAGGGGATTGTTGCGTGCCAAGATGGCGACTATGACTCCGTCCCAGCCATAGCCTGGTAGGCTTTGCCATGAAAAGCGGGTATACATGCCCAGAATCTCTATAGAACCGCCCAAGCCGGCTATGAAGCCTCCTATAGCCTGGCTGTAGATGACGACCGTGTTGGTGTCTATACCTGAATACTGGGAGAACTTGGCGTTGGCGCCTGTCAAACGCAGACGGAAACCCCAGCGCGTCTTTTGCATAAAAAGCCAGGCTATAACCACGAGCGCCACCAGAGCCAAGGCACCAACGGATATCCTTGTCTTGGGTACAAGTTTTGGAAGCAGTGCGCTCGTCTTGAACTGATAGGAGACCATCGCTCCGGCATTGACGTCGCGCAGATAGTAGTTGATGAGGAAGAGGCCAAAGAAGAACGCTATATAGTTGAACATCAGGCTGGAGACAAGCTCCGAGGCGCCCCACTTAACCTTGAGGACTGCCGGTATGCCACAGAAGAGTGAGCCTACGAGGCTTCCGAACAGTATGGCGACTATGGGGTGGATTATCGGTGGCAGGTTAAACTTTATGGCGACGAATGACGTGGCTATGGCTCCTATGAAGAACCCGCCTTCGGCTCCCAGGTTAAACTGGGCCGCCGAGAACATGATGCTTATGGCAATGCCGGTGAACACAAGCGGTATCATAAGTTCAATGACGTTTCCAAAGTGCCTAAAGCTGTCTAAAGGCCCCAAGAGGAACTTGTACAGGGCATCTCCAGGATCGTCTGAGACTGCCAAAACGATGACAAGGGCTATGACCAGGGCAATAGCTATCGCCAGGCCGGTTCGGAATACTTCAAACAATCTTTGCCGTTTAGTCATGGATGACCCTCGCGATCTCTTCTGGTGACTGGTTCTTGAGCCCAAGCATGAAAAGACCTAGCTCCTCTTCAGTTACCACCTTGGCGTCAGGCACGTAGGCACGGATTGTGCCTCCGTACATCACTATCAGGCTGTCAGACAATTCCATCACCTCGTTCAAGTCTGCAGAGACGAGCAACACCGCCGCACCTTCATCCCGCAGCTCGACAAGCCTGGCGCGGATAAACTCGGTGGCACCCACATCAATGCCTCTGGTTGGCTGGTCAGCCACGATGAGCGATGGGTCTGATGAAAATTCCCTGGCCACGACTACCTTCTGGATGTTGCCGCCAGAGAGCATGCCCACTTCCTGATCAGGCGACGAGCACTTGACGGTGTACTCCTGTATGAGCCTCTGCGAGTTGGCCCGTATGGCCTTGCCTTTGAGGAAGACAGGACCAGTAAACTTATCCTGATCATGATTGTATGACATAAGATTGGCCTCTATGCCGAGGCTAGCGGCGCAGCCATAGGTCATTCTGTCTTCCGGTACGTGGCAGACCCCGGCCTTACGGATACGCCGTATACTTTTTGCTTGCACCGACATACCGTTGACCAGTATGGAACCGGTCGTAAAGCTGCCGAGCCCCGTTATTGCCTCTACGAGTTCGCCCTGGCCATTACCCTCTACACCGGCTATGCCCAGGATTTCTCCCCGGCGCACCGAGAATGAAATACCGTCTACGGCTTTTTTCTTGAATCTATCCAGGATGACGAGATCTTTAATCTTGAGCACAGTCTCTCGAGGCTTAGCCTCGGTTTTCTGAACCTCGAGTATGACGTCCCTGCCAACCATCAGCCGCGATATGTCTTTTTCATCCACCTCGCTCACCGCAAAGGTACCCTGAACAGAACTGTGGCGCATGATAGTCACCCGGTCGCACAGTTCCTTTATCTCATTGAGCTTATGCGAAATGAACACGATCGTATTACCGGCCTGCCTGAGCAGTTTGAGCTGGACGAACAGCTCTTCTGTCTCCTGCGGTGTGAGCACGGCGGTTGGTTCATCGAGGATCAGAATCTTGGCTCCACGGAACAGTGCCTTAAGTATCTCCAGCCTCTGCTTGATGCCAACAGGCAGATCCCTGACGAGTGCCCTGGGGTCTACCTCTAGTCCGTATTTTTTACTGAGTTCCTCTGTTGCTCGGATTGCCTGGGCCGTATCCATGTACAGGCCTTTTCGGGGTTCAAGCCCCAACACCAGGTTCTCAGCGGCGCTTAATGAAGGGACGAGCATGAAGTGCTGGTGGACCATGCCAATGCCGTGCCCAATGGCTGAGAACGGGGAATCAACCCGAATCTCCTTGCCCTCAAGGATGATGCGGCCCTTCTCGGCCTGGTGCAATCCAAACAGTATCTTCATCAGCGTAGACTTGCCTGCGCCGTTTTCTCCTACGAGACCATGGATCTCCCCGGCACGAACCGAGAAGTCAACGTTCTTGTTGGCGACTATACCGTTTGGATAGACCTTGGTGATGCCTTCCATCCTCAGCAGTTCTTCCATCCCATCCCCCGGTCTCAGATTCCTGAAAAATAATAAAGAAACACGGCACGAGGCGCGCTACCCGCGGGGTCGTACCGTGTCTGATCTATGGCTTCATTTAGCCTTATGGTTTGACTGAGTTACGAAGCTTGTTCATGTCATCGGTGGTCATGCCAAAGGCAGAACCCACTGATATCTCCTTGGAGATTATTTTCCTTTCTATGTCATCAAGCTTGGTTCTGATTTCTGCAGGTATCACCTGAGTATAGATGTCGTTCTTGGCCAGTCCTACGCAGTCTTCGGCAAATCCCAGTGTGTCGGCCTTGCCGTAAGGGGCCGTGCCCTTGACGTGCATTTCGATGGCCCTGAGTATTGAATTGTCTACGCGCTTCAAGACGCTGGTCGTTATAAGCTTGGCCTTTTCAGGATCGCTTGTAAGGAAGATGGCCGCCTGGTCTGAGTCTACGCCTATGGCGTAGCGTTTGACATCCTTGGCTGCGTCGAGCTGACCGAGTCCGGCCTGTCCGGCGACGTTGTAGCCGATGTCTGCACCTTGTGCGTACTGAGCCAGGGCCATTTCCTTACCCTTGGCCGAGTCGTCGAAGGAACCTATGTACGAAATGGCAATCTTCGTTGCCGGGTCTATGTACTGGGCGCCTTCTATGTAACCGACGAGAAAGTCGTTTATAACAGGTATGTCCATGCCGCCTAAGAATCCTATGATCTTCTGCTTGTTGGCAAGGGGCATAGCCGATTCTGTTACGAGGGTACCAAGAGCACCAGCGAGGAATGAGGCCTCGTTCTGGCTGTACAGGATAGAGTAGACGTTGGGCAGGCCCAGGCTGTAGTCGACTGAAGTATCAAAAATAACGTATTTCTTTGTAGGATGAGACGGAGCAATTTTCTGCAAGGCCTCAGTCATCTGCCAGGTTCCCAGGACTATGACGTCCCATGCGCCTTCTGATACGTCAAGCAGGGTAGGCTCCCACTTGCTCTCGTCGTAACCCATCTCGATTACCTTGGTCTCGACGGTGTCACCCATCTTGGCCTTGACCAGTGCCATGCCATTAGCCGCTGAATCGAAGAATGACTTGTCTCCAAGCGTGCCGTTAAGGATAAGAACTACCTTGAGCTTTGCAGCGTCTATTGTTGTGGGTTCTTCTTTCTTCGCGCAGGAAGAAAGAACGGTGAGCGCGGCGAAAAGCAGCGCCAGAATTTTCTTCATGATGAGTCCTCCTAAGACGTGCATCGTAGCGGTGTTATTCCCTTCTGTCAAAGTAAAAAACGTACCCAATAACTGAAAATTACATGTAATTTACATAATATGTGGCTAAAAACATTTCACCCATGTATACTCGTCCCATGAAGCCCGACGCACAACAAAAGAAACCGAGTATCTCCGACATTGCTTCCAGGGCTGGGGTTTCCATAGCTACCGTCTCGCGTGTCATAAACGCCAGCACCTACGTACGACCCGAGCTGTCCATGAGGGTCAATGACGCCATAGAAAGCACGGGATACGTCAAGCTTCGCTCAACGCGATCGGCTACAGCAGAAGAAGCAAGGCTGATAGGTCTCATGATTCCTGACCTGGACAACCCCTTCTTTGCCACCCTTGCCAAGGGCATACAATCAGTCGCCTCCACACGGGGGCTTGATATGGTGCTAACCGATTCTGGACGTGACCCAGACTCGGCTCAAACAGGCTTGAGGCGTCTTGCTGAACATGGTGTCAGAGCGCTGCTTGTTGTCGCTCCTGAAGGATTCAAGCCCGAAGGCAATGCCCTCGTGGCCCCGGGAACAAAGGAGGCCATACCCGTAGTCTATGTGGACAGGAAGATACATACTGACACGGCTCATTATGTAGGCTCAGAGAATTATCAAGGAGCCTGCAACGCCGCCGCATACCTGTACAGTCTGGGGCACCGAGACATACTATACTTGGCGGGAGGAGACGGCCTGAGTACCGACCAGGAGCGTTATGCAGGATTCCTGGCCGGGGTGTCCGGGCTGGCTGTCGGGTCAGGAATGAAGCCGAAAGTCAACAGAGCCTCGTCGATACAGCAAAGACCCCTCGATGAAAGAACCCTGTACGAAGCATGCGGCTTTTCTCTCGATAATGCCTATAGGGCCGTCAAGGCTAGGCTTAAGCATGGCGCGCCCTTTTCCGCGGTGTTTGCGGCCGATGATTACATGGCCTACGGCGCACTCGGTGCTCTGCGAGAGGCAGGCCTACGTGTGCCCGAGGATATTTCTATAGTCGGCTTCGATGACCTACCGTATTCCTCAATAATAGGGCTCACGACCGTGAGGCAGCAGGCCTTTGAACTCGGCGTTGCCTCCATAACACTCGCCCTCGACCTTGCCAACGGACGACGCCAGGGAACCCAGAGCGTAATACTCTCTACCAGCCTCATAATACGCTCTTCTTGTGCCGTAAACGCCCGGCATTGCTAGCGTTTTTATCTATAAAACGCTAGCCATTTTTATACACAGTGCTACACTTCTTGACAGTCAACTCTCAGTAACAAAGTCATGGAGGTACAGTGCTATGTTTAAAAGAACGAGTGTGTCCTTGGCGTTGATCGCGATTACGACGATCGTGCTTATGTCGTCGTGCTTCTCCCTTCCAGGCATAGGGAGCTTTAACCCCCTTGCCGACGTGCGGGGCAGGATATCAGACAGGGCGTCTGCAGAAGTTTCCTCAGCTACCGGGCTTACAGGCATGTCTAGAAAGATGATGTTCAATGTTCTCTATGCCCAAGTATTCTTCATAGGCGGTTTCGGGGCCGATTTCTATGATATGGAAGAGTCGCAGGGCACGCTATGGCGCATGACGAGCACCGAGGATGACGGATCCTTCAGTTCTGTCGAGGCGGAACGCGCCTTTTTAAAGACTCTCCCCAACGGCGATCGCTGGTGGTACCTAGCCTGGCGTGGCGACGGGGAGTCTTGGGAGTTTGAGGCTCTCATGGACAAGGACCTGATGGCCCGTAAAATACGCTACTTCAATGCCGACGTCAAACGTGTTGAGGAGTCATCCTTCGATACCAGTGGCAAGGCCAAACCCGATTCAGAGAAGGCGCCACCCCAGGAAGCAAGCGTGAGCGATATAGATCTCAAGGATCTAGCCAAAAACGTCAAGGCAAAAGAGACGGTCAAGGT
>JAVEXO010000035.1:0-3675 GCA_034003955.1 Spirochaetia bacterium | reverse complement strand
GATTGTCCGGCCTTGCTTTGTTCTGGTATAGTGAGGCTTCCTTCTCTCCGCTGTTGTGACGCATGGCGTCTGGTGGACTCGAGGAGGAGTGTCCCCAATAAAAGGAAGGTTTAAGCATGAGCAAGAAGACAATCGTTGTGGCCCTCGGTGGCAATGCCCTCATAGAAGAGGGTACCGAAGGGACCATGGAGCAGCAGTTTGAGAATACACGCAAGAGCATGGCCGCCATAGTCGGGCTCGTCAAGGAAGGTCATCGGGTCGTCCTTACCCATGGTAATGGGCCACAAGCCGGTGTGCACCTTATCCGCAACGAGGCAGGTGCCTCCCAGGTAGCTCCCAGTTCTCTCAACGTCATAGTCGCCGATACTCAGGGTTCTATTGGCTACATGATTCAGCAGTCGCTGATGAACGCCTTGCTCAAGGCAGGTGTCAAGACTGAGGTTGTTACCGTCATTACCCAGGTGGTCGTAGACAAGAACGATCCATCGATGCTGCATCCCACCAAGTATGTCGGTCCATTCTTCAAGGCCGAGCAACTCGAGGCCTGCAAGGCCAAGGGTTGGGTAATGAAGGAAGATCCGGGTCGTGGTTACCGCCGCGTCGTAGCCTCTCCAATTCCTGTCGATGTCGTCGAGAAGGCCGTCATTCATGAGTTGCTCGACTCAGGCAAGGTCGTCATAGCGGTAGGCGGTGGCGGTGTTCCTGTCTGCAGGGCGGCGAATGGCATGATAGAGGGTGTAGACGCCGTCATAGACAAGGATCGCGCCAGCGCTCTTCTGGCTGGGCTTATAAAGGCCGACGATCTTCTTATACTGACAGGTGTGGACAAGGTAGCCGTCAACTACAAGAAACCTGACCAGAAGGTGCTGGACACGCTGACTATGGCGGATGCTGAGCGTTACATGGCCGAGGGGCAGTTCCCCAAGGGCTCGATGGGACCAAAGATAGAGGCCGCCATGGATTTCATACGGCGCGGCGGCAAGACGGTCATCATTACAAGCCTTGAGAAGGCTCAGGAAGCCGTAGACGGCAGCGCCGGCACCCGCCTCGTAAAATAGCATTCTAGAGAAGGATTAACGAAATTAAGGATTAACGAAGAGGAAAAGAGGATAAGAGGTAGGAAAATAGGCTATTGAAAAGGGATAGGAATGATTCTCCTGCCATTTTTTCTTTAGCATTCTATTTCTTGTCTCTGCTTCTCTTATTCTCTTCGTCATCTTTGTTATCCTCGTTCTTCTCGACCAGTAGCAGCTAGTCCCTGGTAAACTTGACGGTCGATATCTTCTATGGTACCTTTGGCGACAATCCTTCCTATAAAACTGAGGAAATCGACATGAACACTTTATTTTCAGGCTTGGGCCTGTTCCAGGCCGCTCCAGCTAATTCGACAGGATCGATGATTTCGACCGTCGTTATGTTTGGCGCCGTATTCGCCATCTTCTACTTCCTTATAATTAGGCCGCAGAACAAGAAGCAGAAGGCCGCCCAGGCCATGATCGCCGCCGTCAAGAAGGGCGACAGGGTCGTCACCATCGGTGGTATCCACGGCATCGTCAACTCTATCAAGGACAAGACTGTAGTCATCAAGGTAGACGACAGCACCAAGCTGGAGTTTACCAAGTCAGCCATTGCATCGGTCGATGCCAGAAGCGAAGAGTCTGAGACTCCGGCTCCCGAAGGCAAAGAAGCCACAAAATAATGCCTTGCGCCTTCATCCTTAGGGTGGAGGCGTTATTTCTACCCCCTTTCGACACCACCGGAGTCAACGCATGAACAAGACTAAAAGATTCATCATAGTGCTCGTTGTGTTGGCCGTCGCGTTCGCCTTCCTTCTTCCTTCGCTGCAATGGTACGCCATGACTCCGAAGGAGGATCAGGCGTTAGCCCTCGGTTCCCGCGAGCAGATTAGAGAATTCGCCTGGCGAATGGCCAGAACCGATCTTGCCGAGATAGAACAGCTTGCCAGCACGTCCAACCCCGATTCTCTGCCGAGTAGTTTTGACCCAATGGTCAAGCGTGCCAAGCAGATATACAAGGCTGTAGGCCTCAAGGCTCCAGAAGTCTGGAATGCCAAGGCTTACCTCGCGGCCTTCGACAACAGGACTGACGCGCTTTCAGAGCTTGAGGATTATTACCGAACGCACGTGCTTTCACTCAAGAAATTGCACGGTAGTGCCGTCCAGCTTGGCCTCGACCTTTCTGGCGGTATGTCTGTCATAATCCGAGCCGACCTGGATGCCCTCCAGGCCAAAGTCGGAAAGACGCTTTCGCCCGCCGAGAAAGATGACGCAGTCGTACGCGCCGTGGAAGTCCTCAACAACCGCATAGACAAATTTGGCCTTACAGAACCGGTCATACGCCGACAAGGCGAAGACAGGATATATGTCGAGATACCGGGTGCCGCCGATCCAGAACGTATCAATGGTATAATCCTCGGCCGTGGTAAGCTCGCCTTCCATATAGTGGATGAGGCTGCCACGTCGAGCCTCACCGAGTACCTTACCGCCAATCCACTGGCCATTGACGATGAGATGAATCTGTCTGATCCCACGCTCATCCCGGCCGATACCATGGTGAGGAAGTTCTACACCAAGGACAAGTACGGGCTCGACGAGTGGTCTGGCCGCTACATGGTGCTCAATGCACAGGCGGGACTCGATGGCAACCATATAGAGAGCGCCACCGTCTCATCAGATCCGATCACCGGCCAGCCCGAAGTTGTCTTTAGTCTTGACAAGGAAGGCGGCGACCTGTTCTACGCCCTTACCAGTGCCAACGTAGACAAGACAATGGCTGTTGTGCTCGATGATCGCGTCAGAACCGGTGCCCGTATCTCCGGCCCCATCCAGGCCAACGTCAAGATAACCGGGTTCGATGCCACCGAGGCAAATAACCTGGCGCTTATCCTGCGTTCCGCGGCCCTGCCTGTGGAGCTGATCGTAGAGTCACAGAAGGCAATCGGAGCATCGCTTGGTGAAGACGCCATCCTAGAGGGGCGCAACGCCATAGTAATAGGCCTCCTCCTCGTATTCGCCTTCATGTTGGTGTACTACAAGGGTGCCGGTATCAATGCCGCCGTCGCACAGGTACTCAACCTCTTTCTTATGTTCTCCATCCTTTCAGCCTTCAACCTGACGCTAACGCTACCGTCTATCGCCGGCTTCGTGTTGACAATAGGCATGGCAGTAGACGCCAACGTAATCATTTTTGAGCGCATAAAAGAAGAGCTCAGGGAAGGCAAGGGCAGGAAGGCTTCCATCCAGGCTGGTTTCGCTAAAGCCTTCTGGGCCGTCATGGACTCAAACATAACGACTATACTAGCCGCTTTATTCCTGTCTCAGCTTGGTACCGGCCCCATCCAGGGATTCGCGGTAAGCCTTGCGATAGGTAATATATCGTCTCTATTCACAGCCCTCTTTGTTTCCAGGCTCATCTTCGACTTCGAAACCGATGTTTTTAAGCGGCAGACGATGTCGATTAGCTGGAGGGTCAAATGAAGCGCGTTATTCAATTCCACAAGGCCTTCGTTCCGGCCGCCATCGGTTCGGCCCTCCTTATTGCCTTTGGCCTCATAGGCTTGGCTACCAAGGGCATCAACATGGGTGTCGACTTCCAGGCAGGTCTCAATCAGACCGTGCAACTGGCCTATCCCGTAGCAGATGTCTCCTATGAAGG
>JAVEXO010000034.1:15380-28748 GCA_034003955.1 Spirochaetia bacterium | reverse complement strand
TTCGGTTCCCTCCGGGCCGCGGACGATCTCCAGCACCTGGCTGCCGTCGTCCTACTCCCAGATCATCTCGATGGCTAGTTTCCTTATTTCCTTCGCGAAGGCCTCGCTCTCTGTGCGCTCGCTTGCGTTCATCATGCGGCTCCCTCTGTATATGGTAACAACTCTAATACTTTCACTAAGAAAGTAAATAAATGTACCACGCTCATTCGAGCTTGTAAAGGGTGGCTTTATTCATCACGGCGCAAGCATTGGGGGCTTGCACGACGTATGCGTTCATGGAGATGACAGAGTCATATCCACGCTAAGGAGGACGCAATGATGTGCAGGAGCCGTCACCTGATTATCATTAATGCCATGGCTGTGTTTGTAGCCATATTCGTCGTCATGACAATTTCATGCATTCCTGACCCACTCATTGCAGCCTTCGTCACCGGTGACATGAGGCCTCCTTGTGTAGCATCATGGGGTTCGAGCTCTCCTTCTCTAGTAACCATCACATTTGACGAGGACATAGACGAGGCAGTGCCAGGCTTCGCCTCATCGCCAGGGCCAGGTATCCTGTCTGTTGAACTAGGAGATGCCGGTAGAAGCGTCTGTGTGAGGCTCGATGGCGAACAGTCACCTGGCATGGCTTACGCGGTATCGGGCATGGTAGCCGACAAGGCCGGCAACCTCTCCAGCTTCGTGTTGCCATACTGGGGATACAATCCCCGGCCGCCGCTGGTCGTGTTCAATGAGCTACTCACCGAAAGCAGCAAGACACATCCCGATTCCATAGAGTTGTTCGTCAAGTCAGAGGGTCTGTGCTCCGGCATGTCGCTCTTCATCGGTACTCAGGATGACTTTGATATACGCTATGTCTTTGGCCCCCTCGAGGTAGCAGCCGGTGACTACATCGTTCTCCACCTGAAGCCGCAGGGCCTGCCTGAGGAGATAGACGAGACTGATGACAAGAGCGTTTCAGGGGGGCTCGACGCAAGCGCCACGGCCTGGGACCTATGGTTCCGTGATGGAGAGGCCGCCCTGTCTGGCAAGAACGGCGTCTTGTCGTTGTGCTCGTCGCCCAATGGAACCATAATGGACGCCATTGCATACAGCGAGCGGACCGTGGATTCAGATACCAAATACGGTGGCTTCGGGACGGCTGCACTGCGCGATCGCGTAGCATTCATAGTCGGAGCATCTGCATGGAATGCGTCTGATCCACCCCGACCCGAGGATTGTGCCAGGTCAACGGGCACGACAAGTACGCGTACTATATGTCGCTCATCATCGTCTCAGGATACAGATTCTGGTGTCGATTGGCATGTGGTGCCCACCAAGGGGGCCAGCCTCGGTGGCCAGAACCTTGATGATGTCTATGTTCCCCTATAGGGTGAGCCCACAGGTATAGCGTTAATCTACAGATGGCTTCGTTGACCGAGGCCCCATGCCTGGGTAAGATACGGCATGGAGAAACCTGCTTCTGCTGTCCGCAGCATAGCCCTCATTGGGCTCCCCGCCTCAGGCAAGACAAGTGTAGGCTTCCTCTTGGCCGAGCTGGAGGGATTGCCGTTTATTGATCTAGACGAGATCGTGGCACAGGATGCCAGGCAGGACATAGCGTCTATATTCCAAGACGAAGGCGAGGCGGGTTTCAGGGAGAGGGAACGGATTGCCCTGATCAAGGTAGCCGCAGGTGGGCCTGTACTCCTGGCGACCGGCGGTGGCTGTGTAGAGTTAGCAGAAAACCGTGCACTACTACGAGAACGCTTTACCGTTGTCTGGCTCAAGGCCGACCTGTCTGTCCTGGCCAGGCGCTCGGTGGGGGGTGATCGCCCACTGCTAGCAGGAGACGTGGAAGGCAAAATCAGGATGCTTTACGATAGAAGGCGAGGCTGGTACGAAGAATGCGCCAACCTTGTCATGCATACCGACGGTATGCACCCTAAGATGATAGCAAAGGCCGTGTATGCTGCTCTCCGTTGAGCCATCGATGGTAGCGGGTAGAGTACGGGCCCCTTCCTCAAAGAGCGCGATGCAGCGAGCCATAGCGTGCGCCACCATGGCTTCAGGCGTTTCTACACTACACAATCCGTCCTGGTGCAACGACTCAATTGCAGCCATTGCCGTGGCCTCGGCTCTAGGCGCTCGTATAGAGCGTCTGTCCGATAGGCTCATCATCGATGGAGGCAGATTATGTGAACGAACCGAGCCTATAAGCGTCTCGTGTGGAGAGTCTGGGCTAGCCTTGAGGATGTTCTCGGCCATTGCCTCGCTTTTGAGCGTACCCGTAGAACTGCAGGCAGAAGGCTCCCTGCGTTACAGGCCTGTTGGCATGATAGCCAATCCTCTCGAGTCATTGGGCGTCTCCTGCCACAGCGCATCCGGGCTGCCGCCTGTAAGCGTCTGCGGACCCTTGCGTGCTGGTAACGCTACTGTTGATGGTTCCGAGAGTTCACAATTCCTTACCGGCCTCCTTCTTGCTCTGCCGATGGCTCGGCCTGCCTTAGTCGGGGAGGGATCCAGGCTATCCATTACCAGGCTGGCAAGCAGGGGGTACATAGACCTGAGTCTCGATGTGATGCGCGCCTTTGGTGCAGAGGTAGAGCGCGATGCTTCCTATAGCGAGTTTACAATAGGCTGCAAGCCATACGAGGCGCGGCAGTATGAGGTTGAGGGTGACTGGAGCGGAGCGGCCTTCCTGCTCGTAGCTGGCGCCATAGCCGCCTCTGGCTCTGGTTTGTTGGTCGAGGGGCTCAGCGCCCAGTCGTCCCAGCCAGACCGAGCCATCATCGACGCACTGATGATGGCAGGAGCCGATGTCGGCTCGCCTCCGGGTGCCTACCGGGTCAAGGCTGGGCCACTGCACGGTTTCTCCTTCGATGCAAGCGACTGCCCAGACCTGTTCCCGCCACTGGTCGCTCTTGCTTCCCGCTGTGATGGCATAACGAGGCTTTTAGGTGCAGACAGGCTACGCACCAAGGAAAGCGACAGGGCTAGGGCTCTCTCAGAAGAATTCGCTGCGCTTGGACTCAAGGTCATTGTCGATGGCAACGAGATGATAATTGAAGGCCGCACGGATCGCCCTTCGGGTCGTCTTTCTGGTGGCACCGTATCGGCACGGGGAGACCACCGCATAGCCATGGCTGCGGCCGTGGCGGCCTTGGCGGCGGATGGGGCGGTACACATAGAAGGAGCCGAATCGGTAGCCAAGAGCTGGCCCGGTTTCTTCGATGATCTAGCGTCTATCTGCTCATAGAGACCGGTTCTCCTATGTTGCTCCTCAGCTTCTGCAGGAACAGGCCCATCTCCTCATAGTCGCGCCCATTTATTATATGCGTCAGGTATGACAGCTGAGAGTTGATAAGTTCCAGTTGCCTCGTGGTGTGAGGGTTGAACATTATTTCGGCTAGGAGCATGTCATCCTCAGCAAGGAGGCCGCGGGCTATGTCCAGGTGTTTCCTGAAGTTGGTGCCTGGCGCATCGAGGTTCTTCATGCATGCCGAGAATACCATGCTCGATGCGAAAGGTGTGGCTAGGGAATAGGCTACCGTCTTGTCATGCCCGTCGAATCCGTCCTCAAAGACGTGTATGCCCAGTCCTTCGTAGAAGTGACGCCAGAAGTTCTTGCCTTGATCACATGATTCTTCTATGACGATGGCGTTTTGGTCGTGCAAATTTTCATCGTCGGCGTATGTGGGGCCGAACATGGGATGCGTCGATACGAATGGCCGTTTCGAGCGGGCGTAAAAGTCTGCGAGTCCTGTCTTGACCGAGGCTATGTCGGATAGTATGCATGGCTCGGGCAGGTATGCAAGCACCGAGTCGAAAGCCTGTACTGTCGAACCCAGGGGGACGCAATTGACGAGCATGTCGGGTGCGAATTCCCGTATGCCCTCGAGTTCAAGGAGTAGCCTGGCGCCGCCCTGCTCAGGAGCGGCTCCAGGGTCGTAGGCTGCCAGCTCATGATCCGAGGCTAGCGCCTTTGCCAGCCATGTCCCCATTTTTCCTATGCCCATTATTACTATTTTCATGTGTACAGCTTCCTCTCATCATAACAGCCCAGCACCCGCAAGCCTCTAACCCGTGAACCTATCTCCGCTATGGCGCCGGATACGCGCGGGTCGCTTTCAGAGCCATCGAAGTCGATGAATATGGCGTAATCACCTGGTTCGTCAGGCACTGATTCTATGCGGGTCAGGTTTATGCTGGACTTGGCAAAGACTTCAAGCACGCCAAAGAGTGCACCTGCCTTGTCATCTGTAAAGAAGACGATTGAGCACTTGGTGCATGTACGCCTTGACTCGTCCGATATATCCCCGTCTAAGCCTATTGAACCGGAGCCGACATGGTTCTCCATGTCCGACTTGGCGAGCACTAAGAACCTGGTTCTGTTGACATCGGAATCCTGTATGTCTTCTTTTATTATGTCGAGCCCGTATAGTTCAGCCGCGAATCGGCTTGCCACCGCGGCGCTACCTTTAGCCTGGGTCTCTGCTATCATGCGCGCCGCGCCTGCGGTGTCATACCATTCAAGTGCTTCGAGCCTGTTTCTATCAAGGAAGCGCCTGCATTGGGCCAAGGCCTGGCAATGAGAATACGCGGAGCGTATCTCACGGTGGTCTGTTCCTGGCGCTGCCATCAGGCAGTGGCGTATCGGCATGTCGATGGCGGCAACGATACGCAGCTCAGTAGTAACGAGTATTGAATTGACCTGCCCGACTACGCCACCCAGGGTGTTTTCAACGGGCACGACACCGTAGTGTATATCGCCTTCCAGTACCGCATCGAATACCTGGGAGAATTCTCTGAATGGCATGGTTGCCGCCTCTGGATTCCAGACACGCGCCGCGGCGTCACTGTACGCGCCGTGGGTTCCCTGGAAACCTATGAGACTGTAGCCGCGGTCCTGTATGGCCTTGCTCTCGTCGATTATAAGCTGGTAGAGCCCACGGGTGAATGCAGGCGTGGCCAGGCATTGGGAACGTTTGGCCACGCGATCAAGAACCGCCGCCTCTCGCCCCGTATCGAGAGACCCGCTCTTGTAGCGTCTGGTCAAGAGCCCTTTTTCTAGCCTTTCGTCCAAGAGAGCCAGGATTCTGGCGTCTATGCTGTCTATGTCTTCTCTGAGCCCTTCCAGTGTCATGGCTCCTCCCTTCTTGTGTAGTCTCTGCCGCGAGCCTGCAACGCGAGATCGGCTAATACTACCGCGAATGCCGCTTCTAAAACGACTGCGGCTCTCAGCGCTATGCAGGCGTCGTGCCTGCCGGCAGCAGACAGTACGCCTCGTGTGCCTGTCTCAAGGTTCCAGGTGCTCTGCTGTTTAGAAATCGACGATGCGGGCTTCATGGCGACACGGGCGAGTATCTCGTTACCATTACTGATCCCACCGTTGACGCCACCGGAGCCATTCTTGGCGGTAGTACCGTCCGGGGCTGTGATAGGATCGTTGTGCTCGCTGCCGCGCATCCTGGCAGCCGCGAAGCCATCGCCAAACTCCACGCCTCGCACGCCGGGAACCGCGAACCAGGCCTTTGCCAGAAGCCCTTCCACCGTGTCGAAGAATGGCTCGCCGAGGCCGGCCCTGATGCCTCTCGCACGCAGCTCCACGAGTGCTCCGGTGGAGTCTCCCGCCTCTGATGCAGTGCGGACAGCCGCCTCTATGTCTGTCTTGCCGCCGGCTTCCAGTATAGTCGTGCTGAATCCGACCCCAGACAGCATCTTCTTGGCAATGACCCCCGCGGCTACTAGGCCTACGCTCACGCGTCCTGAGAAGTGACCCGAACCGCGTGGATCAGAGAATCCTCCAAAGCGTGCGCGGGACGTCATGTCGGCATGCCCAGGCCTTGGCATGGCGCTGAAGGGAGCATAGTCTGACGATCTGGTATCGGTATTCCTGAATATGATGCACAGCGGTGCTCCCGTGCTGTGGCCGTCGTAGAGTCCCGACAGGATTTCAGGACTGTCTGCCTCCGCCCGAGGCGTCGTGCCATCGGCTCCGGCACGCCTGCGAGAAAGGTCGGAGCCGAAGTCGTCGGTAGACAGGGGCAGCCCTGGAGGTACGCCGTCCAAGACGACGCCTATGGCAGGGCCGTGGGATTCGCCAAATAGTTCAACCCTGAATAGAGTTCCCATCGAGTTCATGGCGCCCTCCTTACGAAGTCGCTCAGTTGTACCATGGATACAGGCACTATCCTGACGTCGCCTATGGCCATAGGCAGGACAAAGAGCAGCTCATCGCCAACGCGTTTCTTGTCTGCTGCCATGGCCAGGACTATGGCCTGGCGAAATTGTTCCGGTGACATATCCTGAGTCAGTTTCGATGCCAGACGAGCAGCTTCTATGCTTGAAGGCAGGCCGAGCCGCTCTATGAGCTCGACTATCCTGGCTTTGTCTTCCTGGGTCCCGCCTCGTTCCACGGCCAGCTCAAAGGCAAGCGCGAGGCCGGCCGCGACACAGGCCCCGTGTGGCAGACCGCTAGCCGTCTCTATGCCGTGCCCAATGGTGTGACCCAGGTTAAGTTTACGGCGATCTCCCGATTCCCGCTCGTCGGAGCTCACAATCGATGTCTTGAGCTCTATGGATTGCCGTATGACGGGCCCTAAGAGGCTACGCTCTATAATGCCGTCTTTTGATACCAGCCACTCTATGGCTGCAAGATGTTGTTCCCCGTCTATGATGCCGTGCTTGATCACCTCTGCCATGCCCGCAGCAAGGTCGGCATCCGGCAAGCCTGATAAAAGCTCTGGGTCTATGAGTACAAAGCGCGGCTGGTTGAAAAGCCCTATAAGGTTCTTGTAGCCTTTAAAGTCTATGCCGTTCTTGCCTCCAAGAGACGCATCGACCATGGCAAGCAGGGTAGTGGGCACGAAGCCAAAATCGACACCTCGCATCCATGTGGAGGCGGCAAAACCGGCCAGATCACACACGCTGCCACCACCAAAGCCTATGATACTCCAGTCGCGTTCTACGCCGAGCCTCAGGAATTCGCCGTACAAGCCCTGCAGCGACTCATCGGACTTGGCGTCCTCTCCACGTTCGACGATGACCACACGCCTGGATTCAAACCCAGGGGGTAGCAGGGTGCGAGTGACGGAGTCCGCTACGAGTACGGTGCGTTCGATGTCTACAAGACCTTGAAGCTCTTGCACGGGTTCAAAGCGGATATATTCCTGACTCATCATACTGTCTCCGCCGACAGTTCCAGATATGTCTTCCTCATCACTTCTAGCTTGCGCATGATCCGGGCAAAGGCTTCGGGGGAGAGCTGTTGGTCCTTGTCGCTCAAGGCCGAGGCCGGGTCTATATGCACCTCTATTTCCAGGCCATCGACTCCGGCGGCTACCGCAGCCAGGCTCATCGGTTCTATGAGACCAAGGACGCCCGTGGCGTGGGAAGGGTCTACGAATATGGGCAGATGACTGACGGTCTTGACAGAAGGCACTATGGAAAGGTCGAGTGTGTTCCTTGTATATGTTTCAAAACTTCTTATTCCGCGTTCGCATAGAATGACATTTGGATTCCCTTCGGCGAGTATGTATTCTGCGCAGTTGAGCCACTCTTCGAGGGTGGAATACATGCCGCGCTTTAGCAGTATGGGCCTACCCGACTTCCCTGCCTCGCGTAGCAGCGAGAAATTCTGCATGTTGCGGGCGCCTATCTGCAGTACGTCGGCGTATTCACCTACCCAGCTCACGTCCCTGGTGTCTATGACCTCGGTGACTATTGGCAGGCCCGTCTCACGACGCGCCTTATCCAGTATCTTAAGCCCTTTCAGGCCAAGGCCCTGGAAGGCATACGGTGATGTGCGGGGTTTGAAGGCGCCACCACGAAGCATAGTCGCGCCGGCCTCCTTGACAGCCACGGCGGTTCTTATGAGCTGATCCTCAGACTCTACGGCGCAGGGGCCGGCTATTACTACAAAATCCTGTCCTACACGTAGCCCGCCTACCTCGACTATGCTGCGTTTACCGTCGGGCCTGCTACCCGTCAGCTTCAAATTCTTCATGGATTGCAACCTTTCCTTAGATTATCCGGCTGTCATACCGCGTTTGTACAAGGTTTGGCCCTCGACCCTGAACCTGTCTCCGGCGAGCGGCCGGGAGTCCATTGGCTCACTCCACCCGGCCGCGCCGCGAAGGAGCCTTATGCAGAATAGAGGAAATAGGAATAGTAAAAGAAGGTGGAAGCACTGTCGTGCTGGGGAGGAGTTGGTACCTGTTGTAGGGTAGCCATTCTTCGAAACTAGCATGGGAGAAGAAAAGAATCAAGTTACTATGGGTAGTAAGCCTTGAATAAGGTAGTGTTGGCGAGAATACTAGTAGCTAAAGGAGTCAACGATGCGCCATATACTGATGCTTAATGGTCCTAACCTGAACCTGCTTGGCATGAGAGAACCGGGTGTATACGGCACCCTCAGCCTTCCCCAGATAGAGGAAAAACTAGAGCTACTGGCAAATGAGCTGGGTTGTGAACTGACATGCCTTCAAAGCAACCATGAAGGTGCCCTCATAGACTCATTGCATGCAGGAATAGGGCGTTATTCCGGTGCTCTCTTCAATCCTGGAGCATATACTCACGGCTCCATAGCACTCAGGGATGCCATAGCGGCCATACGATACCCCGTTGTCGAGGTACATCTATCAAATGTGCAAGCCAGGGAGGAGTTTAGGCATGTGTCTATAGTCGCAGCGGTATGTGCAGGAACCATATCGGGATTTGGCTGGCACTCCTATGAACTTGCGCTCAGGGCCATCATGGGAGTGCTGGATGATAGAAACTCGAGCCAGGACGGTGAACGCCTGGCCTAGAGCTGGTCCGCGAACAGCTTCTCTATTGCCTGTTTTGGCAGGGCTCCGGGCTGTTGCCTTACTATCTTGCCGTCTTTAAAGACCATCAGCGTCGGTATTGATATGATGTTGAACCTTCCTGCGAGCTCGGCTTCGTTGTCTACGTTTACCTTGCCAACCTTGAGCTTGCCGGCGTATGTCTTGGCAAGGTCGTCGATGTGGGGACCTATCATCCTACAAGGCATGCACCATTCCGCCCAGAAGTCGACGAGTACCGGGATGGAAGACTGTTCTACCTCTGTTGCGAAATTCTTTGAAGTTAATTCAATGCCAGCGCTCATGCTTATTTCTCCTTATAGCTCGTCGGGCATGACGGGCCCGCTTCGTATATAGAAAATACCTACTGAAGGCAGGTATTGTCAAATGGATAGTGACGCTATTGTTTACAAGAAGGCCTGTCACGCGCTACCATCGAGCACCATGTTTAAGCGATTTCTCCACTATTACAAACCCTATAAGGGTCTCCTCCTTCTGGACCTGGCTTGTGCCTTGGGCCTGGGCCTTGCCGACCTCGTGTTTCCAGCGGCTACAAAGCGTGTCATAGACGTCATAGTGCCTGCTGGCGATATGTCTGGCCTGGCGCGATTCGCCGTTCTGCTCCTCGTATTGTACGTCGTTCGCGCCGCATTGGAGTTTATAGTCGGCTATTATGGCCATGTTCTGGGTGTTAACATCCAGCACGACCTAAGGCGTGACATCTACGGCCACCTCCATACCCTCGACACCCGTTACTTCGACGATACCAAGACAGGGCAGATCATGTCTCGCATAGTCAATGACCTCTTTGATCTAGCCGAGATATCACACCATCTACCAGAAGACTTACTCATGGCGAGCGTCAGGCTCATGGGCTCCCTCATTATAATGCTGGCAATAGAATGGCGCTTGGCGCTTATCGTGTTCGCCGTCGTGCCTGTTCTTGTCGTCTTCTCGTCGACATTTAGAAAAAAATTCCGCACGGCCTTCAGGCGCAACAAGGAGGCTATGGCCGTCATCAACGAGCATATAGAGGAGAGCGTGTCTGGAATCCGTGTCGTGCGGGCCTTTGGCAACGAGGTCTTCGAGACATCGCGCTTCAACGAAGGTAACGATCTGTTCAGGCGATCCCGTATAGCCTCTGTCTGGCATATAGGCGTATTCAGTACCGGTGTATCCTTCTTGTCTAATATTGGACTTGTCGTCGTACTCGTGGCCGGTGGCTTTGCGGCCTATCGGGGAACCGTCAGCCTGGGTGCATACATAGCCTTTGCCCTCTATGTATCGCGCTTCTTCCAGCCAATCGAGACGCTTGTTCGGTCCATGGAGCTATTCCAGGAAGGTGCCGCCGGTTTTAGGCGCTTCCTTGAGATAGTCGATACCAAGCCCAAGATACTAGACGCTCCAGACGCCATAGAGCTTGTAAGCGTACGAGGAGACGTGAAGTTCATGGGCGTCGGCTTCAGGTATGGAGACGGACTGGACAGGGTGCTTGAAAACGTAGAACTCCACGTGGCTGCCGGCGAGACTGTGGCCATCGTTGGGCCGTCTGGCGCCGGTAAAACGACACTCTGCTCGCTCATCCCCCGTTTCTACGACATAGAAGAAGGCTCCATAACGGTTGACGGCCTCGATATACGCAACGCTACCATAGCCTCACTCCGGCGAGCCGTTGGCCTCGTACAGCAGGATGTGTTCCTCTTTTCGGGCAGCGTACGGGACAACATAGCCTATGGTCGTCTCGATGCCTCTGATGCCGACATAGAATCGGCCGCCGGCTTGGCCAACGCCCTGGAGTTCATACGTGGTCTGCCACAGGGGTTTGACACCCTGGTTGGCGAGCGCGGCGTCAAGCTGTCAGGCGGGCAGAAACAAAGGCTTGCCATAGCCCGCATGTTCCTCAAGGATCCGCCCATATTGATACTTGACGAGGCCACGAGCTCGCTTGACACCATGAGTGAGCAGGCAATTCGCGAGTCTCTTGATCGCCTGTCAAAGGGTCGCACCACATTCATCATAGCCCACCGCCTGGCTACCATTCGCCATGCCGCACGCATACTCGTCCTGACCGAGGACGGCATCGTCGAGCAAGGCCGGCATGACGATCTTGTGGCGGCTCATGGTGTATACCGCAGGCTCTATGACGCCCAGGTGGAGAGCCTGCTTGTAAGCTAAGGTCGTGATTCACGCATTCTTTATAAACGTACCATCATCGAGTTCGCGGAAGGCGAGCTCCAGCTCGGCTCGGGTATTCATGACTATTGGGCCGCCCCAGGCTATGCTCTCGCCTATGGGCTGGGCGTGGACCAGCACGAAGCGGGCTCCTTCGGGGCCTGCGCTGACAACCATTTCGTCGCCATCGCCCAAAAGCACGCAGGTACCGGTGACATAAGCCTTGGAATCGACTATGTGGAGCTCCCCAGACAACACGTATACAAATGCGGTCCGACCTGATGGTATGTCCAAGCTAAAGTTTGCGCCACCGTTCAGCGTGGCGTCGAGGTATACGGGAGCCCTGGAAATGCCGATGATGGGGCCATTGGCGCCACCCCAGGATCCCGCAATGACACGCACCGAGCCTCGGCCGGTAGGCACGACGGGAATCTCCACAGCGGAGACGCCGTGGTATAGAGGAGGGCTCATTTTTTCTCTTGATGGCAGATTGACCCAGAGTTGTAGACCATGGACCCCGTGAGGCGAGTTCAGCGGCATCTCCTCATGAAGTATGCCTGAGCCGGCGCTCATCCACTGCAGATCACCCGGGCCGATGACGCCACCCGAACCTGTAGAATCCCTATGACGCACCGAGCCTTCTAGAAGATAGGTCACCGTCTCTATGCCTCGATGCGGATGCATGGGGAAGCCTGGGAGGTAATCCTCAGGCTCATCAGAGCCAAACGCGTCCAGGAGCAAGAAGGGGTCGAAGCTCGTCGCCTCCTCATGCGAAAATACACGCATGAGTTTGACTCCTGCCCCGTCATACGTCTCTTTACCATGTATCACCTGAACCGGCTTGCGTATAGCCATTGAAGCCTCCTTATAATACCTCTCTGAGTATCAGCGCTCTATAGGCAAAGCGCAAATCAGCCGTGACTTCGCACCGCGGACACTGCGACCTGCCAAAGGCATGGGCGGTCTGGGCGGCACCACCAATAAAAGGACCGCGCTCCTTGCGGAGTGCGGCTACTTTAGGCTCTATCGAGCGCCTGGATCAGTAATCCAAGCCGGCAACAAGCAGTTTACTTTTTTTTGCCTAAAAGAACGGCGAAAGGATTGTAGATGTCGCTTTTCGCCCCGCTTTCCATATACTCTTTGACCGTTTCATCTTCCTCGAGCGAGGAAGCCTGTTTCAAGGATATTCTTCTTTCCGCAATGTCGACACCCAGGATTTGTACGGTAAGTACCTGCCCGGCCTTCACGGTGACTCCCGAGTTGCCGTACGTGCCCTCGCTCCTCATCTCGGAGACGTGGATAAGGCCGTCCAGGCCGTTTTCCAGGGAAACGAATGCGCCAAAATCAGTAATACGAACGACTTTGCCAGTATGCCTGGAATCCTTTGGATATTTTTCGAGCGCGTGATCCCAGGGATCCGATTGCAGATTTTTCATACTGAGCGAAATCCGCTCGGTTTTCCAGTCTAGCTTGATTATTGTGGCTTCGATTTCCTGCCCGACGACCAATACTGAATGAATGTCTTCGACACGAGCCCTGCTGATCTCTGAAATGGGAAGTAGCGCCTGGATTCCTTCGATGTCGACGAATGCGCCGAATCCCTGAATCGACTTTATGGAACCCTTGATGAGCATGCCTTCCTTGAGTGTATTTTTCAAGGCTTCGATTTTTTCCCTATGGGCTTCTTCGTGTATCGCCCTGTTGGACACCAGGATGTTGCGGCCGTTTTCCTTGAAATCCTGGATTTTAAAGGTGAGGTGCTTTCCTACGTAGGCCTCCGCGACTTCTGTCCGCCTTTGTCCCATCTGGGAAAAGGGGCAAAACGCCCGGCTTTCGCCTATTTTTACTTCATACCCGCCCTTGATTTCTTTTTCGACGACCCCCTCGACGGGGATTCCGTTCTTATACGCGCTTTCGAGCATTGCCGGGCCCGCTTTTTCTCCGCTGATTCTGGTGGTAAAATTCATCTCCCCATTCTTGGAATTGAGGAAAAAGACTTTGACCGTGTCGCCTTCCTTTACGGAGAGATTGCCCTCCTGGTCCGCCAGTTCCGCCCGTTCAAGAACGCCTTCGCTCTTGCCGCTCAACTGCAGGAAGATAGAGTCCTTAGAAATCGAGACTATCTGCGTTTCCACCATTTGCCCGGGCTGCAAGCGCTCAATCCTGGTAAGGGTGCTTTCAATAAGTGACGCGAAGTCGCTTGTGCTTGTATCGGTTTTGTTTAGTTTCATGGAGTTTTCTCCCTATCCTCGAACACTATAGCAGAAATGCGCCTTCAGGTCAGACCGATTATGCGGCAGCACCAATAAAAAGCCGCGCCCTTGCGGGGCGCGGCCTGTTTAGGCTATATCAGCGCCTGGATTTAATAATCCATGCCGCCCATGCCGCC
>JAVEXO010000034.1:0-15280 GCA_034003955.1 Spirochaetia bacterium | reverse complement strand
GCGGCAGCACCAATAAAAAGCCGCGCCCTTGCGGGGCGCGGCCTGTTTAGGCTATATCAGCGCCTGGATTTAATAATCCATGCCGCCCATGCCGCCCATGCCACCCATGCCGCCGCCGCCCATACCGCCGGCTGCGGGAGACTTGGGCTCGGGGATGTCGGTGATGGCGCACTCGGTCGTCAGCATGAGGCTGGCGACGCTGGCTGCGTTCTGCAGGGCGGAGCGGGTTACCTTGGCAGGGTCGATGATTCCGGCCTTGACCATGTCTACCCATTCCATCTTGGCGGCGTCGAATCCGATGCCCTTCTTCTCGCCCTTGGCACGATTGGCCACGACGGCACCGTCGATGCCGGCGTTCTCGGCTATCTGGCGGATAGGCTCCTCGAGGGCGCGCTTTACAATCTTGTAACCCACCTTCTCGTCGTCGCTTAGTGTTTCAGGAATCTTGTCGAGGGTTATGGCTGCCTGGATGAGGGCCAGTCCGCCTCCGGGAACGATACCTTCTTCGATGGCGGCACGGGTGGCCGACAGGGCATCTTCTACGCGGTGCTTCTTTTCCTTCATCTCAATTTCTGTGGCTGCACCTACATTGATGACGGCTACGCCGCCTGCGAGCTTGGCAAGGCGCTCCTGGAGCTTCTCGCGGTCGTAATCGCTTGAGGTATCGTCGATCTGAGCCTTGATCTGGCCCTTGCGATCGTCAATTTCCTTCTGCTTGCCTGCACCGTTGATGATAGTGGTGTTGTCTTTGTCTATCTTGACTGTCTTGGCTGTTCCAAGCTGGGTCATCTCGGTGTTCTCGAGCTTCATGCCGAGTTCTTCCGATACGACTTCGCCGCCGGTGAGGATGGCAATATCTTCGAGCATGGCCTTGCGTCTGTCACCGAAGCCGGGAGCCTTGACGCCGCACACGTTGATGGTACCGCGGAGGTGGTTGACGACGAGGGTGGCAAGGGCTTCACCATCGACGTCTTCTGCGATGATGACGAGGGGCTTGCCAGTCTGGGCTATCTTCTCGAGTATGGGGAGGAGGTCCTTCATTGACGATATCTTCTTATCGTGGATGAGGATGTAGGGGTTCTCGAAAACGCTTGTCATCGTGTCGCGGTTTGTCACGAAGTAGGGGGAGAGGTATCCGCGGTCGAACTGCATGCCTTCTACAAAGTCTATCGTCGTGTCCATTGTCTTGGACTCTTCTACGGTTATAACGCCGTCCTTACCTACCTTCTCCATGGCATCGGCTATCTGAGCACCAATTTCCATGTCGTTGTTGGCGGAGACAGAGGCGACGTGGGCTATCTCGTCCTTCTCCTTGATGTCCTTGGAGTTTTTCTTTATCTCTTCAATGGAGGCGATGACGGCCTTGTCCATGCCTCTCTTGAGGCTCATGGGATCCATACCGGCTGCGACGGCCTTGAGGCCTTCTTTTACCATGGAGTAGGCGAGCACGGTTGCTGTGGTGGTACCGTCGCCAGCTATGTCGTTTGTCTTTGTTGCTACTTCCTTGAGCAACTGAGCTCCCATGTTCTCATAGGGGTCTTCTAATTCTACTTCCTTGGCTACGGAAACGCCGTCCTTGGTGACTGTCGGGGCGCCAAATTTCTTGTCAAGTAAAACGTTCCTGCCCTTGGGGCCAAGGGTAACCTTGACGGCTTTTGAAATCTGTTCGACGCCATTAAGAAGCCTCCGTCGGGCATCTTCGCTGAAGAGTAGTTGCTTTGCCATGTTCTTGTATCTCCCTTTCTCTCGTGGGTGTTCCGCCCCGTTCCGGGCCCTGCGCTTCGTTTATTACACGAGTGCCGTTCTTGGACGGGTTGGCATACGTAAAATGAGGCGAATCGATACGATTCGCAGAAGGAAGATACTAAAAAGGGATAGGAGGCGGCAAGAGGTAATGTGCGTCTATAATGCTCGATTTCTATGGCAATGGTTCACAAAACGCAACCGAAACGCTATAATGACCGTACATGACAGACGAAATACCGGTTCTATATGAGGATGATACACTACTCGCCGTCAATAAACCCTCTGGTTTCCTATCGGCCTCCGAGCGCTTTGAGCCAGAGATCAGGGTTGTAGCACGGGAATTGGAGATGGAATATGGTCATCTTTGGCCTATTCATCACCTTGATCAGGATATAAGCGGTGTTCTTCTCTTTGCAAAGAAGGAACAGGCAGCCAAGGTTCTGTGGAGGCGGCTCGAGGATCGAGAGATAGGCATTGTCTATCACGCCGTGGTCGGAGCAAGGCCATCCTGGACAGAGACGGTCTGCGAGTATTCCCTGACTCCTGATGGAGACAGGATGCACCGCACCATCATTGATGGGGCGGGTAAGCCGGCGCTGACGGAGTTTACGGTGCTTGGTTGCCATGCCAAGTTGGCCATCATCGAGGCTCGCCCCATGACGACCCGTCCAGACCAGGTAAGGATACACCTTACGGCGCTTGGCTATCCTGTGCTATGCGATCCACTCTACGGAGATGGAAAGCCACTCTTCCTGTCAAAGATAAAGAGACGGTGGAAGGGTGACGCAGAGCGCGAACGGCCTCTCATATCGCGAACTGCTTTACACTCGTTTTCTATGGAGCTTAAACACCCTGGTACCGGGCAGACTCTAGCCATTGAGGCCCCGTACCCCAAGGACTTCAAGGCTTTAGTCACCCAGCTTAGGAAGATATAGTGCGAGCTTGCCCTTTATAGCCTAAGTCTATATCCTAGACCAAAGGCCCTAAGGGGCTCGGTCGCTTGGCGAACCGATCCAGACATATTTTCGGAAGTACCATGAAGAAGTCAATTGTATTTTTAGCCATCGTAGCGGCTCTTTCCTTCTCCGCGATGTCGTGTGGAAACAAGGAAGAATCAAAGACAGACGCCACAAACGAAGTGGCATCCAAGAATGACGTCAGCTATGCCTTTGGTGTCGCCATAGGCATGAGCCTCAAGGATACCGGTGTAGAGTTGGAATATGGTAAATTCCTTGAAGGCGTCAAGGATGTCGTAGAGAAGGACAATCCAAAGATAGCATTGGAAGATGTTCAGACGACCATACAGCTGGCCATTACCGAGGCCATGCAGAAGATTGCCGCCAGGAACATCGAGCTTGAAACCGATTTCCTCTCCAAGAATGGCAAGAAGACAGGCGTGACGACGACCCCGAGTGGCCTGCAATACGAGGTCATCACGATGGGAAGCGGGCCCAAGCCCCTCGAGACAGATACGGTTCGCGTAGACTATGTTGGCACCTTTATAGATGGCAAGGAGTTCGACAGCTCCATTAAGGGCGGAGAGCCTGCCGTGTTCCCCGTGGCCATGGTCATTCCCGGGTGGGTCGAGGGCATACAGCTTATGCCGGTAGGATCTAAGTACAAGTTCTATATACCCTCCGCTCTTGCCTATGGAGAGCAGGGTTCACAGGGTGGCATCCAGCCCAACACCATGCTTATCTTTGAGGTAGAGCTTCTTGGTATAGAGGCTGAGGCTCAGTAAAAAGCGCAGACACAGAAAACGGCGCCGCTCCTAGAGTCTAAAAATCTTTCGGAGATTGGCGCCGCGCAATACACGTCCATGCAGGAAGAACAGGAATACCGCGACGGGCACCAGGGCGAGACTCGCCACTATTGACCAGTACGGCCTGACACTGCTTCCTAGCGCCAGCCGTATTATGGCTTCAAGAGCGACGAGGTAGGCGGCTAGGCCGATGGCTCCTATGCCAAGCACGTTAAGCCCCTTTATGGATCTCCTGGCTATGACTGCCGCCGTTCCAGCAATGGCTGCCAGGCTTACCAGGGCAATTGGCACCCCTATTGAAACAGACCAGCTGAGTGTCCCGTCGAACCAATCCATGACAAGAAGAAACGCGACTATGGCCGCTCCGTCCAGTGCCAGGGCAGCCTTGGGCTGGTCATACAAGACGAGCGGTGCTACCGATACCATCCATCCTAAGACGACAGAAGCCACCGCATAGCGTGACCAACCCAGGTTCGAGTCGTATAGCATGTCTACGAGGATGAGAGCCGCGCTTGCGAGGAAGGCGGCCAGTGATAGCAATTCTACTGCTATGCGACGGCGTTCTGCCTTTGATAGTTGGTAGGCGCCTTCAGGATCTATGATGTGCTGTGGGTATGCTGCCTGTTCTTCACGGCGCGCAGTCTCGTCGAGCCTCTGTATAGGCGTCTCGCAGAGGGGGCATGTCTCTGATCCCTCTACTACTTCTACGCCGCATCTGCTGCAATATGGCATATTAGTTTTCCTTCCCATTCTTAGCGGACATGTTTGACTCTACCAATACCCCTATGCCGTTCCTGACGAGCCTTGTAAAGAAGGCTCTCTCCAGGTCCTTGCGTTCTATGACGCTGCCAAAACTAATAGACAGAGCGTCACCATGGCTTATGATGCCGCAGACAGTCTTTAAGCCGGGGGTGGAGGGTAGGAGCACATCGACACGGCGTATCCTGCCGGCAAAGGCTTCAGGCATCCTGGCCATGCCAACATTAGTGGACAGACTTGTATACAGGTTTTCGCCATGGCTCTTGTAGATGGCCTTCATGATGATGTTTTTTATAAAAAGCGGGATGACCCTGATGCCAGGGTTCTTTGCCGTCATCACGTTGCGTGTTATTGTCCGCCCTAGTTCCTTTGCGTCGAAGGCCAGGGTGTTCATCGCCTTGACGCGCGTCAGTATGGCCTCAAGCTCGTAATGGCCGAGGCGCGTATCTATATCGGGCAAGGCGTAGAGGCTGAAGTTACGAAGGGTGCCCGACGAAAAAAAACTGCGCAGGTTGGCGGGAACCTGGAGGCGCAGGGGTTTTCGACTCCGTCGCTTGGTACAACGAGGATCGCTCTCCTGAACGTCCTGGAGTGCCGCCAGGTACATGGAAGACAGGAATACGGTCAGTGTAACCCCCTGTGCCTTGGCTTTGGCCAGAGTTGCCGACAATGACAGCGTTCCTGTCGTTACCCTCATCGTGTGCTTGGGAAGAGCCATCCCTGGCAGGTGCCATGCCGGTTTGCCCCTGATTGGCTTGGGTGCGCCAGGGCTCGCGTGGCGGGAGAAGGCGTCTTCCCACTCATCAGGCTGTAGGCTCCCCCGTGGATCGAGGGTTCCGGTATCGTAGACTATAGGAAGCCCTTCCAGGCGAAAATACTCGGCTAGGAGAGACCTGAAGAATACCAGGGCTCCATGGCCGTCGGTGAGTATATGGCATATCTCGAGCGCTATTCGTTTGTCGTAGGCCCTCACGCGGTACAGGTATCCTCCACGCTTCCTCGTCGATACGAGCTGCATAGGAAACCTGGAATCCTTGATGACCTCATTGGGGGAATTGTTTTTCTCGAAGAAGAACCAGAAGAAGCCCCTGCGCAGTTCAACCTGGAAATAAGGGAAGCGGGGTCGCAACGTGTCAAGCGCCAGCTGTAGCCTCTCGACGTCTACCATCTGATCCAGTATCGCCTGCAGGCGAAAGTAGGCGCTAACCCTGTCTGATAGTATTGGTGGATAAATGAGGGCTGCATGGTCGAGAGCCCACCATGGGTGTTCGTGTTTTGGCCGGGAAGAGTGCTGTGCCGTGTTTGAGTCATTATCAGTCATCAACATAGATAGTAACAATAAAATGAAACTTTTAACATGGTGATAGTATCTATGCAAAGCTTGTCTAAACAGGCAGAATATGGAGCGATGATAGATCTTCATACACATTCAAACGCCAGTGACGGCACTTTGACGCCGCGTCAACTCATAGAAAAGGCCGCTTCAGAGGGGCTGTCCGCCATAGCCCTGACAGACCACGACTCTATAGAGGGGATTGCGGAGGCCAGAGAAGCCGCAGGGCTTTCGGGGATTCGATTCATACCCGGCATAGAAATTGAGATAGCCTTCGAACCTGGAGAGTTTCATCTCTTAGGTCTGGACATGTCTGGTGATATGGGCCCTCTCGAAGAAGTAGCCCGGGCTCTGTCCCGCTCCCGCGATGAACGCAACAAGGCTATCATTGACTTGTTCAAGGGTGATGGCATCACTATCGACTACGAGCAGATGCAAAAGAAGGCGGGAACCGGCATGATAGGCCGACCGCACATAGCCGCGGAGCTTGTTTCCAGGCATATCGTCAAGAATAAGCAAGCCGCCTTCGACAAGTACCTGGCAAAGGGAAGACCATACTATGTACGCAAGGCTTGCGTAGAACTGAGCGAAGCCTTGGCTGTCATCAAGGACTCGGGTGGCCTGGCCTTTGTGGCTCATCCCATGTCTCTCTTTGCCAGCTGGAAACGCCTTAGATCCTTGTTCGTAGACTGGAAAGACATGGGTCTTGACGGCATCGAGGCCTGGCATCCTACCGCTCGAGTCGTTGAGTGTGCCCGGCTGGACACCATGGCACGCGAGTCTGGTTTTAGAGTCAGCGCAGGTAGCGACTACCATGGCGTCGTGCGCCCCGATCGCAGGCTAGGCCATACGGCTGGCAATCGCCCCATAGGCGACGAATTCCTGTCCTGCCTGGAGCGCTAAGCCCCTATCCCTAATCCCTTCTTCCTCTTTTCTCTTTTCTCTTTTCTCCTTCTTCCCTCTTATTCTCTTCGTTCGTCTTGTCTTGTTCGTTCTTTCAGGGCTTCAACCTCTTCTACAACCTGAGCAGCCCAATACATGTACGTGCCTATGGCCCGGCTTTTCAAAGTACCGGGCTATCAGGTAGCCCCCGCGGGGAACGACCTTCTCGCATACGGGGCAGACGCGGCGATACTCGGTATTCTCTGGCCAGCAATACGGGCATCCGTATATCTGCATGGCCTTGTCGCTCCCAGTGCTCTTGAATATCCTTGACTTGACGAGGGCCCCGGGCATGAGCTTCTCGCCACAGACAGGGCAGGTTCTCACACCTACGCCCCGTTCCCTGACTTCTCCTGCGCCATCGGCTACGTAGCGAGGGGCTACCCGTTCCCTGCGTGCCGCGTAGGGTCTGTATATGAAGGCCCAGAAGGTCCAGAGAAGAAAAGCGCCTAGCGAGGCGAGCACGGCTGCAAAGACGAGGTCATCCATCGGCAGAGTATAGCACGGCGTTGACGATTGGCGCCTGGCAGTCCATACTGGATCAATGGCTACGTTGTACATGGTTGCTACACCTATAGGTAATCTCGAGGATATAACGATGCGAGCCGTCAGGATGCTCGGTGAAGTCGACGCGATAGCCTGTGAGGATACCCGGCATACGCTCAAGCTCCTCAATCATCTGGGTATAAAGAAGCCCTTGGTGGCATGCTACGCCTACGAGGAAGAGAAGGGCACTGCCCGCATACTTGGCCTCCTGGAGCAGGGCAAGGACGTGGCCTATTGTTCAGACGCCGGCACGCCCTGTCTGTCGGATCCAGGCATTCTCGCCGCCGCAAAGGCGCGTGATGCAGGCCACGATGTCGTGCCGCTACCGGGGCCCAGTGCCTTTGCCGCCCTCATGTCGGCATCTGGCATATTCTACAAGGCGGTCACCTTCGACGGCTTTCCCTCTGTCAAGCCTGGAAAGCGTCATAGCCGTGCCGCAGAGCTCATGTCTCGGGAAGAAGCATTCGTCATGTACGAATCCCCGCATCGCATCGTAAAACTTTTAGGTGATATTGCCGATATAGATCCTGAGAGGCGTTTGTGCCTTGGCCGGGAGATGACTAAGATCCATGAGGAGTTCCTCTATGGCTCGGCATCCGAGGTCAGGGACACCCTGGCGGCGAGGCCCGTTGTGAAGGGTGAGATAGCGCTACTTGTGTCTGGCGCTAAAAAACGGTAAACTTAACGCTAGTCGTTGCCGATATAGAGTATGTGAAAGGCAGGAGCCACCGATGACGATTGACAGGCTGAACCCGCTGGATCCAATCCAGCCTAAGAAACCCTCCGGCGTAAACCATGCCGACAGGAATTCGGGTAATGATTCCGTGAGCCTGTCCTCTGAGGCTGTGATCAAGGCCGAGCTGTTCAAGGCTTTGGAGCTGGCAAAGGCCGCCCCGGAGCTCAGGATGGATCGTATCGCCGAACTTAAGGCTAAGATCGACGACCCTAACTACATAAACGATACCATTCTGAACGCCACTGCCGACAGCATCATCGATCAACTTCTGTAAGAGCCAGCATTGGTTATTGTAAAGCTGTCCATATAGCTGGACAGCTTTTTTTTACTACGGCTTGCGCTCTCCCATAGCGAATGGCCGCTGGCATGGAGAGTTGGGGTAGGAGCACAACGTATGGCTGATTTTAGATTCCATGTACCCTCTGATTGCTTCATCGGCCAGGATGCTCTGTATAAACTGCCCCTGGTGCTGGAGGGCGGCCCGGAACGAGCCCTGCTCATAGCCGATCCAGGCCTTGCGGAGGCCAAGACGACAGAACGTCTCGTCACCATCCTTGAGGGACGAGGCATGCAACTCATAACGTTTGACGATATGGATGAGAAGCCTTCATCGATAGCCGTCGAGGAAGCGCTAACCCTGGCCAGAGGATCACGAACCCCCCTGGTCATAGGCATTGGCGGCATTCGGGCACTGCATGTGGCCAAGGCCGTGGCGGCACTCGCCGGAGGAGACTCGTCGGTAGACTCGTGGATGGATGGTGAACCACCGCTGCGCGATCCTTTGCCCCTCGTTCTGGCGCCTACCAGTTACCGTGACCCGTTTCTACTGTCAGGCGGCCTCGTATTAACAGACGCACGTTCAGGCGGAGCCTCCTTCCTGCAGGCCAGGCGTGGGGTTGAAACAGCCGTCATACTCGATCCCAATGCCCTTGGAGGCCTGTCGTTCAAGGCGGCCGCCGCCGCCCTGCTCGATGGCGCGATGGGTGCCATAGAGGGCTATGTCTCCGCCAAGGAGGGCTTCCTGTCTGATATGGCGCTCAAGGAGGCCATAGGCCTCTATATCCATGCCCTCGATGTGACCATACAACGCCCGGAAGATCCTCAGGCCAGGATGGACGCCGTCAGGGCATGTTTCCTGTCAGGCCTGGGCCTGGCTGCATCATCGCCAGGGCTCGGCACCGCCATATCCTTCGCCATCAACGCCAGATGGGGCGTGCCCAAGAGCAATCTTGCGGCCGTCATACTTCCTTATCTTCTTGAATCACTATCGCGCTCGAGGCCAGAGAAGATAGCGGCGCTCGCTCCTCTGTTCTGCGAGATAGACCCTGAGGAAGGCGCCTCGGCAGCCGCATCTAGGGCCGTAGAATCGATGCGTACGAGACTTGGGGTTCTCAAGATCCCAAGCAGGCTCAAGGACTTTGACCTACCCCTGGAACGCCTCGTAGAGACGGCTGAATCGGCCAGGCGCTTCGACTTCATGAATTTCCTTCCCCGTACGATGACCGTAGACGACGTCTTCGACTTCATAAAGACGGTTTACTGAGATAGGGAAATACCTACGAAGAGAATAAGAGTAAAAGAGCTTAGGAAAGAGAATATTGAGAGGTAGAGAATAGAGCGGAGTCCTATTCTCTACTTCGTCTCTCTTCTTTCTTATACTCTTTGTCGTTTTTTGTAATAAAGCTATACTCTTTGTTGTCTTTTAAAATACAATATCCATATGATAGCCGTACGGAAACTCATGAGCCTGTCTCCGCTTCATAGGGCGCGCAAGGCGGCCCAGGTGCTCGCTCATGTGGAGGCCGACTACCGGCTTGGCAGGACAGACGCGGGCGCGTGGGTGGCTCAGGTGGCGGCCGCCTTCAAGGAGGACCAGGCATTGAGCCCTGAACTGCGCGCGCTCGCGGCTGAGGCATGCGGCGAGGCGGGTATGAAGGCTCTGTCGTCGCCGGAGGCGGGAACAAGGATAGTAAACAGGCTCTCCAGGTGCCTCGAGGCACACGCCGGCATGTCCCCGGCCGATTGGGATCTACGGGAACCCCTGGGGCTTGGATTGGCGGCATCTGAGCGTCTCGTCTTCCCCGGCGTACGCACCTACCTTGAGGACCTACGCTCGCCTTTTAATGTGGGCTCAATATTCAGGAGCGCAGATGCCTTTGGTGTCTCGGAGATAGTCCTGTCGGGCTTTACAGCCGACCCAGCCCACCGGCGGGCGGCTCGATCGGCCATGGGCGCCACCACCTTAGTGCCATGGCGGCGAGGCGGCCTTGATGACTTGCGCCATGGTGGAGAGGCCATTGCCCTGGAGCTGCGCGGAGAATCAATAGACTCGTTCAAATTCCCTGCGTTTGGTATGGTCGTCGTGGGCTCGGAGGAGTTGGGCGTTTCACCCGAGGCCATGGCGCTTTGTAGTCGCACGGTGAGCATCCCCATGCTCGGTGCCAAAGGGTCCTTGAATGCCGGGGTTGCCTACGGTGTGCTTATGAACGCCTGGCGGCGTGACCTGCAGAGTCGCGGCGTGTTGCCCAGTCGGGCTCCTGGCGGGTTGCCTGACGCCTAGTCGTCTGCCTGATCGGAGAGGGCCGTGTTGGCCAGCGGTTTTTTAAAGAACCTGAACAGCAATCCAACTATGGCTATGTTGACTATAGATGCCGCGGCAAAGAGGTTCCAGCGGGGCGATCCCGATGCGATAGAGCCTACATAGGCATGGAGCCTTACTGCTATGGTGTACGTGGCGTCGTCGTCCAGGAACACGAGTGGAGCCATGAAGCCGTTCCATGCCGACAGGAAGGCAACCATGGCCGTGGCTCCTATGGCAGGCATAGCCAGTGGCAGCTGTATTCTCCACAGGTAGCCAAAGGTGCCCAAACCCTCCAGCCTTGCCGCTTCCTTGAATGATGGTGGCTGGTCGCGCATGAACTCTGTCAGGGCAAAGAGGGCCACAGGCAGGCTGTGGTAGAGATAGACGAGCACGACCGGGGCATAGCCTCCAAGGAGGCCAAGGCGGCGCCACAGGTCGTAGAGTGGAATGAGCGAATGAACGCCTCCCGAGCTGGAGAGTGCCTGGAGGACGACGAAGAACGCCGCCGCCTTGGCTCGTGGGCGGTCTGCCAGCCAGGCGGCAGCCGGAAATGCGGCCAGGCCCACCAAGGCGGCGGTCAATGTTGAAACGTAGAGGGTGTTGGCCAAGGCAAGTGCCAGGCCATCCTCGAAGAAGGCCTTGTAAAAATTGGCAGTCGTAAAGAATCGTGGAATGAGGCTGTCTACGAAGGCAACGGAAAGGCCTGAGAAGGCCATCCACAGTATGCAGAATGCTAGGACCAAGGCGGCTGAGACCAGTACGCCTACGATGAGCCATGACGAACCCGCAAGGCCTATGTCGGCTATCCTGCCTGGCACGCGGCCTATGCGTCTGGGCAGCTGCCCGTTATATCGAGCCGCGCTGCCGCGACGTTTGATGGCGGCCCGTAGCAAGAAGCCCAGCGCTACCGTCAGCCCCACGGCCAAAGACAGTACGACCGCGTAGGCCGATACTATGCCCGAGTCGGCATAGCCTGAGAACAGATCATAGAGGTAGATTTCAAGTGTCGTCGTAGCACCGACAACCGTCCTGTTTGTTATGCCTGAAAGCAGGGGAGGGCCCCCGGCCGTCATGAGGAAGGGCACGGTAAATTCCTTGAAGGCCGATACCAGCTCCAGGGCGGCTATGGCGGCTATGGCTCCAGACATGGCGGGCAGGTGTATGGTGAAGGCAAGGGCCGCAGGGCCGGCTCCGTCTGCCCGCGCCGCGTCGTCTATGCTCTGGCGTGATCGACCCAGGGCGGCGATCAGTATCAAGACGGCCTGGGGCAGCCTGAACCATGAGGCGACCATGGCCGTTGACAGGAATGCGGCCACAGGAGAGTTCATCAGGTTTATTTCTATGCCCGTTAGGGTTCTGAACACCGAATCTCCGGCGGCACCATGGAGCACGAAGCGCCAGAGGGGTGCGCCTATGTAGACGGGTACGGCCCACATGGCCACGAAGAGCGGGAATAGGATGGCATAGGCCCTGCGTGAAGCCATGGCCAGAGAGGCAAGGGGATAGGCTATTGCCAGGGTCGTTGTGGCAGACAGGAGGCTCCACCCTATTGTTATGGCGGCTGCCATGGGAAAGCCGCGGTCTGCCAGCAGTTGGCGGTAATTGGCCATGCCGGCGAAGGCATCGCCTAGGTAGAAGCTGTTCCTCAAGGCGGATAGAAAGGGAGCTACTCCCGCCAGAGCGACGAGTGCCACTAGGGGGGCGAGGCGCAGATTGTCCATGGCCAGGCCCAGGAACCTGCGCGATGCAGGCTGGCCTGAGCCTATACGGCCATTAATCAGAACCTGGCTCCTACACTGGCCAGCATCTTTATGTTCTTGAGGCCTTCCGGTATGGTGCCTAGGGAGCGATCCCAGACTATGATGAGCGGAGCTTCGGAGTCAGGCAGTTTGTCACCATCCTTGTACATGGCCACGATTATGTCTGAATTCCTTGTTATGTCCTTTGAGCTGACGCTTACCTTGTAGCCATCAGCGGCGCTCAGGTCGATCATGTATCCTGCATTGGCGGCAGAGTCGTTGTATGCGGCTATCGAGGCATCCTGTTTGTGCGGTGCGTAGAGGGGGTCGTCTATGTATCCCAAGAGAAGCCATAGTGGGAACCCGGTATACTCGGCCACCTCACCCTTCTTCTCGAAGGTAACGCTCTTCTTGTGACAGCCGACGCAGCTCTGTACGGTGGAGCGGTCCAGTTCCGAGTTCATCTTGCCCGTCAGGGAGAGATTGAAGTCTACGAAATCCTTCTGTTTGACGACGATCTTCTTTACCATGCGCACCGACAGGTGGCCTTCTATGTTGGGGGTCTTTGGCCCTACCATTATGGTTCGAACGTAGCCGGGGTCCTTGGGGAGGTAGTCGCCATCCAGCTTGAACGCCAGTAGCCATTCTCCGTCCTTGGCCTCGAGCACCGTCTTGCCTGAATAGCTCATCTCGTAGCCATCCATGGCTACGAATGTTATTGAGTCATCACTTGAGATGTCTGTGTAGGTTCTTAGAAGCTCTAGTAGCCTGACCCCGCCGTAGACGCCTTCGTGGCGGGTGCCTGCGCTTGTCGTGTAGGCGCCCTTGCCCTCGGTGTACATGGGGAGCTTCTCAAGCTCGGCGAGGCTGAAGCTACCCGTGGCTCCATTTATGTCTATTTCAAGAGAGAATGATGCCGCCGCCGCCACGAGGGCGCTCGGCGCAAGAGACGTCTCAATCTTTGCGATGTCCTTAACCCAGAGGTTTTTGAGTGAATCACCGACGACCATGGGTGCTATTGGCTTTCCGTCTTCTGAGTCGGCAAGGATCAGGGCATCGGGGGCCATATCCCTGGTATTGAATGTAGCAGAGTAGCCATCCTTGGCTACCAGGGTCACATCGTAGCCCGAGGCCCAGAGCTGCTCGTCGAACAGCCAGGCGTGATCCTTCTCTACGCCGTCTATCATGGCTATGGCGAGACGAAGGGGCATGCCACGGTAGTAGGTCTTCACGCCTTTCTTGTCTACCATCTTTTCTACGTAGTGGCTTGTGTGTTTCTTGGCATCATCAAAATAGCTCTGATAGAGCTTGGCTTCCCTGACGCCTTTGAGCGCTATTGACCAGCCAGTACCGTCTTGGTATGACTGGTCAGACTTCTCGCCGGCTCCTGACGCGGTGTAATCGGCATCTGAGGCCGAGCTGGTTGCATCGGAGCCAGAGGCGCTGTCCGCTTCTGCCGCCGCCGCTGGTTCCTGTGTGGCACAACCCACGGTGATGGCTAGCAGCGTTACGACGAGTAGGGACATCATGGCGCCTACTATAGTCTTTGTTCTCTTCATAGATATTCTCCTTATTCGTACATCAGCGCATATGGGTACTTTATTCATTCATGATGACAGTGAGTGCCGCCAGCATATCATCAGAGCTCATCTGGCCACCCAGATAGAGGCGCAGGAGCTTCCATAAGGCATTCTTGAAGATGCCGTATACTGGTAGGGGAGGCACCGTCACGCCTGCGTCGTAACTAGCCTTGAGTATAGTCAGGTACCCGCCCTGGTCAGGCAAGAGGCTCCATGCTTCATCATTGGCAGGCAACTTGCCCTGGCTGGCACAGAAGGTGGCCTGCAGCTCTGCTCCTGACAGGTACTGTATGAGGCGGCGGGCCAGCACGGGGCTCTTGCTTGTGCGTGTGACGGCCCAGCCCTTGTAGTCAAGGAGGGGTGCTACCCGCTTCCCGCCGGGCGATACCAGAGGGAAGGGTGCCACGCCGAAGGGTATCCCCAGGCGTTTGAACTCAGGCAGGCTGTAGGAGCCTGAAAGTATGAAGGCCGTCTTGCCGGATGTAAAATAGGCCATCATCGCGTCCCGTTCCATCGGCTGCATGAATCCGCGGGTGATGGCATCGCTCAGGTAGTGGAGGGCCTTGCCGTAGGCTGGATCCATGACATGCATGGTGCCACCCTGGTCTATGATGGTATCCTTGCCAAAGCCTATGACAAAGGGAAGGAACCAATAGGCGGAATAGGCATTCCATGCGCATGGTGTACTCGCGCCTGATGCCACGGCCAGTCTCTCCATGTCGCCAAGGTTCCAGTCAAGCTCTGGTTTGCCACGGATGAGCGTGGTGGAATAGAATACAAGCTGGGTGTCGCAGTAGAAGGGCGCAGCAAGGAGCCTGCCGCCCAGAGCGAAGGCCTGCCTACCTTTGGAGCCTGATTCCGGCAGACGGAGGCCGTCGATGGCCTGGAGGGCTCCTGCCTCGACCAGGTCAGGGATATAATCTGACTGGATCATGACCAGGTCGGGTACCTTGCCGCCGCCACGCAGGACGGTGATGAGCTTGCTCTTTATAGATGGTACGTCTATGACCTTCACCGAGACTCCGGCTCGCTCTGCCCATCTGCGAATCTCGCCTTTAAGCTGGGGAACGCCTTCCCATGACACCCATACTTCAAGGCTTTTTTCAGGGTTTGGTTCACCCTTGAGCTCAAGCCGCGTCACGCCTTCTATGCGCTCACGAATGCCCCGAGCATCAGAATCGAGAACAATGTCCCAGGCGCGTGTGCTCTGTACGACATGGATGTCATACAGGCGCTCTCCAAGGTTGTCGGCCTCTATGAGCCTTGGACCCTTGTCGGTGATGAGTTCAAGGCGCCATGCCTCGAGCTGTATAGGGAAGAGCTCTCCAAGGCTGAATCCTGGCTCCGCCCTGCCTGCAATCGCCAGTAAACGGGCCTCTGAAGCGGCTATCGATTGCCGGGCGCCGTTATAGAAGACATCGGGCATCGCCGCAAAGGAAGGCGCTAGTACGAATGCTGACAGTAAGGTAGCGAGCGCAATGATCCTACGGCTCACGTTGCGTCCTCCTTTTCAAGAGTGGAAGGTCGAGGCGTTTCCGTCCTCGGCCCTTTGGCCC
>JAVEXO010000033.1:0-28852 GCA_034003955.1 Spirochaetia bacterium | reverse complement strand
AGATTGCCAAGGCCAACCGTATCCTTGATCGGGAACTTATTGCGATGGCTAACCTGGGCGAGCTCTGTCTGGAGCTCGCTGACTTCAAGGACGCCCTAGATTATCTGATACCTGCCTATAGCCGCATGACCAAGAACATGGCTCTTGAAATGGTGGCCGATTGCCTCAAGAACATAGGAAAAGCCTTTCTCTCCATGCAGAACCTTACGATGGCAGAGGCCTACTCCAGAAAATCCTATACAATGACCATGGATTCCGACAACCTCATCCAGAGTGCCAATACCCTTGAGATTCTTGCTAACGTCATCATGGTACAAGGTGACCTCGAGACGGCCAACGCAACCGTCGAGCAAGCGCTGGAGCTTGTCAAGCGGACGGGCAATGTTAGTCAGAGAGCCAGCCTGCTCATAGTGCAGGGCGAGATAAAAAATTCTCTCAGACGGCCAGAAGAAGCCATCGTCGTGCTCAAGGAGGCAGAGGATCTTTGCAAGCGCATCAAGCTTACGAGCAAGGTGTTCAAGGCTCATGAGCAGATATCGAGGGCCTATGAGGCTCTAGGCGATTTTGCCAAGGCACTCTTGTATTACAAACGATTTTCCGATTTTCGCGCTCAAGTCCAGCACGAGGAATCCGCAAGCAGGCTGAGCACCGTTCAGATGCAGTCTGAGATTGACGGAGCACAACAAGAAGCTGAAATATACCGCCTCAGGAATATTGACCTTAAGGGTAAGACAGAGGAGCTAGAGGACTATAACAGGCAAATCATGTCTATATCCGATATTGGGCGCCGCGTCACCGCGAGCCTCGACTACGGAATGGTTGTACAGACCCTCTACGACGGGCTTAAGCCTTTTCTTGACATGGATATGTTTGGCATAGCACTTCACGATCCTGACAGGGACATGCTTGTATACTCCCGATACTATGAGGATGATGTTAGAAAGCATAATATGCACATCAAGCTCAATTCGGATACAAGTTTTTCTGTATGGGCATTCAAGAACAGAGAAGCGGTTCTCATAGAAGACAAGAACAACGAATACACGAAGTACCTCTCAAAGACGCCAAGTGTCCATGGCAGGGCCTCTCAATCCATTGTCTGTTTACCATTGAGCATTGAGGATCGCATGCTTGGTATCCTTATGCTGCAGAACTACAAGCCACATGCCTACACGGCAAAACACCTGTCTCTTCTCCAGGCATTGTCGCCATATATTAGCATTGCCGTTGAAAATTCCATCATTCATGACAGCCTTGAGGATCTGAACAGAGCCTTGTCTGATGAAAAACGCAGGCTAGAACGAGCCACCCTCAAGATAAGTCATCTGGCCAACCACGATACCTTGACGGGTCTACCAAATCGCCGTCTACTGTTCGAGCTCATGGACAAGTCCCTGGAAACGGCCAGGCGCACAGGCGGCAAGGTTGGCATAGCCTTCATCGATCTCGATGATTTCAAGCCAATAAACGACGCATTCGGACACGCAGCCGGAGATAGCGCCCTGGTGGCCATTTCTGACAGGATTCGTAGTCTCGTTCGCGCGTCGGATATCGTTGCAAGGATAGGCGGCGATGAATTCGTGGCTGTCATAACCAATATCAAGGATAGACAAGACATAGAGAAGGTCGCCGTCAAGATGCTCAAGGAGTGCTCCAAACCTCTGCTCTTCATGGACAAGACCTGTTCCATTGGCATGTCTATGGGCATTGCAGTCTTTCCTGACGATGGAGAGTCCATTGAAGATCTTGTGAACAAGGCAGATGCAGCCATGTATAGTGTCAAGCACAAGCAAAAAAACGCGTACGAATTCTGTTCATAGATATACTCCTTGACAAGAATGCCTGGATGATAAGATAGGGCTCGATTGACACTGCCCGACCACCATGCTATGTTTTTCCGCGCTTTACGTCGACAAAACGATACGGATGCAACAATTCCGACTCGCTTGAACGACCGATCTCGCATCTCCTTTATTCCAGGAAGGTTTCGATGGCATCCACCAATGATAAGCACGTCAAGCCAGAGGCTAACGAGCCTCGCCGCAAAGGCAACCCCTTTGTCTATATTGGCACCATAGTCATACTCATAATATCTGTCCTCGCCTTCGTATTTGCTCCAGCCTTGGGCAGCCTTGGTTCTGATGGCAACGAGCTGACCTTTGGCTCATGGAAGGGCAAGCCAATATCATTCGTACAAGGCGGCTACTTCTCCGAGCAGGTTCAGCAGATAAAGGCTCAGTATGAGAGCCAGGGTTACAAGGACTCAGGCGACCAGTTCTTTGCCTATCAGGTCTGGCGACGTGCCTTCGAGAACACGGCTGTTCATCTGGCCCTCCTGGATTACTCAGAGAAGGCTGGAATATCTGTCAGCGACTCTTATATTGACCAACAGATGATAGAACATCCCTCATTCCAGGAGAATGGTAGCTTCTCCAAGCGCAGATACCGGGAGACTTCTAATTCCGTCAAGCTATCCATGCGCAAAGACATAGAGATAAGCACCGTTAAAAACGCCTTTGTATCAGACTCGGTATCCTTCCTTCCCAGCAAAGCCGAGATAGAGTTCCTCAAGTCTATAGCCCGCTCACAGCGATCAATAGAATATGTCGCCATACCATTCAGCAGCTACCCCGACGATGAATTGATAGCCTTTGCCAGGACAAGGCCGGAAGCCTTCAGACGTGTACGACTATCCAAGGTGACCATCCAGTCATCCCGCAAGGATGCCGAGCAGATAGTGTCCAAGGTCAACGCAGGAACACTCTCCTTCGAGGAAGCCGCAAAGAATCATTCCAAGGACTCCTATGCCGCCAAGGGTGGTGATATGGGCTCTCGATTTGTGTGGGAGCTTAAGGGAGAACTAAAGAATTCCGACGAGCTTGACGCCATAGTGAAGCTAGCACAGGGTTCCCTCTCTCCTGTCTACGAAAGCCTGGCCGGTGCATGGTCATTCTACCGTGTAGAAGACCCGGCCACCGATCCTGATATGGCCTCATCTGATACCCTTAAGTCAATTCGATCATACCTGGAGAGAAACGAAAAAGGCATCATTGAGGATTGGGCCGTAGCCAGGGCAAGCGCTTTTGCAAAGGATGCCGCCCAGGATTTTGCCTCGGCAGCCATTCGCGGCTCATATACCGTAAAGGAAACCCAGCCCTTCCCGATCAATTACGGCAAGGCACTCGACATTGGGTATTTTTCATTGCTAGGCTCTCTCGATACCACCGAGCTTCCTGAGCTTACAGGTGCCGAGACTAGCGAACGCTTCCTGGGCGCCGTATTCTCTCTGGAGGCCGGAGCCGTATCGTCTCCCGTGGTGCTCAATGACTATGCCATCGTAGCCAAGCTCAAGGAGATAAAGGAAACCGACGAAGGAGATCTTGGCCTTCTGGAAATGTACTACCCTACCGTTGTCCAGCAGGGCATTTCAAACGAGCTGGCAAGGGCTTTGCTAGCCAATCCCTCGCTCAAGGACGACTTTATCACGGCCTTCTCGCGAGCCTATTCTCAGGCCAACTAGAAACATCATGGATGACTCAAATCCCCTGCTCGTAGATACGGGCAGGGGATTTTCTATTCGCTACCGCGGTCGTTGGCTCTATTCAAGGCATCGGCCAGACGCAGCGGCTAAAGCCGCCCTCGCCTCCACGAGTATCACTCCAGAAACCTTGTACATACTACCATCCCCTTGCCTATGCTATGCGCTCATTGAACTCCTGGAGAGACTTCCAGAATCATCGGCCATTCTTTGTGTGGAGGCTGATGTCAAGCTTATGTCCTTAACGTCATCCGTCATGACAGACGACTCCCGGTACAGAGAGGCAAACGGATCCAGGCTCGTCCTATGCTCAGCCGACGATGCCCTTGCAGCCTATCGCGAGCTAGAAGCCAATACGGCTGGGCGCTTCAGACGAGCGGTGGAACTGAGTCTATCGGGCGGTCGTGCTCTTTTTGAATCGGTCTATGCGCAGACGCTTGCCGGCATAGAACACGACATAGGCCTGCGCTTTCGAAATAGACTGTCTCTTGTCAGGATGGGACGACTATGGGCCAGAAACGTCATATCAAACCTGGGTGCCATGGATTGGGCAAGCATTGAGCCCTTTAGGTATGATGGAAGACCGTTGGTCGTCTGCGGGGCAGGACCATCACTGGATAGAGCCTTGTCTATGCTTAAGTCACGTAGAGACGCCATAACCATCATTGCCTGCGACACGGCCTCAGGCGCTCTAGCCAGAGCGGGTGTCATGCCAGACGCCGTCGTATGTCTTGAGGCACAAGTCTATAACGTAGGAGATTTTCTTCCGCTTAACATGGCTCCTGTTCACTTGATAGCCGACATATCGTCGCATCCAGCCTCATTCCATAATGTCTCCGGACCCAAGAGCCTTACCCTGAGTGCATGGACAGATAGCGCCTTCCTCTCGAGGCTGGCGGCAGCAGGGCTGCCCATCACGACAGTACCGGCTCTTGCTTCGGTAGGGGTCCTGGCCCTCAGGCTTGCTCGTCTGCTCGGTGGAGCGCTTATCGTTACTGGTCTTGATTTTTCATTCAATCAAGGAAAGACGCATTGCCTTGGCAGCCCTGCCGATATACGCGCACGTAGCATTCAGACACGATTGGAACGTGACAGCGCATCCTGGAGGGCTTCATTCAGGGAAGGGGTGTGTAGGGCCGAAGATTCACTGACGGACCCCGCCTTGAGCCTGTACGCTACCCTGGCGGCCGATGAATTGGCAGACAGCGGCGGCTATGATCTACGATGCGGCCTTGGCGCAAGGCTTCCGCTTACACGACTCGACGATGTCGGCTTTGATACACTCATTGCGGATTCAGCCAGCCGTGGACCCGCTGGGGCCATAGGAGCCTATGCGGCCCCTGAAATCAACGGGCTGACGGCACAGGCCTTCCTGTCCGGTGAGCTTGCCAGGGTCGTGTCGGTGGCCAACGCATTGCGTCACGGAACCAGCGACGATAAGCTCCTGGCATTATTACAGGATGCCGATCTCCTGTATGCACACTTTCCAGATCCAGAACGCGTACTGGATCTCCAGCCAGACGCCCTTAGGCGTGTAGCAGCGGAGGCCGCCTACTGGCGGGGCCGCCTCGAGGCGGCCATAGGCTAATTGCGCTTGTCGTCGTTCTCATTCTCCCTTAAAACGGCCATGAATGATTCCTGGGTAAGCTCAACGTCGCCTACCATCTTCATGCGCTTCTTGCCTTCCTTCTGCTTCTCCAGCAGTTTGCGCTTGCGGCTTATGTCTCCACCGTAGCACTTGGCGAGCACGTCCTTGCGCACGGGATTGACCGTCTCCCTGGCGACTATAGATCCGCCTATGGCCGCCTGGATGGCTATCTTGAACTGTTGCCGGCTCATGGAGTCCTTGAGGCGCTCACAGACCTTGCGCCCTCGATCCATGGCGAAGGGTCTGAACACGAGCTGAGCCAAGGCATCCACCGGCTTAGAGTTGATGAGGATGTCGAGCTTTGCCAGCTCAGTGGGTCTGTAGTCAAGAATCTCGTAGTCGAAACTGGCGTAACCCCGGCTCGTGCTCTTGAGCTTGTCGTAGAAATCGAACAAGACCTCCGCAAGCGGCATCTCAAAGGTAAGTTCAACTCGTTTCTCGTCTAGATGGGTAAAGCCCGTCTGGGTGCCACGCTTGTTTATACACAGCGTTATGAGATTGCCTATATAGGCCAGCGGCGTTATTATCTGCGCCTTTATGTATGGCTCTTCGGCAGATTCTATGCGAGACGGATCAGGATAGTCAGCCGGATTGTCTATGATTATTACATCACCAGAATGAGTCATGGTAAGCCTGTAGCGAACGCTAGGAGCCGTCATGATGATGGCCTGCCCATACTCACGTTCAAGCCGTTCCTGCACAACCTCCAGGTGAAGCATGCCCAGGAAACCACAGCGGAAACCAAAGCCAAGAGCCGCAGAACTATCCTTGTCGTAGAGAAGAGACGCATCATTGAGCTTTAGCTTCTCCATGGCAACCTTGAGCTCTTCATAGTCTACGGTGTCCATGGGATAAATGGAGCTGTATACGACAGGCTTTACTTCCCTGAACCCCGGGAGAGGCTCGCTAGCCGGGTTGAGCACAGAGGTAACGGTATCCCCTACCCGTATGTCTGAAACGGTCTTTATACCGGCTATGAGATAGCCAACATCCCCGGCTATAAGTTCGTCTGTCTTAACCAGGCTAAGCTTAAAGAAGCCCGTTTCCTCCACCTCGTATTCTGAATCGTTATACATCAGGCGTATCTTATGTCCGGGTTTAATGGAGCCATCGAATACCCGCAGGTGTACTATGACGCCTCGGTAGGGGTCATAGTGACTGTCGAATATGAGGGCGCGCAGAGGCGCCGAAGAAGAGCCAGAGGGGCAGGGAACATGCTCGACTATGGCCTCGAAGAGTTCGTCTATTCCTATGCCCATCTTGGCCGACACGCAGAGTGCCTCGTCTCCATCCAGACCAAGATCATGGCTTATCTGGTGGCGGGCATCGTCTATGTTGGCCGCCGGCATGTCAATCTTGTTTATGACAGGCATTATTTCTAGATTATGTTCCAGGGCCATATACATGTTAGAAAGGGTCTGGGCCTCGACACCCTGGGTAGCGTCCACAAGGAGTATGGCTCCTTCGCATGAACTGATGGCCCTGGATACCTCATAGGAAAAATCGACATGTCCGGGAGTATCGACCAGGTTAAGGGTGTACTCCTGACCATCCTTGGCCGTGTAAGACATGGTTACGGCCTGACTCTTGATGGTGATGCCGCGTTCCCGCTCTATATCCATGTTGTCAAGCATCTGAGCCTGGACCTTACGTTTATCACCTATCTTGGCTCGTTCTATGAAACGGTCGGCCAAGGTAGACTTGCCGTGGTCTATGTGCGCTATTATACAGAAATTGCGGGTTCGGGCGATGTCGTGCATGGTAGCACTATACCCTAAAAGAACGGCCTTGTTCAATGATGGGTTCCGGGCAGGAAAAGGATAGACCGAGACCTTTCAGAACCAGGCTCGGCACCCTATAGTGTAGCAATGATGTCGACGAGCAGAATTATTCCGCTTAATGGCCAGGCTATACGATCCAAGGCCGCATACGTCCTGTACTGGATGCAGGCGGCACAGCGTGCCAATGCCAATCACGCCCTAAGCTATGCCTCGATGGAAGCCGATCGCCTCGGCCTCCCCCTCCTCACGCTATTCGTACTGGCTGACTATCCAGAGGCCAGCTCTCCGCAATACCGCTGGATGCTATCAGGGCTCAGACAGACGGCAGGAAAACTTGCAGATGCAGGCATTGGCTTCTCATTGCAACGCGGTAATCCTTTTGATGTGGTGCTTGAAGCCTGTAATCAGGCGGCCATCCTCGTTGTAGACCGCTCACCATCAAGATGGTCTGTATCAATAAAGACAAACCTCGCCGAGGCCGCCGGTATACCAGTGGTCGAGGTAGACGGTGAATCGCTTATACCAGAGGCCTTGGCCAGCCCCAGGCAGGAGTGGTCGGCCAGGACGCTCAGGCTCAAGATAGATGGAGCAATAGATTCTTACGCCCAGGAGGCGACTCCTCGGGTTCCGACCCCTGGAATACGGCATACGCTACGCATCAACGAAGGATTAAATCTATTTTCCGCCTTCGATGGGCCCTGTATGCCCGCCTATACGGGAGACCGATCGCCTGAACAGCTTTTTAATGCCGAGCCAGGAGAAACAGCAGCCATCGCTAGCCTGGAACGCTTCGTGGCACGAAGACTTGATAGCTACGATATCGACCGGAACGATCCTAACAAAGAAGGCACCAGCGGATTGTCGCCATACCTGCATTTTGGCCAGATATCTCCCCTGCTCGTCATCAAGGCCGCAAGAGAAGCAGACAGCCCTGGCTTCCCGGCATTCAAGGAGCAATTCATCATACGCCGGGAACTCTGCAGGAATTTCACGCGCCATAGACAGGCAGACTATGATGGCTGGGATGGACTACCCGCCTGGTCCCGTGCAACGCTAGAATCCGCTCGCCTCGAACGGCGGGCCTACCTCTATACGAGGCGGCAATTTGAGGCATCCGATACACATGATCCCTACTGGAACGCGGCTCAGGAGCAGCTGGTGCGATCAGGCACCATACACAACTATATGCGCATGTACTGGGGCAAGATGATCCTCGCCTGGAGCGCCGATCCACAGGAAGCCTTTCATACCGCCATCTTTTTAAACGATCACTATGCCCTTGACGGCAGGGATCCTAACGGCTGGGCCGGTGTCGGTTGGTGTTTTGGCCTCCATGACAGGCCATGGCCTCGCCAGACAGCCTTTGGCACCGTACGCGCCATGTCGTCTGCAGGCCTTCGTCGTAAATTCGATGCAGACGCCTATGCCCGTTTCTGGGCCAGGAGCGATAGTTGAACACGCATGTCTCTATTCTCATTAGAGTATTTGCCAAAGACATGCTTCGAGTTTACTATAGAGCGGAAGGAGAACCATTCGATGCTTGAGAGCTTACAATACATACCAGTATCTGGCGGCAAGAATACGCCGATCATCACGGTCTATGCCCTGTCCACATGTGGTTTCTGCAAACGTGCCACTGCCTTCCTTGAGAAGCATGGCTTTGCGTATCGTTATATATACATGGATACAATACCCTTGGAGGCCAAGAATGCTGCCAAGAAGGTACTCAAGGATAAATTCAAGGCCGACATAGCCTTTCCATTTGCCACCGTCGGAGACGACCAATACCTCGTTGGATTCATAGAGGCCGACTGGAAACTCACACTGGGGGTATAGTCTTGAGTGAAAAGAACTTTACGCAGACGGACATGTTCGCCAACATGGTTGCAAAAAAGCAGGGTTGGGAACTCAATCCTGACAAGGAATTTACTGATTCCTTAATCACAGGCCTTACAACCAACTGGAACCGCTACTCGTATTATCTCTGTCCCTGCCGCGACAGCGACGGTTCAAGGGAGGCAGACGCCAACATCATCTGCCCATGCGTGTATGCGAAGGCCGATGTAGAAGAATATGGCCACTGTTTCTGTGCCTTGTATCTTAGAAAGGGATTCTCCGGATCAGGCGGCGTTCCCGGAGGCATTCCCGACAGACGCTTCTCCTAGCTTGCCTCGCAAAGTGCGCTCGCGCTATCATGCGACCGATGATAGAACACTACCTTGACTGGGCGGCGAGCGCGCCGCCCTATGTCGATATACTCCTTGAGGCGGCAGACATGGCCGCCAAGACTTCTGGCAATCCTTCAAGCCCCCATGGAGCCGGCAAGGCAGCCAGGCGGCTCCTTGATGATGCAAGGACTAGCCTGGCTGGTATCATAGGAGCATCGTATAAACAGATAGTCTTTACTTCTGGCGGCACCGAGGCCGATTCCATACCCCTTCTGTCGTTACTTCGAAAGGGAAAACCTGTCTCAATAGTCATAGGCCAAACAGAGCATCCTGCCGTATACGAACAGGCCTCGTTGCTCGAGGAGCTTGGCGTCACGGTACTACGAGTCAAGCCTTGCAAGGATGGCATCTTTGACCCCAATTCGCTAGCCGATGCCATCAGAAAGGATACTGCCTTAGTGGCGATGATGGCTGTTAATAATGAGACAGGCGCCATACAGCCTATAGAGAGTATTGTTAAGGCCGTAGCCATGGCATCTCGTGACGCTCCCCGCCCGCCATTCTTTCATTGCGATGCGGTCCAGGCCCTGGGAACCATAGGTTTTGATTCTGAGGCTCTCGGTGTCGACGGCGCAGCCTTCAGTGGCCATAAGCTAGGAGGCCCACGTGGTATCGGCGCCTTGTACCTGAAACACCCTCTACGCCCGCTCACAATCGGCGGAGGGCAGGAATCGGGTCATAGACCTGGAACACATAATACCTTAGGCGCATGGGCGTTTGCCCAGGCAGCCAAAAGAAACAAGGAATCACTGGCATATCATCATGCGAAGGCAAGGCTCCTGGAATGTAAACTGCTTCAGGGTATTACAGCAATTCAAGGGGCAACGGTGCTACCGTTTTCTAGAAAACCAGGAGAGGATCGATTTAGCCCCTTTATAGTAAGCGTCGCATTCCCTGGCCTCGGTGGCGAGGTTATGACGCGACTACTCGACGCAGCGGGCATGGCTGTGTCGACAGGTTCGGCCTGTTCTAGTGGCAAGAAGGATAGACGAGTGCTAGATGCCATGGGCATAGATGCCGATACAGCATTCTCGTCTATCAGGGTTTCTATTGGCAGGGATACTTCAGAAGATACTATTAGCCGCTTCCTTGAGCTAACGTCAGATTGTTACACCCGATACAAAGTATAAGATTAGGAGCATGAGCCGCGATGGATGCGTTGTACCTCATAAAGATTGGTGAAATTCGCCTCAAAGATGGCAACAGGGGGGAATTCGAGGAGAGACTCAAGCGCGACATAAAGAGGCGCCTGAGTTGCATACATAGCGAGGTTCGTTCAAGAGAAGGCCGCTACTACCTACTGGTGAGTGAGGAACATGCGGCCAAGGCGGAATTTGTTCTATCGAGGACACCTGGCATAAACGCCTGGGCCAGGGCTACCAAGGTTGCAAAGAACCTGGATGCAATTAAAGCCGCGGCGATAGAAGCAATGGCCCCCATGGTCGCCAGGGGGCACGCAAGCTTCAAGGTAGAAGCCCGTAGATCTGACAAGGGTTTCTGTTTAGACTCATATGGTATAGCCAGAGAAATCGGCTCAACACTAGTAGAACAGGTACCCTGCCTGAGGGTCGATCTACACAATCCTGATATAATATTATTCGTAGAAATCAGAGAAAAGGTGTATCTATTTACGAATACTACCAAGAGCATTCGTGGCCTACCCGTTGGTTCTGGAGGCAACGGCCTCCTCTTACTTTCAGGAGGCATTGACTCTCCCGTGGCAGGCTACAAGATGTTGTCGCGTGGCTTGGCAATGGAGGCGCTGTACTTCCACGCCTACCCCTATACATCAGAGCAGGCCTGGATGAAGGTGAGGGATCTAGCCGCCAACCTGGCTACCTATGCCGGTGGCATGAACCTGCATACCGTTAGCTTTACCGATGTACAGCTCAAGATTAAGAAGGAAGCACTTCCTGAGAAGACGACGCTCTATCTGCGGGCATGCATGATGATGGCGGCCGATATGGTGGCCAGGAGAAGGCATCTCAATGCCATAGTCACGGGAGAGAGCCTAGGACAGGTAGCCAGTCAAACAGCAGAAAATATGCGTTTTACTGGATCATATACAGACTTTGCCATACTACGACCTCTTGTAGGAACAGACAAGGAAGACATCATAAGGCTGGCACGAATCATTGGCACCTACGATATATCCATTCTTCCTTACGACGACTGTTGCGTACTCTTCTCGGCTAAGCATCCCCTCATAAAAGCTCACCTTGATGAGGAAAGGGAGGCTCTAGAGCTTCTGGGACTTAGGGATTCTGTAGCCCAAGCCGTCTCTAAGATGGAGAGCCTCTACCTCCCGTTTAGCTTCAAGCCTCCGCAGGCAGAAGCATTTCCCCGATAATGCGTTCAAATTCCTTTTCTGGCATGGCACCCATCGACACGCTGGGCTGACCAGACATAGGAATGAATACTATTGTTGGAATACTCTGAATGCCAAACATGCTCGATAGTTCCTGCTCTGCCTCTGTATCCACCTTGAATACGTCTAGTTTGCCATCGTACTTTGTAGAAATTGTATCTAAGACAGGCGCCACCATCTTGCATGGTCCGCACCAGTCGGCATAGAAGTCTATTATTGCAGGCCTCTCTCCGTTGAATTTCCACTCCTTGTTGTTTTCATAGTCAAAGATCTTGTCCTTGAACATGGCCAGTGTAAGTTGTTCGCTCATACATATTCCTCCAGTGTGGTGGCTTGCAAGGCCGCGTGAGCCTTTTCAAATAAATGATTGGTATATAATATATGTATTTCAATATATAGTCAAATAAAGAGAGGCCGCCCTCGGGCGGCCTCTCTACGCGGTATACGAGTATCAGAACCAGAATCTAAGGCCAAATGCGCTCTGGAAACCCCATTCTGGGAAAGTAATAGAATCTCCAATACCAACGGCCAGCGTCGGAGCTACTTCCAGGAAGAGTTCAAAGTTCTTTACTGGATAGACATTGAGGCCTACAGGGAAGCGTCCGCCTACCAGTAGCCTGTTAGCATAGCCAAGGTAGAATCCCGGCCCGAGATAGTAGTTAACGAAGGAGAACAGGTTCTGGTTAGCAACCCACCAGTCTCCCGTTAAACCAAATGAAACGGAATTCTGACCAATGTTAAATCCAAGGCCCATAAGAAATGGCAGTTCTGAAACTTTGAGCGACAACATGACATTGGATCCTGGAAGGCCACCGCCAAAAGGCAAGCCAAAAGCCGCTCCTACGCCGGTAGCGAAGGTCATAGGCACGGCCACCGCTACAAGGAGTACGATGGCTATCAGCAAAGTTTTTCTTCTCATGATTCCTCCAAATATTAGCTATTATTGTAAGCTAACATCCACGCTTTATGAAATCAAGCAAACACACAGACTAATTCTAAAGTAGCATTAGTTATTGACATAGAGACGTGTTTGTTGGTACTGTTCGCTCGCCTTAGCGCATCTGTCCCCTTCGTCTAGTGGTTAGGACACCGGGTTTTCATCCCGGCAACGGGAGTTCAATTCTCCCAGGGGATGTACCCTACATCTTTAACTTCTTCAAAACCATGCTTTTAAGCTTCTTAAGAGACTCATTCAGTGGTTCCAGTTCCAGGGCTCCGTTACAGTCCGCCAGGGCCATGGGATAATCCTCCATATGGTAATAAGCCTGAGCCCTGCGGTAGGTTGTATAGAAATGATATGGATGAATACGCAGGGCCTGGTTAAAGTCATCTATTGCCGCAGAGTAGTTCTGTTTTACGCTATGAACGACTCCTCTGTAATAGGCAGCCTTATAACATGATGGGTCTATCTCCATGGTGGCACTGAAGTCTTCCATTGATTCGTCGTACCTGCTCTCGGAGAAGAAGGCCATGCCTCTATGCTTGTGAATCAAGGCGCGTATCTCTGGCTTAGGATTCATGGCCAGTATGTGTGAATAGATGTCTATGGCTCTCATGTAATCAGAGCGATTATGAGCGTTCAAGGCCTCCAGGAGTAGATCGTCCAACGACTTCCATGAACCAAGCCAGGCCGGTTGCCTTGGTTCCTCTCCAGCCGCACGGGGTGTCTCATTGAAATGAGTGTAGAGGTCGCTATCTATTTCGTCTTCAATTTTCCTGAAGAAGGCAACCCTCCTCTTGGCAAGCTCGCTTGTCAACTGATGTTGATAATCTCGAATTTCCTGAAAGAGCATGTCTGAAAGAGTAAGATTAGCATTGAGAGCCGCCAATTTTCTTTTCATTGGATCGTCAAAAGGCGTAAACTCTGCCTTGTAGACAAGCTCATGCTCTACCTCTGCCCATGCATCCTGAAGAATCGTCCTAATTTGCACCTCACACACAGGCGGATCTATGAAGGTATTGCCTTTAAGGATGTCTTCAGGAATTTCAAGAAGGAGATGCGTCGATTCATACCCGAATTCCTTAAAGGATCGATCTGAGCCCTTTCTTTCTATTTCCCTCACAGAAAACTGAGTAGAAAGGGCCTTCTCTACTCTTTCGAGATCGCTTATGAATGGACAAATGATCCTGACCGCGAGTATGTCGGTGATAGGAGACAAGGAAACATTGTGTGTCGATGCTTCTCGTACAAACTTGATGGTCTTTGAAAAATAGCTTGAAAATGTTTTAATTCGCTGCTTGTAGGCTGGCACGAGGCCGGCTGCATCCAAAGTTCCCTGGATGCGTGACATCATCTCGCCGAGCATAAGCTCGAGAGAGCGAAGATTGGACTTATACGCTTTTTCAAGCGATGCCCTATTTGGTATGGGTTTTGTATCCATGTCTACAGGATACGCCCTAATGCCGATACCGGCAAGGCGAAGAAGAAAAAGACCATCCGATTACTCGGATGGTCTCTATATTAATCGCGCGCTACAACTATTTTTCCTGACCGGTAAACTCGGTCTTCGTCTCTTGCTTCATCCTCTCAAGATAGCGCATGACCTGGGAAGCACCGAACTTGTTGCTCTCAAGCCGCTTGCGATCGTCTTCCTTCTGTCCAACGATACCCCAAATGGCTTCGTCATCGATATCACGGACAGGCTCCAGTACGGCCTTGTCGTAAAGGATCTTGACATCCTTGACATAGGCTATGAAGTCTCCACCGATCGCGGCTGCATCCCTGCTTATAAGGAATCCACCAAACTTGACAAAGGGGGTAGAGCGTGGATAGAGCGGATCTATCCTGAGTTCTCTGTTGCGAACATCAGAGATATACTGGGGATTGTCCCAACGGAGTTCTCTCCAGCCATCAAAGTTAAGGTAACCCATGAACATGACGTTTTCTTCGCCGTCATTGTTCTTGAGAATAAGAGAAAGCCCGTGTGGGAAGTTGAGTCCCTTTACGTTGACAGCGATTGACTTGATGACACCGACGTTCTTTACAACACCGAGAGCGGTGGTAATCTTGGTATCAGCATCGTAGCTGCCTTCAAAGCGAGACAGTCTGCTGTTGACGGGATCGGCCCCTTGCTGATCTGCCTTGACGGTGATCTTGCCGCTATCGTCGATATCAGCCTTTGGCTCGAAAGCAGGAACCTCGAAGGGAGGCTGGATCCTGGCCCAAGAGTTGAAGGGTTCCAGGGGGAAGTTAACACGAACGCCCAGAGCCTTGGCGCCACCAAACTGCTTGGCATCCTGAGCTATCTGAGCCTCGCGGGTATACGATAGAGCCTGGCGCTCTCCGGTCCTCGATGACGAGGCGAGAATGACATCCCAGTTCTCTATAGCGAGCGAAATAGCCATCTGCTTCTTCTGCTCTTCAGTATAGCTCGCTCCGGCTACCGTGGAGAAATCCATCATGCTAGCCCTGTTCTGCGTCATCATCCCCGCCTGGATGGGATCCTCGATAATATCCGCTCCGAGGAGGGAAAAATCTATAAGGACAGCTTCATCCGCGAAAACGACCGAAGCGCTCGCTATCAACAGAGCGGCGGCTATCAGTACCAACGACCTTCTCATCAAATGCTCCTTTCCATAGTGCGCGTACAAATTTACCCAATTTGCATTGATTATAGTCAAGCCATACCCTTTGTCAATTATTTTATTCACTTTATACCGATTCGCCTCCCTGAGAAGGCTTAAAAGACGGTTCTTGACCGTCAATAGTAAGAATTACAGTAAAAAAAGGAAAATTTTTGTGTAGCGTACGGCTCAGATACTGACATGCTTCCTGCGGTTCCAGGAGTGGTGGATCGAATACACCCTTGGCAGAAACCTTACCGAATAGCATGTCACTTGAAACATCTATATACAGTGTCTTGCCCGATCGTATTGCAGATACAAGCCTTGTGCTCGTGACGGCTATTGGCCTGGAAGACGCATTGAGCGGCCCCAGAAACATTTCTTCTACCAAGGCGGCGGCCTGCCTCTCCTTCTCACTATAAGCCGGTATGTAACGCAACTCGGCCTTGGGTTTAGATTTCATTCCACTACGGGCATCAGGAAACCAGACAACCATAGCCAGCCGTCTCGGTAACGAAAGGGAAGCCAAGCCACTTGCTATAAAAACCAAGGCAAGGAGGGAAGGCCATAGTATCCTTGGCTTGAGAACGGTATTAATCGCGTTTAGCGACACGGATAGAAAGCTGTCAAAGGAACGCTTCACGGCTCTGGTGGACCCTTCCTGTGCTCAAAGTAGTCTACAAAATCTACTATACCATTATAGATTCCGTCCCCGATCTTACGCAAGTGTTCTGGTTCATTGAGCTTCCTGGCTTCTGCCTCGTTTGTAACGAAACCTACCTCAGCCAAGACAGATGGCATCTTGGCGTTTCGTACCACAAACCATTCTTCCTCACGTAGACCGCGGTTTACCATCGACTCACCAATGCTTCTCTTCATGCCCCCCAATATACTCTGAGCAAGGAAGACACTCTCGGTCGTATACTCTTCTTCGAGCATGGCATTGAGTATTGGCAAAACGTGTTTATCTACACCTTCCGCCTTCTTTGAATCCACGACGCTACGTCTGTATTCTGGGTTGAGGTACCAGACCTCAAAACCAGAGGCCGCCTTGTTGAACGAAGCATTGGCATGTATCGATATGTATATAATGGCTTCGTTTATGCCAAGGGGTACCTCATTGCCCATCTCGACTCTCGCTTCGAGTGAGGGATAGGTGTCGCCTGTCCTCGTTATGAGGATGCGCTTGTCGGGCCAGCGTGTCTGCAGCCGATTATAGAGATCATTTCCTATGGCCAGAACTATATCCTTTTCCAATACGCGCAATTGATCCTTTCCTGTACCAAACTCTCCTATGGCGCCGGGATCCTTGCCTCCATGTCCTGGATCTATGAGTATGGCCGCTATGCTGAAGCGAGAGGCCCTCTCCGCATCACGTTCTGCAAACCAAAGCGACAGGGCGGATAGCGATTCCTTTGGTAGCTCCAGCCTGGTTCCAGAGTCACGCAGAGCCCTGGCGTGCAGAACCTGGCCAGAACCCAAGGAAAATACAGGGAAATCACGCTTGAACCTAACCAGGTCGCTGCCACGCAGGATGTGGCCGATACCGGTCAGCGGGTCGTAGGAGACGCTAGCCTTCCATTCAGCCGCGGCCACCATCAGATCTATATAGCCGTCGCTCTGGGCTCCGGCTATCGATGACAGTGAGACGATGGCTATGGCAAGGAGGCACAAGCGTTTATTCATCCGGTCTGACCCGCCTTGGGTACAGCCAGAGCGCTGTCTATGATCCAGGCTCCAGCCTGGTAGCCGCCTCTAAAAAGAGCGCGCCAGAATGATGCCCCGAATACGGTATCTCCGTGCAAACCAATTGTCGCTCCGTTAAAAGTCTCTATCGCGTCCAGAGCCTCGGCTATGCTTCTACCCTGCCAATCGCGGCACAACTCCGTCTCCAGCCCCCTGAGTGGCGCTATGGACAGAGATCCCGTACCATCCGAGATCTTGAGCATGTCCGGCATCTTGGCAAGCGACGATAGGCTGATAGCAGACAGGCCCTCGTAGGCCTCTGGAGGCCAGATACTGCCATCAGGGCCTGCGATACCCGAACTGCCATCAAGGAAAGCCTTTGTCTCGGGGTCACCAGGCGTGAGCCTGAGCAGAATGGAACGAGCCGCAGATTCGGCAGCCTCGTCGGCCTCCTTAAAGCCAGGAGCGAGTGCCAGAATGTTCCCACATTTCTGTACGTTGTTAGAAGGGAACACGACCCGGCTACCCTCGCTTGCGCGAGAGAATACATCCTTGACATATGCACGCCCTCTTGCTTCCTCAAGGCCATACACCCTGTCTACCCGTCCTGGAATCGATATCCAGGCTCGCTCGGAGCAGACATGCTTCTGGGCAGCTTCTGAAAAAGCAGGTTTAATTCCACAGGCTATATCGATGGCCTCTGCCGTCACCTCTATGCCACTGGAATAGGGGTATGTCCAGCCTGACATGTAGCCGCCCGATAAACGCGCGGCTATCTCTCCAACGAAGGCGCCTTGCCGCGTATACTTTATGTCACCCTTTGCCGCGCCGTTACGTATGCCCAGGGCCTGCACCCCTGCCTTGAAGACGGCGACAAGCTCGTCTATGACTTCCTGTCCATAGGCAGAAGGCATGGTGTGGCCCATCTCTACAAAAAATGGTTCGAAGACGACGAATCGATCGGCTATCCCTCTGAGCGTCACCTGACCCTCTGTAATCAGGGCGTCTATGCTGAATTCCGGACCCTCGAGGTAGTCCTCTATTATTGCCCTTCCAGAGCGCGAATTGGCTATGGCATCTGCCCAGGCTTCCTTCAGTTCAGGCTCTGATCTGGCCAGACGACAGCCTCTGGCTCCCATATTGTCTACCGGCTTTACGACCAGTGGTAGAGGAGCAAGTCCTGCGGATAAGATCAGGGGGTCGTCGGCTATGGTACCAAAGGCAAAGGCAGGCACGGGTACGCCCCCGAGCCTGAGCCGTTCGCGCATCCTCGCCTTGTCCGAGGCGTCCAAGGCTACCTGGTATGGCAACCCAGGCAGGCCAAGAGCCTCGGCCACCCATGCCACAGACGCCGAGAAATCGGTACCTGCCGTAAACACGCCTTGCAGGCCTTCTATATCCCCGGCTGCCTTTGCGAGTGCTTCCTTGTCCTTTAAGTCTATGTGGAGAAAGACGTCTGCATACCTGGCGTGAACGGCATCGGGATTACCATCGGCAGCGTAAACACGGTATCCCTTGGCCTTGGCTATTCGTATGGCCGGGCCCTGCATCAGGCTCGCTCCCAGGATTAAAATTGATTTCATCTGTACTCCGCTGTCGTTGTAGAGGGCTTCTTCACGGATATGCCGCTATAGCTGGCGTAGCACTCGAAGGTGTCTCCCAGACCAAGCATCCTGGAACAGGCCATGGTCGCCTTGTAGCGTATCGAAGCTGGCTCGTTGGGGACACCCGAGAAACGTTCAGGATGATGGCCTGTCACGACTATACGTTGTACATCGAAACCGAATCGCTTGAGAATACCCGGAGCCGTTTGTGGGTTCCAGACGGTAAAATGGTCGTCTGGGGAGTGGCTATAGAAGCCCGACAGGCTCCTTCTAGCCGATATGCCCGTCGAAGACGGTGTCGAGAAGGCGAACACGCCTCCAGGTTTTAAAAGCGATGCTACACGCCACAGCACACGTGCCAGCTCGTCGAAATGTTCTAGTACAAACCACATGCTCAGGCAGCTTAGCCCGCGAGGATACAGACCATCGGCTCCAGGCTTTGCAAAGTCGGCGACAAAGGCGGGTATACCATACTTTTCCCTGACATATTCCACGGCGTCCTCGGCGAGATCTGAACCTATGGCATTCCAGCCACGATCCTGGGCCTCGGCTACGAATGCTCCGTAGGCGCAACCTACATCAAGCAGGAGCTGGCTGTCGTGGCCGCCGGGCACGAGCGATTCTATGATGGCTAGCCGTGTTGCCGCGGAGGCTCGTATCTTTGGTATGTCTTCTATGTAGGTTCTCCCGTACTGAGCCTTATACTCCTCAAAGAAGTATGATCGCTGCGTGTATGGATTTGCCTTGGCGACGAAGCTGGCCATGCTCACGAGGCCACAAACGGGACAGGACCTGTATGTCTTCTTCTTGTCCCTGTAGATGGCCCTGCCAAGCGGACTACCACATCCTGGGCAGGCTCCGGCATGTCGTGGTGCCAGCGAAGCCAGCAAGGAAGCCAGATCATCTCTGTACTCTGGAACTGTAGCCTGGGTCTTGAGCACCAGCTCTGCTGGATCCTTTAACACCTTGCTTAGGAGCCTTGTATTGGGCTTTCTGATACCAAGACTGACAAAACCGACCGTCCTGCTCAGCTGCTCATGGACAGCACCAGGATTGAGTAGGAGTACGGCGCAACCTGCCCATGCCGCCTCGAATGCTGTCAGGCCAAATTGGGTGACCACCAGATCGTATGATTTTAGCTTCTCTTTTAGATCCTGTACCGGTCCTATGGCCGTGATGCCGGGAAAATTGATTGCAGCATGAGACAATGCTCCCGTAACGACCGTTAGCTGAGAGGTACAAAGCATATTGCCACCAAGGGTAGCCTGCAGGAAGGCCTCAGCAAGTTGGGCTGGATCCTCTCCACCGAAACTCACCATCACCCGCCGTATGGCCCTGGGGGGCTCTCGGCGAGCCTGTGGCAGGGAAAGGAAGCCGAGAGACGCAATATTTGGCGAATAGTCGTACCACTTGGAGCTTCTGTGCCTTGGCAAGATGTCTACAAGGTACGAGGCACAGGCTCTGGCCTCGCCTCCTTCGTCTATGGCAACAACGCTCCCCATAGCCGACCAGTATTCGAGAGCATCGAGGGATGTTTGCCTATTGTCCAACACGATCAACCTGAATCGAGCCTGGGAACCTAATTTTCCTATTATCCTGACGGAGCCTGTTTCCAAGGGATAGGCTAGATGTAATTCGTCGGCGCTCCAGGTATCGCTATTGCCGGTATCGGGTAGATAGACAGCCGCAAGCGATCCTAATGTCTGTGCCAGACCGAAGCATCTAACCAGATGGCCAGAACCGTTGCCTCTTCTGAGCGACGGAACGAGGAGAATTTCAACCATCGCCTTTAACCGTCTTTCCGCTCCGCGTGAAGCCAGGATATGAGCTCTACATCACCGGGATTGACTCCAAGAGCCGCCACGATGTTCTTGGCGCGTCTATAATCTTCTGCCGTGTCTACAGTCAGTCTGCCCTCTGGCATGTGATACTCAGCGGGACATGGGAGCCTGGCTATCTTGAATGCCCTTGGATGCTCATAGAGGTAGGGGCACACGTGCTCACGCTCATGCTCGGTTCTGGCCAGACTCGCAGAATTGAGCAAGGCGCTTGCCTGTACGACTTCTATGCCCATGCCGACAGGCATTCCTGTAAGGCCAGTATAATCAGCATCAAGCTCTTGAGAGGCTGCTATGGCCATATCGGCGAGATGTTTTGAGACGAATGGATTGTCACCCGTTGCTCTCAGCACCGTATCAAGAGAAAACGCCTCTATGGCCAAGGCAAAACGACCCAAAACATCATCCTTGGGGCCTTCAAAAACAGTAAATCCCGCATCAAGCGCGCTTGAGGCAAGCTGTAGTGCACCATCTCTGTCGGTCGCCAGGATGTAGTGATCTGCTTCTATAGTTCTGAGCCTGCGCATGACCATACCGGCCAGGTTTGTATCGCCCAGTTCAAGCAGAGCCTTGCCGGGCAAACGACTGGAGTCTATGCGCATCTGTACTATGAGCCCCAGAGTTTTCCCGGGTCTCACGATAAGGGGTCCCAAAGATCGGCCAGCCTAGATGCGTCATCCTTAAAACGATAGGAGCAGGCAGAGACCCAGTCCTTAGCCGAACGGAACTCGTCATAGGCCAGCTTGGGGTTCATGCGGGAACGGAGCATGAAACGCCATAGTCTAGAACCTGGCAGGGTGGCGGAATCTCCCCTGTATACTGGAGCCAGGTTCTTAAGCCAGAACCTGCCGTAGTCCCCATCGGGGGTTGTATCGTCAGAAGGCGGAGGGCTCTCATAGTTTAGCCTGAGAGCCTGGGCATAGCGAATACCTTCTCCCCATAACCAGGTGCGCATTCCAAAGTCAAGTTTCTGCCAATAGGGATTTGACAAGGTCCAGTCGAAGCCCCCGAGAAGAGCGAATTTTTCTTTGGAATAGATACCGCATGAATCGAAGGCATAGAGGCTCTTCTCACCATCCAGCTTTGGAGGAAGATGGACGACCTTGAAGGATGAACCCGATTGTGCAGGATGACTGATGGATGGCAAGGGAGAACCAGTATCGTCTTGGAGGGTTGGTACCAGACAAGCAGCCTCCAATTCCAGAACCTTGTCGAAGAACCTGCTCGACAGGGTGCTCGTTGCCAGTCTCATGTCGTTCCATAGCACGAATACGAACGGCCCACATGATTCCCTCATGCCAATGTTTATCTTTGTGCCTATAGTACACGCTTCCTTTAGGCAGATGAAACGAAGCTCTGGATACTTGGATACCAACCCTTCAAGCTCCGGTGAATTGCTGGAATCCTCAACGGAGATTATCGAGTCAAACCCAACCTTGACCAAGTCCTGGATAAGTGCGGCTCTAAACAACCTGGGGCCTCGGTTGAGTAGCAATACCGAGACAGGAAAGCCGTCCTTGCAACCAGCACCTCTCCCACCACCGAGAACGGTATAGGTAGGCCGGTAGTCATCAAGCGTTAAAGGTATGGTATTCATCGCATCGTCCACATGGTTCAGGATAGTCGGCTCTCTGGTGCCGTTCGTACCAGGAGCCCACTCGATTCCACATAGCCTCCAGGCCTTCGGTAAATACGTTGCCCATGCTTTCGGCATAGACAAGCCTGTCTTCGCCCTTGACCAGGCAATGCTTGCATGGAGGCACAGTGCCATCCAGGAGCACAGACATATCTCGAGCCAGATGCCGGCAAGGCAGCCTGTCCAGAGGCGATAGATCGGCAACCTGAAGGTCAGGAAGGCTGCCGGCAAATGAATCATATTTTTGAATGATCACCTTGTCGCCCCGCTTCTTCCATCCACGATAGAAGGCCTCGAGACGCGGTTCATTATCCTTCATCCTGACAGCCTGGATATGGACGTTACCTGGAGTCGCGCCAAGCATACGCTCTGCGAAGGCGCTTGCCTCATCCTTACCTTCACCACGAAGACGACGATAGCCCTCTTCATCGGCGTCATCCAGGGAAACAATCCACTGGATCCTTTTGCCTGCCTTGGCGGCCAGAGTTTCGGCCAGACGTGGCTTCCACGCTATACCACTAGTCTCCACGATGAGGGTAAACCGTGGCCTCTCCAAAACAGCCTGGACTATGCCTTCAATGTCTGGATGCATCGAAGGTTCGCCCCACAATGATACATCGACAACAAGGTCGTCGCAGAGAGACTCAGCCTCAAGCATCAAGCGATTGAAACGATCGAGTGGCATGAAACCTGTTAGGCCTCTGGGATCTCCTACCATTTCAGGATAGGGGCAATATGAGCAGGCTTGAGGACAGGCCTCTACTATCTGTACCCACAAGAAGGCTGGTACCGTGCGCAGGAGTTCTGGATGATCGGGGATGATAGCCAAGGCGTCATCCGCTGTCCTGGCTCCTAGCTGCCACAGACGTTCGGCAGCCATGAAGTTACGCCTGGAGTCACATACAGGAGAAAAACGGTATGCCCGCATATCCACCGGAGAAAGGTGGGTCTCTATATCGTACGAGTTTATGTCCTTCTGTATGACGGCGAATAACCCGTCTCTATCGGCAGGCGCGTCGCTTCTGGCTGCTAGCTCGACCAGGTTGGGAAGAACCCTTGTGGCAAGCAGCTCAGGAACAAAGCCAGGCGGATATCCATCGGCAAACGTATACTCCGCCCTGTATCGACGATGCAAGTCCAGAAGAGTCGAAGTCAATGCCTCGTCTATGAAGGGGGAATCTGCCTGAAGATACAGGACAGCCTTGGCCTGTGCTCTGGACGCAGCAAAATCAGCCGCCGAAGACAGCACATCATGCATGGTCCATAGAGGCTTCCTGACCATGCTGTATGCCAGTTCAGGCGTCGATGGCGATGCAAGGATAAGCATGTTGGTATCGCTACCACAGGCAGAACGGGCAAAGCCTAGTATTCTGTCTATGGCGCTCTGCCCTCCAGGCAAAGGCATTGTTGCGAATTCGTTTACCCTTGTCGCGTTTATGATCGCTAGTGTTTCCATATTCCTATACAGTATCGGCCCGAGGGGCAGTACTCGTTAGTCGCTATTATCCCTCTGGACAGATACACTCCATTGGGTTATATTCTTCAAGCCATACTATCTGTAGTATGGCTGCCGATCATGGTGGAGGAACAATATGAAGATTACAAGAAAGTTTACGACAGCCGGCAAGGGCCCGTACGAGGGCATACAATGGGAACGCCGCGTGTCTGAAATAAGAAACCCCGATGGCCGAACGGTGTTCAGGATGGACGGCGTCATAGTACCCTCAGGCTGGAGCCAGATTGCTACCGACATAATAGCGCAAAAATATTTTAGAAAAGCCGGCGTACACGCAGATCTCGCCGAAGCCTGGAGAGCCTGGGTGCCTGAGAGTCAGCAGGAACTGGCTGGCACTTCACCTACACCCGGATCAGAACATGATGCACGGCAGGTCATACATAGGCTAGCCTACACCTGGCTGCTGTGGGGCAAGGCCTCCGCTTACTTTGACTCGGAACAGGATGAAAAGACCTATTACGACGAGATGTGCTACATCTTAATGCGGCAGTTAGGCGCACCCAATAGCCCACAGTGGTTCAACACCGGCCTGCATGCTGTCTATGAACTGGAAGGCCCGGCCCAGGGCCACTTCTATGTAGATCCCGAGTCAGGAGAGGTCGTTCCATCGAGCAGCGCTTACGAGCGCCCCCAGCCCCATGCCTGTTTCATACTCAATGTAGAAGATGACCTCGTCAACGACGGCGGCATCATGGACCTCATAGAGCGCGAGGCAAGGCTGTTCAAGTACGGCTCGGGCACCGGTTCCAATTTCTCGAAGATACGCGGTGCCAATGAGTCTCTATCGGGGGGAGGCGTATCATCAGGCCTCTTATCATTCCTCAAGATAGCCGACCGCTCTGCCGCGGCCATAAAGTCTGGAGGCACGACACGGCGAGCCGCCAAGATGGTCATACTCGACGCCGACCATCCCGACATTGAATCTTTCGTAGAATGGAAGACCGGGGAGGAATACAAGGTTGCCAGCCTTGTGACAGGCAGCAAGGCGCTCAGGCGTTTCTCCACGGCCATGAGAGACGCGGCTTCCAGATCAGACATCCCGGCGCCCGAGCGCCTATCTATAGAGGCCAACCCTTATCTACGCGACGCAGCCAAGGAGGCCCTCGACGCCGGCGTACCAGGAGCCTACATCTATCAGCTCTTGAGGCGCATAGCAGATGGGGACCCAGATATAGACGGCCAGGTATTCGACGCTAACTGGGAGGGCGAGGCCTACAACACGGTATCTGGCCAGTCATCCAACAACTCTGTACGCGTCACCAACGACTTCATGGAAGCGGTCGCCAAGAACAGGGAATGGGCCTTGACGATGCGTAAGGGCGGCAAGACGATGAAGACCCTCAAGGCCAGATCGCTTTGGGATCGTATCGCCAAGTCGGCCTGGCAATGCGCAGACCCAGGACTCCAGTTCCATACCACCGTCAATGACTGGCATACCTGCCCTGTTGACGGCCCCATCCGTGGTTCAAATCCCTGCTCCGAGTATATGTTCTTAGACGATACAGCGTGTAATCTAGCATCACTCAACCTGGTCAAATTCTATGACGAGAAGAGTCGTAGCTTCGATGCCGAAGCCTACCGCCATGCCATCAGACTCTGGACACTCACCCTGGAGATTTCTGTAGCCATGGCTCAGTTCCCGTCAAAGGAGATAGCGAGGAAGAGTTACGACTACCGCACACTAGGACTGGGTTACGCCAACCTTGGAACCCTGCTTATGCTCATGGGACAACCCTATGATTCAGACGAGGGACGTGCCACGGCTGCCGCCCTCTCGGCCATAATGACAGGAGAATCCTACGCGCATTCTGCGAGGATGGCTGCCGAGTTTGGACCCTTTGCACGGTACGGAGCCAATGCAGACGCCATGCTGAGGGTCATGCGCAACCACAACAGGGCGGTGCATGATGCAGGCGCCTCAGAGTACGAGGAGCTCTCTGTTGTCCCTCATGGCCTGGACGCTAGCAAGGCACCTGCCAATCTGGTAGCTGCCGCAAAAGCCGCATGGAACGATGCGCTTATAACAGGAGAAAAACACGGATTCAGAAACGCGCAGACTACGGCCATAGCCCCCACGGGAACCATAGGCCTGCTCATGGACTGTGATACCACAGGTATAGAACCTGATTTTGCTCTTGTAAAATTCAAGAAGCTAGCCGGAGGGGGATACTTCAAGATAGTCAACAACTCCATTCCCCCTGCCCTCCAGGCTCTCAAGTACAGCCCTGAGCAGATAGAAGACGTAAGGCTCTATATGGTAGGCCGAGGCACGCTTGCAGGAGCACCGGGCCTTTCAATCAAGGCACTACTCGACAAGGGCCTACCAAAGGCCGCCGTCGACAAGGCCGACACCTTACTCAAGAACGCCATGAGTCTCGATGCCGGGTTCAACCTCTACACACTGGGAGTGGAAGCCTATGAAGCCGTCGGGGCTGGAGCCGAGATAAGAGAACGCAGCGATTTTGACATACTCGAATTCCTTGGATTCACTGCCGAAGAGATTGCCGAGGCGGAGATTTGGGCCTGTGGCTCGATGGGTATAGAAGGTGCGCCTCATGTCAAGAAGGCCCATTACCCCGTATTCGACACCGCAACCCCATCCGGTCGCAGCGCCACCCGCTCCATAGCTTGGCAGGCCCACATAGCCATGATGGCGGCTACCCAACCCTTCGTCGCAGGAGCCATCTCCAAGACGATAAACATGCCAGATTCAGCCAGCTTCGACGATGTCAAGGGCGCCTACATGACGGCATGGAAGAGCATGCTCAAGTCAATAGCCCTGTATCGTGACGGATCCAAACTGTCACAACCACTCTCGTCAATAGCGGCTGGTGCCAATCCATTGGCCGAGGAACTCATAGCACTCCAGGCGGCACCACCCGCCTTGCCGACTCCTGCTACCCTGCCGGTACGGTCATCATCGCAAGCCGGTGTCAGACACTCCCTGCCCAACCGGAGGGATGGATACACACAAAAGGCCAAGATCGGCGGCCATTCAGTATTCCTGCGCACGGGTGAATACGACGATGGTCGGATTGGTGAGATATTCCTCGACATGCATAAGGAGGGCGCAGCATTCAGAAGCCTCCTCAACTCCTTTGCGATAGCCGTCTCGCTGGGCCTCCAGTACGGAGTACCACTTGAAGAATATGTAGACGCCTTTACCTTTAGCCGCTTTGAACCCAATGGCATGGTACAAGGCCACGAGTATATCAAGATGGCGACAAGCGTCCTCGATTACGTCTTCCGTGACCTGGCAATAAGCTACCAAGACCGCTTTGACTTGGGTCAGGTCAAGCCCGAGGACCTCAACGCGACCAATACCCAGAACGGCAGAGCCAAGCGCGATGCCGAAAGACAAGAAAGGGAACTAGTAGCTAGCACCACAACATTGGCGCAGCGGCCCAAAGATGACTCCAAGAAGGCCAAGATGAAGGGCTACGAGGGAGACCCCTGCCCCGTCTGCGGCAACCTGACCCTAGTCCGCAACGGTACCTGCCTGAAATGTGAAACCTGCGGGAGCACTACGGGTTGCAGCTGAGCCGCAAGAAGCAGCTGCATCACTGATGGCAAGTTTCACATTTCAGGCCGTGTACCATGACCAGGTCAGCTCCGCTGACCTGCCTCGCCGGTACTCCGGCGCTTCTCCTGCCGTAAAGAAGACCAGTTCAGCAAAGCTGAACTGTCTCGCCGGTACTCCGGCGCCGAGGCTTGATGACTTGTTGGCATCTTGTTATCCTTGTTTCCAAAAGGGAGGCTCTATGGATAGGAAGCTCAGGATACACTCGGAGACAGGACGTCTTCGTAGGGTGATCGTGCATACGCCTGGCGAGGAAGTCGAGGCCATGCGCCCGAGCCGAGCCGAGGAAGAGCTGTACAACGACATCATCCCTATGCAGGTTGTCAAGGGAGAACACTCACAGCTTAAAGGATTTCTTTCCAAGATTGCCGAGGTGCGTGAACTACGCGACCTACTCATAGAGACTCTTGCTACCAATGAAAGCCGCAAAGACTTCGCGGCCCTTATTGCTACGCAGTACCAGGCTATGCACAGGCAGGAAGAACTCCAGGCCATGGATGCTCAAGAACTAGCCCGAGTCTCCATCAGCGGACTGCCTGCGCGTCACATACGGCTTGGCGATTTTATTCGTGGGGCAGATTTTGATATTCCACCCTTACCCAACATGTACTTTATGCGTGACGCCGCCATGGTCTATAGAGACATGTCTATTTCATCGGCTATGCGCTTTCCTGTCAGGCGTACAGAAGCCCTCATCAATAGATTCGTCTTCGATCATCACCCCGATTATAAGGGAGGGGGTTGCCTGCTAGACGGGCCTGCCCTTGTCAGGGAGGGATTCTCAATCGAGGGTGGAGACTTCCAGGTGGCCAGAAAGGATGTCGTCATCATTGGCGTGTCGGAACGAACGAGCGCCGATGCCATAGATGCAAGTGCCCGGGCCATGGTCGACTCGTTTGGTGAGGCGGTCACCATCTTTGCCGTAGCCCTACCGGTAGCCAGAGCCACCATACATCTCGATATGGCCTTTACAATAATCGACAAGGACGCATGCCTTGTCTATGAACCGGTCATCCTGGGTTCCAGAAGGTCAAGAACAATAAGAATTGATGCCGCTCCTGGCAAAGAATCCAGGATAACAGAAATAGATTCTCTCTTGGCCGGACTAAAGACTGTAGGCATAGACTACAAACCGGTCATGACAGGAGGCCCCAGCCCTATCAGGCAGGAGCGGGAACAATGGTTGTCCGGCGCCAACTCGTTTAGCTTTGCACCGGGTAAGATAATTATGTATTCATGCAATATTCACACGCTTGAGTCGCTATCCCAGGCTGGCTTTGAAATAAAAACGGCCAAGGATTTCATGGAGGGGGGCCTCGACCCTATCTCATTCAAGCGCTTGGCTGTGGGATTCGAAGGGGTAGAACTAGCCAGAGGCGGTGGTGGAGCCCGATGCATGACCTGCCCCATAGAACGAGAGGACTAGGCTTAGTTCCCAGGGGTAAAAAGAAAAAAAGGCGCAACCCCAGAAGGTTGCGCCTTTTTCTATGTAATTTTATACATTAACCTTGAATAATAGCCTCTGTCGGGCAGACGGAGGCACAAGAACCGCAGTCGGTGCACTTGTCTGGATCTATCCAGCGCAGACCGTTCTTCTCGCTGATAGCCTCAACAGGACACTCGGACTCACAAGCGCCGCAATTTACGCACGCATCGGTTACCTTGTATGCCATAATACAATCTCCTCGGAATATTGATGTTCGTCATATTATCACAGGCGTAATCTTGGTGCAAGATAACGTTAGTGTTACGAAGCTTATGGAGACGCAAGCGGGATTGTCCCCCGCTGCGTAACTCTGCTAGCCCCCTGTCATAAGGAGATTAGCATGTTCAAGCCACCCTTCTGCCCCTATAAGCAATGCAAG
>JAVEXO010000032.1:0-28888 GCA_034003955.1 Spirochaetia bacterium | reverse complement strand
GCGGCTCTGCTCTCTACGAAGGCGTAGGGCAGGGTGCCGTATGGGAAGGCCAGAAACCCTACGGAGCGACCCAGCTCTGAACAGCTCCAGATGAAACCCGTGGCTATGAAGGCAAGCCGGCTCTTTGTGGCAAGAAGGAATGAAATGGCCGTCATGGCCAGCATGAACCACCAGAGCCCTATTCCTATGGCTATGAAGACGGCGGCAAAATGATAGGCCGTAAGCCAGCGGCACAAGAAGCCCATGACAACTGCACCCGCAAAGGCGCCTGCCAGAGCCGACCAGGCGGGGCTGTAACGCTCGGCGAAGATAAACAAGGGTACGAGTGCTGTAAAGGCTGCTATTGAGGCTAGGAGACCAAGGTCGAGAAAGGAAAGGATGTATAAAGCTATGGACACCGCGACGAGACCGGCGCCGGCGATGAAGCGCCTATGCCTGGTTCTCTGGAGAAGGGGGCGAATCTTTGGCATTATTTCTAGCGGTATCGATCTTCCAGGCTTCCTGCTTTAGTTCGCGCCCAGGCCGGAATACGGCCACACCATGGTCGGACACTGAGACAGGTTCACCCGTCTTTGGGTTGCGGGCACGCTTGCGGCCCTTTCTTAAACGAACCTCGAATGTACCAAAACCGCGTAACTCCACGGCTTTCTCCTCGAGTATGGCCTTCTTGATCTCTTCGAAGAGCCCATCAATGAGAACGTGAATGTCTTTCCGGCCAAGCGTCGAGCGCTCGTGGAGAGCATCAATCAACTCGGCTTTAGTGACTTTTCTAGCCATGCCACGACTCCTAGAAAACCCACGCCGCCATCTTATCGACCTTAGGCTAAGCCATGTTGGCTTCCTGCCTGTACCGGGAAGGACGGCGATGTACGGGTTGGATTCGATTATGCGTTAAGGACGTTTACCAGGCGCTGCATTCTTGATTTCTTGCGGGCAGCCGCATTCTTCTTGATGATTCCCTTGCGGGCTGCGGAATCAATCTGCTTTATCATGTCTTTGAGAGTTGTCTCGGCCAGGACCTTATCCTTGGCATGGGCGGCAGTGGTCACGCGCTTAGCGGCAGTTCTGACGCTGCTCTTGACCTGCTTGTTCTGGACGCGTCTCTTCTCGTCCTGCTTGTGCCGCTTCTCGGCGGATGAAAATTTGGTAGCCAAGCTATCCTCCATTCGGATTATCGTAAATAAATGTCTTTTCGACAGGAATTGACGTCGGTAGAAGAAATTACCAGAACGTCACGAGTATGTCAAGGATCCATTCCCTGCCTTTAAGGCATCATCCTTGTCGCTACCCTGTTTGAGAGATTAAAAAAAACCGCCCCGATGAAGGAGCGGTTGTAGACACGATACGAGGTTCAGCCTAGCTGAAATCGCTCGGCCTTCTTTCGGTGCGTTTGCACTTCTCACACTCGGCAACATTCTTGACGCGACCGTCCTCAAAAAGGGTCTTCATCTTTACTTCACCGCCGCACGGGCAATAGAAGTGATGTGTGGTGCTCGATGTACGAGAGTTCTTACTTACCTGTCCCATGACGAACTCCTTGGGGAAATTACCGACCGTAAGGCGGTCGCCTTGCGGCTTAGCCGGGAGGCGCCCCGAAAATGGATGGTTGACGGCGCGATCCATGCGCCAAAGCCTAGTCGCAAAAATACCGTAGATGTCGATGCTCTGTCAATCATGAGGAAAGACAAGGCACAAATCCAGACAAAAAAGACCCCCGAGCCGCTTAATCGGCTCGGGGGAGCACCACGGAAAGGAGGAACGTAGCCCAGCCAACGACTGGAACTAAGTCAACATGACAACAACTGGCAAGCCCTGCGGTTACTCATTTAGGCCTGTATCATGAAGATTGTATCGACTTTGCCAAAAGCTCCTGGAGTTGTTCCTTGTGGTACAGCTCTACCGAGCGGTTCTCTGCAAACTCTATGGCAGAGCGGTTGAAGCTGGAGCTTGTCACTATGACCCCACGAATGATGCCAAGCTTCTTCATCTTTTCCAGCAATGAACGAACCGATGAATCATCCAGTGGTTCCGATACACGGAGGAATCGTATCAGCTGCGGCTTTTTCTTTGTTCCTAACCATTTTTCAGATTCATTCTCTAAGCTTATGAAGTCTACACCGTTAGGTGTGTTGATGACGTCTCGTATGGCCTGATTGAGCCCAGCGGAGGCTATCTGCTTGCACAATTCGACGAATTCATCCTGGCCGCATGTTAGAAAATCCTTTATCCTATCGTCTGTCCTGTATTCCTGGTATTGCGTCAGCTTCTCTGCTACGTCTCTGAATTGAGGCTTCTTGGTGTATATTTTCTCCCATTGCTCTATGGCCTTGTCTATATTCTTTAGCTTCTCGAAGCACAATGAGAGGAAATAACGACCATACAGTGTCTCAGAGGACGATTCGTCCTTGGAGAGCTTGATGGCTCTTTCAAGCTCTATCGTTGCGTTCTCGTAGGAGCCCTGACTCATGAATGTGCCACCACGTTCTACGAGGGCCTTTATCTTGAGGGTGGGGCTCTTCTGGGCGCGTTCGAATGCCAGGAGAGCGCCCGTGTAGTCATTTGAATCCTTGAGCAGCTTGCCAAGGTAATAATAGCAGTCATAATTTGAAGGGTCGAACTTGAGGGCAATATCGAACTCTACCTTGGCTTCCAGGGGGTGTTTCGTCCTGTACAGGATGGTGCCAAGTACGTAGTGAGCCTTGCCATGTCTGGGATCGAGTTCGGTTGCCTTGCGGGCATACTTGACGGCCACGTCTTCTTTGCCGCGTTCGTCGAAGATGCGGGCACATTGGTAATAGTATTCGGCGTTGGATGGGTCTCCCTTGAGAAGGAGGATGTATTCCTTGAGTGCCTCATCGAGTTGACCAAAGCGTTCGTACAGATCGGCTATGACCCGTCTGAATTCCAATTCCGGTATTTCTTCACCGAACTGTCCTATGCTGCCTACCGTCTTGAACTCCATGAGGGCAAGTTCTGGTTTGCTCTCGGCGATATAAATTTTACCCAGATAGTAGTGGGCAGCGGCGTTTCTTGGCTCCTTAGACAGCATAGACTTGACTATCTTATTGGCGGCTGGATATCGACCCTGTTTTATGAGGTCGGAGACAGCGGAGAGTCGCTTGGGTATTACTATCATCCTTATGAGGAAGTAGCTCAGAATACCCACTGCAACACCGAAGAGTACTATGAGGATTGCGACGAATGACATCAGCCCGCCTTGTGATTCTCTTATACGTAAAGTCCGGAAGACGCTTTAAACGGCACGCCTACCGTGGTATCCTCTACTATGGTAAACAAGTTCTATTAAAATTTCCAGCATATAAATGAAGGGTATGGTCATTATATCGACGTACAAACGCTTGAATGAACACGAAGCGAGGGGGAATCATGCAATTGATAAGAAATCCCAAGAATAACTCCTCTCCATTGTTGCCCATCTGCATGGCCTTTGCCATGCTTCCAACGGCCTTGTTTGCCTCTGAGTTCTCCGAGCGAGGAGTGACCCTGTTTATGGAAAATAAACCCCAGGAGGCGGCTCCCGTCCTGGAGATGGCTACAAAGGAAGCAGGAGCGGATGAAAAGCTGTTCCTGTATCTTGGAATAGCCTATCAGCAACTTGGTAAATGGGATGAGGCCATAGCGAGCTTCAGGCGGGGAGTAGGTTCTTCCGCCCTGTATCGTCATCAGTTCCTCTTCAATATTGCCAACTCCTTCTATGCCCAGGGTAAGATTTCATTCGCCCTCGAGTACTATGATCAGGCCTTGGCTATAAAGACGGATTATACAGAGGCCTACCTCAACCGGGCTAACGCCAAGATGAGGCTGGGGGATCACCCTGGTGCCGTTAACGACTACTCTCTGTATTTGAGCCTTGATCCAGGCTCACCACAAGCCTCGGAGATACGAAGGCTCTTAGACCTGCTCGGGAGCAAGGCGGTAGAGGCAGATCGGCAGAAGGCTGAGGAGGAGCTACGCCGTATAGCCGAGGAACAAGCCAAGCAGGCCATGCTCGATGAGGTCGCACGCACGCTCATGGAAGCAGCCGAGGCCACGACCAACCTGTCTGCAGGATCTGGTGATGTGCAAGGCTATGACTCTGATCTTTCACTGGACGATTAAGAAGCAAGTCATGAACGCGGAGGAAAACAAGCGTGACGGAACAAACTAAGAAAAGACTGATTGTGCTCGCAATAGCCCTGCTTGTCTTACTGGCTATAGGCACGGTTCTTATAGTAAAGGGCGTCTCCAAAGCGGGCAACAGAGAGCGGTCTAACATGATTTCGCTCGCCCGTGAGTATATCGACAGGGGCGACTATGATAGGGCCCTGGATATACTGGATGGCTTGATAATAAAGGATTCACAGGATGCCGAGGCTCGCGCCTTGAGAGAAGAAGCCATTGCCAGCAAGTCTAGCGAAAGGCTGAGAAACGAAGAGGCGGCGAAGGCCGGTTCAGGGGGAACAGAGGCTCTCGCTCAGAGCCTTGGAGAGCTTGGCAAGTCATTGGAACGTACGGCTAGCTCGGTAGCCCAAGGCTCGACGCAGAGATCCGCGGCAGATCCCGCAGCCGCCGAACGAGCCGCTAGAGAGGCAGCCGCTGCCACGCGCAAGGCCGAGGAAGAGGCTACTGCCAAGGCCGAGGCAGAAGCCGCGGCCGCTCGCAAGAGGGCCTCGGATGAAGAACTGGCAAGGAAGAGCCAGGAAGTCAGGGCTAAGATGGAAGCGGTCAACGCCTTGGTCAAGGCCGGTCGTGCCTCGATGAGCGAAGGTGAATACGCCAAGGCCCGCACTGCATTCGATTCTGCCGTATCCTCGCTTCCATCGGGAGAGGTAAAGTTCGCAGGACAGACCCACGCAGAGATAGCGGAAGGGTACTATGACGGCTACAAACGTTCGCCTACCGGTGCGGATGGGCTTGAATCCGTAAAACAAGCCCAGAGGTCGGCTCAGGAGGCCATCAGGAACGATCCCTCCGACGCCAGCCCACATTATACCCTGAGCAAGATCTATAACGACTTTCAGAAGCCAGACCTGGCCCAGGGTGAGCTGGAACAGGCCGTCAAACTAGATCCCAACAACTACCTGTACGCCTACGAGCTTGGAAAGGCATACTTCAGGGTCAAGAAGTATCCCGAGGCTCAGCGTGCCTTCGAATCAATCACTTTAAAGCTCAATCCTAGCTATGAACCGGCATTCTTCAATCTCGGTATGACCTATCGTGCCATGCGCAACGACCAGGCAGCCTTGAGTGCCTTCTCTGGAGCCCTAAGGCTCAAGCCCGATTACGTCAGAGCCCACATAGAGTCAGCCAGGATTCTGGCAACTAAAGGAGATTCTGCCGGCTCCATCAAGTCGTATCAGGCCGCGCTGTCCTTTGAGCCTGAAAATCCTGCGGCACTTAGAGAGCTGGGGGTAGCCTATAGTTCAGCAGGCAAGAATGCCGAGGCAGACAAGGTATTCCAGAAGGCCATGGAACTTTCCCCCGACGCGGCGACAAGCTACAACCTTGCCAAGGTAAAGTACGATCTAGGCAAGGCCTCAGAGGCATTACCCTTTGCGCGTAAGGCTGTAGAGATGGCTCCGTCAGTATCCCTTTACCACTATCAGCTTGGTTTAACGGCAGAGAAGGCCGGTGATGTAGACACGGCTCTTTTGTCCTATGCCAAGGCGGCAGAACTAGACAAGAAGGCCGTAGATGCTCGCGTCAACCTGGGGCGATTGTACCTGGAATCGGGCTTGGTCGACAAGGCCCTGGCTGTTCTGGATGAGGCCTACCGCATAGATCCCCGCTCGCTTGAGGCTAATAATAACCTTGCTAACGCCTACGGTGCCAAGAGTCTTTTTGACAAGAGTGTCTTCCATTACGAGGCGGCACTGTCACTGTCTCCTCGTGATGTGACGATCAGGTTCAATCTGGCCAGAGCCTATGTGCAATCGGGAGCTCTTCCAAAGGCCCGAGACAGCTATATGGAACTCTTAAAGCTTAGCCCAAACAACTGGGATGCACTCTATGAGCTTGGTAAGGTACAGCTGTCGCTTGGTGACACAGCTGCGGCCAAGAAGAGCCTGTCTGACTTGTTGGCCAAGAAGCCAGACTTTGGCGCCAGGGCGGAGGTGGAGACAATTCTGGCCGGTTTGTAAGACCCGCTTAGTAGCCTAGGACATTCGCCATCAGACTATACGTCTGACGGCATGAAATAGTTCCTCCCGGCTCAGCCTCAACCAGATTGGTCTTCCGTGTGGGCAGTGAGGATCGGGCAGGCGCAACGCGGCCTCGATGAGGGCGATCGCACCTGTCTCGTCCAGCTCATCTCCGTCCTTGACGGCGGCCCGGCATGCCGCCTGGGCGGCCGTGCTCTTTACCAGCTCAAGAGGATCGGGCCGAGAGCGGAACAGGCTAACGAGCGAGCCTGTCACAGACTCAGGCAGCATGGCTGGAGCGGCTTCCAGCAACCATGATCGGCCTTCTCTGGTAAGCCTGAAGCCGATCTCGGCAAGTGCATCAGCATTTCGTGCTATGTAGTCGTCCTCATCATCTGATTCAGGCTCGTATACTACTGGAACGAGCAGGTCCTGGGAGACGGTTTTGCCTGACAGTATTTCATCGTAAAGGCAACGTTCGTGAGCGGCATGCTGATCGAGCAACACAAATTCGTCTCCTAGTTCAAAGGCCAGGAAAACACCCAGAGCCCTGCCTATGTATCTGAATCCCCGCTCTGGAAACGAGGCTTCAGGCAAGCGAGTCGATGGTGCAGCGTTGGCGACACGGGATACCGACTCGGCTATGGCGTTCCATCCTGAGCGCTCGTCTGCAAGACCCGCAGCTTGTCTTTCTCTGGCTTCGAACTCTGATGTTGTAGCAGAAAAGAGGCTGCTTTCGCCGCCGTATCGCCCTGTCAGGAAGGTGTCGACTCGGCCAACACGGGGCGAATAAGCTGCCATACGGGTCTGTGATCCTAGATAGTCGCGTATTGACCGAATGAGACCCGAGCGTATTTCATCCAAATTCTTGAGCCTCACCTCTTTTTTTGCAGGGTGAATGTTGAAGTCGGCGTACTCTGGATCCACCTCTACAAAGGCGTAGGCGAATGGCCAGGTTCCTCCTGGTAGGGCGCCTCGATAGGCGTACTCCAGGGCCTGGCTTATGCCATACTCCTGTACCCGACGCCCGTTTATGAATGTCTGGACCTGCCGTCTGTCTGTACGATAGACGGCGGGGAGGGCGACTATTATCCTGGCTTTAAAACCCGTTCCCTGTGCCATCAGCTCCCTATACAGGTCTGGTGCCTCCGTCTGGTTTGTAGCAGAAAGCACGCGCTCTAGCAGCGTTGAAGACCTGAGAACGATCAGGGATTTGCCTCCTGATACAAACCTGAAGGCTACATCCGGGAAGGCCATGGCCTTGTCAAGGAACACGGTTCTGCATGCCGTTGCCTCTGCAGCCGGGCGTTTGAGGAATTTTTTTCGCGCCGGGAATGTAGCAAACAGGTCTTTGACTACAATGCTCGTGCCCCTGGAACCGCGGGAAGGTCTTAAGGATGTCTGGCCCTTGGGGTCCGACTCCAGGCTCCATGCCTCATCATCGCGAGTCGCACTCGTCAGTTCGAGCCTCGCGACGGCTGCCATAGAGCCGAGCGCTTCTCCCCTGAATCCAAGGGTAGACAAGGTGAGTAGGTCGTCTAATGCGCTTATCTTGGATGTAGCATGGGGCAGGATTGCCATGGCTATGTCGTCCTTGTCCATGCCCCGGCCGTTGTCTACGACCCTCAAGGCTTCGATTCCTCCGCCTTCTAGCTCTACGGCTATATCAGTGGCTCCTGCATCAAGCGAGTTGTCCAGCAATTCCCTGAGGGCGGCAGCGGGGCGATCTATGACCTCTCCGGCGGCAATACGCCTGGCGACCTCTGGTGCTAGAAGCCGTATCCTTGAGCTTTCCATAAGGATTGTATACACCGCAAAGCCAGTCTTGTCATCCGCGAAGGGAAAAAGCCCATAAAAAAAGGCCGCCCTAAAAAAGGGCGGCACTGGATGGAACTATGAAGCGTGACTAGAAATGTAGCCTCGTTTCCAGGGTGATAGACGGGACTATCTTAACCTTGGTCGGGTCGGCTTCCATATACTCCACGTCTCCGTTTGCGTCCCTTGCCACAACCGTGGAGACTATGAATCCAAGGTCCAAATTAGGAGCGCCAGGAATAGGTAGCACTATCTCGCCTGAGAAGGTGGTATTCTCATCGAAGAGGACGGGCTTGTCATTCCTTATGGAACCTATGAAGCCCCTTCGTTCGTAGATGACTGATCCTGCCAGGTCTACGATGGGTATAAGGCCCTTCTTGATGTTCAAAGCTACCTTGAAGTAATCATCGCTACTGGAAATCTGTTCATCGAGGCTTGTTGCGTCTGCCGACCAGGGCCAGAAGTATCCGAGGGTCAGTGAAAGCTTGTCCTTCATGAGGGAGGCCCCACCTTCTCCATAGATACCCATGACCGATGGCGACTGGTCTATGGCCTGTGCGCCTGACATGTAGGAGGCCCATTCCTTGACCAGGCTAGAGCGCCTGCGTTCGTAACTGGAGTCGAAGAAGGCTGGCCTGAATGCACCGGTAAAGTAACGGTACTCCAGTCTCCAGTCTATGAAGAGGACGTTTCCTATGAGGCCTGAGGCCGCTCCCCAGTTCTGAATGCTGTCTCCGGTCCAAACCATGTCATAACGGAAGCCAGCCTCACCCTGGGAACCTTCGTAGATGAAGGGGTCCCTAACGTAGGGCGCCATTGCGGCAACGTCGGCAAAGAGCCTGACGCCAAAGAGGCCACTCGTGACTATGGGAAGGTCAAAATCGAAGGCTCCGCCTATGAAGGCTGGGTCACCATACTTGTCCGGCTGTACTGCCACATCGATGTCTGTGGCGGGGTAGAGGTCGACAGCGCTTGATAGGCCTATTGCCAGCTTAAAGCCAGTAATTGGCCTCACATAGAGGCGGGCACCCAGTATCTGGTTGTCTGTCAGGTCGTTGGTCAGTGCCTCGAAGCCCCACCCACCCGAATCAATCCCGAAGTTGAGGCCTATGCGACGAATAGAAGGGAAGTCTGCATCGTTGGCATAGTTCCTCATAAGGAGGCCATGGCCAATGGTAAAGCTGTTGAGATTGCCTATCTTAAGGAAGAACGGATCGACTAATGGCTTGCCGTATTCTATAAACTTAATCTTGAGCGCCAGGTCTGTCGCAGCATCGGCTAAGGCGGGCATCCAATTCTCCGATGTCCAGCCTATATCGGTACCAAAGGACCACTCATCGTTGCCAGATGGTTTATACCAGGTTGATGAGTCAAACAGGTTGTTGGAATAGATGATGGGCAGATAGAGGCCTGTCTTAAGCTTGCCTATTGTAAAGGTGGGCTGGATGACTGCCTTGGCCCAGGTTTCACCGTTTATGGTGATGGAGCCAATCTCCATGCCAAGAGCCTCACGGAGCCAATCGAAGACGGCATTGCCAGGTGCATCGGATTTCTTTGCCTTGTCGGCGTCGTCCTCATCGGCAAGCGGTGCTTCGGACGGGTTGAAGTCTGCGGCAAGAGAGGTCTGCGGGCTTGTTTCCGTGGTGTCACTTGTCTCAGTCTCGGCAGGTGGTTCATCGTCGGTCTCCAGGAGCATACGCTCTGGAGGGATGTCGAGGCCTTCATACGCTTCTGCCAACTGTTCTGGGCTGAAGGCTGCCGGTGTCAGACCTTTGAAGAAGTCTGCAAACTCCCCGGCCCCTACCATGATGGCGTCTAGTATGGCATCTCCCTCGCCACGGCGGCCGAACTCGACCGAGCCGTCGGCCACGAGTAACAGGGCCTTCGTACCTTCTTCAAATGCCATTGAGAAATCTGTGCCACGCACGCCGGCTACGGTATTTGCCGTGTAGAAAGAATACTGAGAGCCTACGGCTGCGACTGTTCTTAGCTTGCCAGAGACAAGGGAGAAGGAATTTTGGTCCTTCTGAGGCGTAGACAGACCGTCCACCTTGAAGGTGGTCATCTTGGCCAGTTTTATGAGCGTACCATTTGGCTTGAGCCTGAGTTCAACACTGGTGCCGGCTCCTGTCCTGAGCGTGGATCCCACCGGTATAATGTCTCCCTCCATGATGGAACCGCTCTTGTAGCTGAAGCTTGTGGTATCCGGGTATACGACGTCCAGATTGTCCCCGTCCACGAATTCCAGGATGAGCCTCTGGGGTGCCTGAGCCGACACAATGGCCGCTCCTAAAAAGATAAGGATCGCGCTTACTGTCGATATCTTGTAACGCATGTCGTTGCTCCTTAGTATCGTCAGAATTTTATGGAGCTCTGGAGGCTCGACGTAACATCGAAACCATTGGGGCTCTCGGGGTTATAGCTCAGCGAATACAGCAGGGTGAACACGGCTGCGCCCGTCTTGTAATTAAGGGCAGCGCCTATGACGGCGTTGCTAGGATCGACTAAATCGGTCCAGAAACTATTATCCTTGCCCAGGAAGTACTTGTCATAGGAGCCTGAGACGAAGAATCCGCCTAGTACACCCTCTGCCATGCCGACGATACCACGCACATGAGGGTATTCTGCCGAATTATTGCTTGGCATCTGGGGTGTTTTTTTGAATGTACCGTCTGCGGACACAGAGAAGTACAGCTTGTCCTCAAAGACGCTGGCACCAGCCTTGGCTAACCAGCCGGCATAGCCCTTCTCTGTCGGGTCTAGATCCATTGCCATGTAGCCGGCCTTCTGCACCCTGAACAGATCATAGTTTGCGTCGAAGTAGGTGGGTACGAAGCCATTGCCCAGGAGCCTCAGTTGGGCACCATAGGTTATGACACTCAAGAGCCGACCCCCGGCGCCTAGCATGAAGCCTTTGCTGCCATTTGGCTCGAATGCCAGCTCGGTGAATGCCGCGAGGGGAAATGCCTTTCCTGTAAGGATTGGCAGGAATATATCGGCTCCGTATATGAATACAGGATCAAAGGACACCGTGGAGGCAAGACCAGGAACGCCACGGTCAAAGGCCAGGCTCGTACCAATCTGGAGGTTTTCCAGTATAGCAAGCTCGGTAGCAATCAGAGGTCTGGCAAAGATCCTGCCGCCTGATACATCAAACTTTGCAAGGTTGCCTGTCAGGACTTCCATGCCAACATAGGGAAAGTCAAACAATACGCCGTCCAGGCCAATATCGAGGCCAAACACTCTCTGGCTTGGCAAGAAACGGGTATTGGCATATTCTCCCATGATGAACCCGTTGCCCAGGGTCAGGTCTTCTATTGAACCAAGCTTTACATACAAAGGATCTCCACGGTGACCGTAGCGTACGTACATGATCTTGGGTAGGTAGAGGTCGAAGAATGACTTGCCTGATTCCTCATAGTCGGGGACCCAGTCTCCAGGGAAAATCGCTATTGCCTGGTCAACCGTAGGCATGAGTTTGAAGCGAAGGGTAAAGTCGAATCCAAGCCCTATCTTGCCAAAGGACAGATCCGGTTGGAAGCCCAGGCTATTCCAGGTCTCCGGTTCTCCATCCATGCCGATGAGCACGTCGGTGCCCAGGGAAATACCGGCCTGGAACCCAAACGAGCTAGAATCCTCCGCGAATGATACCGATGTTACTATGCATAGCGTAACGATTGCGACTATCAGCCTCTTCATAGCTGTACTCCTTGATGACTATCGTAGCTGGACTCCGCGTGAAGCACCATGGCATCGAGTGCCACAGTGCTCCTCGTAACAGTACTTAATAGAATATATAACGTTTTGGTTTAAAAAACACCCGAGGCCAGCACTATATAAACTATCCGCGTGGTTAAACTGGGAAAGCGTGTGTGGTCTTTACTATTGAGCTAGGTTCTGGTCTTGGCTGGTTTTCTATTCAGTATGTCATTGAGGGACATGCTCACAAGGTAGGCATCTATATACTGTGATAGCTCTCTCCAGACATCACTGGCTATGCAGTCAGCCTCCCGAGTACAGCTCTCGTGTGGGCTGCCGCTACAGGCCGATAGCTTGATTCCTTCTCCTGATGCATCGACTATGTCCTTTAGGAGAATCTCATCGAGAGGCTTGGCAAATAAGAATCCGCCACCAGGACCACGAACAGATGAAATGAGGCCTGATTTTCGTAGCCTGAAGAATATCTGTTCCAGAAACTCGGGGGAAATATCCTCATATTCAGATATTGTCTTTATTGACACTGGTTTTACACCGTCGCACAGTTTGGCTAAAGCTAGTGAGGCTCGCAGCGCGTAGCGTCCTTTTGTAGTCATTCTCATTTTTTATTCCTACCTTGATTTAGATGATTTGGAACTCTTTTTTATTCTATGCCCTACAATAATACTATGATTTAGCGTTAAATGAAAGCATAAGGCTCAAGCTCGGTTTTTGCATGCATATTTGAGGATGCATCTTGCATATAATGTGCTTAAACCGTATCTTTATACTGTAGTCAGTATTATTGATTACGTCTAGGTTCCGTGGTTTACCTCCTTTTTCCACGGAGCCTTTTTTTGGGCTAAACTGGGTAATATTCGATTTTCTTGACATAATGAAGCCCTTCCAGCTATTGTTGTCCTTGACTGCTATTAATTTTGTGAACAGTTCGCACGAGAGGTGACCCATGCCAAAATTCAAAGTATCGTACGCCCCTTCGGTGCGAAGATTACCTTCCTATCTACTCCTGGCTAAACAGGCTGAGGATCATGGAGATGAGTATATCTCTGGAACTCTCATCGCTCTGGAGCTTAACCTGGAACCCATACAGGTGAGAAAAGACCTGTCTATTACGGGAATTGTAGGAAAGCCAAAACGTGGATACCCCGTGGTACCGCTTATAGCTGCCATAGAGTCATACCTTAACTGGGACAAACGTGTTGAAGCCGTCGTCATAGGTACCGGTAACCTTGGAAGCGCCTTGAGCGGCTATCCTGGTTTTAAGCAGCACGGCCTGTATATCGTCGCCGGTTTCGATGCCGACGCCTCTAAGGCCGGTCGTAGCGTCCATGAAACACCCATCTATGCCATAGAGCATCTAACAGAACGCATAGCTAAACTCGGTGTCGAGGTGGCCATACTCACGGTTCCATCCACATATGCCCAACCAATAGCCAGCACCCTTGTATCAGCCGGTATAAAGGCAATATGGAATTTCACCAACGTAAAACTCAAGGTTCCAGACGATATTGTTGTACAGAACGAGGACCTTTCCTCAGGCTATGCCATGCTGTCGATGAAACGCCGTATCAATAGCACGCTTTTGTCTGACGATGACGACTCCAACTGAAAAAGATCTGGAGCAGGGTGAGTATTTTGCTAACCGCATAGTAAAGCGTGACAGGCATCTCAGAAAATGGGCCAGGAGAAGCGATACCGATTGTTACAGGGTCTATGACAGGGATATACCCGAGTTGCCACTATCGCTCGACCGTTATGGCGACGCTGCCGTTCTGTATCTCTATGAACGCCCCTATGACAAACCAGAGGCAGAAGAAAACACCTGGCTAGGACTCATGGCCGACATAGCTTCCTCGTCACTGGCTATCAAGAGAGACTCGATTGTGCTCAAGACGCGTCGGCGTCTTGGCCTAGAGTCGCAGTACGAACGTGCTGATACTGCTAGTGAGCAGGCTCCAGACACGCATGCTGCTTACAGGGTGGTGCATGAGAACGGCCTGCGATTCCTGGTAAACCTGGACGACTATATAGATACAGGGCTTTTCATGGATCATAGACCGGCCAGGGCCTTGATACGCGACATGGCAGATGGCAAGCGTGTCCTCAATCTATTCAGCTACACCGGCAGTTTTTCCGTCTATGCGCTTGCGGGTGGAGCCAGTGATGTTGTAGGGGTCGATCTATCCAACACCTATCTGTCATGGGCCGAACGCAATATCGCTTTAAACGAGGTTCAGCGTGGAAGGTATATGGGCGTTCGCTCCGATGTGATGGCCTTTCTAGAGCTTGAAGCCAGCAAACAAAGCACGTTCGACCTTATAATCCTTGATCCTCCCACCTTCTCCAATTCAAAGAAGATGGATGGCTTCCTCGATATCATTCGTCATTGGCCTGCCCTGGTGTCATCGTGCCTTGGCATTCTGGCTCCCGGGGGAACGATATTGTTTTCTACCAACGCCCGCTCCTTGCGCATGGAGCAATCCCTGATTCCAGAGGCTGTCATACAGGACATAAGCAGCAGGACAATTCCAGAAGATTTCAGGGGCCATCCGCATCGAAGCTGGCTCATCAAAAAGGCTTGAATTGCCTTGTCCCTAAGGATACAGCCAGGGTGCCTAGTCGAATCTATATTGAAAACGATGTATGATAGCGTTGTATTACGCATATAGAAGAATATTGCGCATTATTACTTGTAACTTTACTGAAGGTGAATTATACTTTATCCATTCTTACAATCATCCCTATAAGGAGGATGAGGCACCATGAAGCTGTCTACACTCATAGATCCGCACCTCGTTTTAATCGATGCCGACGCAGACTCCATGGATGCTGCCGTCGAGCTGGGGCTTAAGGCTATCTGTGGATTGTATCCTCACGAAGTCGAGTACGACGACGTCATGGAGCGCCTCAATGAACGGCGCAAACTCGGTGGCACCTGTTTTCCATCGGGCATCTCAATACCGCATGCTCGGCTTCCTTCATTCAATGACTTCATCATAGCCGCCATAGTACCTCGTCGACCCATAGTATCAGACGAAACATGCCTAGACCAAAGCTGCGCCGAGGCTCCACCCATACGTATTGTCTGGCTTATTCTGCTTTCTCAAGTTTCATCGACGGTCTATCTTAATACCATAGCCAAGCTGATGGAGGCATCAAAGAACGAAGCCATCATGGCTAGGCTTGTAGGCGCGGAGTCTCCATCGCAGTTTATTTCGGTGATAGACGACGCCGGCTACCTGGTCAAGAAGTCTCTGGTTGTCACCGACATCATGAGCACGAGTATCGTTTCTGTCCTCGATACCGCAACGATCAAGGATGTCCTCGATATCATCTACACGAAGAAACTGCATTATGTTCCTGTTGTCGATGCCTCGGGAGTTCTCGTAGGCGAGCTCGGTGTCCTCGACCTCCTTAAGGCCGGTATCCCCGATTACGCATTCCGTATTGGCAGCCTCAAGTTTTTAGCCGAGCTGGAGCCTATGACAGAACTACTGCAGCATGAAGATACGATTCTTGTACGGTCAATAATGCAGAAACCCTTACCGATAGCGCCTTCCACCTCTGTCGTCGAGCTGGCCTTTGAGATGGCTCGTGGCAAGAAGCGGCATTACGCCGTTGTCGAAGAGGGCAGACTCATAGGGGTGGTGTCATACATGGACATAGTTTTCAAGGTCTTAAGGGCATGATGGGCTACGCATGAACCTAGCAATTGTCTTTTCACTGCTGTTGTTTGTAGCCGTATACATTGCACTCACGACAGAGATAATTAACAAGACGGCAGCCGTCCTTCTTGGTGCAATGGTAATGGTGTTTGCCGGTATTCTGGATCAAAAGGCAGCCTACGCTCACATAGACTGGAACGTCATCTTCCTTCTCATAGGCATGATGATAATAATGAATATTACACGGCAGACAGGCTTCTTTCAGTATGTCGCCATCAAGATAGCCAAATTCGCCCATGGCGAACCCTTGGCCATACTCATACTGCTGTCTCTTGTCACGGCCCTCTTCTCCGCCCTGCTCGACAACGTGACGACGGTGCTCATTATCGTCCCGATCACCATATTGATAGCCGTCGAACTGGGTACGACGCCTGTTCCATTCGTAGTCACCATAGCCATGGCGTCAAACATAGGCGGCACCGCGACCATGATTGGTGATCCGCCCAACATCATGATTGGTAGTGCAGCCGGCCTTGGCTTCATAGACTTCATAGTAAACATGGCGCCTGTCGTCATCGTCATTCTCATTGTCTTCTGTGGCATGGTCGTGCTGTTCTTTAGAAAGCAACTCAAGGTATCGAACGAACGCAAGGCAAGGATAATGAACTTCGACGAGACCAGGGCCATAGAGGACAAGAGCCTGCTCATAAAGAGCATGACGGTCATAGGCTTCGTCATCCTCGGTTTCCTGCTCCATGGCCAGCTACATATCGAGGCCTCAAGCGTCGCAATGACTGGCGCCGTGGTTCTTATAATCATCTCAGGCATGAAGGATCTTGAGCATGTGTTTGCCGAGCTGGAATGGACGACCATATTCTTCTTCATAGGACTCTTCATGCTCGTAGGAGGCCTTGTCGAGGTAGGAGTCATGGCAGAGGCATCTACCTGGCTTCTGGGTGTAACATCTGGTCATCTGAGGCTCACCCAGTTTGTACTGCTGTGGTTCTCCGGAGTACTCTCAGGCCTGGTTGACAATATACCATTCGTGGCAACCATGATACCGCTTATACAGGACATGGGGGTTCAGCTGGGAGCAGAGGCTATAAGACCGCTATGGTGGACACTTGCCATGGGAGCCTGTCTAGGCGGCAATGGCACCCTCATAGGGGCCTCGGCCAATGTTGTTTCTGCCGGGCTTTCCAGCAAGAGCGGCCACCCCGTAAGCTTCTGGGATTTTACAAAGTACGGCGCAATCTTCACCCTCATGTCATTGCTCGTATCGACGCTGTATGTCTTCATCAGGTACTGAGCAAGCCATGTCCAGTACAGGCTCTGATAGGATCGACCCGAGCCGCGAGGTTCACAAAAAGACGCTACTGCTGGCGCCGGAAACTGCTTTTGAGTTGAGGAGCAATGATAAAAAAATTGCCCTGCTCATGTGTACTCCGCGCAACCTTGACGATCTGTCGGCCGGCTACCTGTTAAGCCATGACAGCCTTAACGACCCAGATGCTGCTAAACCCGAATGTTTGCCGGCGGGTTTTATAGTGGCTTTGACGCTGCTCAAGTCATGGGCCATGGCCATGTACAAGGCGGCGGAACTCTATGCTGTTACCGGTGGTATGCACTGCGCGGCGTTAGCACTTCAACATGGAGCGTCCGAGCCCAAGGGGCCAGACGCCAGGCTGTCTATGGCCGGGACTAATCCATCTATCCCTGATGGCGCCATGTACTTCGTCGTCAGGGAGGACGTGGGCAGGCACAATGCCGTAGACAAGGTCATCGGTCGAGGCTGCATAGACATGGTAGACTTTGCATCGGCCTGCATACTGAGCAGCGGCCGGATTGCCGCCGACATGGTACTCAAGGCCGCCGTGGCCCGAGTGCCCGTCATCGTTTCCAGGAGCATTCCAACGACGGCAGCCTTCGATCTTGCACAGGAGCTTGGGCTGACCATCGTAGGCCGCATAGGAGACGAAGAACCCGCGGTGTACACCAACCCGGAGAGAGTCTTATTGTAGTTCTTCTGTATGGAGGCTCAGCATCACAGCCTCAAGTCTGTCTGTATCGCTTGCCGGTTCCGCCAGGTGATTCGAGCGCTCCCCATGGCAGCGCTCGTGCCTTCCAAGAAGCCTGGTATCATTCCATGCCAAATTCTCTGACATCGAACCAGAAACCGGTACGGGTAACCGCATCGAGCTCCGCCCTGACTATGGCGGTGTGGCCATCCTCTATTTCAAGGAGTCGCTTGAAGGCCTTTCCTTCGCCGCCAGGGAACTCCATGACGAGCTTGCGGTAGAAGGCGCTTGTCTCTTCCTCGGCCCTCAGGGCGTTCTCGAGGGCGGTAAGCTTGCCGCCGTCTACCTGGGTTCGGAAGGCGGCTTTGGCCTTTTCTATGGCTGCGGGAATATCGCTGGGCAAGGCAGTCTCTATCGTCGAGGCATCGGGAATCATGCCTTTCTTGGCATCAAGGCGGGCACGTTCTATGTATGAAACGTGTCTGTCCTCGTCCACTGCCAAGAAGTCAAAAAAAGCCTTGGCCTCCGGCAATGTCGCGTCGGCGGCTGCCTGAGCGTACAGGTCACGGATGCGAGTCTCATAGACGAGCGCCTTATCAAGAGCCTCGTAGATTGTCATGGCGTTAGCCTCCCGGGATGGCGTGTATGCTAGAACCTAAGCCACAAAAAGACTTATGCTCTGGAGCCGCCTTACAGGCCTGGCTTGAATAGAGGCGGCTTTACCGATAAGGATAAGGCCTATTCTCCGTCAATGCAATCGGCTGCGGCTTGTCCCAGGGCGACGAGGCGCTCCTTGAGCACGTGAGCCTCACCGCTTTTTACGACTATGCGCAGAACGTCACCTGGTTGTATGTCAAGCTCTGCACTTGGATAGATATCGTCTTCTCCATGTTCTACGCTTGCAAGGATGCAACCTTCCGGAAGGTGCTGCTGTACATTCGAGCAGGTTTCGAGGATGGAACCCTCCAGTACGGGGATGTGCAGTATGACAGGGCGTGCATTTGTTGACTTGAGGGGTTCAGGCACTATCTGTGATAGAAGCGAGTCGTATATTGGCTTTGTCCGCAGTATTCCAGAGACAAGCGATGCCAGTACCGATACCAGTATGAAGGCAGGGAAGTGGGCAAAACTGCCGGCCATCTCCGTTATGAGGACGGCACCTGTAATAGGGGCGCGCACGACAGCGGTGAAGAATCCAACCATGCCTATGAGTATGTAGTTTTCTAGAAAACCAGAGGGAAGTCCTATAGATAACAGCATGGTATTGGAAGCCGCACCGAGAAGGGCTCCGATGGCGAGCATAGGGAGGAAGATGCCTCCAGGTGTTCCTGACGAATAACAGAAGAGGGTAAATACCATCTTGCCGACCAGTAAGGCCAGCAATGGCCAGAGGGCTTGCCCTCCGGAGGATAGGGTGTCTATGAGCTTGTCTCCGCCGCCTGTGAGCATTGGGAAGAACAGGCCAAAGAGGGCCACTATCATGAAGGCTGAGACGATGCGCAGGTGTTGGTTAGGGGCTATACGCTTGTAGGCAGTCTGAAATGCCAGAATACCTCGGTTGAATAGTGATCCTATAAGGCCCGAGACGACACCTATGAACAGGATGGCCGGAAAATACTGCTGGAGGGGTAGTACCGCATCGAGGACTATGCCGAATACAGGTACATTGCCGAAGAATGCCCACATCACGGCATTGGCACAGAACGACGCTATGAGGGAACTGGTCAGCATCGTAGGGGATATGTTCTTGTGTAGTTCCTCTATGCAAAACAATACGCCGGCTAAAGGGGCGTTGAAGGCGGCAGAGATTCCAGCAGCCGCTCCTGCCGTAACCAGGTATCGCTTGTATTCTGCCCTGTCGCTTATATCGCTTAATGCTTCACCAATGAGGGCGCCGAGTTGTATGGAAGGGCCCTCGCGGCCGAGTGAGAAGCCTACACCCAGAGCCAGGCTGCCGCCCACGAATTTGAACGGCAGTTCCTTCTTCCAGACCGGGAAGATGCGCCGCATGAGCGATGCCTTGACCTGGGGTATGCCCGAACCCTTTATGTAGGGAGCCATCTTTACCAGGAAGGAAACGGCCAGACCTATGACGCCGGCTACGGCCAGCCATAGCAGGATATGTGGTATGTATGTATCGGCGTCGTGGATGAGAGAATGCCGGCTCTCCTCTAGTACGACGATGAGTTTACGATAGGCTACGATTGTGAGCCCTGCGAGTACGCCCACGACTATGCTGTAAGCGTAGATGTCTACCTTTTTTCTTTGGTGGGAGAATTCTGATACTATGACTGATCGGTTCATGAGTAAAATACTACCACGTACCAGCACCGCTTGTAAGCATCGATTGTCGTGCTATACTGCCGCCAACACGGGAGCCACAGGCTCCTGGTAAAAGGGAGAAACAGTATGGCAACCAGACGTATAGTTGAATGTGTACCAAATTTTAGTGAGGGGCGGGACAAGGCCGTCATAGATGCTATTGCCGGAGCCATATCGTCGGTTCAGGGTGTTTCTCTCCTCGATGTAGATCCTGGAGCCGATACCAACAGGACCGTATACACCTTCGTAGGAGAGCCTGAGCCGGTTCTTGAGGCGGCGCTAAGGGCTGCGCTCGTTGCACGTGGCCTCATAGATATGGCTGCTCAGCATGGTGCCCATCCCCGTATGGGAGCCCTCGATGTATGCCCCTTCGTGCCGGTGACAGGAGTGAGCATGGACGAGTGCGTCGCCTTGGCCAAGCGAGCCGCCGCTCGTATGGCAGAGGAGCTTGGCGTGCCCATCTACCTGTATGAGAACGCCGCCAGCCGCCCGGAACGACATAGCCTGGCCGACATCCGCTCCGGTGAGTACGAGGCCTTGCCTGAAAAACTAAAGAAGCCTGAGTGGAATCCTGATTATGGCCCCGCTTCGTTTGTGCCAGCCTGGGGTGCTACGGCCGTAGGCGCCAGGGACTTCCTCATAGCCTACAATGTAAACCTTAACACCCGTGACAAGAAACTGGCCAACGATATTGCGATGAGTATACGCGAGGGTGGTCGAGCCGCACGCGATGCTAACGGCGCAATCATCAAGGGGGCTGACGGCAAGAATGTTATGGTGCCAGGCAGGCTCAAGAATGTTCGTGCCATCGGATGGTACATCGATACATACAAAAAGGCGCAAGTTTCCATCAACCTGACAAACTTCCATGAAACACCCCTCCACATGGTCTACGAGACGGTCAAGGAAGAGGCAGAGAAGCTGGGTGTATTCGTATGCGGCAGTGAACTGGTAGGTCTCGTGCCGCTCAAGCCTCTGCTTGATGCTGGTATGTATTATCTACGGCGCATGGGTAAGAGTGCCGGCGCTCCAGAATTAGAGCTTGTAGAGACCGCCATCAGCACACTGGGACTCGATACCGTGGCTCCCTTCGAACCTGATAAGAAGATAATAGACTATGTGGCAATGCCGGAGGCTCCACTGGTCGGGATGAGGCTGAGCGACTTCCTGGACAATGTTTCCAGCGACTCTCCGGCTCCTGGAGGCGGGTCTGTTTCTGCCCTGGCAGGATCGCTTGCAGCGGCCCTGTCGGCCATGGTAGCAAACCTGACGGTAGGCAAGAAGGGTTACGAGGAAGTCTGGGAGTCTATGTCTGATCTTGCCTTGCGGGCTCAGGCAGTCAAGCAGGCCTTGTGCCGCGCCATTGACGACGACACAAACGCATTCAACTCCGTCATGGATGCGATGAAGCTACCCAAGGCAAGCGATGAAGACAGGCGTGTCAGAGAAGAAGCCCTCCAGGCTGGTTACAAGCTAGCCATAGAGGTGCCATTGTCGACGGCCAAGGCCTGTGTAGAGGCTCTAAGGCTGGCACTGCTTGCCGTAGACGGGAACAAGAACTCGGCATCCGATGCAGGAGTTGCGGCTCTCATGGCCCGTGCGGGTACCCATGGGGCCGGACTCAACGTGCTCATCAACCTCAGTTCAATACAAGACCAAAATTACGTGACCGAGATGAAGTCTCAAGTACGTTTTCTGAGAGCCAGCGCCGACGAGTTGTGCGAAAAGACAATGAACGCTGTCGAGGCTGGCTTCAGATAGACATGTTGTTTCTATGCAGGGCTTATGGTGATGTGCAAGGCTAGCCTTACATCGCCTGAGCGCCTGGCAAGGGTATGCCGTCCAGCTGATCTTCGCTCGGCATGTCATAGAGGCCGCCGGCATTTATGACCTTCTTGTAACCGCTCATCGCCAGTATCCTGGCCGCATAGGCGCTTCTAGAACCGGTGGCGCAGTAGAGCACAAGGGGGCTCTCCTTGTCGCCTAATTCAGAAAGCCTGGCTTGTATGAGGTTTACAGGAATATTGATGGCATTGGTGTAGTGCTCATCATCGAATTCTTCCGGTGAGCGAACATCAATTATCTTGGCGCCGCTCTTTATCATCTCTACGATTGGATCTGTCATACTATTCTCCTTAGAATACTCTATAGAAATTACTCGGCGTCTGGCATGAAGCCCGGCACGAGTTCCAGACTCAAAGCACCGCCTGAGATGTTATGTGCATCCTTACGACCCAAGCCGGAAAGCTTCCTCAGCGCTATATGGCTCTCGTAGCCAGCCCTTGAAAGCAATAAGAGTGGGCCCTCGGGGATTTCTTCCATGCGCCAAGCGAGTTCATCGAGGGGAATGGCGGCTTTAGAAGGGACAGGAGACTTGCGCCTGTCACCGTTGGTGCGTAGATCGAGTATAGAGGCCGTTCCCTCCTGTGCTTGTTTCCAGGCTTCGGCTGCCGTTACCGTCGGTGCGTAGCCAGACTCGGCGTTCTGGGCCACAAAGGCCACCATGTTTATGGGGTCGTTGGCTGCTCCGTAGGGAGGGGCATAGGCCAGGTCAAGCTCGGCCAGATCATCTATGCTCAATTTTCCAGCTATGGCGCTTGCGACTACGTCTATGCGCTTGTCTACTCCTTCCTTGCCAAAGGCCTGTGCTCCCAGCACGCGTAGTGTGCCTTTCTCATATATAAGCTTGAGCGACAATTCTTCGGCTCCGGGGTAGTAGCTGACATGATGGTGCCTATGCACGGTAGCCGTGGCGGCGTTGATGCCTTGAGAGGCAGCGGCTTTCTCGGAGAGGCCTGTCATGGCAAAGGTGTGATCCATCGCTTTAAAGACGCTCGTGCCGGTGGCACCTCTGTAGCGCATGGAGCCTCCAAGTGCATTGGTCGCCGCAATGCGCCCCTGCCTGTTGGCGGGGCCTGCCAATGGCACTCGGGTGGGCTTGCCACTGACGCGGTTTACTATCTCTACCATGTCACCTGCTGCCCATATGAAGGGGTCATTGGTACGCATGCACTCGTCTACCGCCAGAGCTCCGCTCTGGCCTATGACCAGACCAGCCGATCGAGCCGGTTCTATGTTAGGTCTGACGCCAGCCGATACAAGGACGATATCCGCTTCTACCTCGCTGCCATCGTCGAGGATTGCTATTCCTGGTTTCCCGTTTTCTGGCTTGCGTATAGCCTTTACAGAGCGGCCGGTAATAACCTTCGCTCCTGAGTCACTAAACGCCTTGCCTATCATGGCACCGAATTCGGGGTCGGCAGGTGGCATGAGCTGTGGCGTCAATTCGACAATACTCGTCGTAAGTTTTCGCGCCAGGAAGGCTTCCGCAGCCTCGAGCCCTATGAAGCCGCCGCCTACGACGAGGGCCGACACTGGAGCGCGCTCGCCTATGAAGCGGTGCACCGCATCCATGTCTGCAATGGTCCACAATCTAAAGACGTGATCTGCATCGGATCCGTCTATTGGCGGCATGAAGGGGCTTCCACCCTGGGCGAGTATGAGTGAATCATAGGAAATGGAGGTCTGCCCATCGGGGCCACTGAGTGTAACTGTCTTGGCTACCCTGTCTATGGCTGTAGCCTTTGTCTCGAGCATGACTTCTACGCCGTAGCGGGCCATGAAGCCTTCTGGAGTCTGTAGAATCAGGGCGCTTCGCTTGTCTATATCACGAGATACGAAATAGGGTAGGCCGCAGTTTGCAAATGATACATACCTGCCGGCTTCTACTATGGTTACTTTGGTAGTGGGGTCGAGTCTCTTTGCGCGTGCCGCCGCTGTTGCTCCCGCGGCTACACCACCTATTATAACTAATCTTTTATTATCCATGTTCATCCTCCTGGTCAACATAGTAAATATAGATTAAATACCATATATAGTCAATAAGCAATATATGGCAAGTGAGATTTATGTGTTCGTTTGCGTCATTGCTTGTCAGACCCTATACTTGAGACATGGATACACACACGATACTAGGTCTGCATGGACAGCGGCTTGAAACACAGCTGCGGTTTATCTATGGCGATAGGGCCGATGAAGCCATGACCCTCGTTACAGAGAGGCTGTCCAGGCGAGTGTCAGGTCTAAAAGACGTCAGACGCAGCGAGATGGATGTGTCCAAAGCGCCGAGCTTCTCGGAACGCGACGCGCTTCTTATCAGCTATGGCGACATGATAGGCACAGGGCAATCCCAAGGCATCAACGCACCATCTGCGCTCTCAAGACTTGGAACATTCATAGACAACCGATGTTCTGGTATCTTTAGCTATCACCACATACTGCCATTCTTTCCGTACTCATCGGATGACGGGTTCTCGGTAATGGATTACAGGGCGGTAGATCCTGCGCTTGGTACGTGGGACGACATAGCCCGCCTCGGCAAGAAGCGAAGGCTAGCCTTCGATCTTGTGATCAATCATGCCAGCGCGCAGGGGGTCTGGTTCAAGGCATTCAAGGCTGGCCGTAAACCCTTCAATAAATTCTTCATAACAAGGCCGCTTGATTATGACGCGAGTAGCGTGTTAAGGCCCAGAACGCATCCGCTCATAAGTTCCGTGATCATGGATGACGGCTCAACCATAGGCGTCTGGACAACATTCAGCGCCGACCAGGTAGACCTGGATTTCTCCGAGCCAGAGGTCTTTGCCGAGTATGTCGACATCATACTGGAATATGCCCAGCGAGGAGCCAGGATGCTCAGGCTCGATGCCATAGCCTATCTATGGAAAGAAGACGGAACGAGCTGTGCTCATCTTCCAGAAGTGCACGCGGTGGTCAAGGCTATCAGGGCCATACTGGACGGCCTTAAGCTGGACATGCTGGTACTCACCGAGACAAACGTACCGCATGAAGAGAATATGGCCTACTTCGGGAACGGTGATGAGGCCCACATGGTCTATAACTTCAGCCTGCCGCCTCTTACCCTCCACGCCTTTGCCACGGGTGACGCAGAACCTCTGTCCACGTGGGCTGCAGCCCTGACCGTGCCGGCAGGAGCCACCATGCTAAACTTCCTGGCATCGCATGATGGCGTCGGTGTGACGCCGGCACGTGGCTTGGTAGAGAATTTCGACGAGACGATTCTGGCGGTTCAGGCCAGGGGAGGGCTCGTATCATACAAGGGCACGCCGCAAGGCCCGGTTCCCTACGAGCTTAACATTTCATGGGCAGATGCCGTCTCGAGGCCTGAGGCCGACGATGTTGAGCGCTCAAAGGCTCTTATAGCTAGCTACGCGGTAGCCTGCGCCATGGATGGCGTTCCTGCCCTGTATTTCCATTCCATTGTCGGTTCCAGGAACTGGAAGGAAGGGCCAGAGAGTCTGGGATACAACAGGGCCATCAACAGAGAAAAACCGACCATGGCAATGCTTGAAGAGGCCCTGTCGGATCCCCATTCCATGAGATCCCTCTCCCTTAAGGGTCTGTCTTCATTGCTCAGGCAGAGAGCCAAGAGGCCGGCATTCGCTCCTGGCGCGGCAAGAAAAGCCTATGTTTCTGCTGGGTCTGTGTTCATGGTTGAACGTGGATCCGGTAAGGATGCAATGCTGGTAGCCATCAACTGCTCCCATCAGGCCGTATCCTGCACACTACCAGAATTCTGGCGTACGGCCAGCAGCGCCTTCGATCCGGTGGAGGCTCGCAGTGTGAGCCTTGAGACCCAGCATGGCGTTACGACAGTACCCGCCTATGGAGTGCTATGGATAGAGAACAAAGCGTAACTTGAATGCTACTCTCCTTGCCTGTCTTTTGTCCCTCATTCTTGATCAGAGCCGTGGCGGCTACCCTGGCGGTCGATGGGTCGTCGTGTTTGAGCCTCGAGACGAGTTCTGTGATGGCGGAGCTTACAGGCTTGGGTGGATGGCATGATTGAGACGTTCCATGTATTCTGATAGTATAGATCTTCTCGCTTGGCTTGGTTTCTGCCATGCTTGATGTTTCTTTATATAGTATACATTGACAATTCCCTTGAAACCCATAAAACTTGCACCGTTGCTATTTGAATAAAACGTACTCGATGTCTATGAAAGGGGCTCTCATGAAAAAGCTGTTCACGTGCATCGCTCTGTTCGCATTCGTAGCGAGTCTGGCTGTGGCCCAGACTCCGGTAAACCTGTTTGGCAGAGAGGCGCAGGGCGTCAAAGGCGTCGTCGCCGCGGCCAAGCCCGAAGCCTCCCAGGTTGGGATCGACATTCTTAAGCGTGGCGGTAACGCCGTGGACGCGGCAGTTGCCACGGCTTTCGCGCTTGGTGTGCTTGAACCCAATGCCTCTGGACTCGGTGGCGGTGGCTTCATGATAATCAAGCTGGCCAAGATGCCGGAGGCTGTCGTCATAGACTTCCGGGAGACGGCTCCTGCGGCTGCTACCCCTGACATGTTCAAATATGGAGCGGATGGCAAGGTCATAGGCAACGCCAGTGTCGTAGGAGGCCTTGCCTCCGGCGTCCCCGGTGAAGTGGCCGGTCTTCTCTATGCACTTGAAAATTACGGCAAATTCAAACGCGACAGGGTTATTGCTCCCTCCATTGAGCTTGCGGAGAAGGGCATACCAGTAACGGTAAATCTAGAAGGCATCATCAAGGCTGAACTTGCCAAGATAAACACCTTCGAGGCAACGTCAAAGATATATACAAAGGACGGGCTTCCTTACGAGACGGGAGAATCTATTAAGAATCCCGACCTGGCCGCCACCTTGAGGCTCATTTCTATGGGTGGGGCAGACGCATACTACAAGGGCCCTCTGGCAGAGAAGATCGCCAAGGCCGTTCGTGACGCAGGGGGCATCCTGACGGCTCAGGACCTTGCAGACTATAGGATACAGGTTCGCAAGCCCGTCACTGGAACCTATCGTGGATATTCAATCATTTCCACCCCGCCTGCAAGCTCCGGTGGAACCCACGTCATACAGATTCTAAACATCCTTGAGAACATGGACATGGCCCAGATGGGCCCGGGCACGACGTCCAGTGCCCATGCCTGGGTGGAAGCGATGCGCCTGGCATTTGCCGATCGCGGCAAGTATATGTCTGACTCGGATTTTGTTACTGTTCCTCTTGCCGGCCTTACAAACAAGGATTACGCCAAGCAGCTCTATAACAAGATTGACATGAAGAAGGCAATGGGTACGGCTAGTCCTGACGATCCTTCCCGCTACGAGAGCGGCTCTACTACAAGCTTCTCGGTCATGGACCGTGAAGGTAACCTGGTTACAATAACAAAGAGCATCAATTACTTCTTTGGATCAGGCGTGACGGTTCCCGGCACCGGCATCATCATGAACAACCACATGGACGACTTTGCTCTTAAGCCTGGCCACATTCAGTCGATAGAGCCTGGCAAGCGCCCTCTGTCTTCTATGACCCCGACCCTGGTGCTCGACCCTTCAGGCAAGCCATTCATGACACTTGGCTCTCCTGGTGCAACCCGCATCATCGCGGCAGTAGCCCAGGTCATCTCCAACGTCATAGACCACGGCATGCCAATTCAGGAGGCTATATTCGCTCCAAGGCTGTTCGCCATGGCCTCCGGTCAAGTGCAGGTCGAGGGTAGGACTTCTATCAATACGCTTGATGGGTTAAAAGACCTAGGCCATGACGTCAATGTGCGCGCCGACTGGGACGCCTACTTTGGCGGTGTTCATGCGGTGCTTTTCGACCGTGCAGGCAAGATGCTCTACGGTGGCGCAGATCCAAGGCGTGACGGGCAGGCTGCCGGATTCTGATTCACCACCCTTTGCCACGTTGCGGCGGCTTTAAGCCACGGTAATCTGGCAGAGGATGAACCTTGCACAGGGCCGCTTGCTGTCTTGTAATGAAGCAAGCGGTTATTATTTTGTACAAGAGGGCTTTTCATCGTAGCCCTCTGGTATGCACCAAGGGGTTTTACCATGCGAAGATTGTTTCTGTTACTCACGGTTGCCTTGCTTAGTCTGGCTGCCGTCTCGGCACAGGTGACTACGGCTTTTGCAGAGAAGCCAGCACTGCTTACATCAATAGGCCAGAGTGCAGACCTTGAGATGGTCAGGGTTCTGCTCAACAGGGCCAAGGTCACCTTTACTGCGGATCAACTAGCAAAGGCTTCTGATCTTAATGCAGGAACCAAGACGCTCATACTGGTCGTGGGTGGTAGTTCAAAGGGCCTTGGTGCTGCAGGCATAAGCGCAGATGCCGAGTTGACGAGGGCTAAGGCCTTGATAAAGCGTGCGCGTGAACTGGGCATGAAGCTCATAGCCGTGCATGTAGGTGGCGAGGCCAGACGAGGAACGCTGTCTGACATCTTCATAGAGCTCTGTGTGCCTGCCTCTGACTATGCTATTGTAGTGGCCGATGCCGACACTGACGGAATCTTTACGCGTCTTGCTGCAGGAGCCAAGATAGCTCTTACCAAGGTTGAAAAAATAACAGCAGTAGGAGCGCCGCTGGCCGCGGTCTTCAAATAGGAGTGTACACGTGCCTTTTGAATTAATACTCTTTCTTGTCATGGTAGGCGTCTTTGCCGCCGGGGCTTTTGTAATAAAACTACCAGTCTCAATATCCATGTTGTTGTCGTCTGTTGCGGCTCTCCTTGTATCAGGAAATGGCCTGGGCATACGCCACCTCGTTGAAGGCACTTTCGGTTACGTGGACACAATACTCGTCATAGCCACGGCCATGATATTCATGCGCTCGGTGCAGGAAAGTGGTGCACTGGACGCGCTTAACATAGTCATAATAAAGAGATTCCGGGGCATTCCTGTATTGCTCCTCCCCCTCCTCATGCTTGTGGCCATGTTCCCTGGCATGATCACCGGTAGTTCAAGCGCTTCGGTACTCACCGCTGGCGCCGTCGTCGCTCCTGTCCTTGTCATACTGGGACTCCCTATCGCAAGCGCCGGTGCCTTCATAGCCATGGCTGGCATCCTGGGCATGATAGCCCCGCCGGTTAATATTCCAGCCATGATAATAGGCGGCGGCATAGACATGCCCTTCGTCGGCTTTGAAGTTCCACTTCTGCTCCTTACCATGCCACTGGCCATAATCTTTTCATGGTGGATAGGGCTCAAGCATGTCAAGAAGACATCATGGGAAGAACTCGCACCACGCCTCGATATTGCTAGCTATGAAAAGTACGGCTTTAGATTGTTTATGCCCATTATTATAGTGACCGCCTTGATGGTCCTGGACAAGGTCTTCCCTGGCGTGTTAGGCTTGGGCCTGCCGCTGGTATTCCTCATAGG
>JAVEXO010000088.1:0-5973 GCA_034003955.1 Spirochaetia bacterium | reverse complement strand
CATCCAGACCCCATATACATCAGCGGCACCCGCGACGATGTTGAGGTCGAGGTAGGCATTCAATACAACGACAGCTTCAACGAGACTATGTATGCCTTCGTCAACGGCATCAATACCCGGGAAGGTGGCACACACCTCGTAGGTTTCAAGAGCGCCTTGACCCGCATACTCAACGAGTACTTCAAGAAGTCCAAGCTGGCCAAGAAGTTTGACGACACCCTGTCCGGTGACGACGTACGGGAAGGCCTCACCGCGGTCCTTTCTATAAAGGTGCAAAACCCCCAGTTTGAAGGGCAGACAAAGACAAAGCTTGGCAACACGGAGGTCAAGGGCATCGTAGACTCCCTCTGCGCCGATCAGCTGACCCTCTTCTTCGAGACTAACCCGGCAATCATAGAAAAGATCCTTGAAAAGTCAGTTTTGGCCGCCAAGGCCCGCATAGCCGCACGGCAGGCCAGGGAGCTTACCAGACGCAAGTCCGCCCTGGAGAGCTCAGGCCTTCCTGGAAAACTGGCCGACTGCTCGGAGAAGGACCCCGCCAAGTGTGAGATATACATCGTAGAGGGAGACTCTGCCGGTGGCTCCGCCAAGGGCGGTAGGGACCGTACCATCCAGGCCATACTCCCGCTCTGGGGCAAGATGATGAACGTCGAGAAGACGCGCATAGACAAGGTCATAGGCAACGACAAGCTCAATCCAATAATACAGTCTCTTGGTTGCGGCATAGGGGCAGACTTCGATATATCAAAGCTACGCTATCATAAGGTCATCATCATGGCCGATGCCGACGTAGACGGATCCCACATCAGGACCCTGCTCCTGACCTTCTTCTATCGCTACATGACAGAGCTTCTGTCCCGTGGCCACGTCTACCTTGCCATGCCGCCCTTGTACAAGGTGGTCATAGACAAGAAGATCCAGTACGCCTATGACGACGCCGAGAAGGAAAGGATACTGGCCGAGAGCGGCAAGGATCCGGAGAAGGTAGCCATACAGCGCTACAAGGGTTTAGGTGAGATGAATCCTGATCAGCTCTGGGAGACGACGATGGATCCCAGCAAGCGCAGCATAGTCCAGATACAGATGGATGACGCCGTCGAGGCCGAGTCTGTCTTTACGACGCTCATGGGCGAGCAGGTGGAGCCCCGCAGACAATTCATAGAGGAGAACGCTATGTACGTCTCCAACCTGGACGTGTAACATGGCAGAACTAACCGGAAGAGTCATACCCATAGCCATAGAGGACGAGGTCAAGACAGCCTACCTCAACTACGCCATGAGCGTCATAGTAAGCCGTGCCCTCCCTGACGTGCGGGACGGCCTCAAGCCGGTACACAGACGGCTTTTGTACGCCATGGATGAACTGGGCCTCAAGCCCACAGCCGCCACAAAGAAAAGCGCACGTATAACCGGTGATGCGATGGGAAAGTACCATCCGCACGGTGACCTGTCTCTGTATGACGCCCTGGTACGCATGGCACAGAGCTTTAGCCTGCGCTATCCGCTCGTACAGGGCCAGGGAAACTTTGGCTCGGTAGACGGAGACCCCGCGGCCGCCAGTCGTTATACAGAGGCCAAGCTGTCAAAGCTTGGCGACGAGCTCCTGTCTGATCTGGACAAGGAAACGGTAGACTTCGTACCAAACTATGACGAGAGCCTTAGAGAGCCCTCCGTCCTGCCGGCCGCCGTACCAAACCTGCTTATAAACGGCTCTTCGGGTATTGCCGTAGGCATGGCTACAAACATGCCCCCACATAACCTGCGTGAGATAGCCGACGCCATAGCTGCCTACATAGATGATCCCGAGATTACCATAGACGGGCTTATGAAGCATGTGACAGGGCCAGACTTCCCAACCGGTGGCATCATATTTGGCAAGCGTGGCATACGAGAGGCCTATGTAACAGGGCGCGGCAAGCTCACCGTGCGCGGCAAGTTTACCATAGAGACCCACAAGGGCGGCCGCGAGCAGATAGTCTTCAACGAGATACCCTACACCGTCAACAAGGCCAATCTGGTAGCCAAGATAGCAGAACTCATACGAGACAAGTCGGTAGAAGGTGCCGGAGACGTCAGGGATGAGTCAGACAGAGAGGGCATGCGCATAGTCGTTGAGCTCAAGAAGGGTGCCATACCCAAGCTCATCCTCAACAGACTCTTTGCCCACACCCAGCTCCAGACGACCTTCGGCGTCATAAACCTGGCACTCGTCAAGGGCATGCCCAGGACCCTGTCTTTGAAGGACCTTATACAGTACTTCGTAGAACATCGCGTCGAGGTCATAACGAGGCGCGTACGCTATGAGCTTCGCAAGGCAGAAGAGCGGGCCCATCTCCTCGAAGGCCTCGTCATAGCGATAGAAAACATCGACGAAGTGGTGCGCATCATAAAGGCATCACGCAACGTAGACGCCGCCAAGACAGCGTTGATGGAGCGCTTCTCCCTGTCAGAGGCTCAAACCCAGGCCATAGTCGACATGAGACTAGGCCGTCTAACAAGCCTGGAGATAGAGAAGCTCCAGGCCGAGTTGGCAGAGATACGCACAAAGATAGCCTACTACAAGGACCTTCTGGCCCACCCAGAGAAGATACTGGGCGTCATCAAGGATGAAACGAAGGTCATAGCCGCTAAGTTCGGCGACGACAGGCGCACAGAGATTGTCTATGACGAAGTAGAGGCGATCAACATAGAAGACCTCATCAATAAAGAAGAGATGGTCATACTGTTCTCCAACAAGGGCTTTGTTAAGCGCGTTCCGGTCAGCGCCTACAGGAGTCAGGGTAGGGGAGGCAAGGGCTCCAACTCGGCATCTCTTCTTGAAGACGACTTCATAGAGCAGATATTCGTAGCCAATACCCATGACTACATCATGTACATATCCAGCGCCGGCAAGGCCTACTGGCAGAAGGTACACGAGATCCCCGAGGCATCCAGGGCTGCCAGGGGTGCTCACTTAAAGAGCCTCCTTGCCATAGGAGCCAACGAGGACATAACGACGGTCGTAGACCTCAAGGGCTTTACAAACGACACCTTCCTCTTCTTTGGCACACTACGAGGCGTCGTCAAGCGGGTTGCAACCAGCCAATTCGTCAATGCCAAGACACGCGGCATCATAGCCATACACCTCGATGACGGCGACCGCCTCGTCTCGGCATGCAGGACCCATGGCAAGAACGAAGTCGTCCTCATAACACGGCAGGGACAGGCCTTAAGGATTGCAGAGACTGACGTACGGGTGATGGGCCGTAGCTCACGGGGCGTCTGCGGCATAAAGCTGGCCGACTCAGATGAGCTCAACGCCATGCTCCGCATCAATCCCGGCGAGCAGATGCTCCTCATAAGCGAATCGGGCTATGGCAAGCGCACCGAATTTGAAAACTTCAATCCCCACGGACGAGCCACCAGGGGCCAGCGCATATATGACCCGGATGACAAGTCTGGAGAGATAGTCTGCGCCATAACCGTACGGGAAGAGGATGACGTCGTCGTCATGACAAGCCTTGGCAAGACCCTCAAGACAAAGGCCGCCGACGTTAGACTCTGTGGCAAGACCGCCCGTGGCGTACGCATTGTCAACATAGACAGCCCTGACTTTGTCATAGGCATGGACAGGATAGTCAACGAGGACCAGGAAGTGGCCACGACCGTACCCGCCGAAGAAAAGGCCAAAATACTATCCGACGAGTCCATGGATACTGATGAAGAGCTAGATCCCCAGGGTCTGCTTGATAGCGACCCCCTCGACGGTGAATCCGCCGACATAGAGGATGCAGACGAATCAGACGACTCTGAAAACTAATACAGAGAAAAACGAACAGATTTGAAGGCCGTGAATCGTGAAATCAGCGATTCACGGCCTTTTTGTTTCACGTGAAACACTGCTGCGATACAGCCTCGTTTGTTTCACGTGAAACAAATGGCGCCCTCGCTACGGCTCCCGGTTTGCAACAGGCATGAAGGTGTTGTACAGTTCCCTGACAGGCGGTCTCCGGCGCAGCAAGCGCGACGATTATTGCCCGTATCGAGTGGAGGATAGATGGACCGAGCAAGGCGTCAAACAATAAAAGGAATACTCCTGGTCAATGTGGCCACGTGTGCCTGGGCTACCAATCTCATGATAGGCCGGTCACTCCGTGGACAGATAGGACCGATTACGCTCACAGCCGCACGGTTCATGATAGCCGCGCTTGTGTTTGGCCTCATAGTAATGAGGAAGAGCCCTGAAGAACGCAGACCAGGCAAGGATACACCCATGCTCCTCGTCATGGCACTGACAGGCGTTGTCCTCTTTGCACCAACCCTCTACTTTGGACTGGTCTTTACCACGGCCATGAATGCTACAATGATCAATGGCGTAGCCCCCATCATCACGGCTGCCCTGGCTGCCTGGTTTTTGCATGAGGCGTTTTCTTTAAAGCAACTCTTAGGATCCATCCTGGCTTTAGGCGGTGTGGCCTTTATTCTCTTTGGGAACAATGCGGAAGCTAGAAACAGCATAAGCTTGAATGAGGGAGACCTGCTTGTAGTCTTGGCCGTTGTATTCTGGTCTATGTATTCTGTGGCGCTTCGTCGCGTTGTTCTGAGGAGATCTCCTTTGTCGGCAACAGGCTTGTCTATTTTTATGGGCCTGCCAGTCCTCATTGCCATGGCCGTACTAGAGTGCATGAACAACCCTGTGGCCTGGTCTATACGGCTCGTAGCCCTCGTCGTGTATGTAGGCCTCGTACCCGCCGCTTTGGGTTTCATCTGCTGGAGCGCCGGTGTAAAGCTGCTGGGAGCAGGAGGAGCCATGGTGTTCTATAACACCATGCCCCTCTATGGTGCCTTGTTTGCCTTTATGCTCCTGGGCGAAACCCTAGCTCCTGCCCAGCTCATCGGTGGCGCCCTCATCCTGGGGGGCGGCCTTATAGCGGCACTGAACAAGAAAGCAAAAACATTGGAATAAGCTACCCATATTGCTATATTCATTGTCTTCTATATTAACGAAGGAATATAATGCGAGAAGTAACGAGTTTAATGTTCGTTATAGCGTTGATGTCAGCGGCAGTTGCCTATGCGGCTCCTGGATATGGGAAGGGCTCTCTACCCGGCCTGAAGGGCGTTACAGGGCCCGAATTGTTGGCCGCTGTTCCCAGTGCTGCCGATTAGACACCTCAGGAGTGGACCCTGGAAGAGCGTCTGGCGATAGTTTCTGTGTTTTCGATTTCAATGCAGGAATCGCTGTACATCTGTCACGCGGGTATGTCATCGTTCATGATCCCCGGCGCGGGCCAGTTCATGACAGGTCAAGCCGGAGCTGGAGCCCTTCATCTCGGCGCAGAGTTCCTTATTGCCGGAGCCGCCATTGCCGGTATGTGGTACCTGACTCCAGCGGATCTTATGGAACATACCCTGACGTGGTCTCAACGCCATACGCTCGTGGTATCCTATATGACGCCAGAGAGAAGCGTTGACGTTTTACCTGCAGCTGGTGTGGCTGCCGGCACCAGGGCGGCGGTTTCCGTCTTAGCTTCCATTGATGCAAGAGAGGGCCAATCAGGAGCGGCCATCGTCAATTAACATCACCCCAGTATAGCTCTTCGTAGTTTGTATAGAGTCTTTCTATTAACACTTTTGGGTATACCCGTATATTGCTACACGTAATCTCAACCCATTCAATACCTTTTTGACCTTCATCACAATGCGTTGCCTTTTGTGGATTTGGTTCTTCAAGCAACTCACACGCAAACATGTACTCTACTTGGTGGGCCGTATCCGTAGCGGAAAACTCATGATTCCTTCCTATATATTCTCTTATATATTTCAATTTTCCTACTGTAACTCTTGAGCCAAGTTCTTCTATGCATTCCCATTTTAAAGTGTCTGTGAATGTTTCATCCTTTTCCTGCCAACCACCAGTGAGAATATAAAAGACTCCATGATCATAGCTCTTTTTTATGCAGAGCAGCCTATTCTCTTTAATAATTATGGCTT
>JAVEXO010000087.1:0-6430 GCA_034003955.1 Spirochaetia bacterium | reverse complement strand
ATATTCATGGGCAAGTGATAACCAAATTCGTTTGCGATGTGTCAATGGTGTAGCTTCAAAAAATATTGATGTATTGAAGCGACGCTTAACTGACTCATGGATTCCAGTTACATCATTGGTTATCCAGATTGTTGTCAATTCTGCTTCATCAAGAAACAAGTTCAACCATTCTTTACCCAATTGTTCTGTATTGCTAAATGATTTTCCTAATAATGAAAAACCACCACTATTCGTATTAAGAATACTGTCACATTCATCAATAACTAAGACGCTGTGAGAGGCAGAGAGCATACGGCTTACCATAGAAAGGCTGATAATGCGTCCCTGGCTACCTTTCATGCCTTCGTTAAAACGCAGTAGCTTAGCTTTTCGTCCGCTTTCTTGAATCAGGCTGCGCATAAACTCGGTTTTACCAGTACCTGGTATTCCATACAACAAAATATGATTAGGTTCTTCTGATTTTAGCAATGTCAGCAACAATCTGCGCTCATCAAGAGAAACAGGAAAACTGTCTAGCGAAAAGCGCATAGATTCAACAGATTGAAGATCAGCTGAATATGGCGTATCAGAATAACCGGATAAATAATCATCGATGCCTTGGTCAAGAACCATGGTAAGTGCCTGCCGGTTTGTTTGAGCTTCTATGATGCCATAACGAAGTAAGGGAGCAGTAGGGCTGAGCATTCTTCGCAGGGCGTTGGTATTAATGTTAAGTATCAATGCAGCATCTCTTAAAATCCGAGCTGATTCTTCCCAGTTGCAGAGTCTAGAAAACAAATCATCATGATTAGCGCAATATGCAAAAGTAATATAAACCATTTCTTGCTTGTTCAGATTAAGCAATTTCCCTAATTTTCTTACTTTATTATGTATAGCAAAACTGTTACCCGAAACTCCGAATGATTTTGATATTAAACTAAGCATTAAGTCTTTGTACAATTCAGTAGGCAGGCCGCACATTGCGAGTTCGTTGAGGTAATTATTTAAACGCGAAGGATTAATTACCTCTGGCAATTCTGTATAAAATATATCAAGATCAGGATTTGTGTAACCTAGGCCAAAAAATTCTGTGAGATTTCTATTTTTTGAGTTTTTGCAAGTTTCTAATTGTTTTGCTAATTGATAACGAGATCGATCCGGTAGCCGGTCGATAACATAATCAATTAATCGCTCCATTGGTGGAAATTGAGTAACCATGTTTTGCAAAAACCAGGGGATATGCTCGTCACAATTTATCGCAGTTCGGTCATGTATCAAGTTTGGCTGTGTATTAGTATTGGATTGATAGCCTCGCCTTAATAGTATTTTGTTTCGACTCATGCTTTTACTATACTTGTATAATTGTTGTAAGCATAGATGGTTTAACCATTTTTAATATTGTAGAGTGCCTTTATTTGGCACTGTGGTGTATGCATGATTGGATAAGTACCAATAGTATTTTAAAAGTGTACTAATTAATAGGCTATATATTTTTAATTTAAATAATTTTAGATTGAAATTAGCAATAGGTATAGTTGTGGTATGATAACTAAAAACTATTTTGAATTGATTTTCTCTAAATCATGGTTTGTATATGTAACGTTATAGAGTTGCCAGGCTTACCCGTAATTAACTGGATTATTATTTGCTAAATAGTATAAACTTCAGTATCAACCAAGCGAGGTACCTGACCGATGCCAACAATAATAGCGATGGAATTCAAGGCAGATCGTCTGCGGCTAATCGACCAGCGGAAATTACCCGGGGAGTACTGCTTCTTCGAGTGCAGTACGCTCAAAGAGTGCGAATTTGCCATACAGGACATGGTCGTCAGGGGAGCTCCGGCGATAGGGGCCGCGGCGGCGTATGGCGTAGTCTTGGCTGCAAATCAGTACCGTGGGCTTTCTGGCAACGAGTTTTATGCCAGGATGGAAAGCGCGCTTGCTAGCTTGAACGCAACCAGACCAACGGCCGTCAATCTCATGTGGGCTATCGATAGGATGAGACTTTCTCTTGATTCTACTAAGGCAGGCACGATAGACGCTGCTTGTATGGTGTTGCGAAAAGAGGCCGACGCCATCCTTGCCGAGGATATTGCCAAGAGCGAGAGGCTTTCTAGCTACGGCAAAGAGTTGATACCGGCAGGCGCAACCATCCTGACTCACTGCAACACGGGCTCCCTAGCCGTTCCTGGCATGGGCACGGCACTGGGAATGGTGCGCGCTGCACATCGAGCCGGCAAAGGCATCTCTGTCTTTGCCGACGAGACCAGACCCCGTCTCCAGGGGGCACGGCTTACTGCCTGGGAGCTGATGGAAGAGGGGATACCCGTCACGCTCATAGCCGACAATGTAGCCGCGACCCTGTTACGGGACGGCAAGATAAGCCTGGTCGTCGTCGGGGCCGACCGTATAGCCGCAAATGGTGACACGGCTAACAAGATAGGCACATTCATGCTCTCTGTGGTTGCTAAACGCTATGGTGTGCCGTTCTATATTGCAGCCCCTGTGTCGACAATAGACTTTTCATGCCCAGCTGGGGAGTCTATAGTCATAGAGGAGCGCGGCCCGGAGGAAGTGACCCATGTAGCAGGAGTGCAGATAGCGCCGAGTGGGGTGCGCGTCTACAACCCTGCCTTCGACGTGACTCCCTCTGATAATATCACTGCGATAGTCACCGAACAGGGAATCTTGTATCCTCCGTTTGATGATGCCATCAATAGGCTCGTTCGATGAGATTGTTCTTTTCTAAGAGATGATACGTGCATAGCTAAAAAGGAGCGAATCGATGCAATTCGACACGAAGGCCATTCATGCCTGTGGGCCAAAGGCCAACCCGGATAATGCCCTCAACCCACCCATCTACATGACATCGGCTTTTACATTCGATAATACCGACAAGGTTGACGCCGTTATGAGCTTTAAAAGCGACGACTATGTCTATACCAGAGGCAATAACCCCACGCTGAGGCTCTTTGAAGAAAGGATGGCTTCACTGGAGAACGGAGTAGGTGCCGTAGCATTCGCCTCGGGTATGGCCGCCATAAGCTCGGTGCTATTCTCTCTACTCCGCCCCGGTGATAATGTCCTGGTCCATAGAACCCTGTACGGATCGTCCTATAGCGTCGTTACAAAGGTGCTGCCAAAATACGATATAGGCTACAAGATAGCCGACCTCCAGAAGGAAACTGAGCTCGCGGCTCTAGTAGACGATCATACCAGGGTCATCTACTTCGAGAGCCCCAGTAACCCAAACCTGAGCGTCATAGACATCAAGCGCGTCTGCGCATTTGCCAGGCCGCGCGGCATCAAGGTTGTCATAGACAACACCTTCGCCACGCCGTACTTCCAGCGCCCGCTTGAACTGGGCGCCGATGTCGTCGTGCACAGCGCTACCAAGTATCTATGCGGACACGGAGACGTCGTCGCTGGTGTCGCCATTTCCCGTGACATGGAGTACCTGCAGAGTCTCAAATTCGACTACATGTGCGAGTTTGGCGGCGTCTTGAGCCCCTTTAATGCCTGGCTTCTCTTGCGCGGCCTAAAGACCCTGGGGCTGCGCATGCGGCAGCACGAGTTTAATGCGAAGGCAGTGGCCACGTATCTTAAAAAACACCCCAAGGTATCGCACGTGTACTATCCTGGGCTTGAAGACTCCGATTGCCATGACGTCGCCGCCTCTCAGATGAGCGGATTTGGCGCCATTATTAGTTTCGAGGTAAAAGGCGGGCTGGAGGCCGCCAAGCGCGTCGTCAACGCTACTCTACTTTTTAAACTGGCGGTTAGCCTTGGCGACTGCGAGACACTGATACAACTGCCTGCGGCCATGACCCACCGTGGCTACGATCACGAGCGTCTCAAGGAGTTTGGCTTGACCGAGAGCATGATACGGATTTCAGTGGGTCTCGAGGATATAGATGATATACTCTCTGAACTAAACGCCATCCTGGCTCAGGCATAGAAAGGTTGTCCGCCCATGAAAACAATACTACGTAACGGAACCATATTGACCATGGAAGGACTTGAACCGGAACTACTATTGGGCGACATTGGCATCGATGGTCAGGACATAGCATTCATAGGCCAAGAACCCGATGGTTTTAATACCGACAGCGAAATAGACGCCTCAGGATGCATAGTCATGCCAGGCCTCGTAAACGCACACACCCATCTGGCTATGAGCCTTATGAGGCACTATGCCGACGATCTGCCATTCTGGACCTGGCTCTTCGAGCGCATTGTGCCCATAGAAGCCAAACTGGACGATCAACTCGTCTACGATGGTTCCATGCTCAGCCTGGCCGAACTGGTGAGAGGTGGCGTCACCTGCTTCGCCGACATGTACTTCAACATGAACGCGGTAGCAGAAGCTACGGTTCGCTCGGGCCTCAGGGCCAAGTTGACGCGCGGGCTCGTGTTTGACGGCCCTGGAGACCTGGTAAAGCTCGAGCAGAGCCGCCAGCTACACCATGACTGGCACGGCCGGGGTTCTGGGCTAATCAGTGTGGACATAGGCCCTCATGCCGTGTACACCTGCGCTCCAGAATACCTGGAGAAATGCATTCGCCTCTCAGAAGAACTGGATACCAGCATACACATGCATCTGTCTGAGAGTCGCAAGGAAGTAGACGACTGTAGGAAGCTGTACGGCAAGAGCCCCGTGGCTCACGTCAACGATATTGGGCTTTTTACAAGACATACCTACGCCGCCCACTGTGTTCACCTCGATGATGACGACATAGGACTATTAAAAGACAAGGGTGTGGGTGTCGTCAACAACCCCACCAGCAACCTCAAGCTGGGCAACGGCTTCTCGCCGGTTGCCCGCCTTCTTGAATCCGGTGTTAAGCTGGGACTGGGCACCGATGGTGCGGCGTCTAACAACAACCTCAACATGTTCGAGGAGATGAATCTGGCCGCCTTGGTCAACAAGGGCCTTGCAGAGGATCCCACGGTCGTTTCGGCTTACACGGCGCTTCGTATGGCTACTATCGGTGGCGCACAAGCCTTGGGGCTCGACGAGTCCATTGGGAGCCTGCGGGTTGGCAAGAAGGCAGACATCATACTCATCGATACAAGCGCTCCACACTTCTATCCTAGAAGCAGTGCTACTGCGGCCCTCGTCTACGCGGCTCAGGCATCAGACGTCAAGACGGTTATCTGTAACGGAGAGCTACTCTTGAAAGATCGAATGCTCATAAAGGTTGATGAGCATGAAGTCTGCCTGAAGGCTCAGGAGAGCGCCGCCCGTCTGACAGGCAACACTAGTTTTTTACACTGATAGAGCACGAGAGGTTACAAGAGATGGAACAGAAGCTAAAGATTCGTGCCGCAGGGCAGTACATCAAGAGCGTCATGAAGAGCAGTCCAGATACCGCACTCATTCTTGGTTCAGGCCTTGGCATGCTGGCCGATGAGCTGAGTGATGCCATCAGGATTCCCTATGGGGACATACCATACTTTCCTGTATCTACGGCTCCTGGACATGCCGGTGTGATGACCCTTGGCAGACTCCAGGACAGGGATGTCCTGGTGATGGGTGGCCGTTTCCATTACTACGAAGGCTACGACATGGAGAGCATTGCCTTTCCTGTTAGAGTCATGCATGAGCTTGGCGTGAAGAACATCGTCATTACAAACGCAGCGGGTGGCATCAACCTGTCATTCAAGCCGGGTAACCTCATGATACTCAGTGATCATATAAACATGACAGGGCAGAATCCTTTGCGCGGGCCTAATGACCCAAGCCTGGGCACCAGATTCCCTGATATGGGTAGGCTCTATGACAGGAGCCTCAGCGACATAGTGCGCAAGGTTGCCCAGAAAAATGGCATAGAGTGCCGTAGCGGCGTGTATGCCTGGATGACAGGTCCCTCGTTTGAGACACCCGCAGAGATACGGATGCTCCGTGCCCTTGGAGCCGATGCCGTGGGCATGTCTACGGTTCCTGAGGCCATTACGGCCCACCACTGTGGCTTAAGGGTTGTTGGAGTCTCCTGCATAAGCAACATGGCTGCGGGTGTCTTAGACCAGAAGGTGACGGAGGAAGAGGTGTTTGAAATAACACAACGGGTCAAGGATAGCTTCTCTTCCCTCATTAGAGGATTTTTAGAGCATATTGATGAAGACCAAGGAATGAGGGAAAGCACATGAATGCATCGGGAGTACGAGACACGTATAAGGAGATGGTCGTGTCAGGTGGGAACCAGATGGTTGCCGAGCATCTGACGGTAGGAACCTGGGGCAACGTGAGCATACGTGATCCAGAGACCAATCTTATCTATGTGAAACCGTCTGGCATGAGGTATGCAGACATAACAAAGGAAGATGTTGTCGTATTCAACGGTGACTATGAACTGATAGAAGGACATAGGAAGCCAACGATTGAATACCGCTTCCATATAGGCATCATGAACGCCAGACAAGACGTTAACTGCGTCATACACACCCAT
>JAVEXO010000002.1:39373-115513 GCA_034003955.1 Spirochaetia bacterium | reverse complement strand
AGGACTCATCTACGCCGCCTTGCATGGTTTTGAGAACATCGTGATGATTGACGACGACGAGTGCATAGATGACGAATACCTCCATAAGGCACTACGAAACATGGGCCGTGTCGATGATTGTTTCGGGATTTTAGGAAAGACAGGATGTGTCATCAACGAGTACGGTCAGAAGGTGTATGACAGCCAGGCTTTGGGTGTGCTAGACGGCTGGCCAAAGGATACTCTGTTTAACAAGGCGGTTAATCAGCAGCTGGATGCAGAGACAAGCCTCTCGCCTTGCTCCGTAGCCTTTGGTGGCAACATGGTCATCAACGCTGGCATGTTCCTGAGGGTTCCCTTCGACCGTATGGCACACGAGGCGAGGATGATGACTACGTCATCAATGCTAGGCATTGTGGCTATAGATTTTTCTTCGACAAGGATTTAATGCTCCTACACCTTCCACCTAAACGGCTAGGCTCACATTGGATGCGGCGGCGGCAAGATGTTTTAAGGTTTATATACTTACGGAAGAAGGCCAAACTATTCGGATTCGCACCCGAGTCTCTCGGTAGTTTTCTTGAGTATTTTGTCCAAGACGGCCTGGAATACAAGGCCGTAGAGTCGAGCATCAAGGCTGCTCTTCATTTTGTTGATACAGACCGGACCGAGTTCCTGGAATTCCTCAATAACGCTATACTGGCAGAATCCCACCCGGCCGAAGAGTATCGTGCCAAGGCCGGGGCCTTCGTTGCATTTATAGAAGCCTGGCAAGAAACGATTCCGCGTATTTGGAGACTCTGCGCGTCTTGAGTCTTGTATTATTCTTGATATAGCGTTTGGGGCGATAGACTCCCGCATCAAACATATTTAAAGCACTCCCCTTGCACATGTTTTATAGAATTTTAGCTGGAAACAATGCATGCTTGAGCCTACACTATTTGATATGGATATTCTGCGGAATAAAGAAAACGACCCCTACACAATTCTAGTCATAGACGACGAAGCCGTCATACGGGAAAGTTTTAGAGATTATTTAGAGGATTACGGATTTCGTATACTTACGGCCGAAAATGGAGCCCAAGGTCTTGGTATTCTTGAAAAAGAATTACCCGATATAGTGATGACCGACCTTCGGATGCCAGTAGTTGATGGCCTCGAAGTTCTTAGGCGTTGTGAGATACTCAATCCGGATTTGCCGGTTATTGTGGTGTCAGGTACTGGCCGCATACAAGATGTGGTAGAGGCTCTTCATCTAAATGCTTGGGACTATCTATTAAAACCAATAGTGGATATGTCTGTTCTTCTGCATACGGTAAAAAAAGCAGTAAGTCGCGTGAAAATTTTGCGTGAGAACAGGCTATATAAGGAACACCTGGAAGCAGAGGTAGTGCGGCGGACTAGCGAGCTTGAGGTTAGCAATAAGGAGCTCTTAACATCCAGACGGCAGATTATAAGGATTCTATCTCAGGCGGCAGAGTATAGAGACTTTGAAACCGGCAACCATTTCTTGCGTGTTGGCGGTATTTGTGCCTGTATTGCACGTGGACTTAACTGGGAAGAAAAAGAAATATCCTGCATCGAATTGGCATCTCCCGTTCATGATATTGGCAAGATAGGCATACCCGATACTATTCTTCTCAAGTCTTCAGCACTTGAGGCTTCAGAATGGAACGAGATGCAGCGACACTGTGAATACGGGCATGCAATCCTCACAGGGAAGAAATTGCCAGATTACTTTTTGACAGAAGCATTCCTCTCTGGTGATGACGATGAAGGCTGTTCCATGCTTGAACATGCGGCGAACATTGCCTTGTATCATCATGAGAAGTGGGATGGTACCGGATACCCAGCCGGTCTTAAGGGCGAGGATATTCCAATTCAGGCTCGAATAACTGCCGTAGCCGATGTTTACGATGCAATATCGAGTAAGAGGCCATATAAGGATCCATGGTCAGAGGAAAAAAGCCTGGCATATCTACGCTCTCAATCAAGTGTTCAGTTTGACCCACAGATTATTGATGTATTTTTTAATAATCTGCATACAATTAGTTCTATAAGAAAGCACTACAGTGATGAGTAAACGTGCCTTTTATACATTTGTAATTTTTAGTTTATTTTCCTCATGCTCTCAGCCAGCAGAGGATCATGGGAATTTTAGTATTGGTGTTAACCAAAGCATTAAATCTGCTCCCGTGGTTCTTGCGTCTAGACTGGGTCTGTATCAAAAGGCTGGTTTAAGTGTTGGTATAGAAATAGAGAGTTCAGCCGTAGACTTAATGGAAGGTCTCTTGACAAATAAATACGATGTGATCTGTATCCCTGAGAATCAGGCTGTTATTCATGCCTTTACTAATGACCAGTTTAGGATAATTGCAGTACTCAACAGGAATCAGAGTAGATACCTAGTCATGGATGATCGTTCTTTACAGGATCCTTCAGAACTGTCCGGTATGCATATCGGTCTAGCCGCTGATAGTGCCGCGGGCTATTCCCTGTACCGAATACTCTTGTTTAATGGCATTCCAGAGACCGATGTTACTACTCGGTATTTAGATCCCCTAGATTTACCAGCTGCCTTGGCGCGCGGAGAAGTAGACGCAATCATCGCCTGGGAACCTTTTACTTCTTTGGCGATGCAAGCGCTTGGTAGCCACGGTCGTGCAATGAACGCCCACTTAGGCAGAGACATGTACTGGCTTCTTGTTACAAGGCTCGATGTTGCACAGACACGCTCCGATGATCTGTCTGCCCTTCTTATAGCCTTGGACCACTCTATTTCTAGACTAAACAGGGATACAATTCGTGCACTGCAAATGTGTTCTAGCGCTCTAGCACTTTCTGAAGATTCGGTCAAAAAGGAATGGGAGGACTATACGTTTTACTTAGAACTTCCTCAGAGCCTTTTGTTGGCCATGGAGCAAGAAGGCGCTTGGTATCATGAACGATATAATATAGGCGGCTCTTTACCAGAATATCTTGACCTTATAGATGGTCGTTCTCTTGCAAGGGTATTAGAAAAACGTGTGACTATGGTAGGTATAGGAACATCCAATGTTCCTTAGAAAAAAGTTGAACGTCATCATTCTAGGTATGGTTCTTCTAGTCATGTGTACCATTTTTGTCGGCATTTATAATGTTTCACGCTATACCCAGAACAATGCCTTTCAGGCAGTGTTAAATAAGACAAAATGGTCAATAGAGACCACAAAGATCATGCTCGAGGAATACTTGATTACCCCAGGGCCTAGAACGTTCCGTCAACTGGCAAGCAAGTATGAAGATTTCAAGACTGACCAGACTTTTACTCTTCTTGCAGCCTGGCAAGAGAGGTTCAGGATGATTACTCCTGTGCTGGCTAAAAGAGATGATTTTATATTCATAGTCGGGCTGCTTATAGAACAGAGTGAAAATGGGCTCTTGAATCAATCCTTGTATAGGGAAACCGCGTCTCAGGCTTTCCTCATTGCCCACGAAATGTCTTCGTATATGATTGATCTTTCGGTACAGTCAAACGATAAGATTTCAAAGGATACATGGCTGTTTATAGGAGTTCTTGGCCTAAGTCTGGTTGTATTCATTCCTTTTATACTTTTTATGGTACTGTGGGTGCGCACCTTTGTACTATCGCGTATTGTAGCGCTCGAACTTGCAACGTGCAGAATTGCCGAGGGTGATTATTCAAAGGAGATAGATGAATCGGGCGATGATGAGCTTTCCAGCCTCGCACATTCATTCAGGATAATGCAAATTTCTGTTAGGGATAATCTGCTTGCCTTGGCACAGGAAAAGGAGCGTCTCAAGACCATTCTACTTTCCATTGGTGACGCCGTCATTGCGGTAGATGGTCAGGGTTTAGTTACTCTCATGAATCCTGTTGCCGAACGGCTTACTGGCTGGAATGCATATGATGCTCAGGGACATTTGCTCGAAGAGGTGTTCGTCATACTACAGGAAGGCTCCCGATTACGGCAAGAGAACCCGGTTGCACGTGTGCTTAAAACCGGAGAAACAATGAACCTAGCCAACCATACCCTCCTTCTGTCTCGTTTGGGGCCTGAGTATCAGATTGCTGACTCTGCAGCCCCTATTCTAATGGCTGACGGATTTATAGAGGGAGTAGTCCTGGTTTTTAGGGATGTGACAGAACATAACCGTATGCAGAGCCTTATGATACAATCAGAAAAAATGCTGTCGGTTGGAGGCTTGGCTGCCGGCATGGCTCACGAGATTAACAATCCCCTGTCGGGCATGCTCCAGACGGCCAGTGTCATTGAGACGCGTCTGTCAGAAGACTTGCCTGCCAATCGGGAAGCTGCTCTTTCCAATGGCATAAAACTTGAAAATCTTCGGGCCTACATGGAGGCTCGAGGAATATTTAGGATGCTTACTACTCTCAAGGACTCTGGTGGACGTATAGGAAAGATAGTCAATAACATGCTCAGTTTTGCCAAAAAGAGTAATAGCCAGGTTTCAAGTCATGATATGTCTGAGCTTGTCGATGGCGCTTTAGAATTGGCAGCCACCGATTATGATATGAAAAAAGAGTATGACTTTAGGAGTGTTCGTATAGAACGCCATTATGAACCTGATCTCCCTCTTGTTCCTTGCGATTCGGGGCAGATTCAGCAGGTCATTCTAAATATATTAAGAAATGGTGCCGAAGAACTGCATCAGGCTAAAACTTCAAATGCCCGTTTCGATATTCGCATTTATAAAGACACTGAGCAAAACATGGTGTGTGTCTCGCTGAGCGACAACGGCCCTGGCATTGAAGAATCAATCCGGAGACGTGTATTCGAACCATTTTTTACAACAAAACCAGTGAGCATAGGTACCGGACTTGGCCTTAGTATCTCGTACTTCATAATAACAGAAAACCATAATGGACAGATGGAGGTAATCAGTGAGCCTGGGAAGGGTGCTAGCTTTGTTATTCGTCTGCCAGTTATATATTGAGTAGACTCATCGGAGTCGGTATAGTAAGGCTCATATGCGTCTGCCTCCGCTCTACAAAAGCGTTCTATCTATAGCTGCTCCTTCGGTTGCGGAGCTGGTTCTAACTTCTCTTACTCAGCTCGTCGATACAATCATGGTAGGCCACTTAGGCGCCTATGCCATATCTGCTGTTGGCCTGACGAGCCAGCCAAAGTTTATAATGCTTGCGGTCTTCATAGCCCTCAATGTCGGTTCTACTGCCCTCATAGCCCGCTTCAAGGGTCAAGGAGACAGGAAGGCTGCCGAGCTTGTTTCGGCTCAGACAATCATGCTCGCCATCCTTGTCTCTGTCCTGCTCACTATTCCAGGCGTTCTCTTTGCAAGGCCCATGGTTATATTCATGGGTGCACAAGCCGATACGGTCGTCGCGGCGACACACTATTTTACGATTTTAATGATTGGCTTTGTACCAACGGTTCTTCCTATCGCTATATCCGCGCTACTACGTGGTGTAGGCGATGCAAGGACATCGATGCGTTACAATGTTACAGCCAATCTTGTCAACGTTGTATTAAACTATCTGCTTATATACGGCAAGTTTGGTTTTCCAGCACTTGGAGTAGAGGGCGCTGCTATCGCCACGGTGCTTGGTAACTGTGCTGCTTGTGCGATGGCTATCGTTGCAATCTCCGGCAGGCTAACGAAGAAAGGCGAGCCAAGTTTTGCCCGATTCAGGCTGTCTAGGGTGTCACTGCTACCTGATACAGACATGCTCCGACGCATGATACGGATTGGACTACCATCGGCCGCCGAGCAACTCGCGCTCCGCGCTGGACTTCTAATCTATACCATTACAATTACGGCACTGGGCACCAAGGTTTTCGCCGCACATCAGATTGTACTGTCAATTCTCAACATGTCGTTCGTAAACGGGCAAGCCTTTGGTATAGCAGCCACGAGCCTTTCGGGCCAGGCTCTTGGGAGAGGGGATACTGACGCCGCCAAGACCGCATCCCACGCATGTCAGCGTATGGGAGCCATCGTTTCTACGGCTATGGGCATAGTCATGTTCATATTCCGTCACCAACTCGCGATGCTGTTCACCGATGACCCGGACATAATCGCGCTCTGTGTGGGTGTCATGGTATTCGTCGCACTTATCCAGCCATTCCAATCATCATTCCAAATATTTGCCGGCGCGCTCAGAGGGGCCGGGGATTCCTTGTATCCGGCCATCTCTCTGGGTATAGGTATCCTCCTGATACGACCGACCCTTTCATTGGTCCTCGTACATGTGATGAGCCTCGGCCTGTTTGGCGCTTGGCTGGCACTCATGGCAGACCAGGTGGTGCGATTCTTCCTTATATTGCTTCGTTTCAAGAGCGGCAAGTGGGTGCATACAGAGGTATAGCCTTGCCTTCAAAAATGTCTGCGAAGCTCTGAAAAAGAGCTTGGAACGGAAATTTTCGAAACCATAAATTGAAATTGACAAGATGCAAGACAAGATTTTGATACTTATGATATAATGTCATGATTGATTATTCATCCTGAATACCCTAGAAAGAGTAAAAAAGGACGAACTTATTCATATCTAATCGAGTTTTTTTGACAAAGGATGGCACAATGGGAAAGAAAATTTACGTAGGGAATCTTAGCTACGAGACAAGCGACGCAAGGCTTGTCGAACTTTTTTCGGCTCACGGACAAGTACTGTCGGCACGAACAATTGTAGATCGCGACTCCGGCCGTTCGAAGGGCTTCGCGTTCGTAGAAATGGGCACCGAAGGAGAGGCACGTGCCGCAATCGCCGCTCTTAATGGAATGGAGCTTGACGGACGCCAGCTAAAAGTCAACGAATCCATCGAAAAACCCCGCAATAACGACCGTTACTAGGCTCAGTCGTTAAGCTATAGGCTACAATAGGCCTATGTGGGGAAAACCACATAGGCATCTGATACTGCATGTTAGATGCAGTGTACTTGTTTAATCAAATATGCAATAAAAGCCTTGCTATGCTAAAGTAAACAAGCAGGGCTAGTGAATCAACAATGGTTGTTATCAAAGGCCCAGCCATTATAGCCGGATCCATCCTTAATTTTTTTGCAATGAGGGGTAGTACGCCGCCAGTCATCTTTGCGAGCATGACGGTAATGACGAGTGTCAATGAAACGGTTATAGATACCAGGAGTCCCACTCTATCCAAAAACATATTTTTTAAAAAGTTAATTGCTGCTAAACCAATGCCGGCAATGAGACTTATTCTAAATTCCTTCCACAATACGTTCCATACATCATGCAGGGTAACATCCCCGGTTGCTAAACCTCGTATTATCAAGGTGGATGCCTGATTCCCTGAATTACCTCCAGTATCCATGAGCATTGGAATAAAAGCCGTTAGCAATACGACAGATTGTAAGACACTCTCAAATCTAGAGATGATTCCCCCGGTAAGTGCCGCACCTACCATCAAAACCAACAACCAGGGTAACCTTTGCTTAGCCAAAGAGAAAACACCGGAGTCCATATAGGCTACTTCAGATGGTGCCAATGCGGCCATTCTTTGAAAGTCTTCTGTTGCTTCCTTCTCCATCACTTCCATTATGTCATCAACCGTTATTATTCCAATAAGCCTTTGTTCCTTGTCTACCACGGGCAATGCAATAAACCCGTATTTTTTAAAGATGTTAGCTACCGTTTCTTGATCATCATGCGTGTTAACAAAGATGACGTCGTCATGAATAATTTCACTAATCAACTTGTCTTCATCAGAAATTACGAGATTTTTAAGAGAAACGATTCCTTGAAGTTTTCTGTTCTTGTCACTCACATAGCAGGTATATACCGTTTCTTTTGTAAGCCCGATCTCTTTTATATGATTTAGGGCCTCTCTGACCGTCATATCTTTTCTTAGTTCAACATACTCAATGGTCATGAGGCTTCCGGCAGAGTCTACCGGGTATTTTAAAAATTGGTTGATCAGATTCCTTTGGCTTTGTGTAGAGTTTGTAAGAATTTTGTTAACTATATTTGCCGGCATCTCTTCTATGAGGTCTATCATGTCATCAAAGAATAAGTCGTCTAATATATTTTTAAGTTCCTTGTCGGTAACGGTTCTTATAATATCAGCCTGCTGATCCGCTGAGAAATAAGCGAATACCTCTACCGCTATATCCTTTGGTAACATCCTGAATATGAGTAGATTTACGCTAGGATCCAAAGGATTAAGTATTTCAGCAATATCAACCTCGTTCATCTCAGAAAGAATATTCTTTATATCAACGTATCGTTTTTGCTCTATTAAGTCTAATATGTCCATTGTATAGCTCCCTGCAGTTTATATAACGTAGTATTATAAACAAATTAAATAGGTATTAGTTTGTACCCGGATCATGGCCTTGAACCCAAGACTCTTCAGAAACATGTCGATGAGACAATGTATTCAATAAAACGTACAGGTAAAAACAATGTAGCTTTTATTCGGCTTCTATAGACTCGAGCGACTATGTGCATGGATAAAACCTACCTCTACTTCATGTAGGAAATAAGTCCCTTGATTTTCTGGCTGTCGACAACGCCTTTCGTATGCCTTCGTAGCCTGTGCAGCGGCATAGGTTGGATTGCATCCACTCTTTATCTGTTTCTTCATCAGGCTCAGGATGAGCCTCTATCAAGGCCACCGCGTTTAGTATCATGCCCGGTGTGCAGAAACCACACTGAAATCCATTCTCGGCTGCAAATGCCTTCTGTACTGGATGTTCATGGAGGCCTTCTATGGTCGTGATGGCTGTATCTTCACATTCTACGGCGAGGCTCATGCATGACTTAACAGGCAGCCCATCTATGAGCACGGTACAACATCCGCAGTCACCATTCTCACAGCCACACTTGGTACCAGTGAGTCCCAGGCGTTCACGAAGCACCCTAAGAAGGCTGTCTTCTGGATGAATCTGTACCCTGCGATTTTCATCATTAACGCGTAAGGTGATTTCAACCGAGCCTGTATAATCCTTCATGATAATTCCTTTATGGCAGTTTCAAGCATGGTCTTGAGTAGAGCCGTTCGATACGAATCCGATGCTCTATGATCTGTCTTCGCAAGCTCTAGAGCCTGGATGGCGACATCTACAGGCTCAGTCCTAGACAATAGATCGTCGGCTTCATCGGAACGGAGGGGATAGGGATGGGCACCGCTCAGGCCGAGCAAAAAGTTGCTGGAATCCTTGACGAGACATAGTGTCACCAGGGGGTAGTCAATCGGTCCTGTTCTTGTCTTCCGCCCGTGGCTCCAGGGCAGTGTGGTGAATGACAATGGAACAGAAAACGATAGGATTAGTTCTCCCGGTTCCAGAAGGAGGCGCTTGTTGAATCGATCACGCAATCGCCATGCTCTGAGCTGTGGAGTTTCCAAGCCTGGTGACTGTAGCATTGAGGTGCAGTGAGCATCGGCAAGTAATAGGGGCAGAACAGATTCTCGATAGGGGAGCATGCCCGCAATGTTTCCTCCGAGGCTCAGGCGGTTTCTAGTGGTTCTGTCGGCTATGCCCTTGATTGTAGCCGTAAGAAGAGGAAAGTGTCCGCTGTCGGCTATTGCAGAGAGTGGCAGGGCGGAGCCAAGAAGCAGCATGTCTCCATCTATTTGCAGTGTTCTTGCTTCAGCTATATGTTTAATGTCTATGAGGGTACTCACAGGGTAGGAGGCGGAGCGCCGTGATGTGGTGCTAATCTCCGTGCCGCCAGAGAGATAGCGTGATCCAGGATTGACTCTCCAGGCACTGACAGCTTCCTCGGCATTGAGAGGACGCAGGTATCTAATGCGGCTTGGAATCATCGCTGTCCCTCCTTCAAGGCACGCCATAGATACTCGGGTGTCAGTGGTAGCTCCTTGAGTTGGGTTCCTGTGGCAAGGGAAGCAGCCTGAGCAACGGCTCCCGGCATGCCTATGATGCCCTGTTCCCCGAGTCCACGTGCGCCAAAGGGGCCATCTCCCTGGGGCGTCTCCACAAAATCGACGAAATACTCGGGCTCTTCTCCGTAGCGCAGTAGTTTATAGTCTCTGAGGCTTCCGTTCTGTACGCCTTCGCGTGCATCAAATACAAAGGCTTCCCGGCTTGCATATCCTATGCCCATGGCCATGGCACCAACGACCTGGCATCTTGCCAATGCTGGATGGATGATTCTGCCTACGTCCATCGAGCTTGCAGCCTTGATGATACGCAGGTGACCGTCGCGTGGGTCTAATTCCAGCTCGACACCCTCTGCCCCCATGGTCCATTCCAGGCCCGGTCTTCCTGCACCCGTATCAGGATCCATCTCAGACAGATGTCTTGCAATATACCGACCGCGTCCTATGACGGGGCCGCCAATGGCGTTGCCGTTTGGATAGACGTAACCCATAACGATTGAAGACAGTGGCAGGCCCTGTTCCGGATCATCGCGTACGAATACACGCCCACCATGCACATCAAGGTCTTCTTCCGGGCAACGCAGCACGGATGCAGCCGTATACCGTATCTGAGCCATGGCATCCGATACAGCCTCCAGGGCGGCTCGTCCAGCCATGAACAGCGAGCGGCTGGCTGCCGTCGTCCAGTCATGGGGTGAGCGGTCTGTGTCAACTTCATAGAGCACCCTGACCATTGAAAGCTCCAGCCCCAAAGCCTCTGCAACGATGATCCTCAGGCCGTCCAGAGTTCCCTGTCCAAGTTCCATGACCCCGGTGGACAACGTGGCGCTAGCATCCTCGGCAAAGGTAAGTATGGCTCCTGCATCGGTGAACGTTGGTATTGCCGGAGCCTTCCAGAAACATGATATGCCCTTTGCTCGTATCATGCCGTCAGGCATGACTACACGTTGTCCTGCATCCCAATCCAGGCGTCGCCGTACATGGGCAATGCACGCAGGCAAGTCACCTGTGTTAGGGTCGAGCATGGCTCCGGTAGGTGTTGTGTGTCCTGGCCTGGCAGCATTTTTGAGACGTAATTCAAGCGGATCCATAGATAGCTTTTCTGCAAGCAGGTCAAGTGCACGTTCTGTCGCGTATGAAAGTTCTATGTGTCCAAAGCCTCTGAAGGCAGTCGCAAACGGATGGTTGGTATATACGCAGAGCGTATCCGCCTTGACATTGGGAACATTGTACGGACCCGTACAGGCGACGGCCGCAGCACGTGACACATTGACCGCATAGTCAGCATATGCTCCAGAGTCAAAGCAAAGTTCCATATCCATGGCTAGAAGGGTGCCGTCACGCTTGGCTCCTATGCGCACCCGGGAGTCCAGCCCTGGCCTGCCTGGGCTGGATACGATGTCCGCTTCGCGGGTATTTATCAAGCGAACAGGTCTTCCTGGAAAGCGCATGGCAAGGAGACACGCGAGAGGTTCAAGCTGAATACCGGCCTTGCCACCGAAACCGCCGCCTACAGCTGCGGCCAGCACCTCAATATTGCGCTCTGGAAGACCCAGGCTCTGAGCCAGAAGGGTTCTGACACCGAATGGTGACTGGGTTGAGCTTGAAACCTTAAGCCGCCCGTCGAGTCCAAACTCGGCTATAACCACCCGCGGTTCCATCGCGGCATGATCACCAGGGGGAAAGCAAAACTCGCCTTCAACGACAACGTCAGAAAGAGCAAGTGCGGCCTCTGCGTCTCCTTTTCGTATGCGGGTTCTGTTTGCTACATTACTGCCTGGTTCTGGTAGTATGGCTTGAATACGGCGGTACGAACCCAAATCTGGATGAAGTATTGGCGCTCCATCGGTCAAGGCCGACCGTGGGCTACCCAGGGTGGGTAAAGGCAAGAAATCAACACGAACGAGACGCAGCGCTTCCAGCGCGGAGGCTTCTTCGTCTGCAAGCACCACCACGACTGGCTCGCCATAGTATCTAACCCTTCCCCGAGCCAAGGGGGGCTTGTCGCCCATGTACAGGCCTATGAGTACCGCGGGCCAATCGTCTCCGGTGAACACGCCGCGTACGCCAGGAAAGGCTAAGGACTGGCTACTGTCTATGCTTTTGATTTCTGCATGTGCGTGAGGGCTGTACAGGACTGCAGTGTGAAGCGTACCAGGACGCACGTGATCGTCGGTAAAGCGGAGTGTTCCCCCTGTCTTGGCCGGAGCATCACTTCGTTCTGGCGAACTACCTAGATGGCTTATATTCGTCATGTGTCAAGCATATGCCATAGAGGCCATTCACGCAAATGGAAAGATTGTCTGGACAGCAGGCCTTATCTCCTCGACAATCATACGTGTAAACTATGCATAGAAATAAAGGAGTGGCAAATATGAAACTTTGTTGGGTCACCATACATGTACGAGACATTGAGTCATCCGTGAGATTCTACACCGACGTCGTAGGTCTCATTGAGGACAGGAGACTTAGCACTATGCCGGGCATGGTCATTGTTTTCCTCAAGGATGGCGATACCGTTATCGAGTTGATCCATAATGAAAAGAACTTAAATCCACAGCATAGCAAGGAACTATCATTGGGTTTTGAGGTGGAGTCACTCGAGGAAAAGATGGCTGAATTAAAGGCCATGGATGGAATAAGTATAAGTGGACCATTCAAACCTAATCCTACTGTTAGTTTCATGTACATTGAAGATCCAAACGGAGTAAAAATCCAGTTTGTCGAAAATACCGGAACTCAATAGAATAGCGATAGCTGCCTGCTAAAACCTCCTGTGATTTCTGAAATCAAACGAGGGCTTTTTTAAAGAACCACACACTTCGATCAGTGCGAGCCATAGTTTCTTGGCCTGTCAACTCGAGGCCAAAGTGTTCGTATACAGGAATATTGGTGGGGTCTGTTGTTTCAAGCATATAGGATGAGAATTTGGCGGCCCTGAAACACTCTTCAGCATAGGCAAAGCTGGATTTCATGATGCCTCGACCCTTGAGCGATGGCTCTATTGCGGTGGTATAGAGGTGGAGGCCACCAGGGTCTATGTTCTGCCTGGCATAGTACGCTTCTATGCTTGTGTTGAATTCTTGCATTGCCGCCAGTTCTCGTGGTCTCAGCGTCAGAATAAAAGACAAGGCCCAAGGTAAGGCCCCGCAGCGTAGTACGCGGCAAAAATTAACCTGCGCATGGTCGGAATTTTCCATGAAAGTGGTATAGGCAACAACACGTCCTTCGTACACGCTGACGACTATGTGGCCATACCGGTTAATGATGGACGATATGAAGTAGAAAAGTGCGTAGAGCCCTCGTTTTCTACGGGCTGTATCCGCTATGACACGCTTCCAATTGTCGTGCTCTATGAAGGCATCGCTTATAAGATTGGCAAGCGCACGGAGGCTTGCACGATCCAGCCTTGCCTCCTTTCGCCCATCGCTGTAGTAGACCATGGAAGCTCCCCCCTTAGTATTTGTCCTGACAGACGCGCAAGAAGGCGAGGGCAAGCCTGTCAAGCTTGAGGAGGTAGTCGATTCCTTCATAGCTGAAGTTCAGGTTGTTGCGCATGGTCAGGGCTACGTCGTGGAGTTCTTCTCTGGCAAAGTCACGGCTCATCGCCCCCGAGAAGTGGATGCTGCCATCATGGTACTCTACAAACACCTCGCCGAGCCTGGTTTGTTTTAATGCGTTGTAGTCGTTTATGTAGAGTATACCGCTAGAATTAAAAGAGGCCCCACGTAGCTGTGAAGATAAACCTTTTTGAAAGATATCCCAATCAAAAGGATTATCGTAAGCCCAGCCGTGGAGGAAGCCGTACTCGTCAATGCTTCCTGTTGTACCGCATGCCTTGCAGGCAAGTTCGTTACCCGATGAGTTCATGCTTGCTATGTCATGGCAGGCGGGGCAGACATAGAGGATGTCCTCCAGGCCAGATGCTCCCTGGCTCGTGGGGTGGGCCTCCATGCGTTCACGCTGGGAAGCATACTCGTCGTATGCAAGGCGGCTCGATATGGCTTCATGGATTTCTCCAAGGGACAAGCTGGACGATTGCCCGGCGCTCAGGGCCAATTCATAACGTAACCGTATTGCTCGTTTACCTCGAGCCGACTTTGCCCATCGTGGCGCCGACAGGTAGCCTCCGCTGACTCTGCAGGTTATGACGTCCAGGCTTAACTTGCGCACCAGCATGGCCACGGCCTTTGATAATTCTCCCGAGTGACCGAAGAAAGATATGTCACCTTCTGGAAACAAGAGCACAGGATACCCTGCGTCTACGGCCCGCAATATTTCCTTGATGGTGCGCACGTCGCCTCCACCCTTTGGTGCCATGATGCAGCGGGCTACATAGCTGAGGATAAAGCGCTCGAATGGATTAACAAAGAGATCACGGCTGGCGACTATCTGCGGGGTTATCTTAAATGGCAGGGGTACATGTACTACGTCCATGGCAAAACTATGGTTGGCGAGTAACACGAAGGGTTTGCGACGCTTGAAATCTACCCCAGTCCCGCATTCTACACTGCGCTTTGCTACCACCCGCATCCATAGTTCTATTCCTGGACGCAGTATGAAAAAGGCCAGGTCTGAACTATGGTCGGCAAAGCTTTTAGCCATGTGTGTGTTTTAGCCTACCAAGCTTAGAAGCTTGGCTACAATGACGCCGAGGTAATTGCCTACAGCGTAACCGACTATGCCTGCGGTAATGCCGGGGGCTATGAGTCTGCTATCGCCTACAACACCTGCTACCAGACCCACAAAAGGAGGCGAGCATATTGCCGCCGTAGATGAAATCATCACGGTATTCCTGTCAAGCTTGAACAGCTTGGATAACATGATATGTATGATCATCGAGGCTATAAGCACATATGCGACGAGTAAAAATACCAGAGGGCTTGCTCCTAGAATACGCCGAACATCGCCCATGGCTCCGGCTGAGAAGCTAAACACCAGTATGAAGTATTCACCAATAGCAAAACTGCCTGGGGTATCCCGTATGGGTTTTATGAAGCTCAAGGCTATGGCAAAGGTGGTTATGCCCAGTATGACGACCATCGTCTGCAGTTCATTGGGTAACAAAAGGCTTAAACCGAAGGCCGCGGCTATGACAAGTAGAGTTAAACCCGCGTTTCTTGACAATCCCAGCTTAGGCGATTTTTTTATAATGTCTCCAATAAAAGGAAAGCGGCTATGTAGTGTCGAGTCGTATAGTTCGCGCCCTGGATGCTCTTCGGCGGTCGATTCTGTTAAGGCTAGCTCTGGGGTCTTAAGGAACCGTCCAAATAGGCGTTTGGCAACGCTTATGAAGAATAGTATATACAAGGCTCCTAGAGCCACATCTGCCGCGTGCACGGCAAGATATAGGTCATTGTCAACGTCTAGTGCTATCCTCAATGCGGCTAAATTTGGCGTGCCACCCGTATATACGCCTACCATCAGCCCCGCCAGTTCGGGATATGAGGGCAAGGATGCAGCAAAGAGGGGCATCCCAAGGCCTACGGCGATTACAACCGAGACAGACGCAAGCACCATGCCAAGCATGACCTTGCCTGTTGTCTTGCCCCAGGAGCGAACGTCCAGGGTAAAGAGCATCAGCGGTATTGATAGAGCAACACTCAAGGTGGCCATCAAATCGAATGCGCTGAAGGCTGCTTGCCCACGCAGGACGGTGTTACCGAGCACAATGCCCATCGCATAGGAGGTAATCAATGGATTCAAAAACGATAGTGACTTTACTTTTTCCCGCAGGATCTGAACCATCGCCGGGAAGAGAAGAGCCAAGAGTGCGTAGGGTATAATCGCCATGCCTGCCCCCAAGTCGTATAGAATATTGATTTTAGGATTAATGGACGCTACGGTCAAGAAAAAACCAGGAATTACATATCTTGGGAGTGGCTAGAGCGCATGGTACATGGTGCTGACGAGGAAAGTCGATTATACTAAAGTCGCAGGCGCGCGTTTGTCGCGCGTGCAAGGAGTGCGGTATGGATTATAAGCCTGACAATAAACGTTACGAGGCCATGGTCTATAGACGCACTGGCCGTAGTGGCCTCATGTTGCCCGCCATCTCTCTAGGGCTTTGGCATAATTTTGGCGGCATAGACAGGTATGAAAACGCGCGGGCTATGGTGCGTCGTTCATTTGACTTAGGCATTACCCATTTTGACCTTGCAAATAATTATGGCCCGCCTCCTGGATCGGCAGAAGAGAATTTTGGCAAGATACTACGACAGGATTTTTCACCCTACCGTGATGAACTGGTCATTTCAAGCAAGGCAGGCTACGACATGTGGCCTGGGCCCTATGGTAGCTGGGGATCGCGCAAGTATCTCATAGCAAGCCTCGATCAAAGTCTCAAACGAATGGGCTTGGACTATGTAGACATCTTTTACAGCCATCGCTTTGACCCCGATACGCCCTTAGAAGAAACGATGGGTGCCTTAGACGCGGTGGTTCGACAGGGCAAGGCTCTCTACGTCGGTATTTCATCGTATTCCGACACAAAGACAGCCGAAGCTGTCGCTATCCTCAAGGCTATGGGCACACCGCTTTTGATCCATCAGCCATCGTACTCCATGCTCAACCGCTGGCCTGAGAAGGCCTTGTTTGCATGTCTGGAAAAGGAAGGTGTAGGCTGCATAACCTTTTCTCCACTCGCCCAGGGCATGCTTAGTGATAAGTATCTGCAGAGTGTACCAGAAGGCTCGCGGGCGTCCAAGAGTGGCACTGCCTTGAGCACGAAGCTCCTGACAGAGAAGAATTTAGCTAATATAGAAGCCCTCAATGGGATAGCCAAGCAGCGTGGTCAGAGCCTGGCACAGATGGCTCTAGCCTGGAATCTAAGGCGAACGGAAGTAAGCTCGGTGCTGATAGGCGCCAGTAGCGTGGCTCAGATAGAGGAAAACGTAGGCGCTTTGAAAAACCTGGTATTTTCTACGGAAGAATTGGCTTCTATAGACCGCTATGCCGTGGAGGGGGATATAAACCTGTGGGCTACATCAAGCAGGGCTGGTTAAGGAAGTACGCCTAGAATAGAAAGGAGCAAAGAATGCTAAAGGAATTTCCTGATCTTCGCCAACACGACGACGGTTACCGACGACTGTTCTATGACAACTATTTTGATCTTTATCTTTGGTACGCGAGTGAAAACGGGCCGCTACTGGCTTTCAGTTAGTCTACGATAAATTTGCTTACCAGCGCTCGCTTACCTGGACGTTACTTGAAGGATTCAGCCACAACAGGGTTGATGAGGGAGAACGCCCTGGAGACCCAAAGATGACGCCCATACTCGTGCAGGATGGTAGCTTTGACTCTTTTGGCGTGCTGCCGCTTTTTACCGCGGCAGCCCAAAGCCTCAAGCCAAGGCTCTATGAATTCGTGCTTGAAAAGCTCGATGACTATGAGGGCAGAGCTAGGAGGAAAAGCCCTGTGAAAACAATGTAAAACCTAGTCAAGCTTCGTTTAAATCCCTTGTGCATTACGACTTGATAAGAATAAAGCATATAGATATACTAATAAATTTGTTATTATCTGCACTTTGCATGTTTTAATAGAAATTTGATAGGTTTGTACCAAGGAGACTTCGTGAATCTTAAACAACGGGCAATACTCTTTTCCGTCATAGCGGGCGTAGCCATTACCATGACCATAGGAGCTCAATTTTTCACAATCAAGAAAAGTACAGATCTTCAGTCTGTACATGAAAAAAAATACCTTTCCTATAACTTGGCTGATGAGTTTAGGCAAACTTCGGCAGATCTGACGTCTCTGTGCAGATCATATATAGCCACCGCAGACATAAAGTATTACAACGCCTATTGGGACATAGTAAAATGGCGAGCTGGTGAAATCGCACGACCAGAATTTGTACACCAGAATCTGTATCGGGGCGAGATTAAAAAACAATCAGACATTATGCTTGAGTTAGGTTTCTCCGACACAGAAATGCTTCTTTTGGAAGATGCGTCTAAAAAGTCTTCTACCCTGGTAGCCACAGAGACTCAAGCCATGGACAGTGTCATGAATAACTATATAGTACATGGTCCCTTTAAACCAATGCAGGGGGAAGCGGCACGCCAGTTCGCTTTCCGTATTGTCTTTGATGATGCATATTCTGCTGAAGTAGACAAGATAATGGTTCCTGTCAATAAATTCTTGAAAGAACTTGATACTAGAGGTGCGCTAGAAATTGCTCATCAGACCAGAAGGCTTTACATCTCCATTCAATTTACCCTTATAATGCAAATTTTGACGGCACTCATTGTTTGTGTCGTCCTGGTGATGTACGCCCAGATGATTAAGGCTATCAAGCATACCTCGGCCATGCTAAAGGATATATCTGATGGTGAAGGAGACCTGACTAAACGGCTTGAAATCAAGAAGAATGATGAGATAGGTGAGCTAGCAGGCTACTTCAATCAGTCTATGGATAAAATAAAGGGGTTGGTTACCCTTATAAGGGAAAAATCCATTAAGCTATCTGAACTTGGACTGGATCTTTCTGCTAATATGAATGAGACCGCAGCCTCGGTTCATCAAATAAGCACAAACCTTTCTAGTGTTAAGAACCAGACTATTAATCAATCGGCTAGTGTCATAGAGACTAATTCAACGATGCAGCAGATAACCAACAATATTGGAAAGCTCAATGACCACATCGATCAGCAATCGGCTAGTGTCACCCAGTCTTCTGCGGCCATAGAGGAGATGCTTGCTAACATTGCATCGGTTCTACAGAGCCTCGTAAAGAACGAGGTTAATGTTACAGCTCTAACAAAGGCATCAGAGAAGGGGCATGCCGACCTTATCGATGTCTCAACAAAAATACAAGAAATAGCGAAAGACTCTGAGGGCCTCATAGAGATCAATGCTGTCATAAGCAATATCGCCAGTCAGACCAATTTGCTATCTATGAATGCTGCTATTGAAGCGGCACATGCAGGTGAATCCGGGAAAGGCTTCGCTGTTGTTGCCAATGAGATACGAAACCTCGCCGAATCATCGGCAGAGCAGGCCAAGACAATATCTTTGATTTTAAAGAAGGTAAAATCCTCCGTAGATCAGGTGTCTAACTCCACATCGCTGGTGTTAAAGCAGTTTATCGACATAGACGAGAAGGTCAAGATCGTTTCTGAATATGAAACCATGATACGAAATTCAATGGACGAACAGGCGGCTGGCAGCAAGGAAATACTTTCGGCTATAAGTCAGTTAACCGAAATAACTTCTCAGGTGCGTTCTGGTTCATCGGAGATGCTCATAGGAAGCAAGGAAGTCATACAAGAAAGCAAGAATCTTGAGATGATTACACAGGAAGTAACGGGAAGCATGACAGAGATAGCCGCAGGTGTTCAAGAAATTAGTGTAGCCGTAAGCACAGTCAATGATCTGAGCCAGGATAATAGGGCAAGCATAGATGCGCTGGAACTAGAAGTGCGTAAATTTAAAGTTGATTAGTCGAATTGAATGCCAACAGGGATTCTGTTAGCTCTTGACCCTAATGAAGTGGCGCTGCAACCTTAGACACATGCGACTACTACCGATGCTCATTGCCTGTATACTGATGTACGGTAATGTTATACAGGCCTTCGCTCATCCTCATCAGTGGGTAGATGCTGTGTTCACTCTGCTTATTCAGGATGAGCTTTTAGACGGCATCCAGGTTGATTGGTATCTTTTACGCAATTTTTCATTAGACATGCAGTGTCGCTACGATCATGATCACGACGGGGTTTTTAGCCCTGAAGAGCAAATAGAACTGTATGAAAGTGCATTTCTCTCTATCGCCCTTCCTACGTACTATTTTCATATGCGTATCGCTGATAAACAATACGCCAGTACCGTAATAGAAAATTTCAGCGCCGCTATTATACATGGAGAAGTTGTACTCTCATTCTATGTACCGTGCAAACTTCCAGTGCATCCTAAGCTTCCCCTTGCAATAACAGCATTCGATGGCAGAAATTATACCTCTTTTGATGTCCTGGACTGTAGAATACGTGGCAGTCCCGAGCCGAAATCCAAGCTTGAGTTTATACCTGACTTATCCATTCCTTCGCATGGCAGTGATGGTTGTGCCGTTTGGGCCCAGCTAACGTTTACCGATGATACAACGCATAGTCTTAGTGAGGAGCCTGGGTTTATTCTTCCTACTATCAGCAGCCTTGTTTTGGAAGATGAAGGCTCCTCCATATACTTGTCTACCAACCCTTTTACAGGAAAGCCATAAAAGATAGCAAGACAATCGAGCCTCCAGCTTGACAATAAGCAAGGCTATGGCAAGTATATAGTTATACAAGCCGGTTTTAGGATATAACCTGGCTAGTTCCTATTAGGTTTTGTCGGGAGTATCCGCATGTCAAGAAAGCGATTCATGTCAATTAGACTTAAACTTATTCTTGCAATAACCGTCTCGCTTACCCTTGTCTTTGGATTGAGCGGTTTTTTGGTAATCAATGGTGTTTTTACTCAGAATAAACAGGATTCTTATCGTTACATGGAGAGCCTATCCAGGGAGTATGCCAACAAGGTGGCTCGAATCCTTGAAACGCCTATGGAACACGCACAGGTCTTGGCTTCAATTATGGCCAGCTTTCCTGAGCTTGAAGCAGAAGCACGCCGATCAACGTATCTATCTTTACTCAAAGCCATTCTCATAGGCAATAATGACATCTTTGGGGCATGGATACTCTTGGAACCAGAGGTATTAGAAGGTAATGACGCTCTATTTGCGACTGACACTGCTTCCGGTAGCGATAATGACGGACGGTTTTATCCTCATTTCATGCGCGGATCTGGCTCTATAATGCTCGAGGTGGCAAGTGCAAAAGAAGCGTATGCAGCGGACTACTATACGATCCCAAAACAGACTCGTAACCAGTACCTAAGTGAACCGTATACAGTATCGCTGCAAGGAAAAGATGACGTGATGGTATCTGCTGTTGCGCCTATCATCGTAGATGGACAATTCATAGGAGCCGTTGGTGTAGACCTACGTAACGATGAGATTAGTAATAAGCTTGGTAGTCTTAGGCTCTATGAAACAGGTTTTGGGCGTTTGATTTCTAATCACGGAATTGTGATGACACATCCTAGCGCCGATAGAATCGGTAAAATAGCACCGGAATGGGACTCTGAACTGCGTGAAGGGATCATGGAATCGCTAAAATCCGGTGATTCATTTACTCAGTTGACCTATTCAGTTGCGCTAGACAGTTATGCTCTTAAAAGTTTCGTGCCTATTTTTATTAGTGAATATCCTGAACCATGGATGTATGGCACCGTCGTTCCGGAAGAAGAAACTTATTCTGGAGTGCTTAATCTCCTTAGAACAAATATTGTTATTCTAGCCATTGGCTTATTAATCATTGTAATCCTTGTTTCACTCCTGTCTATACAATTTCTCAAACCATTACAGTTCACGCGCAAGGCTTTAGAGGAGATAGCCAAAGGCGAGGCGGACCTTACTCAGCAATTAGTGGTAAAGAGTAGGGATGAAATGGGTAGCCTTGCACAAAGCTTTAACACCTTTACGGGTAATCTTGCTTTGATCATAGGTACTATCCGTAACGAGGTTGCTACATTGCAGATGTTAGGTGGAGACTTGGCCAAAAACATGGAACAGACATCTTCGGCCATCATAGAGATACATAGCAACATTAATAGCGTAAGCCATTCTTTTGACAGGCAAGGTAATGCTGTTGAAGAAGTCAGCGCTACCATTGAACAGATTGTAGGAAATATTAACAGCCTTACCAGGCTGGTGCAGGAGCAGGCTGTATATCTGGGCAACAGTGCGGTTGCTGTTGAACAGATGGTTTCAAACATGGATTCCATAAACAACAATGTCGATCACAGCGTAGCAGCCTTCAAAAAACTTGAGGAAGTTTCTGATCAAGGATTTGACCGCCTGACGGCTGTTACAGAGAGCATACATTCCATAGCTAACCGTTCGGATGGCCTTGAAGAGACTAACAGCATCATCACATCCATAGCATCACAAACAAACCTGCTGGCAATGAATGCAGCAATCGAAGCGGCACATGCTGGGGATGCAGGAAAAGGCTTTGCCGTCGTAGCAGACGAAATACGCAAGTTAGCCGAGGATACCGCATCACGGTCTCGAGATATTTCAGATGTATTACAATCCTTGCATGATATTGTAGATTCAGGTGTACAGCTTGCGGGAGAGGCAGGCCATTCGTTCGAATCAATACGCGTATCTATCCAGGAAGTAAGCCACAGACAGAGTGAAATTAGGAATGCTGTTGAAGAACAGAGCGCCGGCAACAAACAGGTGCTTGACAGCGTTCAAAACCTGCGCCGTATAAGCACAGAGGTAGAATCAGGCTCTCGGGAGATGGCTGTAGGAAGTCAATCTATACTTGAAGCCGTACACACCCTTACCGATGTAACGGCCGAGGTCAAGCAGGCAATAGCCGAAATAAACGTAGGCGCTGCAGATATAAACACATCTGTCGTGCTGGTCAACGAGATGAGCAAACAGAACATGGTCAGTATTCAGACCGTAGAACAAACGGTCAAACGTTTTAAGGTAGATTAAGCATCATAGACTATTGACTGTTTGAGCTAGAAAACCACTTATAATGATTAGTAACGTAAATGAACCCATGATAATGACATAATTCTTTATGGAGTTAATAAAGGTTGTGGCTTTTTCCTGTGTATCAAGAAATGCCTTGATATTCTTCTTAACTATGAGAATCGTTGCAAAAGATATAAGGCAGAGCGGGGGTAGCATTCGTATGGCCACCATTATAATAAGCGCTAAATATGGCAAATAGTTTAATGCCACAAAGAGTAAAAGTGACTTAGAACCAAGGTAATAGGGCAAGGTATAACGTTTGACTGCAACATCTTTCTCTACATCACATATATTATTGGCAAGCATTATATTTGCAGTTAGGCATACAGGAGGGATTGTAAAGAGGAGCATCTTGACAACGGGGATGATACGAATACTCATTGTGAAAGTCCCTGAGTACACACTGTACTGCACGAGCGCTCCTTTAGGCAGATTGATATACAGCAACAGGAACGGGATGAGCAAACCATAAAACAAGCCGGAAAACAGTTCGCCTAAGGGTTGTCGGGATATGGGTATAGGACCGTAGGTATAAAAAACACCAAACAGGAAACAAACCCCACCTACAGCAAGAACAACTCCATCCGTTTGGTACGCAAGATACAGGCCAAAAGCCGCAGCAATGATAAATAAAACAAAGATTATTACTAAAGCTATTGAACGCTTAAATTGAAGAGTTTGATCGTTAGTCTTGGTATCTATATAGTTGTTAATTGCAGTTGTTGTCAGATCGAAGACAAGCATAGAGATAAAAAAGGAAGTTGTTAGTCTCCAGTTAATAGTAATATGCGATGCAAAAAGCAAAGCCAGGGAATACAAAAAAGCAAAAACACTCGTAATTTTTGTCTTTATTTCTATATAGTTTAAGAATCTGCTCATCATATAAAGATTTCCTCTTTTCTGCCTAGAGTATTAGTGCTACGCATACAAGACGCAAGTATTCTAGTTGCAATTTCTATGTATTAGGCTGTCCACCGAGGTCAAGCACTCTAAGATAGAGCATTATGCTTGACAAGCGCATCTCTAGGGGCAAAGATGGGATTTATCACTCTTTCTGGAGGATAACTGTGCGCCTCAACACATGGGACAGTATTCTAGGTCAACTCCAACAGGTTAGGGAGTGCGCTGATGAGCAGGGACGCATCGATCTGCTCATTGAAATTCTGGTACACCTCAGGCTCTTAGGTCAGGATGAAGGCGTTCCGGATCAACGATCTCAGAAAGACGATATAGAGAAAATATATGCACGGATAGAGAGTGAGATGCGTCTTACCCTGAATTCGGTTTCCAAGCCATCTGCAACCTTTATATACTACACCCGCGAAGTCATAAAGAAGCTTCCCACCCGACAGAATGCGGAAGACATGATTGAGCAAATAAGAGCAAGCGCCGAAGAATTCGAGGAGGCAAGGACAGAGGATGATCCTGTTCGAGGGTTTGCAGGTGATCTTAGGAAAGAGGTTCATAGACGCCTGTCTCCTCGTATAATTGGGCTCTTTTTGGAGCCTTACCTGCAGCTTGTCCTGCATGATAATCCAGAACCCATGCGCAAGGTCGGCTACGTGGCTCTGCCAAGCATGTTTTCTATAGAGGATGAAAGCCAGGAGTTTATTGATCTAGCACAGGATCTCCTGGAGCGATTACAATATTTATGGGATTACGGGGCAGGTAACCTAGCCGCCGTCAAGCGAGAGCTTGCTGATGGCATGGACATGTTCGATCGATGTTTTATGAGGGCAGAAGTGCAGAGCTTTCTTGAAATGCTCACTTCTGACAACCTTTCCAAGCCCCACTTGCTGCTAGATTACATAAAACGCCTGGCAATGTTTAAACAGCTTCTTAAGAAGTCGTATAGCGAGGGTCGTATCGAACTCTATGATTTTTTATTGCTCGATCTATCCATTGGCCGTCTAGTATTCCTTTTAGCCAGCGATCTTACAAACAATCATTATACGGATGTTACACCACATAACATTCGTGAAGCATTAGGCATCATCCTGGAAATTCTTGCTATTTCTGTCATCAAGGGTCTTGATATAGGTGATGTAAAGTCAAACCAACAGGAGTTAGAAGAGCTGCGTGCGTCTTCTGTCTACGATTTTTTCAGGACAAAGCGTTGTCTGGTTTCTATCTGCAGGGAACTACAAACGTATCTTCAGACAGGCATCATCGATATGATGAGTGGGAACCTGAACAAGGCCCTGGAGGCGTATGACTTCCCAACCTCAAGGCTTTCTTCAATCAAGACTAGATTCTTTAACAACTTCATACGCAGAACACTCCTGCATGTCTTAAGTGAATTCACAGAGAAGGTGGCGAGCGCTGTAGACCTGGAATTAAAGCGACAAAGTGAGACTCGTCGTCTCTATGCTGACTTTAATCCCCAACCTAATTTTGAACACAGATCTCCTGAATCATGTATCGCAGCCACCTGGCGAGAAGTAGATGACGGCGCTCGCCATATGTTTGGCGGAAAAGGTAACAGCATTCTAGACATGGCCAAGATAGGTCTTATGGTTCCTCCAGCCTTTATTCTTGGTTTCCCTCTCTTTAAATACAGTTCGCAGAGTGGGAAGCTTGACAATCCAATCATAATAGCCTTGGTGGATGCAAACCTGCGTGAGCTTGAAAGACAGAGCGGTAGAGAACTCGGCAATGCAGATCGCCCGCTTTTGGTATCAATACGCTCTGGGGCGCCGATGTCTATGCCTGGTGTCATGGCTACGATACTGAACGTAGGTATTACTCCAACTGTGATGGATGGAATCGTAAAGCGAAGAGGAAAAGTCTTGGCAGATTCCTTGTACAAAAGATTTCTAAGTAATTGTTTAGATGCCTTGGATCTTCTTGACAACTGGGACTTGTTTGATGGTCAAGATCTTACAATACTTGCCGATCTGTCTGAAGTGACTATTCACACGGATGGGGATGCCTCTATAGGCACTCAAAACCTACAAAACAAAAAGGGAGATGCTGCCACTAAAGATTCGATAGCTCAAGAAGACTTGAACGATGAGTCTGATGCAAAAAATAGCGGTACAGCCTTGGATGCCCGCGCTCTCTTGGATGGCCGAGATATCCTGGGTGGAAGAGACATGGAACCGAGAACTGCCAAACGCATCGTAGTAAGAAGCGTGGATGAGATGGAGTCTCGCTTGGCTACTCTTTTTGGGCAGCGATTCTTCCTGGATCCAAGAGAACAGATACTCCGTTGTATCCAGCTTGTCTACGCATCTAGAGGCAACCAAGCCGTCCGTGCATATTCTAAGACACTGGTAACCGATATCCATGTAGAAACTGCTGTTACCGTTCAGCAATTGGCCTTTGGCAACCTGAATGATCGTTCCCTGAGCGGTGTAGTCATTACGCGCAATCCTATAACCGGAGAGGACGAACTCTTTGGCGAGTTTAAAAAGCAGGCGCAGGGTGAAGAAGTGGTGATGGGTAGTTCCGATACCGAGCCTGTTGCAAATCTAGATAAGGTCTTGCATGATGAGCTGGAAACCTGTAAGAGCCTGCTGGTTGGGCATTATAGGCAGGATCTTGATCTTGAGTTTACCGTGGAAGACGGAAAGCTATACCTGCTGCAGGCACGTGCGGCTAAGTTAGGACCCTTTGCCAATCTTTCGGCTGATACAGATTTCTTGCGCCGAGGAGTGATTGGCCTTACAGAATACCGTGAACGTTTGGATCGTCTTGAGATGGCCTATGCATCTGTGGCGCTGCCCAGGGCTGACTTCCAGTCACGTCTATGGAATCCACCATTGACCGTAGGTGTACCAATCAATGGAGGCGTTGTTTCTGGAACACTGGTGCTTACGCAGAAGCGTCTACAGGAAGCAGAGGCTCGAAGAGAAAGCGTAGTTTACCTGGCTCACACCACAAAACCCACAGACTTCGCCGTAATGAACGGTGCCCATGCTATCGTTACTATCTATCCAGGAAGAACATCTCACGCGGCAATTACCGCCATGGCAATGAACAAGCCATGCATAGTCGGCTGCAGTGATGTAGAAATAGATATAGAGCATAAAACGGTCTTATTCCATGGATCCACTCCGACTCTGTTACGAGAAGGCGAGAGGGTTACAGCCGACGGCAATACAGGTGCTGTCTACCGGGGCGTGGCGCCTATATCTGAATTTTTCCTGCCACTTTCTGCCGTTAGTTTGGCAGCCTCTCGTTGTAAAACGGCTGCCGAGGCTGCAGAAGCGGTACATAAGCTGATACGTTTAGAGCAAGCAGACATGATGAGCAAGACAAACACGCAACGAGCGAGTCTAGACGACATAGATCGCTTGGATGGAATAAAGGTTCTCGTTAGAGTCGATGCCAACATAGGTGTTGAAGATTATTATATAGAGGATGACAGACGAATACTCCAAATTATACCAGCATTGAGAGTCTTGCTTGAGAAGGGTGCTACACCAATCGTATGCTCTCATCTAGGAGATCCAGGAGCCGCCGAAGATTCTAATGTATCACGAGAAGATCTCTATCATCGCTACTCACTTAAACCGGTTGCTGAAATGTTGCAGAAACACTTGGGTTCTGATTTTATATTTCATGAAACGAGTGTTGGTGCCTCTGGTGTATTGATTGGAAAAGAAGATATTGTCTCGGGCTCAGTAAACCTGATAGAGAATTTACGTTTCGCCGCCGGAGAGAAAGACAACGATGAAGCCTTTGCTCGATCGCTAGCTGGTCTTTGTGATGGTTGGTTCGTGAATGACGCCTTCAATGTTTGTCAAAGACGACATGCGAGTATAACGGGAGTACCTAAATTTGTATCAAGAAAATTGGCCGGGCCATTGGTGGCACGGGAACTATCTATTCTGTCTTCAATTCTTAATGCACCGGTACATCCTTTCATAGCCGTCTTTGGTGGAGCTGAGCTTGAGGCTCAATTTGGCGTCATGGCGGCCTTGCTTCCCCGAGTAGATCAGCTTGCCGTATGCTATACTCGTGTTTCAAGCAGGCTAGACTCCGATGAACCTGCTATGCAGCCTGACCAGAAAGCCGTAGAGTCTATGATACAATCCCTCTTTAAGAAACATCCGGAAAAAGTCATCATTGTTGCAATGGACGTGTCTGGAAATAATCAGGAATTAAAGAAACTGACTCGAGCTGAGCAGCGCCTTGTCCTGAGCCTCGATACTGCCCAGACAATTATGTGGTCTGGGCCAGCGGCACTCGAGCATTTTACAGAGGATCGCAGTAGTTCATCGCGTGGTTCTCTCAATGCACAGGAGTGGGCACTGCATCATGCCATAGGTCGAGCAAACTTGACGGTGGTCTGTAGTGAGGATGAAAAACACTTGGCAGATATACATGCTCCTGGTTTTCATCTTTCTTCTGGCCCACGAGCCTTCTTGGAATATCTAGAGCGCTTATCTCTACCTGGCTTGACGGCATTAGATCCAGTAGAGAGATAAAGCATTATACTTGACAAAAGCATGCTTAACGAACACAATGTACCTATTGACATTGCCGTGTGTAAAAATTGATTGGCGGGTCAAGAAGACGGAAATTCCATGATGAGTTGAACGGATCTGGCGTTCCCTCCCATGCAAAATGAACTTTCCGTACTCCATTATGCATCCTCCCAGTCTACTATCAGGTTCCTGCCCTCACAATCGATCCTAATCAGCTCAATTCTACGAATGTGTTTTCGCAACACTTCATCCTGAGGGATCGTTGTAGTTATCAGCATTTTCGTTTATAAAACTCTGCTAACGATGTCTCAGCGGATACATCTCCATTGAGACTCATTCATGGAAAATGTTGCTAAAAAAAATATGCAGCATGCGCTTTCGGGAGCTCGAACAAAAAAGACACGGCCATGGCTTCGTAAGGAAAAATCTCATGGAAACGTGAGAAAAAATACGAGCTACTTTGGAGGTCTTTCGATGAAGAAGAAGGTGTTTATTGATGGCTATGATGTGGTCATAGCCGGCGCAGGACCCTGTGGATGTGTACTCGCAAAGGACCTGTCAAAGGCAGGCAAAAAGGTACTTCTCCTTGAGAAGGGTGGAGACACCCTGAAGGGCATCGGAACAGCCTTGGGCATGCTCAACGGCGAACACATGGACAGAAATCCAGGCCAAAACTGGTCATCGAGCATAGAAGGAAATGGTATCGTGATCGGTACTGGTGTCGGAGGTGGATCATACCTCTATGCAGGTATTGCCGCGCTTCCTGAATTCACAGGCTGGGACGATGTAGGTATAAATCTCAGGCCGTATCTAGAGGCAGCCAAGGTTGAAAGCTGGGTGTCTGAAACTCCCGAAGAGTTTCTTGGTCCAATAAACAAACGTATGATGCAGGCTGCCAATGAGCTTGGATACCCATTTGTTCCTTCCTTACGGCATATCAATTGGGAAAAATGTAAATATGCCTGCACTACATCTCCCATGGGCTGCAAGCATGGAGCCAAGTGGATGGGTTACTATTCTGCCCATGAAGCCATGGAATACGGTGCGAAAATGATGACGCGTATCAAGGTAGACAGTGTTATTGTAGAAAATGGCAAGGCTGTAGGTTTCAAGGCATGGGGCACTCAAGACAATCAGCTGTACGAGATCCGTGGTAAAATGCTTATTTGTGCAGCCGGTGGCATTGGAACTGCCAGTATAATGATACATTCAGGCGTAACCACAGCGGGAACACGAATGTTCGGTGATCCCAGCTTCTCATCATTAGGCCTCATGCCGGAAGGTGAAAAAGGAAACATGTATGAGCACGGAACATCAGTTAACTTCATGGATGACAAGCATGGTTGTCTTTTTGCCTCAGATGTAACCTGGGGTAGATTGTTCTGGTCAACATTCCAACTCCAGAACAAAGGCATAAAGGGCTTCTTAGACACCTGGAAAAAGCATCCGCGCAGAGTGGCTCTGTTCAATAAAATTCATGATGACGGCGAAGGTCGAGTAGCTTGGGACGGTATGGTTTCAAAGACACTGACATCCAAAGATGAACAGAGAATGAACTATTGTCGTTATGTAAATGAAAAGATTCTTCTAAAAATGGGCTGTGTGGAAGACACTATACACCATGGCTCTTTAAGCCACTGGAAGGGCGGCTTGACCTTCGGCCACCCGGGTGGAACGTGCTCGGTTGGTATGGTCATGGACAAGAACCTTGAGTCACCGATTCCTAATTGTTACGCCTGTGATATTAGTGTCATACCCGGTGCGCCATCAAGGCCCCCTGTATTGACGCTCGTAACCCTGGCGAAGTGGTTTGCTCCGCGCGTATTGGCTAAACTAAACGGCACAACCGTAGAGACAGAGGATAAAAAGGTGTTAGTTGGGGCTGCTGCCAACAACTAGGGTTTTTACGACTAGACATGACTCGCTCCGTCTCTCCCGGGTTTAACGCGGCTAGACGGAGTGTTTTTTAAGGAGTAGTGAAATATGATGGGCCAACTAAATATTGAGATGAATTCAGTATGTATGGTGATAGACCAGTTCTTGGAAGAAAGCGATAGCATGGTCAGGATTCCTGTGCGTCGTACTGCTGAAAAGAAAGGAAAACTACTCAGACCTTTGTTGTTGGTTCTTACTGCAAGCTGCGGCAAACACAACATGCAGACAACGATTCGCGCGGCCTCCGCTCTTGAACTCATGCATATTGCATCGCTCATCCATGATGATATCGTTGACGAGGGAGCATTAAGACGAGGAACCGTTTCAGTTCAGTCTGAATTTGGTAAAGACGTCGCCGTATACGCCGGCGATTATACCTTAGCTAAGAGTATAAGCATTCTGACTGCCTTGCATGACATGCGGCTTATAACGATGTTCAATAAGGCTATGACAACGCTGTGTCGAGGTGAGATTAAGCAACACATGTGTCGTTACCACTACTTGTCCAATGAAGAGTATATAGAGATCGTATCACAAAAAACTGGTGAACTATTTGCCTTGAGTCTAGAAGCCGGCGGATACTTGGGTGGAATGGATGCTGAAGTCTGCGCCGCACTGCAGGATATTGGTAGAAAGCTTGGTGTTGCCTACCAGATATATGACGATTGTCTAGATTATACCGCCCCTGGCTCCCAGGCTCTCAAGGATACCCATAAGGATATCCGTCAGGGTAGCTATACGCTTCCATTATTGTGTGCACTTGAAAACGATGCCAGTGCTAATCTACAGAGAGTATTGAGCACAAGCCTAAACGACGATATCTTATTTGATATCAACCAGATGGTCGTAGAATTGGATGGTGCGGAAATTGCCATGGGCTATGCCATGGAGTACTTCAATAGGGTATTACAGGATATAAAAATGCTGTCATTTAAAAAAAATATAGACTTTGATGAACTCATACATGGCATTGAAGCGTTGATTACAACAACGTGTGCTGTCGCAAACATTTCTATAGAGGAAACTATTCCATCTGGTGTGGCTGTAGGCTAGAGTAAAGTACTGGGGGAAAAACACTCGAATAAAAATGACAAGAACGATCAGGAACGTGCCGGAAAGCCTAAGCTGACAGAAGGGTACAAGCGTAAGTTTGGTTTTTTGGAACTCTATAGAGCCTTGGTTTATGCACCCAGGGCTGTAGGCGTGATACTAAAAAACAGGAAGAACAAATGGCTTGGCAGTCATTTCATAGAGAGATTGCAGCTGGCGGTAACAGAGGTGAATGGTTGTGCTGCCTGCTCATACTATCACATAAAAATAGCCTTGCAGCAGAATATGAGTAACAAAGAAAAAGGCAGCTTTTTAAACGGTTCTGGTGAATTTATAAAACCGGAGGAGGCTAAGGCCATTATGTTCGTCCAGCATTTTGCAGATGCACGAGGCTTTCCTATGAAGTTTGCCTACGATGCAATCATAACAGAATATGGAGAACAAAAAGCCCGCGTTATATTAGCGGCCGCACAGACGATGATAGCAGGCAACATGTATGGCATTCCACTCAGTGCATTGCATTCCAGGTTAAAGGGCAAACCGTACAAGTGCAGCTCTCTCTTTTATGAGCTGGGGTTGGAAATAGCTGGTTTCATATGCCTTCCGATAGCCATTATTCATGGTTTGCTCAGAGGCTTGTTGGCTCTGTCAAACGAACGTTTGGATACAAGCGTAAGAGAAGAGTAGGCTTATAGCTGACTATTACCTATAGTTGCATGACTGAATCCCTAATAACCAGTCGTACCGGTAGTTTATCATCTTTTGTCTCTACCGCCTTCTTTCGCATGAGGCTCATGAGCATTGATACGGCTCTCTGGCCTTTTTTAAAGACATCCTGATGCACGGTTGTAAGGCGTGGCCTTATGAGCCTGGAAAAAGAGTTGTCGTCAAAGCCTGCCACGGATATGTCCTCTGGTACCGATATGTCATGCTCATTAAAATAGGTAATGGCATCGGCCGCGTAGTAGTCGGAAGAAAAGAACAGTGCACTATAGGGACGTGGGTCTTTGATGAGGCTATGATACAGTGCATGCCGTTCTGTTCTAGATTTAGGGACGGATATAAAACTGTCTTTCGTAAGGGCAAACCCCTGCTCAGATACTGCCCGTTGGCAACCAGAGAAACGAGCCGTATCAACGCTTGGAGACTCCGTTGAATTTGCTAGAAAGGCAATCTTTGTATGCCCCTTTGATATGAGGTAGGAAGCCATTTCATAGCCACCAACCTCATCGTCGAGACCTATGTTGTGGTAATCATTGCCGTCATCATAATAGCAATCTACGAAAACAACGGGTGTACTGATGCTCGTCTTTATGCCTGTAGCCACTTCACCGGGCACCCACAACATGATGAGACCGTCTAGTTTCCAGGTAGCCACAAGCCTCAATACCTCATTCTTGTCTACCGTCGTATAGAGCAACATGAAATAACCTTGATTGCGTATTTCTCGTTCAAGAGTACCAAGTATAGATGAGGCAAAAGGGTCTTCGAGTACGGTTTGATCGCTCCTTGGCTCCATGAAGAGGATGACGCCTATTAACCGCGAATTATTCCTGGCAAGAATCACGGCCCCCATATTAGGCACATAATTTTCCTCCAGCAGGATCTTCCTGACCTTCTCAAGAATAAGAGGGGAGACACGGGCAGTGTTGCCGTGTATGACGTTCGATACCGTAGTTGGACTGACACCAGCCTTCTGTGCAATGTGCTTTATAGTTGTCATGGCATACCTTTTTGGGGTGTTGTGCAGAATCGACGCGTATTCTGCACAGCATGCATCGCTATTGCAAGTATCCCAGCCATTTTCCTTGCGTATCAATCATTCTGTCTACCATCGCTTCTATCTGCGTTGCTTGGTGTACGACAGGGTTGGCAAGAAGAGCCTGGATGGCAAAAGACTTCTTCTTGTGTATTGCTGCCTCTGCGGTAAGATCATATACACCACAATATGCCCTTAATAGCGAAACATAACCCTTAGGCGCATTAGTAATAGGAATACCCTTGATTCCAGTCTTGTCGACTATAGCCGGAACCTCAACGGCTATCCATGATGGTAGATCGGCCAGAAGACCATTGTTCTGGATGTTTACCGCAGACTCCTCAATTCCTGAGTTTTCAATCATGGAATCGATTATTGGTATGACTCGCTCCGTAGTCTGCAGTTTTATTTCATGTCTCTTAGTCTGGGATAGCATGACCTTATACACATCATAGAAATCTAGAATGCCTCTGTGGTCAACGACATCCCAAGCCCAGCCGAGGTATTCACCAAAATGGCTGTCTGTCGTTATGGGTAAAAGGCCATAATGATCCAGCATAAACTTTATAAGTCTGCGATCTGCCCATTCGTAACGGCTCCTACTATTAATTATATTCTTTTCGAATTGCTCTGACTCCTCTATTACACCAGTCTTGCGATAACTATCGAAAACATCGCTGTAACCACTTTCGCGTTCAAAGAAGGCTGGAGCCTTGCTCATCACATCGGGATAAAGGTCTTTACCTGTAAGCTTGTTTTTTACCTCAAGCATGCAACTAAAATGGTTGAGCCCAGCCGCCTTGAAATAGATGTCTTCCTTTTTCATGCCAAGCATGCGCGGCAACCACTTGCTTAACCAACCTATCTCATGGCACATGCCTATGAAGCGAGCATCTGGATACGCGCGTTTAACGGCAGTACAGATGGCAGTCATAGGATTGGAATAGTTGAATATATAGGCATTGGGACAAAGTTCCATAGCGTCTTTTACTATATCCAGGATTGGTGGAATGATCCTGAGTGCATGAAAGAGGCCGCCGGGTCCGCCGTTTTCTCCGTACACCTGGTGGACGCCATACTGTAAGGGTATTTTCCAGTCCTGATCCCATAGCTCGAAACGGTTGCCAACTTCTATAGAGGATATTATGAAATCGGCTCCCTTGAAGGCAGCCTTTCTATCAGTAGTCGCATGTACGGTAAAGGGCAGAGAATTATTTTCAATGCTATGCAATGCCGTTTGCAATACATCATCAAGGGCTCTAGCATTTATGTCATGCAGCATAATCTCAGAACCAACAAGGTTCTTGCTACAAAAAATATCTCCAAGCGTTCCGCACCCAAATTGAATGCTTCCGGCTCCGACCAGAACAATCTTCATAAGTCCTCCATCTATTTAATAGAACCTTCAACCATGCCCTTAATGATATAGCGCTGTGCGAACAGGTACAGCACTATTATTGGCAACATGGCAATCAACGTAGAAGTAAGTATAAGATCCCACTGCTTAAGGTAAGCTCCGGCGAAGGCCGTTACGGCAATGGGTATGGTTTGCACAATTCCATTTGACCCTAGAACGAGTAGCGGAAGGAGGTAGTCATTCCATATCCATATGCCGTTGAGTATTAGAATCGTTACGATTATGGGTTGTAAAAGCGGGAATACAATAAGAAAAAATGTCTTAGGGCGTGAACAACCATCTATAGTAGCAGATTCTTCAAGTTCATACGGTATGTTTTTGATAAAACCGTGAAAGATAAAAATTGACAAAGGACAGCCAAAACCCAGGTAGGCAAAGACAATGCCTGGGACTGTGCCCAATAGCCTTAGATGAAAAAACTGACCTACTATGCGCATCCAGCGAACGAGAGGATACATAAGCACTTGGAAAGGAATGACCATGGCAGCAACAAATACCATAAATAGTATTGCAGACAGTAGTGTCTTGTTCCTGACTAAAATCCAGGCGCACATTGACGAGAATAGGACAATGACGGCTAGAGAGATGACGGTGATGACAGTACTGTCCCAGAATGCTCCAAGGTAGTCTATCGTGGGATTACTGAATATAAGTTTAACATTTGTAAATATTTGTCCCCAGCTCGACGGGAGAGAAATAGCATTGTAAATAATTTCTTTAGAAGTTTTGGCTGAATTAAGAATTACCATGGCAAAAGGTACCATGAAGAGTATAAAAACTATTATTACAAATGTTCCCAGCAGTATGCGTCCCGGATGAAGCGATGCGTGGTTCTTTATTGCAGAACTTGTATGCTTAATCACATCTCCACCTCTCTCTTTTTATTGATGGTAACCTGTACAAGAGCAACAATAACAAGAGCTATGAAGAGTATGACAGCCTTAGCCTGCGCCTCCGCCATACGATTAGCCGTGGCGGTACTGAAAATATTCATGGCAAGCAACTGGCTAGCCTTGACAGGCGTATCGAGAAATCTTGTGGCTGGGCCGCCATTAGTCAAGGTAAGGTTCATATCAAATTGCTTGAATGATGTCGTCAGTGTTAGGAACAAGGAGATGGTAAAGGCATTGGCCATCATAGGAATGAGAATGTGTAATACTCGGGTTACATAATTAGCACCGTCTACCTCTGCGGCTTCCATAAGGGATTTGGGAATGCTTTGGATTGATGCTACGTATATGAGCATGATGTATCCTGCATATTGCCATGTGTTGACGACGGCCATCATCCAGATTACCGTATTTGGGCGACTGAGGAAAGAAACCTGCAGCGCCTTTATAGAAAGCGTGTTACCTATGGCGACTATGGCATTGTTGAATAGGAACTGCCATATATAGCCAAGGACTATGCCGCCAATTAGATAAGGAATGAAGAAGCCGGCACGAAAAAAATTCTTGAACCGTATGTTGCTCGTCACAATCAGTGAAAGGATGAAACTCACGACATTGACAAGCACGATGTTTATTGCTGTATAGGCGATGGTTATAAGGAACGAGTATAGAAAATCTGGTGACGAGAATAGATTTTTGAAATTTTCAAAACCTACAAAGTTGATGTCGTTATTGACTCCGTTCCAGTCTGTCATAGAGTAATACAGGCCGAAGAAAAAGGGGATCAATATTATCATCGTAAAGGCAAATAGGCATGGAAATGTAAAAAGGAAGTTTACGCCACGATCTCGTTTCATGTCACGCTCCTAAAACCGGGACCGCCATTTTAAGGCGGCCCCGTTACAATGGTTATTACATCTTAGGTAGACTGGCAACAGCCTTTTTCATGTCATCAATGAAACGATCAAGATTATTCTGGTTCTGTGCAAAGAGATCGAAGATTGGACCAAATACATTCTGGCCGGCACCATCAGGAAGCATTCCAAAGAACACACCATAATTGCCACCCTTGGCATTGGCAGCCATCAAGGCCTGGCTGAGCTGACCGGCTGGCTTCAAGGTGACAGACTTGAATGCGGGGATCATGCCTGCCTTGTTTACCATATAGTCGTGACCCTCTGGAGTGCTGGCCATTGCTGTGAGGAAAGCTTTGGCTGCATCGGCGTTGGGGCTCTTTGAATTGACGCAGTACCAGCTGGGTGCGAACAGATAGAGACCCTTTTCTTCCACATCGAGGAAGGCATGAGGGGCGTAGCCTATCTTGAAGGTAACGCCAAGCTGCTTGAGGTTAGGGTCTACCCAGTTGCCTTGATGCAGGAAGGCAGTCTTGCCTTGTGCGAAGGATCCCACCTGGTCATCATAGCTACCATTGAGGAGAATGTTTTGGTCGGCATACTTGAATAGAAGCTGGAGATACTTGGCATACTGAAGGAAGCGTGCCTCATCGAGCTCACCCTTCAAGGCCTTGTTTATTATGCTTGTATCATCGAAAGCCAGTCCACCGCCCCAATAACAAGCCAGGTTGTGCTGGGCAGCAACCCACCACATTCCACCCGCTACAGAAGCAGCCATGGATACGGGAGCGTCTATGCCGAGTTCGGCCTTCTTGCTATCCAGAAGCGCCAGAGCCTTTTCGTAGGCTGCTCTCGTCGTAAGTGTCTGGGGATCTATTCCAGCCTTCTCTAGAATCCCGGCGTTATAGGCAAGCCCATAACCCTCTATCGCGATAGGGAATCCAACTACCTTGCCGTCTACTTTTAAAGCGAGATCGGTATCCTTGACCCAGGGCTCTGCTCCTAAGTCGGCAATATAGTCTTTCCAGATGTTGTAACCACCAAGGCCTTCAATGACGAAGATGTCGGGCATCTGATCTGCCTGTGACTTTGCCTTGAGGGCTCCACCATAGTCTCCGCCACCACCAAGCGTTTCCACCTTCAACGTTACACCAGGTGTTGCCTCGGAGTACTTGGCAGCATATCCGTCGATGGCATCCTTGATCTCCACCTTGAGCTGGAACATGGATAACTCGACATCTTTTGTCTCTTTCTTCGCATCCGAGCAGGACGCCGCGGTAAATAGTATGGCGAGCATCAGACTCAAAGACACGACCCTTGAAACGGCTCTTCTCATGATAATACCTCCAATTTTTTGCTGTAAACAGCAGGTGATACTGATAGGTGTTACGCAACACCTATGGCTATTATAGTCTAAATTTCGCTGTAGTCAAGGAAATGACAAGAATATCGACTATGAACTATTTATGAATTCTGCCATGACTAAAAAGCATGCCTATAGGCGCCGGTCTTGCGACTCATGTCCAAAATGGATATTCTATCGGCGTATCGATTCCGCCAAAGGAGGCTATTATGGATCGTAGCATCACGGAGACATACGAAGCCATTCTGAGGAGGGAACTGGTACCCGCCCTCGGTTGTACCGAACCAATTGCCATAGCCTATGCCGCAGCTACCGCTTGTGACACGCTTGGGGCGATGCCTGAACATATAATCGTGCGATGCTCGGGAAACGTCATAAAGAACGTCAAGGGCGTCGTCGTTCCCATGAGTGGCGACATGAAGGGTGTGGATTGTAGCGCCGTTTTAGGCACCGTCGCAGGTGTTGCCAACTTAAAACTAGAGGTCTTGTCGAGAGTAGCTGCGGAGGATCTTCATCGTGCAAAGGAATTGCTTAAAAAAAATTTCTGCCGTGTAGAACTTGTACCGGATGTGCCAGGTCTGCTTATAATCGTTGAAGCCAATCTAGGTAAGGATAGCGCCGTAGTCGAGATCAAGGACGGGCACACGAACATTGTAAGAATTGAGAAGAACGGCATGGCCCTAAGCGTACAGGGCGAGGACCCTTCAAACAGTATGCCTGATGAAAACCCTGATTATGGTCTCCTGTCCTTGGCAAACATTTTCGAGTATATTGATACTTCTGATATTTCCAGCATTATTCCTGTCATCGCTGAACAGGAACGTTGCAATACTAATATTGCAAAAGAAGGTCTTAGCAATCCGTATGGAGAACGTGTCGGGGCTACCTTGCTGCAGTGCTATGGTAAAGGTATCGACATCCAGGCCAAGGCTCTTGCCGCAGCCGGAAGCGACGCTCGCATGAGCGGTTGTGCCATGCCTGTTATAATAAACTCCGGTAGCGGCAACCAGGGAATAACTGCCAGCATGCCAGTGCTGGCCTACGCACAACACCTGAATGTTTCAGACGACAAGAAGTACCGTGCCCTCGCTTTGAGTAATCTTGTTAGCATCCATATAAAGCGTGGCATAGGAAAGTTGAGCGCGTTTTGTGGTGCCGTATCGGCAGCTTGTGGTTGTGGAGCCGGAATAACGTATCTGCACGATGGTGACCTGGAAGCGATTTCTATGACTATAACCAATACGCTCGCCAATACTCCTGGCATAGTATGTGACGGTGCCAAGCCAAGCTGCGCTGCCAAGGTTGCCTCCGCCGTCGATTCAGCCCTCTTGAGTCACTGCATGGCCATGCAGCATAACGTATTCAAGCCCGGAGAGGGTATCGTGATGGATGATATTGAGGCAACGATACGCAACGTGGCTAGAATTGGTCGCGACGGTATGCGATCGACAGATATAGAAATATTAAACATCATGTTAGGTAACTAGTCTTATGCAAACGATTATAAGAGTGTATCAATGAGCGACGCACAAGCAACGAAGAGCGATAGGACCACGCAGCTTGGGACAAAGAGTATCGCTTCGCTCCTCCTGCGTTTTTCTGTGCCGGCAATAGTCGGGATGATGGTGCAATCGTTATACAACGTGGTTGATAGAATATTCATTGGCAATGGAGTTGGCCCTCTTGGCTTGGCCGGCGCTACTGTTAGTTTTCCTTTTATGCTCGTTATCATGGCCTTTGGCATGTTGATAGGCATAGGTGGAGGATCCCTCCTGTCAATTTCTCTGGGAGAGGGAAAGAAGGACTTCGCCGAAAGTGTCATAAACAACGCCTTTGTCCTTATCATCATTATTTCATCTAGCCTTATGGTATGCGGCCTCGTCTTCCTTGATCCTCTCCTTCGCCTTACCGGCGCCAGCGAAGCCGTCTTGCCCTATGCTAGAAGCTACATGAGGATCATTCTTTTAGGTGTCATGCTCAACAACATAGGTTTTAGCATGAACAATTTCATCAGAGCCGAAGGCAATCCAAAGATTGCGATGATGACAATGCTCATTGGTGCAATTCTAAACACCATCTTAGACCCAATATTTATATTTATTTTCGATATGGGTATTGCCGGAGCGGCCTGGGCAACAATCATCAGCCAGGCCATGAGTGCAATCTGGGTGTTGTCTTATTTCTTGAGTGGCAAGAGCCATCTTACAATTGATTTTAAAAGAATGCGTCTGCGCAAGGATGTCGTGCTACGGATCGTGGCCATAGGTTCTGCCCCCTTTGCCATGCAGATCGCGGCGAGTGCTCTTAATACCATACTCAATAACCAACTAAAGACCTACGGCGGAGACATGGCAATTTCTGCTATGGGTATAATCTACAGCGTAGCGATGCTCATTCTTATGCCTATATTTGGATTGAACCAAGGCTCTCAGCCTATAATCGGGTATAACTATGGTGCAAAGCAGTATAAGAGGGTTATTCGTAGTGTCGAACTAACCATGATGGTTGCTACTTTCATAGTCGCCACCGGATGGCTTGCTACCAGGCTTTTTCCACAGTTCATCATCTCGGCATTCTCGCGAGGGAACATCGAACTTGTCGATATTGGCACGCGCGCGATGCGTATTTTCTTCTTTATGTTTCCATTCGTAGGATTTCAGGTTGTGGGAGCAAGTTATTTTCAGGCTGTCGGCAAACCAAAGCACGCCATGTTCCTGAGCCTCTCACGGCAAGTGCTCTTGCTTATACCGCTACTCTTGATACTGCCACGCTTTTTTGGGCTTGATGGTGTCTATGGGGCTAGCCCAACGGCAGATTTCTTAAGCTCCATACTCACAGGAATCTTTTTCTTTCTTGAGTTACGCTCGCTTAAGAAGATGCCAGCGGTCATCACGGCGCCCATCCCCGACTGAAGAAGAATGCGGCTATCGTGTCGCTCATCTCTTGCCACTGATCCTCGGGAGAAATGGTGGGAATGCCATCGTCCTTCTGAACGCCATAGTTACCAAACTGCGCGTGATTTCCGCCATCTATTACATGGTACACGGTACTGGCTGGTAGAAGATTTCTTGATGCATCTATCTTTTCTGGAGTAGCGAGACCATCGTTACTTGCTGAAACGCTAAGGACCGAAGCACTCCAGGAAGACAGATCACTCGATGATGCCGGGTAGCTGGCAATGAAGATGAGACCTTTAAATACATCAGGTTTCTTTACGCTCAGTATGGCCGCAGCAGTGCCCCCTAAAGAATGGCCTGCAGCCACCCAAGAATCTGGTACTGTCGGTGATGATGCCGCCGCTCTATCACCATATTTCTTTATGACCGAGACGGCCTGTGACGAGTTGAGTATAGCCAGATTGACGGGAGAACGTAGTATTATTACAACGTAGCCAAGACGCGATATCAATCTTAGTGATTGCACGTAAGCCTTCGGGTCTACCAATCCACCCGGGTAGAATATAATGCCCGTTGAAGATATATCGCTTGATGATGGCCTCAACTCAATATAATCCGAGTATTCCATAATACTTGTCGTGTTGTCAGTATCAATTTGTAGAGCCATGTGGCTACAGCTCCCCAGCAATGGCAAGCCCGCAATAATTAAGAGCGTTGCAAGACGTCTCATATATTCCTCCGTACTCATGAAAATCCAGATATTTAGCGTAGGCTTGTCAAACAATATTTTGCCTGCTAGCTGTCTTATAATATAAAACTTTTCTTTTTTGACTTTAGCGCATACACTACTAGCAGAAGCATGAAAATAATCATTGGCCATGGAAACATGGATCTAGACTGTATAGGATCTATCGTGCTTGCACGATACCTCTTTCCAGACCATGTAGCCATCAAGAGCTATATGGTGCATCCTGTGGCGAGGAAACTTCTTAATCTTTACGATCAAAGGTTGGCATTTCTTACTACTGCTGATATTAAAGGCCAGCATCTGGAGCATGTTGTTGTTGTAGACACATGCTCCATGGCCAGGATAGAAGAGTATCTGCACGGTATAGAAGATCCTGAGAGCATAGAGTACGAGGTGTTTGATCACCATCCGGCAGAGAGTCGTGATATACCGGCGCTGCGCATACACGAGGGGCTCTTTGGCGCCAACACAACGCAACTGGGTCTTGAGCTTATGGCCCAGGGCGTATTTATCGAGCCAGAAGATGCTACCATAGCACTGACTGGGATATATGCCGATACGGGTAATTTTACCCATACCAATGTTACGCGGGAGGATTTTGAGGTAGCATCATTCCTCTTGTCACAAGGCGCCTCTCTATCACTCGTCAAGGACTTCCTCGTACCCCTACGAGAAAAACACCAGATAGTACTCTTCCATGAAATCCTTTCGCTTCTTGAGAAGCATTCCATTCGCGGCCACATGGTTCAGACGTGTTATCTAGAACTCGATGACGAAGCACAGGGCCTCGGGGCCGTAATCGAACAGGTGTTTGAGGTAGAGCATGGCGAAATTCTTCTAGGTTTTTTCTTTTTCAGGAAGAAAGGCAAGATGCTTGTCATAGGCCGCAATAACAATTCCTGTCTTAATCTCAATGAACTACTCAGTGATTTCGGCGGAGGAGGGCATAGGCAGGCGGCGTCGGCCAACATAAAAACAGAGGATGCCGGAATAATAGTAGAGCGTATCATGGACTACCTGGAAGTTATGCTTGCACCGGCCGCAACGGCTCGGGACATCATGACTGAGATAGTAGATACTATTCAGAGCAATATGAGTCTATTGGATGCCTCTAAGTTCCTGGAATCGGTTTCACATACCGGTGCGCCTGTCGTCAATATAGAAGGTAGGCTCGTCGGATTTCTGACACTACGCGACATACAGAAGGGCCGTAAAGGCAACCAGATGCACGTTCCGGTAAAAACCTACATGAGTCGCAGCGTCATAAGCGCCGAACCCGACATTACGGTACGTGAAATTGATGAACTTCTTTTTGAAAAAGATATTGGGCATCTACCTATCCTTGAGGGCGGCCGTATAGCCGGCATGGTAACTCGGGGTGATCTGCTAGACTTCAAACGCAATGATCGTAAGCGCAAGGCAGCAATACTGGGCCAACTCACTGTTCTGGAACCGGTAACGGCGTAAGCGTATCGTTTATGACGCTAGCCAGCTTGCTAGTAGCTCCGGTTTTAGTCGCCAGATGCGGTCTAATGGATTCCTGGATTTGGGGGATCCATGCATATATTTTTTGGCGGCCGACTCGAACAGCACAAATATACCACTGGATGTCCAGGCAATTCCTTCTGACATGGGTGGCGCACAGAGCGTCTTTACGGCATTATATCCGTCTAGGTGCCAAAGCGGAACCCTTGAACCGTATAGCTCCACATGCTCATCAGGCTCGGTACCTAGTGGGGTATTGAAGAAGAGCAGGGCGGAGTCGTTCCTTCGTCCATAGGATTGGCTTAACACAATATGACTAGCATCGTCGACTGACATTCCCTGTATCCTGTCACCCACAGACAATATGTAATCGGGGACGCCTGATCCGGCAACAGGCTCCGAGTCGTAGCCAGCTATCCATGCTCGGGTGGGTTCTCCGTCCCGGTTCACTCTATGTTTGTAGGGAGCGCTCGGGTAGCCCTTTCCATAATAGAAATCCCCGACCCACAGAATGCCATTGGACCATGTGCAGAACGACGCGTTCGTTGGGGTCTTAAAGGACGAGAGGAATCTAAGCGTATCTACGCTTCCTGCTTGTCTTATAGATTCTAGCGATGCTGTATAGACAAAGCCATCGCTTGCTATGTATACGCTATGCATGTCTAGAGCCACACCACCAGAATGCCCATTGAAGAGAGAACCATCATCGTTTTCTAGTGTCAGAACCTTGAGCAAGTCTCCATGCTGCCTGTCTATGACTATCAAGCGAGAAGCGCCGTCATCGGAATACCCGCTAACGAGTAGCCAGTCTGTATCTCGCCAGTACGCAAGACCCTGTGGCACGAAGCCTTGAGAAAGACCCGGGATGATGGCCGAACCTTCGCCAAGACTGGCGAAGGTTTCGTATCCTTGCTCATCCAATACACTAGAGCTTACCTCGTTTTGAGTGTACAGGGAGCCACCTTGTACAGCCGAATCTTGCAGACTGGTTTTAGGAGAGACGCACGTGGATGCTCCTAAGACAAGCATGATGGAAACGGCCTGTAATGAAAGGTGGTGCCTCAAGAGTCTAATGACCGCGGTTTGCCCAGTATTACAGAGTGAACAAAGGCTTGTTTAAGCGGCGACAGGTGTTCCACGGTCTGAGGAAACGGTCTCGTATATGCGTCGTCTTCAGGAGGAGCTCTCTCCACCTTTGGTTCGCCAGCCAGCTGAGCATCAACACCCGCCGATACGACGCCGGTAGCCTGAGCCACCCTCGGAGCCGCTTGATAGGGAGTCTTGCTGCTGGCAGCCTGCGTAGTAGGTTCCGGCCGTTCTAATCTTCGTTTCTCTGAAAGCTCGAATTCGAGCGGCTCATGAATTACCTGAGTCTGCTCAAGGGACCCGCTCATAAACCTGTTGAGCCTGTCTAGAATCTTGCTCGCCGGTGTTTGCCTGGAAGGCTTTGCCTTAGACTCGGCCTTCTGGCGTTTCTTCTTGTCAAGCAGCACCTTTGCAAATACCCGCACGAATATCAGTATGGCTATGGGTATGAGGACGAGTGCATTTTGAAGAAGCTCTGAAAGACTACGCACCGTTTGGCTTTTCTCCTCCGATGTTCTTTCGCATCTGTGTATCAGCCTGTAGATTGGTGAGCTTGTAGTAATCCATTATACCAAACTGGCCATTATGGAAGGCTTTCGCAATGGCCAGCGGTATCTCCGCTTCTGCCAGGACAACCTTTGCACGGTTTTCTTGCACCAGCGCGAGCATCTCCTGCTCCTGTGCCTGTGCGGCGGCTCGTCGCTTCTCTGCTTCTGCCTGGAACCGTCTCATGTCTGCCTCGGCTTGATCGGCCTGGAGCTTTGCACCTATGTTGGCGCCTACATCTATGTCAGCAATGTCAATTGATAGAATCTCGAAGGCGGTGCCCGCATCCAAACCCTTGCCAAGGACTCGCTTTGAAATGAGATCTGGATTCTCAAGCACGGCCTTGTAAGACTCTGAAGAGCCTATGGTAGTGACAATACCTTCACCCACACGAGCTATTATAGTCTCCTCTGTGGCACCGCCTACGAGCCTCTCTATATTGGCCCTGACGGTAACACGCGCCTTGACCTGCAATTGAATGCCATCCTTTGCTACTGCATCTATGGTGTACTTGCCTTTGGATGAATCGGGGCAGTCTATCACCTTGGGATTTACGCTCGTCTTTACCGCCTCGAGTACATCACGGCCGGCCAGGTCTATGGCTGCGGCTCGCTGAAAGGGAAGGGGTATGTCTGCCTTGTTGGCCGCGACCAGTGCCTGGCTTACACGCATCACGTTGCCTCTAGACAAGGCGTGTGTCTCCAGCATATCCGACTCAACCGGTATGCCCGCCTTTGAAAGCATGATGCGTGCATCTACTATGGTAGAGCCGTTTACATGCCTGAGCCACATGCCTACCAGGCGCCCCATGCCAACGGGTGCCCCTGACAGAAGAGCCCGGAACCATAGATTGAAAAATTTAAAGAAGAGGAAAAGTATCCCTAGAGAAACAAGTCCTATGACGGCATACAATGCGATTGTTAACATGCTGAATTCTCCTTGGCTACGATGATACGGTTGCCCTGTACGGCGACCACCTTGAGTGATTCTCCAGTCTCTATGAACACACCTTCGGTTTCTACACTATATGAGCGGCCAGCTATATTGGCGCGCCCAGAAGGACGCAGGGTCGTAAGGGCCGACCCACAGAGGCCAATCATGGGATGAGATTCCTCCTTGCTGTGGTCAGAAGCTGGTGCAAGAGGGCTTGATGCCGTTGCCGTAATTGCTGACTTGAGCGTTATGGCGTCGAACAGCTTTATACGAGGTCCTGCCAAGGCAAGTACTCCTATGGCTACGATCGCTGACAGAAGGCCTGCCGTGACAGTTAGCACATTCCTGCCGAGCAAGGCCCATTCCCAATCCAGCGTGGGTAGCACGAAGTCCTGCATTGAAAGTACCAGAGACGCGGCAATGATGACTATGCCAGAAATACCTGCAACCCCGAACCCTGGCAAGAGGAATATCTCTACGCTCAGTAGCACGAGTCCAACTATGAAAAGAATGATTTCCAGAGAACCTACCGTTCCCATGAGGGCGTTTGTGCCAAAAAGCGTCAGGAACGCGACCAGGGCAACGGTGCCAGGCAAGCCAAAACCTGGTGTGTTTATCTCAATGAATATGGCTACCAGGCCGAGAAGGATGAGTATAGATTGAACGGCCGCAGAGCTTATCAATATGACTATAGAATCTGCCAGCGTGCGTCTTAACTCTACTGGCGGCCCCTCTCCTCCAAGAGCGGTAACGAGCTCGTCTAGATCTCCTATTGTACCCGATGAAAGCCCGTATCGCATGGCATCCCCCGCCGTAAGCGAGAGGAGTTTGCCCTTGGCAGATACTGTCTTGATCTTGACGACAGTATCTGGCCTTGTTTTAACAGCCACATCGGCTTCTTCCGATGTCATCAGACGGCTTATACCATCTTCTTGCATCTCGTACAGTTCTATGTCGGCATCTACCATCCCCAAGGCTATTGAGGAGGGGTATCCATTCTTCTCGGCCAGTGCGGCCATCTGTGCCCTCACGGCGCTGACTGTCTTTTCTCCCGCAGACTCCATAGATCCCTCAGAACCGGCAATGACGGGTGCGGCCGCACCAATGGATGTGCCTGGAGACATGTATAGAGAGGAGCAGGACATGGCTATGAGGGCTCCTGCTGACCAGGATACACCCATACCATCAGGACCGGAGCGCACATAGGCAACGGTACGCGCATCCTTTATTGAGCCAATAAACGATGATATGCGCAAGGCAGAATCCACCCTGCCGCCGAAAGTATCGATATCAAAGATGAGTATCTCTGCTCCTGCCCGGAGAGCCTCGGTAGCCTGGCTACGTACAAACACCACCGTCGACGGCTCAATGTCGCCATGGATTGGTATGACGTAGCTATTCTGGGCTCCTGCTGCAAAAACGCTTCCAAGAACCATGATGAATACAAGAAGACCCATGTGTGGCCTTACAATTGCTCTATATGGCATTTTTAGTGGAAACAAGCTATGAACTTGTCCGTTTAATACGCTTATCATGCATCAAAGTATATTGAAAATTGCCTAATTCGCAAACGAAATAACGGTTCCTCTCGACAAGAGCGCTTACTTCGCATACCATGTTTCCATTCATGTGTAAGGAGAACGTATGGCAGAAAAAGAAACTCTCGTGATTGCTTCCAAGGTAAAGGCCTTCATAAAGGAAAGCTCTGAGCTTAAATGCTCAGCTGCAGTCATCGATGTCCTATCGGACACGGTTCGTTCACTGTGTGAGCAGGCCATCAAGAATGCCAAGTCCGATGGCCGGAAGACTGTTCAGGAAAAGGACTTCAAGTAGACGTATTGTTCGTCGGATCTCGAACTCAGCCATCAGTGCTGGTTCGGTTTCCGGCGTCGGTATAGAAAGGATAGTACCAATTTCAAGCGAAGACGGAAGACCCAAGACCGGCACCCTGGTTACAGACCAGAAACTGGCCACCGCGTGGCTATCCAGCAAGTCAACAAAAGGCATGGCATTCGAGCCATACCTCGTGGAATTCAAGGGAGGAACTGCTATTTCCTTCTATAAAGATGGGAAAGTGCGTTCGGGAACCCTCGCTTCAAAACAGGATCTTGTTAAGTCCGTAGATGCGTTAGGTGCAAGCCCTCGATTCGAGACTATTCACGAGGGCGCCGTTGTACATTTTACAAAGGAAGGCTTCCTGTCTGACTAGGAGCAGGAAACCATTGCTTTTTTTATGTCTGCCAGCCTGGTAGCCCCGGACATCAACATGGCCTCTGCAAGCTCGGCCTTGACCTTTTCAAGATAGAGACGAACTCCCTCTGCACCACCACCATATACCGACCATGTAAAGGGTCGGCCTATAAGCACTCCATCGGCTCCCAGTGCCAGAGCCTTGAAAACATCAAGCCCACTGCGAAAACCACCGTCTATGAGGATAGTCGCACGCCCAGCCACGGCCTCTACGATGTCCGATAGCACCGATATTGTCGATGGTGTCTCATCCAGCACCCGCCCCCCGTGATTAGAGACGACAATACCCTTGGCTCCAGCCTCGATAGCCTTGCGTGCTCCTGCGGCTGTCATTATTCCCTTGACTATAAACGGTAACGTAATCGCCGAGGCAATCTTGGCAAGCGCCTCGACTGGCATGGGGGAGACTGGTTTTCCCTGCATGGCCAGGACTGCGAGCCCAGCCGCGTCTATATCCATGGCAAACGCAAAGGCTCCAGCATCATGGGCCATCTTGGCCTTTGCAATGACTTCCTGTACGTTCCATGGCTTTATGGTGGGGATGCCGTGGCCTCCGATGGCCTGTATGGCGTCTATGGTGCCCTTATAGACCTCGTCTTTGACACCGTCTCCTGTAAACGCGACGCTACCCGCGGCTTTGCAGCCCTCCAGGACGGCGGCTGAATAGCTGGTGTCGGTGTAGGCGTCGCTGTAATGGAGGCCAACAGCGCCTACAGGGGCGGCGAAGACGGGTAGGGCAAAGCGCTTGCCAAAGAGTGTGGCCTCGGTAGATACAGGCGCCGGTGCATAGATGGTATCCATGACAAGGCTGATATTCCTTAAATCCTGGTAGTTTCTAATGAAACCAAGACCCATGCCCTTGCCGCCAGGACCTGGTATCTGACCCTTGCATGCTATACCATTACACTCAGGACAGACCCTGCAGTATGGTCCTATTGTTTCTTTGGCCTTTGTTCTTGCATCCTGATACGTCATAGTCAGTGGCTCCTTATTCTCAAAAGCTATTTCTAAACCTAAATAGTTGCGTGCACGTTCTAGTCTTCGGCAACAACAGGCTTTAGCCCAGGCACATCAAGCTCGGCCGGTATACGGCATGGCTTACCTTCTGCGTCGACAAAGGCCCAGGTGACCCTGGCTGCCGCTATCAACTCAGAACCACGCCAAATGTTCTGTTCCATCACTCCTGAGACGGCACCACGCTTAACAGGATGAGACTCAATAGAAAGGGTGTCGTCAAGCATGGCAGGCCTTTTATAGTCTATCTCTACCCGCGTTACAAAGAGCCCGTATCCCAAGGCTACTGAGCCTTTAAAATCAAAACCTATGGCCTTAAGGTATAAATGCCTGGCATATTCTAGGTAGTGCAGGTAGTTTGCATTGTTGACGTGTCCGTTGAGATCGCACTCGTAGGTGCGAACGATGAGTTCTGAAGTGTGTCTCATGAAGCCAGTATAGGTTTATTTTAGTCTTTGCGACAAGATCATTGACTGGACGCCTGGTGCTGGCTGGGATACTATCGGCATTGCAAGGAGACACATGTGCTCAGTGTAGACGCAGTAGTGAAGGTATATGATACGATTAGGGCAGTTGATGGTCTATCATTCACCGCCAAGGCTGGTGAAATATTTGGTCTCATAGGCCCGAACGGTTCCGGAAAAACGACAACCATTCGAATGATAATGAACGTCATAGCACCAGACCAAGGTTCTATACGCTTTGACGATTTGCCCTTCTCCGAGACAATGAAGTCTCGAATAGGCTACCTACCGGAGGAACGTGGACTCAACAAGAAGGTCAAGGTCATGGATATGCTGGTATACCTAGCCGTGCTCAAGGGAATGAAGGCACAGGATGCCCGAGTATCTGCTGAAACCTGGCTGGATCGTTTTGGACTGGGAGAGTGGAAGTCCAAGAAGGTTGAGACGCTGTCAAAGGGAATGGCGCAGAAGGTTCAGTTTATTGGATCCGTAGTCCATGATCCAGATCTTGTTTTGTTCGATGAACCATTTTCCGGTCTTGATCCTGTATCGCAGGACACCTTGCTCGAGGTAGTGCTCGACCTTAAGCGTCAAGGTAAGACGGTGATCCTATCAACACACGTAATGGAACAAGCCGAGCGTCTCTGTGATCACATTCTCCTTGTCAGAAAGGGTAGAGAGCTTGTTACTGGATCACTGTCTCAACTTAAAGCAGGTTTTGGTACCAATTCTGTACAGATAGAATTTGACGGAGACGCTTCCTTTATCTCGTCGTTGCCATGCGTTGGTGCTGTACGTAATCTGCCGCACTGGATAGAGGCAGAGCTTAAGCCTGGACATATCTCTGACGAACTCCTGACGGCCGTTGCTGGCAGATTACGCATCAGACGCTACCAGCTCATGGAGCCCTCATTGCATGCTGTTTTTGTGCACCTGGTAGAGGCCAACGAACCTGTCTTCACTGGCAACCTGGAGGAGGCCTACCGTGCATAGACTCTCAGCCATAATCCGTCACGAGTTCAAGCTCATGACAGCTAATAAGGCTTTTGTTATCCTGACCATCATAGGGCCATTTCTTATCCTGGGCATAGCGGTGTTGCCTGGTTTGCTTGCTTTGAATCCCAAGGCGCTATCCGGTGGAGAACCCATAGCGCTTTCAGGTGGAGATGGCTTGGTAGAGGCAAGCATTGAAGATGCCTCGGTATTTCAAGGCAGGAGCATAAAGAATGTTGGGGTTAGTGACACTGCAGTAAGTGAAGCCAAGCGCCAGGTGCACTCCGGTGTGCTGGCCGCTCTGGTGGTGCTACCCCCGGATTGGGAAGACGAAGGAGCGGTTTTGTACACAAAGACAGGCACCGACGCCATGCTCTACGGCGCCGTCGAACGGGCCTTGGACGAGCATGCGAGGGCTATGAGGATAGCAAGGAGTGGTATAGATCCCGCAGTAGCTAGTGAGCTGACGCGACACCTAAGTCTTTCAGTAGTCAAGATAGGGTATAACGAAACGGAGAAAGCCAGCGGGGAGAGCGATTTTGTGCAGACCCTGTTTACTGCGATGAGTTTTGTAATGCTCGTCTATATGACGACACTCCTGTACGGACAGATGATAGGACGTTCGGTCGTAAACGAAAAAACCGCCAAAACCGTTGAGATAATGTTGTCAAGCGTTTCTCCCAGAGAGTTGATGTTTGGGAAAATTCTAGGTTTAGGACTCGCCGGGCTTCTGCAATATGGCGTATGGGTAACCCTCGCTCTACTGCTATCAAAACTGGTAATACCTATGCTAGGCATAGCTCCCCCTCCGGCAATAAGCTTGGCAAATCTTGTTTGGCTTGTTGTATTCTTCATCTTGGCATTCTTCCTATATGCTTCACTCTACGCGGCATTAGGAGCGGCGGCAGAGGATGAGCAACACCTTGGGCAGCTTGCCTGGCCAGTTCTTGTTTTCCTAATAGTTCCGCTAGTCTTGATATCTAGCTTTGTGTCAAATCCATCGTCGCCACTTTCTGTAGCATTGTCTTTATTTCCTATGACAAGCCCCATTGTCATGCTCATTCGTGTCTTAATTGCACCTCCGCCCTTCTGGCAGATAACCCTGTGTCTTGGCTTGCTTATAGTCTGCGTGTATGGAGCGGCTTCGGCGGCAGCACGTATATTCCGTGTAGGCATACTGATGGGCGGCAAGCGCGCAACATTAACAGAGATTATAAAATGGATACGAGTCGGTTGATAGAGATATAGACAGCGCTTATCCCAATGTAGCCATAGACACGGCATGTCGATCCGTGGATCATGTGGGCACACTATGAACATACGAATAGACACCCACACCCATTCATTGGCCTCCGGCCACGCATATTCTACTATCGACGAATTTGCCAAGGGAGCCAGGCGCCGCGGCTTGTCAGGCTTCGTACTGACAGACCACGGCCCATCCATGCCAGGAACAACGCACCCCTATCACTTTGGCAACCTGCGCATCCTACCTAAACGCATACATGGTGTACGCTTCTATACAGGCATAGAGGCTAATATCATAGATGACTCAGGCGGGCTTGATCTGGCTGGCTACCTCCTGGCAAGGCTTGATTTTGTACTGGCAGGCTTGCACGATATTTGCATGGAGCCTGGTAGCCTCATACAGAATACCAAGGCCATGGTCGCCGCAATAGCCAACCCCATGGTAGATGCCATATCTCACCCTGGTAATCCCTCTTATCCTGTAGATTTCATCGAGCTAGTCGACACTGCATGTGCCTATGGCAAGGCCCTGGAAATAAACAACAGCTCATTTAGGATACGTACGGGAAGCGAGGCAACGTGCTCCCGTATGGCGGCACTCTGCGCAGAAAAAGGCGCTCTTGTAGTATGCGCCAGCGACGCCCACTACTGGAGCGATGTTGGTAACGTTTCAATTGCATTGAGCCTTATAAAGAAAGCAGGCATAGCACGCGATAAGGTCATCAACGCCAGCGTTGCATGCTTTGAATCGTTCATTGCGGCACGCAAGAAGGTTCGCTCAGAGGCTGCCGCAAAGGCTTGAGAAAAACAGCTATTCCAGTTTAGTATGCCACTCATGGACAAAGCATACGAGCACTTGCTTGAGAAGAGCCGCGAACGCAATACGCTCATCAAGCGGCAGATGAAATATCTTGGCAAGTTTCATATAAAGAATTTCGACCACGTGGTGGCCGACTTCAGTGAAGAAGCGTTCTTGGAGATAGACTGTCTTAAATGTGGCAATTGTTGCAGGACAATAGGACCCAAGATGAACGAGCCTGAAATAAAGCGTGCCTGCAAGGCCTATGGTTTTGAACAAAAGGCGTTCATGTCACAGAGGCTCGAGAGACATGATGAGCTTGGCTGGATGTGCGCCTCAATGCCATGTCCCTTCCTTGAAGAGAACAATACATGCGGGATTTATACGCTTAGACCAAAGGATTGTGATGACTTTCCATACATGACCCAGCGTGGTATCCAGAGAGATCTTGGAAGGCTAGCGTTTAACACGGTATTTTGTCCCGCAGCCTACCTCATAGCAGAAAAAATCCTTGCGCGTTACGCTCCAGGCCTTACCAAATAGGTTCTATGACTCAATTGACAACATCCTTGACGGGATGAGCCCGAGCCCAGGGCAATGCCTTGCTCCAGGCTTCCTTCGTCCTTTCAAACAGGTCGAAGTGTTCAGGAACCTTCCTGGCGTAGCGCTTAAGCTCTGAAAGTAGCTTGTTAAACTCGTCGGCCTTGAAGTATCCGGCTAATCCGGGACCGAGCCTGGTAAAGGTGCTCTCCATAGACTCTATCGTCGCCTCGTATGATGAACGATCGGTGACATAGGTGAGGAGAGGCTTGTACCGCACCCAACCGACGGCTGCCTTTGCAAAGCGCTTGACTACAGCCGGATCGAGGGCATCCACGGGGTCGAGACGCCGCGGCAACACTCCGTGGAGCAAGGCATTGTACTTGAGGAAGGCATCATGGAAGGTGTACGCGGGCACACGCATGACGCGCTTATCCTCAAGACAGGTGGACAGGAATGTGTCCTCTCCACGAGCTCCGGGTGGATTAAAGAATGGCGAATCTGCTCCGCCGCGATTGAGGTTCATACACAAGTTCGCACCGCTTATGAATTTCATGCCTTTTACAGACTGCACCTCTTCTGGTGCTATGCCGTCGACTATTCTGGGGTCGGCATAGGTCACGCCTCCGTCACCTATGACTACCTTCTTGATGGTATCCCAGGTGACTATGTCGTTTGATAGAGCCCCTATGAGTTCTGAAAAAACGTCTTCTGTCAGGCTTGAATCAAAGTGTACCTTGGGTATTGGAGAAATGTATCCGCAATGTCGGCCGTGGGTAATGTCTGCGTCTTGTGAGGCAAAGAGGTGGGCACCGAGGACAGATTGACCGCGCCAATGCACCGGGTCTCCGCGCTGGACGGCAATGGGGTACTCATCGTCATCTATGAAGAGAAGCCTGTCCATGCCGGCTCGTAACGCAAACCAGACCACGGCGTTGCGCTTCTTGCCGTAGCCTTCTCCAAACAGGAGCATCGTTTCTGCTGAGTCGAGCACACCTTCTCTGACGAGTGTCTGACGTTCAGCCGCTATACGCGTCGTACCAAAATACGACAAGCCGTCGAGCTTGCCAGATAGCTCTCTATCGACCCTCGTGTAGTCACTGGCCTTTGTTCCAAAGTATGACAGATCATAGGCTACGAACAACTTGATAGCCATGTCTCTATCTTCTATGAAGCCATGTTCGCTCCAGCTGTTTACGTAGGTTCTGAAGAGATGTTTAAAGCCTTTTCTGCCTGTTACGAAACCAATACCAATTTTCATGCAGGCATAATACATGAAAATTGGCTGAATTTCAATGAATGTCTATGCCTTGGGTTTGAACAATAGATCGAAGGCGTCCATGGCTATCTGGAGCTCTTCGTTTGTTGGAATAACCAGTATAGATGTGGGGGAGAATGGGTGTGACACAAGCCCCTCCTTGGAACCGCCTTCTTTATTGGCGTTGTAGTCCATCATGATGCCTATGTTTTCCAGACGATGGCATATGCGTTCACGCATTCTAGCGCCATGCTGGCCAACACCACCAGTAAAAACGATTGCATCCACCCGCATAAGCTCGGCCATGTATGCTCCTACATACTTACGGACGCGATGAGCGTAGACATCGAGAGCCTCGATGGCATTTTTTACGCCCTTATCGGCGGCTGTTTCAAGATCCCGCAGGTCATTGGATATGCCTGACAAGCCAAGAAGGCCGCTCTTCTTGTTTATCATGGTGTTCAGTTCTTGGTGCGTGTGTCCACGTTCGGCTAGATAGCAGAGGATGGCTGGGTCGAAGTCTCCACTCCGCGTACCCATCATGAGACCTTCAAGCGGGGTGAACCCCATGGAGGTGTCTATGGATCTGCCTCCTTCTATAGCTGTTATCGAGGCCCCGTTGCCGAGGTGGCAGGTTATGAGGTTGGTATTTTCGGCCTTTCGTCCTAAGAGCTCAAGGGCCCTCGCTGCTACAAAGCGATGACTGGTTCCATGAAAACCATAACGCCTAATACGATGTTTTTCGTACAACTCTCGGGGCAGGGCATAGAGGTAGGCGGTAGGTGACATGGTCTGATGAAAAGCCGTATCAAAGACGCCGACCTGAGGCACACCTGGCCACATGCTCTCGGCTTCCCTGATTCCCGTCAGGTTGGCTGGGTTATGCAGGGGAGCAAGTTCTATATTGTCTTCCAGTGCCTTGATGACATCGGCATCTATGGCAACAGAGCTGGCAAACCGTTCGCCTCCATGCACGACACGATGTCCTATGGCCTCGATATCGGAAAGATTGTCGAGTATTCCTTTTGATGGATCGACGAGGGTTTGGCCAACTCGAAGCATTGCATGCTTATGGTCGGCGAAGACCTCCTCTGCCTTGACCAAACCCTTTGGAGAGCTCTGAGTCAGGATACCCTTGGGTTCACCGATACGTTCAACCGATCCCTTGCCAAGGCTCTGTTTGTTTGGCATGAGAAATACTTCGTACTTGAGTGATGAGCTGCCACTATTGAGCACAAGTACCTTTTTCTGTTGATTAACAGCCATTGTGAATGATCCCTTCTGTCATGTCCCCGCGTTGTCTTGGAATTGGAGGCGACCATTCGATGATAGATCATGAATGCCTTTTCGGCAATCAATTCGGCACAGCGGCTCAGCTTTCCGGTCTTACCCTGGAAAGACTTTTCTCAATACTAGCTAGTATCCAGTCGAGAGCCAGAGCCATGGTGGCTGCAGCCAAGGCTCCCTGTACCACATAGCTCGTCTTAAACTGAACAAGCCCGGACATAATGGCTCGCCCAAATCCTCCGGCACCCATTGTGGCCCCAATTGCGGCGGTGCCCACGTTGATTACAACGGATGTACGTAGTCCTGCCGCAATGGAAGGTAGAGCCAAAGGAAGTTCTATACGAAAGAAGGCTTGTGTCTTCTTCATGCCGAGTCCCCTGGCGGCATCCATCGCGTCAAGAGGCACTGATCTCAGACCCGCCACGGTGCCGTTTATGACAGGCAACACCCCGTAAAGCGCCAGTGCCAGGAAGACTGGCTTGTTGCCAAAACCAAGAAGAGGAACCAGTAAGGCTAGAAGCGCTACAGGCGGCAGGGTCTGCACGAGTGCTCCAAGCTCCAGCACCAGCGTCCGCATCGTTCCTTTTCTATAGTACGCATATACACCGGCTGAAAACCCTAGCAAGGCTGAGGCCAGACTTGCGCCTACCGAGAGGCCCGCATGCTGTAGAAACAAGCGAAGGGGAGTAGCCAGGGGATAGAGGGCCTGAGCCTCATCAGGGAAAAGAAGACTCAAGAATCCGCTCATGGCCCGCTCGCTTGTCACGAAAACCATGGCTAAAAGGCTTAGTATTAGACCGCTCAAGCGTTTCAAAAGCTGCCTCCTGAGGAGCCTGCGGAGCCAACGGAGCCAACGGAGCCGATGACGGCTTCTCCAGATGAAGCAGCTATATCTCCAAGACTGATTTCCATGCTGAGGCGTCCTCCCGTATCAACAAGAGCCAGCACCGTCATACCAGATTCAAGCATGGCGGCCAGAGCATCCTTTAAGCTGGCGTTCTCTGTCAATAATGGATGCGCTGTCCTCCATGGTTTGCCTGTTTCACCGGGAGAGACTTTCCCTACAGGCATACCCTGCCCATCTACGACCCAGTATGTAGATGGATCGTCACATGAACCCTCTCCTTTTGGAGCCCTGACTCCCAAGCCGATACGATTGGCCATCCGAGCCACAGAGCCTGCGCTCACACGAGCCAACCTTTTAAGAGAACGGTCATCGCCTATGAAATCCTTTACAAATTCATTTGCTGGCTCGGCCAAGAGGCTCGCAGGTGACGCAAGCTGCACTATTCTGCCGTCGCGCATCAGCACGATTGTATCGGCTAACCTGACAGCCTCATCTAGGTCATGCGTTACAAGAATGACTGTCTTTTGTATCTCGCGTTGGATTCTAAGGAATTCATCCTGCAGCCTGCCTCGCTGCAGTGGATCTACGGCACCAAATGGTTCATCCATCAGCAGCACCGGAGGGTCGGCCGCAAGGGCTCTGGCCACGCCAACACGTTGAGCCTCACCCCCCGACAACTCACGTGGAAAGCGGTAGCGATACAGTGCTGGATCAAGACCTACCAGAGAGAGTAGTTCGTCGGCCCGCCTCTCGGCAAGCGATCGAGCCGTCTTGAGCAGGAGCGGAACAGTGCATACGTTTTCAATGACATTGAGATGAGGGAAGAGCCCGACACTCTGAATGACATAGCCCATGCCACGACGCAGATCCTCCGTTTTGTAGGAGGAGAGCAGTCTTCCATCATAGCGTATGGTGCCTGAATCGGGTTCTACGAGGCGATTTATCATCCTTAAGGTCGTAGTCTTTCCACTACCCGAGGGGCCAATCAAGGCTACGAGTCGTCCTTTGTCTATGTCTAGATCGAGTTCATGTACTGCTGGGGCCGAGCCATAGTGTTTTGACACGCCACGGAATTCAATCAATGCCATTCTTCGCCCCTCTTTCCGGCAAGTCGTCGCTCAAGGGTGCCCATCAGTCTGTCAGCCGACAAAGAGAGTGCCACAATGGGCACTACGCCTAAGATGACCATGTCCATGGCCGCCTGGCCCACACCCTGGAATACGAAGTATCCCATGCCCCCGGCTCCAATCAAGGCGGCTACCGTCGTCGTACCTATGGTCTGTACCAGAGCCGTCCTGGCACCTGCCGTTATGGCAGGTAAGGCCAAGGGTAATTCCACCCTGAATAGAATTTGTCCTGGGCTCATTCCCATGCCACGAGCAGCATCCTTGGCACCAGCATCCACCATCCTGAGTCCTGCGGCTCCCGCCAACATTATAGGCAGGAGCGCGTATGCAACCAGGGCTAGAAAGGCTGGAGCAAACCCTATGCCAGAAATTCCTATTGAACGAAGAGAGGGGAATGTGTTGGCTACAAGCGCCATGACAGGAAGGAGCAAGCCAAAGAGGGCTAGGCTGGGTATGTTCTGCACAACACCGGCTGCCCTGCCAAGCACAGTCCCTATGCGTCTTCCTCTATACAAGAGTATTGCCCCAAGCACACCAATGACCAGCGCACAACTGAAGGCTGAAATGCTGAGTATCAGATGCCGCATGAGTTCTGCTATGAATCGTTTGCCCTGCACTCGTAGCTCCAGATACGGAGAGAAACGCTCCAAAGCACCCAATTTCCAGGCCAGGTATAGCCCGATGGATACAAGAGTCAATTCGGCCATCAGCAGGGGTTTTGTCGGGACTATCCTATGTTTTGACCAACGTATGGCAAGAACCGAACCCGCGATTGTTAGCCAGAAACCAGCCGCTGGTGAAACCCGTACATACATGCCCATGGTTGGAAGCATTGCGGCTGCCGACCGTATTCCGGCCAGAAGCGAGGCCATGACTGCCATTGAGACAAACCAGACAAGCCACGCACCCATGTTAAACAGGACCCTGGCAGGACTCTTGTATCTATTGATTACTATAACAGCCATGAGCAGTACCAACAGAGCAATTGACGGTACCAACAACAGATGTGAATCCCAGACAAAAAAGGGAGATCCTCTGGCTATACGATTAGGCCGTATATCGAACCATGGGATGAAAAGTGATAATCCAAGCAAGCCAAGGGCTGCCTGAGGGTACGCAGACCCAGATTCCTGCGTACCCTCGGCTCTCAGGGCCGCTATTTAAGTAGCCCCTGTGACAAGAGCCAGCTCTGTGCTACTGTCTCCGCGCCGATGCCATTTACAGCTATGTCCGCGTTTAGTGTTTGTAGTGTTACGAGATCCAGTCGGGCGAATACCGCTCCTAGCGTAGCCTCTATTTCAGGATAGCGCTCCAGTACCTCCTTGCGTATGACGGGCGCCGGTTCATAGACCGGTTGAACGCCTCTGTCATCTTCAAGCACTACAAGCTTAAACGCCGATAATTGTCCATCGGTACCGTAAGCCATGGCTGCGTTGACACCGTCGGTGCCGTCGGCCGCGGCCTTCTCCGTTGCTGCGGTATTGCCTCCTGAAAGCACAAGCAACTGATCTTGGCGCAGCGTGAAGCCGTAGACATCCTGGAATGCCGGCAGGGCAGCTGCGCTCGTCACAAACTCCTCAGAGCCTGCCAGCTTAAACGTTCCTCCAGAGCCGATGTACCGTCCAAGATCACTCATGGTATAGAGTCTGGCTGAATCAGACAGATCCTTACGTATGGCTATGGCCCAGGTGTTATTGGCCGGAGCCGAGGCCAGCCATACGAGGCCTTTCTTAGCATCAAGCTCCTTGGCTCGTTGCCAGCCAGCCTGTGCATCCTTCCACAACGGTGAATCCGCCTCATCATGGAAATATGCTGCGTTGCCTGTATATTCCGGATACAGGTCAATTTCTCCGGCTATGAGTGCCTTCCTGACGACTCCTGTAGCACCGAGCTGGACCTTGTCGTTGACGGCGAATCCTGAGTCTTCCAGAACAAGTCGTATCATGGTGCCAAGCAAGGCGCCTTCTGTGTCAATCTTTGAGGCCACGACGATTGGGCCCTTGGACTCTGCCTTTGTGCATGATGATAGACCTAATGCTATGGTGGCCAACAATACGGTAGCTGCAAGACATACTATGTTGCATCTTTTCTTCATTGTTCTCTCCTTCATATTGTCGTGTTCCTCACAAATCATAGTCTTAAACAACTTTAACACCCTTCCAGAAGGCAAGATATCCCTTGATGTTAGCCGCCGCTTCCTTTGGATCAGGATAGTACCAGCAGGCATCGACGAGCACTTGATCCCCTACCTTTACACTCTTGTAAGATGCTTTTCCCTTCCAGGGGCAGGTAGAATGCGTGTCACTGTCTATCAAGAATTCTTTGTGAACAGAGTCCGCCGGAAAATAGTGATTGCCTTCCACGAGGATTGTCTTGTCGCTTCTTGCGATTATCTCTCCATTATATGTGGCTTGTATCATTAAAAACTCTCCTTTTCAGTACTATACGCACTGGCTTCTTGCTCTTATTAGTATATCTATATTGTTCCGTGAGAGTAAAATCGATGTTGACGGTATTTCGCAGCCGGCATATTGTAGTGCCGCTTACTTTCTTCCTGGAGGAATGACATGGACCACTATATAGACGGTGATAGCTACGAAACCGCTCCTGGTATAGGGCCATTCATGAGTGAAACAGTGCTCCTGCACTCGAGGTGGAGCCCCTATATAAAATTCTTTGGCACCATGTTCCGTTCAAGGGCTCTGGCTTTAAAAAATCTTTATGATGACGATGCCTGGTCTCTGAGCTCCATGGAAATTCTGAAAAACCTGGAACGATGTGGTGCAAAATTTCACATATCCGGTCTCAATAATGTAAGAGCCCTGACAGGCCCCGCGGTATTCGTATCCAACCATATGAGCACCTTTGAGACGCTCTTGTTACCAGGATTAATCAACCCTATCCGCCCATGCACCTATGTCGTCAAAGAAAAACTACTTCATGGTGTTGTCTGGGGCCCCATAATGCGTTCACGAGACCCAATACCGGTGAGCCGTACAGATCCACGAAAGGATCTTGATTCTGTCATGCTCGGAGGTGCCGAGAGAATTGCCAACGGCCGGTCCATAATCATCTTTCCTCAAGGCACGAGGACAGATGTCTTCTCGCGTTCTGGTTTCAATAGCCTTGGAATCAAGCTGGCGTCGCGGGCAGGGGTTCCTGTCATACCGGTAGCCATAAAGACAGATTATTGGGGCAATTCTCCTGTTTTCAGGGGTTTCGGCCCGGTCAGGCGCGACAGACCGGTGATGATGGAATTCGGTCAAGCCATCAGGGTAAGCGGCAGAGGCAAGGCTGAACATACGGCAGTGCTCGATTTCATAGAGACTCGCCTGCGCAGCTGGGGAGCACCTATATCAGAAGAGCTTCCTGCCGACGATTAGTCGTCGTCTAGCCTCTATTTCCTTGTCCAATTATTGTATCTAGCGATATTATTCAATACATGAGCGACATACTTAGAATTGAAGGGCTTTCAAAACGCTATGGCCAGGTCTTGGCCGTCAACGATGTATCCTTTGCCATTCCAGAAGGCGTTTGTTTCGGCCTGCTCGGTCCCAATGGGGCCGGGAAAACGACGACCATCGAAATACTCGAGGGCATATTGACGCCGAGTTCCGGGCGGGTTCTGTTTAGAGACAAGGAGTTGGGCAAGGACTTCAAGTCAAAGATTGGCATACAGTTTCAGAATACGGCATTGCCAGAATTCATAACGGTTCGTGAGACCCTGGAATTGTTCTCCTCATTCTACGAGAAGCCACGAACCCTGGAAGAAGTGGTGGACCTTTGTTCGCTCCATGACATCATGGAGCGCGACAACCGCAAGTTGTCGGGAGGACAGAGGCAAAGAATGCTCTTAGCCCTCGCAATAATACCAAAACCTGAGCTTGTTTTTCTGGATGAGCCTACCACTGGACTCGATCCACAAGCCAGGAGAAACTTCTGGGATCTGATAAACAAGGTCAAGGCCGAACATACCACCATCATACTGACGACTCATTACATGGACGAAGCCCAGCTCCTGTGTGACAGGATTGCCATAATGGACAAGGGTACCATACTGGCAATAGACACTCCCGAGGCCTTGCTTGAAAAGCATTTTGATGGCGTCCTTATAAAGCTGCCATACGATGGGTGCTGTTCCGATGCCCTCCAGGGTTTCGATGGTATGGTCATACATGAAGATTACATCGAGCTTCAAACAAACAAGGTTGACAAGAGCCTCCGCGATCTACTGAGCGCCAAGGTGGGCTTGGAAGGCCTGTCTATACATAAACCCAACCTGGAAGACTTGTTCATCAAGCTTACCGGCAATTCCCTTAGAACCTGAGAAGGAATGACGCTATGAGAATCAAGCAATTCGCCGCCCTGTGGAAGGCGCGCACCATGGAATTTGTGCGTGACCGGGGTACTTTTTTCTGGAATCTTTTATTCCCTGTATTCCTGGTTCTGGGTATAGCCTTCGCCTTCTCAGGAGGTGACGATACGCTGTTCAAGATTGGACTCGTAGGTTCCGACGATACGACAATACGCATTCTGCACATGGAACAGATCCAGGTAATACCGTATGACAACGAAGAGGCCGCCTTGGAAAGGCTTGAACGCCATCAGATTGACTTCGTGGTGTTTACAGACTCGAGACGTTTCGCCGTCAATGGAGAATCAAGCAAGGGTCGGCTCGTCAAGGAATTATTCCAAGCCCAGGAGTCTGTTCAGGCTCCATCCAAAGGAGTCGCGAGCCAGCCATTCGGAGAACTTGTTGTTAATGGTCAAAAAACACGCTATGTGGATTGGCTTGTTCCTGGAGTCATAGGGATGAACTTGATGTTTTCAAGCCTGTTTGGTGTCGGTTACGTCATTGTACGATATCGCAAGAACGGAGTACTCAAACGATTCAAGGCTACTCCTGTCCGCGCCATCGACTTCATAGCAGCCCAGGCCGCCAGCCGCCTGGTCATAGTGCTCCTTACATCGATATTCGTCTTTATAGGAACGAATTTGTTCCTGCACTTCATGATGAGGGGTAGCTACATTGATCTCCTCCTGCTTACCACGCTTGCCATTCTATGCATGATAGCCTTGGGGCTCGTCTTTGCTTCACGCATGCGTAGCGAAGAACTTGCTGGAGGTGTGCTCAACCTTATTACCTTCCCGATGCTCGCGCTTTCAGGCGTATTCTTCTCGCTTGAAGGCAGCCCTCCAATACTCAGGTCAATTGCCAAGGTCTTTCCACTGACTCATTTCATAGAAGGTTCAAGGAAGATAATGGTGGATGGTGCCGGGCTCCTACAAATCATGCCCAATCTACTCGCTCTCGGCGGTATGACTGTAGTATTCCTGCTCTTGAGTTCTTTTCTCTTCAAATGGGAGTGATCTTCCTGTATACTGGTTCTCATGAGTACCATACAAGAGAAGGCCTTGGCCTTGCACGCTGCCGGTTCTAACTGCGCCCAGTGCGTATTGTGTGCGTTCGCTGATACAAACGGTTTTGATTTTTGCCTGGCCCATAGCCTGTGTACATGTCTGGGAGCTGGCTTTGGCCGGCGCCAGCTTGTATGCGGCGCCATTACTGGAGGCGCCATGGCCATTGGCGCTACCCTTGGCAACGAATGTGGAGCGGATCAGAAGGCCAAGGAACGTTGCTACGAGCTGGTCAACGCCTTCGTGGCTACCATAGAGAAGGAATTCGGAAGCAGTGATTGCCGATCCCTTCTCGGTGTAGACATAAGCACAGACGAAGGACGCTCAGAGCTCAAGGCAAAAGGATTAGGTACATCTGTCTGTGACAAGATAATAGCCCGCTCGGCCCAGCTGATCGAGTCTATTATTCTCGAGCAGCAAGCCTTGGGCTAAATTCTCTTATGATCCTAAAGCCTTTAGTATATCGCTCTCGAGGCTGGCTGGTTCTACCGTCGATGCATAACGTTTTATATGCTCACCATCACGCGATACGAGGAATTTCGTAAAATTCCACTTGATTGTATTGCTGATGGCACCGCGAGCCTTCTTGCGCAGCATGACGAATATCGGGTCGGCTCCCTTGCCGTTAACCTTGACCTTTGCCATGAGAGGAAAGGTGACACCAAAATTACGCTGGCAGAATGTGGCAATTTCTTCATCATCACCAGGTTCCTGATGTCCAAACTGGTCACATGGAAAGCCTAAGACGACGAGCCCCTGTTCTGCATATTTCTTGTGCAGAGCCTCGAGACCCTCATAATGGGGGGTAAACCCACATTTGCTGGCTGTATTAACGATGAGTAGAACCTTTCCCTTGTACTGGCTCAGTTCAATCTCTTCTCCATTGTTTAGCATAGCCTTCTGATCGTATAGTGATTCAACCATGATATCTCCTTATAGTTTTATCTATAGGTTATTGATACTAGAAGTATACCGTCAATGTTTTTCGTTCAATAGGAGCATCTTGATATAATTAAAAATTTACGGCAGACAAAATGAACCTTAATGGAGTATCATGTATTCGTGAATAAAGAAGCGGCCTTGGCGGTCAAACATGGCTCCGACATACTTTCACAGTACAATAGACTCAACCAGTTAGGTGCGCTTGAAAACCTTGAGAATCTTCGAAAAGAGAACAAGGAACTTGATAGGCTTATAAGCGACGCCGCCGCCTTGGTCGCATTACCAGATGTGAGCATGATGCTCGATTTTGTAATAGACAAGATATTGGAACGCTTCGTTCCAGAATTCCTTGCCTTCGTCATGGAGCCGCCCCGCGGCACAAGGCTCAACCAGTACTGCTACAGGAACCTGAGGCTTTGCGATGAAACAATACCGATAGAATGCTATAGACGCATCAAGCAACACTTCCTGTCAAAGCCTTTTACCGCACAGTTTGAAACGATAAAGAATGAAACAGGGGAGTATAAGGAGCTCGACCGCTTCTCCCCTGAAATTGTCTTTCCAATGAGAGGAATCAGTGGCCTCTATGGCATTGTGGTCCTTGGCAGCAAGGTGGTAGGCAACGAGTATTCCGAGCTGGAGAGGATGTATCTTGATAGATTAAGCCGGTTCTTATCGGTAGGCATCCAGAACAGCTTCCACCATCAGAGTTCCATTACCGACCCAAAGACTGGCCTGTATAATCACGACTATTTCGTCCGTAGGCTTAATGAAGAACTCGCTAGAAGTGGTCGCCAGGGGACACAGGCCTGTGTGTTTATGCTCGATGTCGATCATTTCAAGTGGTTCAACGACCTCCATGGTCACATGGCGGGAGACGTTGCTCTTGAGACGCTTGCCGAAGCGCTTAAACAGGCGACGAGGATTGGCGATTCGGTATCCCGCTTCGGGGGGGAGGAATTCTGTGTGCTTGCTGTGGATTGCAACGAGGCTTCTGCCATAGAGCTAGCCGAACGCATACGCCAAAGCATCGAAAGCATGAGCATCCAATACGCCGGACAATCGCTGTCAATAACGGTCAGTATAGGCTCATGCATGCTCGATGCGCGCGTAGACGCCAAACAGATTATAGATAATGCGGACAAGGCACTCTATGCGGCAAAGTCTAGTGGCCGCAACTGTTGCAAGCTGTTCAGGGCAGGGCTTTTAGGCCGTGCCACGCTCTTGAGAGCATCGATGCATTAGGCAAGACAACGCAACTACAGCCAGGATATTCCCAGTAAAAGCGGCATGATAATTCCAGGACTAGCCATCAATACCCCAAACCCTCAAGACAAGAAATCGCCCTGTGTTTTATGAGGGTATCTATTGATTTGCCTGGATCTATGGCATCGCTGGGGATGAATCCTCCGGCCATGTGGGCATGCCCGCCTCCGAAACCCAAGCCTAGAACCAGAGCCTTGGCAAGTGTGTCTGCCCGTATATCTCCTACCAGGCTTCTGACCGATATCTTGACTCCAAGCGCCCGTACAGAAAAGGCTATGGCGACATCCACCTCGTCCAGGGACAGTAGAATATCGTTAGCCGCGCCGACTAAGGAGTCGTCTGCTTCCATCAACCGCAGGAAACCAAGCCTCCCATAGACCTCGACATTGCGGAATGCTTCTGCGTACATGGCCAGGTCTCGTACGGTTAGCTGGCTGCCTCGCAGACGACGAACGATATCAGGATCGGAGAATGGCCGCAAACGGTAGAACATGAAGGCATCCAGCTCCGATATGCCCCTCGTAAGGTTGTCGGTATCTACAAACAGACCATACATGAGGGCCGTAGCCACGAGACGGGGAGGAGCCTCCTCTGCCTCAAAGAAATACTCGGCTATTATTGATGAGCATGATCCCACCTGAGGCCTGATGTCTGAGAAGCGATAGGATGCATCGGTGCGGAGCGCGTGATGGTCTATGGCCGCTATCTCGGTGCATCCAAGATCTACTATATTGGCATTGCCCTTCTGGCCGTCGACTATGACGAGCCAGTCTTGTGTGCCTATGGATGCCACTTCAGATGCCAGTGATAACTCTATATCAAGGAGTTCAACCATACGCCTTGCGTCTATTTTTTCGTAGTCCCTCTCGTAGATTACGCTTGTTTCTATGCCAAATCGTGACAGAAGGTAGCGAAGGCCGAAGGCGGAGGCTATGGCATCTGGATCAGGCACATCATGTGGCTGGATAAACACCTTGCCGCGTGCCTCTTTGAGTATACGAGCCAGGTTTTCAATCTTGGTAGCCATATACAGCCTCCATAGCTTTTCCGTGGTGCCACGAATCGATGCTAATGGCCTTGAAGGATTTAGGCAAGGCTCGTTTATGGGGATAGTCCTCTGTACCTTGCCCATACCTCCCTGTGGTCGATATAATCCAGAGATCACCATGTGTCTATCGACTACGGAGGAATGGCATGAATCCAGCTTTGGAAACCCTTAAGGAACGCGGCTTCGTCCAGCAATGCACCGACATAGAAGGCTTGTCTGCCCTCATGGATTCTGGCCCCGTTACCTTCTATGTAGGCTGCGATCCTACCGGTCCATCCCTCCACATAGGCCACATGGTACCATTCTTCGCCCTTAGACACATGCGGGACGCCGGCAACATCGGCATCGCACTGCTTGGCGGTGGCACGGCCAGGATAGGTGACCCCTCAGGCAGGAGTGATATGCGCAAGATGATATCCTACGAGGCCATAGACGCAAACGCAGAGCTGTTCCGTAAACAACTAGACAGGTTTGTAGGTTTCGACGATACAACTAGTTTCTCTGCCAACAACAAAGACTGGCTTGCAAACCTAAACTACATAGAATTCCTTCGCGACATAGGCAGCCACTTCTCTGTAAACAGAATGCTCACCTTCGAGGCATACAAGACACGTCTGGAGACGGGCTTGTCATTCATAGAATTCAACTACCAGCTCCTGCAGAGCTATGACTTCCTCCAGCTTTTCAAGCGCCACGGTTGCAGGCTCCAGATAGGCGGAGACGACCAGTGGGGCAATATAGTCGCCGGGATGGAACTTATACGACGAGTAGAAGGTGTTGAGGCTTTTGGTCTTACATTCCCCTTGGTAATGACTTCTGATGGCAAGAAGATGGGCAAGACAGAGAAGGGTGCCCTCTTCCTCGACCCGGCCATGACCAGTCCCTATGATTTCTTCCAGTACTGGCGCAATGTCTCTGACAGCGACGTGCTCAAATTTCTCCTCATGTTTACCTTCATGCAGGCAGCCGAGTGTCATGCCTTGGTAGAGTCCGGGGCCAACATAAACGATGCCAAGGAAAGGCTAGCCTTCGAGGTGACGGCCATAATCCATGGCAATGCAGAGGCTGAAAAGGCCCTGTCAGGCGCAAAGGCAGCCTTCGGTGGTGGCGGTGACAGGACAGCCATGCCAACAATAAGGCTTTCTCGCGATCGTTTCGACTCGGGCTATCCGGTACTCGACCTGTTTGTAGATGCAGGGCTTGCACCAAGCAAGAGCGAGGCCAGGCGATTGGTTCAGCAAGGCGGGGCCGTTGTAGGAGACTCGAACTGGCAGGACGAGAAGGCCAGTGTAGGGGCCGATAGGCTCGATGCTGATGGCGAGATAGTCTTGCGTGCTGGCAAGAAGCGCTTCGCCAGGATCATAGCCACTGTCGTCAAGACATGACAAGGAAGGAAATTGCCTCGGAGCTAGCCGGTCTATCGCGCCTCCTTCGTGAGCATGCTTTCCTGAAGTACTCCGAGTCAAGCCGTGCTGAATATGAAGAGAAAATGAGGTCTACTGGAGCGCTGCTGGCGGTGCTGATGACCAAGGCTAGCACTATGCAGCTATCCAATCCATATCCGCTCGTCTCCGTTGACGGGCTCATCTCTATCGGCCCAGACTCGGGTCAGCGCGTGGCCAAACGCATAGCCTCAAGGCTATCAAGGCTAGCGAAGCATGCAAAGGATGAAGCCAAGGCAGAGCGTCTACGAGCCGCCTCCGAGGCTTGGCATAAGGCGGCTCGTATAGTAGCCGCCTTGCCTCTTTAGTGCCCTCGATGGTGCCCTGCAGCTCAGGCGCTACCGTGAGCCGTCCTTGCTATGATCTCGTCCTGGTGACGAGCATCAAGATCGACGAAGTAGTCTGAATAACCGGCGACGCGTACAAGCAGGTTCCTGTATTCATCGGGCCTCTCCTTGGCAGAACGCAGGGTTTTTTCATCCACGACATTGAATTGCACATGATGGCCACCCTGCTTGAAGTAGCCTCTAATAAGTGTAGCTAGCTTCTTAGGCCCATTTTCTCCAGAAAGAGCGCTCGGTGAGAAGCGAAGATTGAGGAGGGTGCCACCGGTCCTGGCCTGGTCTAGTTTTGAAAGACTGTTCATGACCGCCGTAGGCCCGTTCTTGTCGGCTCCATGAGAGGGGCTCGTGCCATCTGACAAAGGTTCGCCTGCACGTCTTCCGTCTGGGCTGGCTCCCGTCTTGCCGCCAAAGTAGACATGGCATGTAGTGGACAGGAAGTTGGCCTTGTACGGAGATCCTCGCCTCGCTAGCCTTGGTGTCGAATCTCCTTCTACTATGCGTATGAATGTGTCGAATACGCGTTTCGCCAGAGCGTCCGCACCTTCGTCATCATTACCAAACAAGGCTGTCTTGTTCATGGCCAGAGCACGCAAATGCTCGTGTCCCTTCCAGTTGCAGCCCAGAGCTGCCAGTAATTGAGGCATGCTGGCCGCGCCAGAACCAAAAATATGGGTCTGCATGAGGGACAAGGAGTCTGCAAGCGTGCCCAGCCCGACACATTGTATATAGTCGGTGTTGTAGCGAGCGCCGCCTCTATAGTAGTCGAGTCCTCTATCCACACAGTCGGCTATATACAGGGAGAGGAAGGGGGCAGGGGTGTTTGCGCCATACAGCTCGTCTAGTTCTCCGTCGACGCGAACCTTCCAGTCTACGGCGTATGTCAGTTGCGTCTCCAAGGCACTGAGCACATCTTCTAGTGTTTCAAATGATACTGCCTTGCCGCTTGCCGGGCCGACACGCTTGCCTGTCATTGCGTCTATGCCGTCGTTCAAGGCAAGTTCAAGTGCCTTGGGGCCGTTTAAATAGCCATGCAGGAGATAGGCTTCCTTGCCAAAGCAACCTATCTCTATGCAGCCGCTCGTACCACCTTCCCGTGCGTCTCGCAGGCTCTTGCCTGAACAGACCTGGGACAGGGTTACCTCGTCGGCATTGAAGAGGGAGGGGTAACCCATGCCCTGGCGTACTACCTTGCAGGCTGCCTCAAGAATTCGGTCGGGTGTGCATGATGAAACCTGGAGATTAGCCTGGGGCTGGAGTAGCCGTAGTTCATCCATGACCTCGAGTATAAGAAGACTTACTTCACCCGAACCGTCTCGGCCATCGGGCAGGAGGCCGCCAAGATTGATGTTTGTAAAATCATTATAGGTTCCAGACTCAGCCGCCGTCACTCCTACCTTGGGTGGAGCCGGTGTGTTATTGACCTTTATCCAGAAGGCTGCAAGGAGCTCCTTGGCTCGCTCCCGTGTCAGTCGTCCCGATGCCACATCACGTTTGTAGAATGGCGCCAGGTGCTGATCGAGGTGACCCGGGCTCATGGCATCCCAGCCATTGAGTTCTGTTACCGTTCCCAGATGCACAAACCAGTAGGCTTGCAGAGCCTCGTGAAAGGTTTGTGGTGCCTGCGCTGGAACCCGCCTGCATACGGCTGCTATGTCTAATAGTTCAGAGCGGCGCTCTGGCTTGTTCATGTTGCGTGCCATATCTTCGGCTAGCTCGGCATGACGCTCCGAGAAGCGTATGGCTGCAAGACATGAAATATCCATGGCCTCGAGCTCAATTACTTTTTCGTCGAGTCGAGGGTCGTCTGGTTTGAGTCGAGTCATTGAGGCGGCTATGTCCTCTCGCCTAGAAAAGAGGCCTTTTTTATATAAAAGGCCATCCAATGCCGTGTGTCCTGCCGCGCGTTGTTCCATGAACTCGGTGAAGACGCCGGCTTCATACAGAGCCATCCATTGTGGCGGCATCGAGGAGAATGCCCTATCACGAATGCATCGTCCCCTCCAGTAGGGAATAACGGTATTCCGGTACAGCTCTATGGTGCTGTCATCAACATCGTAGCCTGTCATGGGACGTGAGCGCAGCGTCTCCAGGTCTTCAACGCTGTGACAGGTAAGCTCAGGAAAGGTTGATGTCAGCTTTGGTCCGCTACCGCGTTCCCCAACTATGAGGTCATCGTCGCCAAGGTAGATTGGCTTTTGTTCGCATAATGCCATAAATGTTTGTGCCCTGCAGAGTGGAGCGGGGAGGCTAGGGGGGAAAGACTTGTAGCTTTCTGTAACAATGATGGCGCGGCTTGGATCTACGCGTGGTCTGGCATCGGCACTTTGCGCCCTCAGTCTGCCAATTCGTTCTGTCATAACACCGCCTCCTAACCTCTGCTTGTATAGAAAAGTTAAATATTTTAGAAATTAAAAATCCGCGCCTAACTATTTGTATCTACTAGTATACATAGCGATGTTAATGGACGGGCCCGAGTGCTGCTTCCCTTGCAAAGTAGTATGACATTATGAATCGTTCCTGGACTGTAAACGACCAATGCACATCCCTGGTATATACAGCAGCCTCCATGTAATTCTTTGCTAAAAGGAGTCTTGCAAGCGTATCATGCTCCTTTAGACTCTCTGTTTCCCACTGGCGTAGATATCCTTCTTTCCTTGGAAAATCATAGAGCCTGTCTTTATGGATACGTATGATTCGCTTAAGCTCTATGTTTCTGCTCAACGAAACATAGACAGCATGGAATGCTAGATTGGCGCGATAATACGCATCGAAGTTTTCTTTTGAAAGAAAGTCGGCCATGTCGTCGTTGAGTTCCAACATATGCCTGGCATAGTCTTCTGTAAAAGTAGTAGAGGCTTCCAGAATAGCCGCTGCCTCCAGCGAACCTACAATCTGGTATGAATTTCGTATTGTCTGTATTTCTAGCGTATTGATGAGCACGCCACGCCGTGCGTGAATGGTTACAAAGCCCTCTGCCTCAAGCCGCAGCAAGGCATCCCTCAGGGGGGTTCGTGAATAACCTAATTCCTTACCAATGGCATGCAGATCTAGGAAGGCGCCAGGTTTAAGATCACCGTTATTCAATCGCTGTTTAAGATATTCATAGACACGTTCTCTTAGCGTAGAAGACAAAACTTCCGCCAGATCATTATTACCATGCATAGCTGATGTTAATTTGATATATCAGTTATGTCAAAGGTATTTGTATGGTTACTGATTATTGGTATACAATAAACAAATATTTACGAATCATCACCTGGACAGTACCATCAGTGAACATAGAAGGAGATGGATCATATGAAAAACAACAGTAGCTTCACGAGCCTGACTATAGTGCTGCTCATAGCACTATCCGCAGGATGCGCAGGCAATAAGCCAGCACATGCAGATAGACAAAAAATTCCTATAGAAACAACACAGAGTAACAAAATGGCCTTGCAGGAGGAGTTTGTTGGCATATGGAAGGGGAGGCTGTCAGCCGGAGTCCAGGATCTAGATATGAGCCTGAAGGTGACTCCACTCGATGCCTACCTCGATGTACCTGCCCAGAACCTTAAGGATTTCAAGGCAAGCTCACTGAGCTATGAGCGGGGCCTGCTCGTCGTCGAGTTTGCATCCTTTGGAGCATCCATGGAGGCTCGTTTAGGAGAGTCTGATACCTTAGACGCCACATGGAAGCAGGGTGGGAGGTCGTTCCCTCTGAGCCTGGAACGGGTCGATGTAGCAAGCCTGAATGGAGCCAACGAGTCTGAAGGTCTTAAATCTGGCTACGAAGGCCTGGCTGTGACATTCAAAAGCGACCAGATAGGAGTCGAGCTGGCCGGCACGCTACGGCTGCCCGAAGGACAGGGTCCGTTTCCTTGCCTGATACTGATAAGCGGCTCAGGGCCTCAGGATCGCGACGAGAGCATATATGGAATACGTCCATTTAGGGACATAGCGGAGGCTTTAGCCGCAAAAGGTTGGGCCAGCCTGCGCTACGATGACAGGGGGGTCGGAGAGTCAGGCGGAGTGTTTGCCGGTGCCACATCGGCCGATTTTGTCCGTGATGCCCTGGGGGCCTACCGTTTTGCCCTAGCCGACCCACACATTGACCCTAAACGCGTCGGTCTATGCGGTCACAGCGAAGGCGGATATATCGCGCCAGCCGCCGAGAATGCACTTGGTGGCGTATACGCACTGGTACTGCTGGCGGCTCCAGGCGTCTCCGGTTACGAGATATTACTGGATCAGTCAGCCGATATCTTAGCGGCAATGGGCGCTAGTCCCTCAGACATTGCCGCCGCGGCTGCCGTTAACAAGAGCATCTACGACATGGTTCTGACGCCGGGTGCCTTACCATCGGATGCCATACGTACGACGCTCTCCAAGGCCGGTGTGCCTGAAAACCAGCTTGATGCACAGATCGCTGCCCTGTCGGACCCGTGGTTCATGGCTTTTCTAAAGACAGATCCTGCAACGGTAGTTGGTAAGGTCAAGAGCCCGATCCTGGCACTCAACGGCAGTAAGGACCTGCAGGTGAGGGCGGATAAGAATCTATTGGCACTCAAAGACGCGGCTTCAAAGGCAGAGGTTCCATTTCAGGCAGAATTGCTAGAAGGACTCAACCATCTCTTCCAGGCGGCTGACACCGGATTGCCAGAAGAATACTCCAGGCTAACACCCAGGTTTTCTCCCGAGGCCTTGGACACTATTATCACCTGGCTCCTGGCTCTTCCTAAACCGTAAGGAAACTAGAGATAGACGCATAGAACCCTGTTTGACATTGACAGCCGTATAAGGCAGGGTTCTAATTGAGCGTCTATAGTCTTTGATGAAGATTGATGAGAAGGAGCGTTAGGCATGGGCGATATTCGTAATAGCGCGTTCTTGTTCATGTTAGGAGCATTCGTCGCTCTTTTTGTGACGGTACAGAGTCTGGTTTTTATACTAAGAGCCTGGAAGGAAGGCAAGCGCCTCGGCCTGACCACGGTGACCATGAAGAAGGTGCTTGTGGGTTCCAGCATCTTCTCAATCGTACCGTCGATAGCAATTTTGCTGGCCGTACTGACGCTTGCCGGTGCCTTAGGCCTGCCTTTGCCCTGGATTCGGCTCAGCGTCGTTGGAGCCATTACCTACGAGCTACCTGCAGCGGAAACAGCAGCCCAGGCCTTTGGAACGTCAATAAAGAACTCAATTAGCGACCCCACGGTATTCTCGGCCATTGCCTGGGCCATGTCTATCGGCTCGGTATTCTCCATGATACTCGTCACCTTTTTCGCCAAGAGCATACAGTCCGGGATTCATAAGGCACAACTCAAGGATACGAAGTGGGCGGGCCTCCTTATAAGCGCCATGTTCATGGGACTGATATCGGCCTTCCTGGGTAGCGCCCTTGGGGGAGGATTTGTGTCCATCCTGACTCTCCTCTCATCTGCCTTCGTCATGGCTATCTTTGGTCTTCTCATCAAGAAAGCTGGGCTTGTAAAGCTTGAGAATTTTGCCATGCCTGTGAGTATGATTTCTGGCATGACCGTAGCCGCACTCTACACGCTCGCGCGCAATGGAGGCCTGTGATGAATCGTACAGAGACCCACGTAGCCAGCTACGACGAGACGATACATAGAAATGGTCGAATATGGATGATCGCGGCCATACTGATAACGCAAGGCGTGCCCCTGGCCATATCACTCTACTTTGGCGTGTGGCCACCATTTGGCAAACTTTTAGCAGGCCTCATACCGACGATAATAGTGTTCTGGCCCATAGCCATAGTCGAGGTGCTCACCTTTACCCCCATGCTCGGTTCTGGTGGTACCTATTTAGGCTTCGTCACAGGTAATCTGAGCAATCTAAAGGTTCCAGCGGCATTGTCAGCGATGGAGCAGGCGGGAGTCGAGCCTTCGACTAAGGAAGGTGAGATAGTTTCGACGCTTGCCATAGGTGCATCGTCACTCATTACAAATCTCATCTTAGTAAGTGGCGTGCTTCTCATGGCCTACCTCCTGCCAATCCTCGAGTCACCCGCCCTGAAGCCGGCCTTTGCCAATCTTCTACCAGCCCTCTTTGGTGCCTTGGGTGTCGTGTTTATATCAAAGAACTGGAAAATATCCGTGGCTCCACTGGTTCTGATGATAAGCCTCTTCATAGGCATACCGAGTGCCCCTGTTGGCATCCTGATTCCTGCCGGAGCCCTCGTCTCAATCGCGGTAGCCAGAATCATGTATAAAAAGAACATGCTATGAGCACGATTATACTGTTGGGCGTCATTGTTATTGCAATTGCCATAGTCGTAGTCAGGGCCATAGTCTCCAAGGCGAGGGCGGCAGAGGACAGGAAAACGCCAGAGCGCATAGTGGTGGATGAAAACGCAGTGGCCGCCAAGCTGTCAGCCCTGGTTCGCAAGAAGACTGTATCGAGTCGCGACGACTCAGGCTGGGACCCCGCTGAGTTCAAGGCCTTCAGAACGCTTCTGCCCGAACTGTACCCTGAGTCTCATCGTGTCATGGAACTAAGCCTCATAGACGGCCATGCCATGCTCTATCGCTGGAAAGGCAAGACTCAGGGCGATAGCCTCGTGCTCATGTCCCATTACGACGTGGTGCCTGCCGACGATGCCGGCTGGACTCGCCCTGCCTTCTCAGGCGACATCTACGACGGCAAGGTCTGGGGTAGAGGCACCATAGACACCAAGTGTACACTCGTCTGCGCATTGGAAGCGATCGAGTCGCTGGTCAAGCAGGGGTTTATCCCCGAGCATGACGTCTACCTCTCCTTTGGTCACAACGAAGAGACAAGCGGTGGCGGCACGCCAGCCATCGTTAAGCATTTATTGGAGAAAGGCGTCAAGCCAGGCCTGGTGTTCGACGAAGGCGGTGCCGTTGTGGAGGGCATATTCCCCGGCATAAGCAAGCCTCTCGCCATGGTAGGTGTGGCAGAAAAGGGTGTCAGCGACATAGAACTATCGGTAACCAGCGCCGGCGGCCACTCGTCAACACCCCCTAAGAAGGGGGCGTCGTGGCGACTCGCCAGGGCCATCATGCGCCTGGAAGCAAAACCCTTCAAGGCAAAATTCCCGGCTGCGAGCCTCGAGATGTTCAAACGCCTCGGACCCCATGCAAGTTTTGGCCTCAGGCTCGTGTTTTCCAATCTCTGGCTATTCGAGCCTCTCCTCAGGGCAATATTCGCATCCTCCGGAGGCGAGCTTAACGCCATCTGCCGAACCACCTCTGTCGTTACCATGCTCGAAGGCTCCCCTGCCGCCAACGTGCTGCCCGCCAAGGCCAAGGCAGTGCTCAATGTGCGTATATCTATAGACGAAAACATTGAGACAGCGGTGGAGCATCTGAGACGTATCATCAATGATCCCCTGGTGGAACTCAGGGTCATCGTCCCTGGAGAACCCTCTCCAGTATCGGATCTTCGCGGCGTTCGCTTCGATGCCTTGTCTGCGACCATCAGGGATGTCTATCCAGAGGCCATAGTCGCACCGTACGTGGTACTCGGCGGAACCGATGCCCGCCACTACGCAGAGATATCGTCCACAGTCTACCGCTTCTCGCCCTTTACCCTCTCCAAGGCCGAGCGTGCCAGCATGCATGCCATAAACGAGGCAATACCGATAGCCTCACTGGCCAAGGGTGTGGAGTTCTATATCAGACTGATAAAGAGGGCTGGGTAAGATGCCAAGAAAAACCAAAAAAAAAGGGCATATACAGGAACTTTTATGATATGGCAGGTTCCAGATTTAAAAGTTGATGAAAAATTAAGTATTAATGAGATACTGCAAAGTGATCTGGATGAATTATTTAAAGTATATTCAGATGAGGAAGTCCTTAAATTCACTGAAGAAGAAGTGTTCCCTGATATGTCCTATATGAAGTTTTTCTTTGAAAGTGTAAGACGAGGCTATGATTCAAAAGAATACTGTGAACTGAAAATAGCCTATGATAATAAAGCAATCGGCACCTGTGATTTTCATTCTATTGATATTGATTATAATCAATGTGAAATTGGATTTCTATTGAATAGGAACCATTGGGGTAAAGGAATAATGAAAAAAAGCTTAATACGATTAATAGAATATTTAAAAATTGAATTAAGAATAAAAACAATTATTGCAGATATAGAAGACGAAAATACACGTGCAATAAAACTGGTAGAGAATCTTGGTTTTAAAAATAAAGAATCAACGTTGTATCATTTGACATGACCCATCTTCATCGAGTTTATGCTCCAAATGATCCTACATACCGTCAAAGAAGCAGCTCTTGTGTCTGAGAATATGACGGAGAAAACGCCGGAAAAAATCATTCGTCAACCCAAATCTTGACACCCCGATAGGACGATTTTATACTTTAAAAATCTTGGTTTTACCAGATGTCTGAATAGGAGCAGACGAGGTTGTTGCGAAAAGTACAGGAATACGGTTTGATATTTGATTTTAGTCAATGAAACCGCAAAAGCCTTGATATTCGGTGGCAAATGTTTGATTTCACGTAAGGAGGCACGATATGCCAGCTACTGAATTGAGCGTCTTTGATTTCGCCATTCGTACCGAGGAGGAAGGAGCGGTCTTCTATGCAGATGCGGCAAAGAACCTCGCAAAGGGTTCAGGGAAAGCCTTCCTGGAAGGATTGGCCAAAGAGGAAGAAAAACACGCACTGACGTTCCGCAAGCTCAAGGAGAAGGCCGCCCGCAAAGGGATTGACGAACTTCTGGTGAGCGCCGATGTAAGCGATTACCTGGACGCGATTGTCCGTGGAGGGCTCTTCGAAACGGCGCTGAAAAGCCCTGAGAGCCCCGAGAGCATGGAAGATGTCTATAAGATAGCGATCCGTGCCGAGCGTAATTCCATCCTGCTCTACGGGGAATTGGCCCGGATGTCAAAGGATAAGACGGTGCGCAAGCTTCTAAAACAGATGGAGTTCGAAGAAAAGACGCACCTGGTAAAGGTGGTCGCCCTGCGTGCGGACGAGGACACCATGTTCGCCATAGAACGTTTCGGCGTCTGCTGCTGAGTCGCATCCTCTCAGGAATCCTCAAACTAAGCGGCGAGCGAAGC
>JAVEXO010000002.1:0-39273 GCA_034003955.1 Spirochaetia bacterium | reverse complement strand
CCCCTAACAATCCCTCTTTCCAACCCCGCAGATAAGCGGCGAGCGAAGCGAGTCCGCTTGATCTACGGGCCGCAAAAGCGGCGTACTCGTCCACTTTTGCGGCTTTTTGCCTAGATCTCCGCCACCACGTGCCCGTGGTAGTACTGGTCTCGCAGGGCCTTGACCTGCTCGTCCTTCAGGTACTCATCGAAGCTCATCATCCTATCTATTATTCCGCTGGGGCAGAATTCGACGATACGGTTGGCTATCGATGTGACAAACTCATGGTCATGGCTTGTAAAGAGTACGATGCCGGGGAATTCCATGAGGCCGTTGTTGAGGGCGGTGATTGACTCGAGGTCAAGGTGGTTGGTCGGCTCGTCGAGGATGAGGCAGTTGGCAGCCTGAAGCATCATCCTTGCGAGGAGACACCTGACCTTCTCGCCGCCAGAAAGCACGCGAACGGGTTTCAATGCCTCGTCGCCAGAGAAGAGCATGCGTCCAAGGAATGAGCGTATGTATGTCTCATCGTCGCTTGAGGTATAACGTTTTAGCCAATCGACTATCGAGTCGTCAGAGTCAAAAAGTGCACTGTTCTCCTTGGGAAAGTACGATGTGCTCATCGTCTGACCCCAGTCGCAGTCGCCTGAGTAATCCTTTGTCTCGCCCGAGAGGACCTTGAAAAGAGAGGTCTTGGCTATATGATCTCGACCCACAAAGGCTATCTTGTCGCCCTTGTTGACTATGAGATCGAGGTCTGTCAACACTGGTTTGCCATCTTCTACCGTTGAAAGTCCGCGTAGGCTGACGATGTTGTTGCCCGGGTCGCGCTCTGGCTTGAAGCCCACCCAGGGGAACCTCCTGCTTGTAGCCTGAAGATCTTCTACTTCAAGTTTATCAAGGACCTTGCGCCTGCTGGTAGCCTGACGGCTCTTTGATGCGTTAGAGGCGAATCGCTGTATAAATTCCTTAAGATCTTTTATCTTGTCTTCTCGTCGCTTCTTCTCGTCCTTCATCTGTGACTGGAGCATCCTGGAGACCTTGTACCAGAAGTCGTAGTTGCCAGGGTATTGGCGTATGAGGCCAAAGTCTATGTCACATATCTGTGTGCACACGGCGTTGAGGAAGTGCCTATCGTGTGACACGACTATTACTATGTTCTGGAAATCCATGAGGAAGTCTTCAAGCCAGGATATGCTATCCAGGTCCAGACCGTTGGTCGGTTCATCGAGGAGGAGAATGTCGGGGTTGCCGAACAGGGCCTGGGCCAGGAGGGCGCGAACCTTGAGGCTCTCTGTTACCTCGCGCATGGGGCGCTCATGCTCTGTCTCCGGAACGCCCAGGCCTGACAGCATTATAGATGCCTCTGCCTCGGCTTCCCAGCCTCCTATCTCTGCAAATTCTCCCTCGAGTTCGCTGGCACGTATGCCGTCTGCCTCGCTGAAGTCTTCCTTTGCGTAGATGGCCTCTCGTTCCTTCATGGTTGCGTAAAGCTTTTCGTAACCTCGTATGACGACATCCAAGAGGCGCTCATCGTCAAACTCGAAGTGATCCTGTTTAAGCACTGCCATACGCAATTTGGGAGGGTAGGATATCTGGCCGGCATCAGGCTCTATCTCTCCTGAAAGCACCTTTAAAAAGGTGGTCTTTCCAGAACCATTGGCACCTATTATGCCGTAGCAGTTGCCTGGAACAAATTTAAGATTGACATCCTTAAAGAGGATGCGCTCGCCGAAGCCCAGTTTGAGGTCGCTGACATTGATCAAGATAGTTTCCTTATGATACGTGCAATTCCGTGGTCGTATGCGAATAATGCATTAAAAGCGCTAGAAACGCAAGGGTATGTGGAGTCATAGACGAGCAGTATCCTCCAGTCTCGTCGTTTGACACAGGACTTTGCATCGTATACGATACGGCATGTATGTGTCAGTCGTTTGTGACCTCGGCGGAGAAGATTCCAGAGCCGCCGTCTATGGCCTTTTGCCTCAGTATGGTTTCGAGAAGGTTCAGCGTGCCTGCTTTGAGAGCATACGTGCCAGCGAGAAGCAGGTCGCCGCACTAAAGCGCGATATCGACAAGGTAACGGATTACTATGACACCGTCCGTATTTACCAGTATCCGGTAGAAGGGCGGCTCGCCATATCGATACTCAAGGAGAATCGTTGGAAGCGTGTAATAGTCAAGGCACCAAGCCAGTAAGACACAGTCTGGATTCCCCGAGGAGAGATGCTATGTTAGAAGAATATTCCGCACCTATAGCCCAACTCAAACACGAAGTCCTTGAAATATGGGGGCGTCTTTGACGACACTGCCATACGCAAGAGCATAGAGAACAAGGAAGCCCAATCGTCCGAACCAGGTTTCTGGAATGACCAGAAGCGTTCGGAGCGTATCATGGGAGAGATGAAGGTACTGCGTCATCGTCTTGAGACATGGACGGACATACACCGTGCCGTCATTGCCTTGGATGAGATTTACTCGATGGCTGTGGAAGAAAACGAGGTATCCTTTGAGCAGGAAATTGCCTTGTCACTCGAGACGATACGGGGAGATTTTGACAAGGCCATAACCCTGGAATTGATGACAGGGGAGGTTGACAAGGCTGGAGCCTTCATAACAATACATGCAGGCTCCGGTGGTACCGAAGCCTGTGACTGGGCTGGCATGCTTCTTCGCATGTATACGAGGTGGTGTGAGCGCAACAATTTTACCTATGAGGTCGTCGACATGCTGGAGGCCGAGGGAGGCATCAAAAGCGTGACCTTAGAAGTGGACGGAGCCTATGTCTATGGGTACCTCCGCGGAGAATCTGGCGTGCATCGGCTTGTACGCATAAGCCCCTTTGACTCTAACGCCCGTCGTCACACCAGCTTCGCCAGCGTTCTCATCCTGCCAGTCATAGACGACACCATAGACGTAAGCGTCAAACCTGACGAGATACGGATTGATACCTACCGAGCCGGTGGCGCCGGTGGCCAGAAGGTAAACAAGACAGACAGCGCCGTACGCATCACCCACCTGGCTACGGGCATAGTCGTCACCTGCCAGAACGAGAGAAGCCAGCACAAGAACAAAGATGTGGCGATGTCTGTCCTAAAGAGCAGGCTCTACGAGCGTTACCGTATAGAGCAGGACAAGGAGAACGAGAAATACCAGGGTGACAAGAAGGACATTGCCTGGGGTTCTCAGATACGATCCTATGTGTTCCAGCCATACACCATGGTAAAGGATCATAGGACTAAATTCTCTGTCGGCAATATCCAGGCAGTGATGGATGGCGACATCGACCAGTTCATCGATTCCTATCTACACTTTCTGTGGAAGGGCGGAACGGTCCAAGTCGACGACGACGACGATCTGGATTGATACGATGGGAAGGCTAGCCCGCCCTCTAGGCACGACGTCTGTCTTCATGGTGCTCGCCTTAATAAGCTTGTCGCAGGTTCCCTGTCAGGCACAGTCATTGACCATTGGCTTCTGTGAACTTTCTGTAGAAGAATCAGCTACAGAACTGCTTAATGCGGCGGTACTCGTGCCAAGACAGCTGATGGATTCACTGGACTTTGTAAAACTACGCTATCCTGACGAGGAAGAACTCGTGGCTATTGCCAAGAAGACTGATGAAACAAGGCTAGAAGCCGCCAGGAAGGCAGTTTCATCGGCTCGTTCTAAACGTGATATCACAGCCTTGTCCGTTCGTGACCCCAGCAAGCGTGCAGCCGATATACTGAGCGCCGAGTCTTCAATACGCAAGGCCGAGACGGCGCTTGAAAACCTGCAGAAAACAATCACCCAGAGCATCCCAGACTATGGATTGGCTCTTGCCATCATTCCTTGGTCAGAGCACAAGAATGATATTCTCCTGCCTCCCACCCTAGACCCTGCTTCCCTCTGCTTTGAGAAGAAACTCGACATGCTTGTGTATGGTAGCATGCGAGGCATAGGAGACTATATCGCTGTTGAGCTATCCCTCTATGTTGCCTCACTCGACAGAACCGTATGGTCTACAGAAAACTTTGCCTCAAAGGATGGCCTCGACGAGGCCTTGCAGGCCTTTATTCGACCCGCAGCGAAGGCCATCATGGGGACAAACTATGCCCGCATTGTTTTTAGGATTAGCCCACCGGATGCCGAACTCCTCATAGATGAAGTGCCTTTTACAGAATCGTCTGTACTGTACTACTCGTCGGGCCAACACAAGGCATCTGCCGTGGCACATGGTTTTTCTCCGTCTTTCATGATGTTCCAGGCTGACCTCGGGAAAGACCTTTTGATAGATATTACGCTAGAAGAAATGCCTGCACGTAATCTAATGCTTACGAGCCAACCTACAGGTGCGTCGATTCATCTCGATGGTTTTCAGGCAGGATATACCCCCCTCGATGTAGCGGGCGCGGCCTTTCCCAGGGTAGCCAGGGTTTCTATGCCAGGCTTCGATGATACACAGCTAGTGCTTCGGCCAGAGTCGACTATCGATGATAGACTGATAGAGCTGCTTCCATCCGATGGTCTAGTCTTCAACGATAGATTCGATGAACGGAAAGGAGCCTTCTACCGTTCTCTCGGTTGGTTTGTGGCATCCTTGCCCGTACCAGTCATTGCAGGGGGACTCTTTCAGACCTACCTATCGTTGCTTGAATCCCTTGCTTCAAGCGTTGCGTTTGGCACATTCGATGTGGCTACAGCGACGATGCTAGAGACAAAATTCTATACATCACAGACAATTTTCTGGGCCTCTGCCGCCGTTACGGCTGGAACGGCTATTAATGCTCTATTTAAGCTCCGTGCATATATAGATTCAGCACGGTAAGCATCTACTAAAGGAGACATGATGAGGTTCGGTGAACGAGTACGAAAGCTGCTCGGTATGGCTGCAATCGGAGACGAAGACTGGGATGATCTGGCCGATCTCCTTGTAGAAGGAGACTTGGGCGGCACCCTGGCAGACTCTGTCGTTATAGAACTCAAGGCTGCATGCGCCAAGGCCGGCGTCAAGACAGGGTATCAAGCCCGTCTTGAACTCAAGAAGCTGCTTTCTGGCTATTTACGAGCGGTCTCAATACAGCCTTCTTCAGGAGCATTGAACGTGGTGATGCTCCTCGGTGTAAACGGTGTAGGCAAGACAACTACTGCCGCCAAGCTGGCTAGCTACTGGCTGGACAGGGGAGATGCCGGCAAGGCCATACTCGCCGCAGGGGATACCTTCAGGGCGGCTGCCATAGAGCAGTTAAAGGCTCATGGAGACAGGCTCGGCATACGGGTTGTTTCTCAGGATCGAGGTTCGGACTCTGGAGCCGTTCTCTACGACGCCATAGAAGCAGGTATAAAGGATGGATCGGACCTTATAATAGCAGATACCGCTGGTAGAATGCATACAAAGCAGAATCTCATAAAAGAACTCGAGAAGATGGACAAGATAGTCGCCGCCAAGGCGGATCCTGATTGCTATGTACGTCTCCTTGTGGTCGACGCGACTACGGGCCAGAATGCGCTCAGGCAGGCCGAGACCTTCTCCGAAGCCGTTACTATAGATGGCATCGTTCTTACAAAATACGATTCAAGCGCCAAGGGAGGCGTGGCCATAGCAATAGCCAGACAACTAGGCATTCCCACGGCCTTCATCTGCGACGGTGAACGCTATGAAGACATACGGCCCTTCGATCCAGAGCAGTACCTTGATGAATTCCTGGGACTCGAATCTTGAAGCAGAAGGCTTCGACCTTAGTCACATACCTCTGCCTGGCATCGTTTCTTGCCATCGGCATCAGGGGGCTCTCTGCCCAGGATGGTTCAATACTGGAGAGCCGGCTATGGTATGCCTCCGATGCATCGGGCATGTCCCTTGAAAGGATAGCAGGGCCCCTTGGAGCCGAGTATGCGCTCCTCGTATCGAAAAACGAAAACACCGAACGGGCGGAGCTCTACCATGATGGAGCCATTCTCAAGACATGGCATAGATCCTACCTGTCGGGTGGCCTGCTGTCACGGGAAGCCTACAGCGAGGGCTCCGTGCTTACAGAGGAACGGCTGTACGACGACGAGGGACGGTTGAGACTGGAACGCCAATTTTTTGACGAAGGAAACATCGAGGAGACAACATACCAGTATGCATCTGGCAGGCTGCAGTCCAAGACGACGAGCCGTACGGGTGAAGAATCGTCAAGCATGGTGTATGTATATGCACCCGGCGGACGCCTGGCTTCTGTAAGAGACTCAAGAGACCTCTCCTTTGGCTACAGTTCATCTCCAATGGGCGGGCAATCCTTCTGGCGAGAAGGCAAGGATGGATTGGAGCTTAGAAGCTATGACCAGGCCGGCAGGCTCGTACGCGTCTCTGTCTATGTAGACGCTGTGCTCAAGAGTCAAGAGAGCCGCGAATGGCAGGATGGAACACTGATACAAAGCATAGTAGAGAAAGATGATGGTACCAAGAACACAACTAGCTATGCCGCTGAGGGTGTAGCAGCGGGGCTCGTAACGAGCCTTAGCATAGAGATCAACGGAATCGTGCAATCGCTCGTCAAGAGAGACTATGATTTTAAAGGACGATTAAAGCGTGTAGAGACAATTGCCAATGGTCAAGTGCGGAGCAGTACCTATGAGTACGATTCAGACGATATGCTAAAGATTACAAAGACATTCGTTGATGGACTCATCGAGTCTATAGTCAGCTACGAATCGCCTCTCGTCCATACAGAAGAACTCTATAGCCGGGGTGTCGCCTTTGTGCGTGTTCGATACGAGGATGGACGAAGAGTGCTTGAAGAGATACTCAAGGACGGTCAGGTCGTCAGATCGAGGAGATTCTAATGCGGGGTTCATCGTGGACCAGCTTCGTGGCTTCCAGATGGTTCCTCCGCTCCAGAGGAGAGACAGGGCCTTCCCTTGCTCCTTCTACGGCGGGCATAGCCGTTGGCGTCGCGGCCTTGCTTTGCGTCATAGGCGTCATGAATGGTTTCCAGCTTAGCTTCATAGACGCCGTGCTAGACTTAGATAGCTATCACCTGCGCATTCCATCGGACTCCGCAGACATCGATGCCATACGCAAGGCTCTACCCGATTCTGAGACTATCATGCCATTCGTCGATGTTCGCACGATGATGAGCAATGCTCAGGGCAAGGCGACGGCGTTGCGCATAAAGATCATTCCAGACGAGGCCTTCATGGTGGATCCGGCAATGGCCTCAAGGATAGAATTGCGTTCCGGAGAACGCACTGGTGGGCTTCTCATCGGTTCGGTACTGTCGCGCAGCCTCAATCTGAGGGTTGGTGATACCGTCTCTGTGCTTCATGTGTCGGCCGACATTGAACTGGGCATAGAGACACGCATGGTCGATATTCACGTAGCGGGCATCTATCACAGCGGCTACTATGACTATGACGCGGCTCTGGCCTTCCTCAATGAATCATCGTCATACGAGCTGGCATCCGGAGAGACCCCCATCCTTGGCATACGCCTCCATGATCGTTACGACGATGCCAGAGCCTTGGCGTCTCTGTCTCGAGCAGGCATTGTCGGGGCCCAGAGTTGGCGAGAATACAACAGAGCCTTCTTCGGCGCTCTGCGGATGGAAAAATCTGTGATGATGATGCTCGTAGGTCTTATTTTTCTAGTCGTAGGCGTCAATATATTTCATTCCATGCGTAAGGCCGTCTATGGTCGGGTCGAGGACATAGCCACCATGAAGGCTCTTGGCTCGGGCTCAAAAGACATACGTGGCATATTCATGCTCGATGGCATGATTACCGGTCTGGGTGGAGCAAGCCTGGGTCTGTTCCTGGGACTCCTGGTCGCCATGAATGTCAACGCCGTGTTTTCCGGCATAGAGACTGTCGTCGCCTTCATGTATACCGTACTTGGCCGATCCGGCTCTGGTTTCCAGTTCTTCTCTCCAGACTTATTCTATATAGGCGACGTTCCTGTACGACTGTCCTTCCCCGAGACGTTTTTTATATTTGCCGCCGGAGCCTTTTCGGCTCTTGCAGCGGCATGGGCGGCCAGTTCCCGCGTATCAAGGATTCTGCCTTCGGAGGTTCTTCGCGATGAATGATGATGTAATACTATGCGAGGCTCTTCGCAAGACGTTTAGAAGCGAGGCCGAGGATCTTGAGATCCTGGGCGGCATAGACCTGAGGCTGAGCCGTGGTGACTGTGCATCCATTACGGGGCCAAGTGGCTGCGGCAAGAGCACCCTTTTGTCTATACTTGGTGGGCTCGACAAACCCAGCTCTGGAGAAGTGCGGGTCGGTGGGGTGGACATCGCGCGTGCAAGCGACGACAGGCTGTCGGTATTCCGCGCTCGTACCGTAGGTTTCGTGTTCCAGTTTCATTATCTCCTCAAGGACTTTACTGCCCTTGAAAACGTCATGCTTCCGGCCTTCATGCTGACAGGGGATAAGATGGCCTCCATCGCAAAGGCCAGGCCTCTCTTAGAATCGGTAGGGCTAGGAGAGCGGCTCAATCATGTGCCGGCAAAACTGTCTGGTGGTGAACGACAGCGTGTAGCCATAGCCAGAGCCCTCATAAATGACCCAGACATAGTCCTTGCAGACGAGCCTACAGGCAACCTCGACAGGGCGAGCGCCTTGTCGGTAGAGGATTTGCTCTTCGATATGGCCGCTCGTCGTGACACAACGCTCCTTGTCGTGACCCATGATCCAGAACTGGCTGCACGTGCCTCAAGGCGCTTCCTCCTGCATGATGGCGCTCTGGAAGAACTATGAAGGGAGCCCCTGTATCGTTTATCTCCGCTCGATTCTTCCTGGGAAGAAAAGGGGCCGATGGTAGCCGGGACCAGGCACGCAAGGCTCTTGCCGGTGCGGTCCTCAGCGTAGCCTTGAGCCTGGTTCCATTGATAACGGTCATGCAGGTTGCCGACGGCATGATTCAGGGCATCAGCTCCCGCTATGTAGAATTGGGTACCTATCACGCGCAGGCCTTCTCGTACGCCTCGAGCGACTACGAGGGAGCACGGGACGCAGCGCTGGCATCACCAGGCATTACAGGTGCATGGATAGAGACACAATCGCTCGGTGTCGTGTTTGCCAATGGCAAGAAGGAAGGGGCAGCGCTGCGCGGAGTTGAACCAGGCTTCCTGTCTGATTCATCCACGGCTGCATTCCTCACGCTTGAAGCGGGCACACTATCACTGGCACGTCCCTATGATGCCCTTATCGGTGCGGCAATGGCAGAAAAGCTGGGCGTGGGCCCGGGTGACAGCATCAACCTTATTTCGTTGCGAAAAGGGCAGGGTGGTGCCATGACTCCCCGTGTCACCATACTATCGGTGCAGGGGGTGGTATCGGCTGGTTACAGGGATCTAGACGCCCAATGGATATTCATGAGGCAGGATACCGCGGCCAGAGTCCTTCCCAAGGAGAATGCCCGCAGTTTTGTTGGAATCAAGGCCAATGACCCTTTTGGTCATCCCGATACAGCAAGAAAAGCCGTTGAAGGAAGACTTCCTGCCGGCTTTAGTGTCTACGCATGGCGCGATGTTGAACGCAACCTGTTTGCGTCACTGGCAAGCACAAGGACCATGCTGCTACTGATCATGGCCGTAACCGTAGCGGTGGCTGCCGTCAATGTGTCGAGTGCATTGACGACCTTGGTACTGGAACGTGGGCAGGAAATCGCCGTCTTGAAAAGCCTGGGTGCCGGAGCCTCTGATCTAGCTGGTATTTTCTCCATGGGTGGAGCGGCTATTGGAGGTATTGGTGCCGTTTTAGGATCGGCAGGAGGGCTCCTTGTCAGCCTGCGTATTAACGATATACTAGGCTTCATAGAGTGGCTTGCAAACCGAGTGCGTCTTTGGTCGGCGGCTCTTGCTGGGAGAGCGGTTCCTATGCAGTTTAAGATACTCGACCCAGGATACTACCTGGAGACAATACCCGTTCGTGTGCCCTTCTCTGAAATACTAGTCGTCGTCATGGCAACCGTTGTCCTGTCTTTCGTGGCGGCTCTTGGGCCGGCCAGACGGGCGGCTGCCCTGACGCCCTTGGACGGTTTTCGCAAGCGTTGATCCCACATGGCTACAGGATGGTGACACTATGCCACGGGCGCGGTATAGTGGGCGGTCGAATGCGCCCGTGCTCGGGGCAACGTACTCGTCGCGCAGGAGGTTTACATGGCCAGGACTGAAGTCAATTACAGCAGCCAGAGTTCCGATGACAAGCTTAAGGCTCTAGAAGCGGCCAGGCTTCAGATAGAGAAACAATATGGCACGGGTTCCCTCATGCAACTGGGCAAGAATGTAAATGCACTTGGCATCGAGTCCATCCCGTCAGGTTCAATCCTCCTCGATGAGGCCCTGGGCGTCGGCGGTTACCCTCGTGGCAGAATCATTGAAATCTATGGTCCGGAATCATCAGGAAAGACGACGCTTGCCCTGCATGCCATAGCCGAGGCTCAGAAAAAAGGCGGCATAGCTGCGTTCATAGACGCCGAACATGCACTCGATCCTGTGTACGCCAAGAATTTAGGCGTCAATACCGATGAATTGTGGGTGTCACAACCCGACAATGGTGAACAAGCCCTTGAAATAGCCGAGTCCCTCGTCCGCTCAGGAGCCGTCGATATCATAGTCATTGATTCGGTCGCGGCTCTTACCCCACGAGCCGAGATAGAAGGAGACATGGGTGACGCCCATGTAGGCCTGCAGGCTCGTCTGATGAGCCAGGCCCTACGCAAGTTGACTGGTAGTTTAAGTAAGTCAAAGACGATCCTTGTATTCATTAACCAGATACGCATGAAGATTGGCGTCATGTTCGGAAACCCCGAGACAACCACCGGTGGTAACGCCCTCAAGTTCTATTCATCGATACGCATAGAAGTACGTCGCATCGAGACTATAGAGCGAGGAGACGATGAGGCCGTAGGCAACAAGGTCCGCGTCAAGATTGTAAAGAATAAGGTCGCTCCACCCTTCAGGCGTGTTGAACTTGAAATAATGTTCGGCAAGGGGCTCTCGGCATCAGGAAGCCTCATAGACGCGGCAGTCAAATGCGGCATAGCAGACAAGAAGGGCGCCTGGTACACCTATGGTGAGGAAAAGCTGGGCCAGGGGCGAGAAAACGTCAAACAGACTCTTGAACAGAATCTAGAGCTATCTGCAGAAATAGAAGCCAGGGTCAGGGCAATATTCTTTCCATCCAAGCAGGGAGCCAAGGCAGGAGCCGATGCTACTACGGCTGTAGCAGAGGACGTTCCAGCCAGCAAGAAGGCCCCGGTAGAACCAGAGGCTGAGACTAAGGCTGCTCAGAGCAAAGCCCAGCCGGCAGCGGCAGCCAGGACTGCGTCTCCTGCAGGCTCAAAAGACAGCAGGGCGGCCAAGCCGGTCGACGATGAAGACGGCGGCCTGTTCTGATCACTGTCTACCTGGGCCTTGGATCAAATTCCGGTGATAGTGCCGCAATTCTAAGCGGCGCTATCGCTGAATTACGGCTCATCCTGGATGGTCTTGTCTGTTCATCCATATACAGAACATCACCCCGTTATGTGCTCGATCAGCCTGATTTCCTCAATCTTGTCGTAACCGGCTCTACTTCACTGAGTCCTACTCACTTGCTTGCGCGCCTCCAGACTATAGAGACTGCATTCGGAAGGGATAGGTCAAAGGAACGCTTAAAAGGGCCTCGAACCCTTGATATTGACATTCTCTTGTACGCAAATGAAGTCATCACCAGCCCTGAACTGATCATTCCACATCCAGGCATCAAGGAACGGGCCTTCGTCATCGTTCCACTCGTAGAAATAGCCCCAGATCTTAGGCATCCCATTGGGGGAGAAACCCTTGCGGTGTTCGCGGCCTCGCTGAGCGGGCAGGGGATTTACCTCCATGCCGACCCGCCGGTATAATGAGCTAACGATACATGGAAGAATCTACATATTTACCACTCGAGTCGGGGTATACGGGTCGTAGTTACCGTCTCGATGAGTTTGAAGGACCATTGGACCTACTCCTTTTCCTCATAAAGAAGAACGAAGTAAGTGTCTATGATATTCCCATAGCTTCAATTACAGAACAATTCCTGGTCGCAATAGCCGCTACTGACGGTGTGAGCCTGGACGACTTGTCGGAATTCTACACCCTTGCGGCTACGCTTCTCTACATAAAGAGCAGGATGCTCCTCCCCATTGAGATAGACATGTCTGAGATAGAGGATCCACGCCGTGATCTTGTTGAGAAGCTCATAGAATACCAGAAATACAAGAAGCTATCAGAATTGATGGAGCGTAAGGAGCTTGAGGTAGAATGGACGATAGAGCGTACAAAGATGCAACGCGCCTTACCATTCGGCGACGAGGGACTGTGGGATAAGATAGACGTATGGGATCTTCTAAAGTCGTTTTCTGGCCTGATGGGTGGCATGTCAAGTGAACGCATCATCGACATGTATGAAGAAGTATCCATCAACGAGAAGACTGCCCTCATCCACGAGTTCCTGGAGACAAGGGAATCCTTTGCGTTTCATGATCTGATCACACGGCCAGGCTCAACCCTCGACATAGTCTGTGCCTTCCTTGCCTTGCTCGAGGCGGTCAAGTACCGCGTCATATCGATACACCAACATCGTCTGTTTGGCGACATACAGATACGAGCTCATGAGAAGCGGAGAGAAGATGGACCTGAATCTTGAGCGTGAGGCTGCTATCTTAGAGACGATACTCTTTCTTGAATCGGAGCCAATGGATAACGCCGCGCTTGCGCGCGTCAGTGGTCTGGGAAAAGAGCTTGTAGGGGCTGCACTAGAGCAGCTCAAGGAGACGCTGGCGGCTCCGGCCCACGGTCTTGAACTCACCGAGATGGGTGGTGGCTGGATGATCGCTCCCAAGAAGGAGTTTTGGGATGCTCTTAAGGATCGCTATGGCAAGAAAAATGAACAAAAACTTTCCCGGGCGGCTCTTGAGACACTTTCAATAATAGCGTACTCCCAACCAGTCACCCGCTCAGAGGTAGAAGCCATCCGTGGTGTAGCCGCCGATACCATGATCCGCTTCCTCCTTGAAAAGGAATTTATAAAGGAAGTCGGCAAGAAGGATGCTCCTGGCAAGCCTACCCAGTATGGTACGACTAAGGATTTCCTTAAATTCTTCAGACTTGGTAGCATAGCCGATCTCCCTAAGTTAGATGAACTAGACAGGGATAGATTCGAACTAGAGGATTCCGAATGAGTGACGGCGAGCACGGCACAGACGATGACAAGGGTGTCAGGATTCAAGTGCTTATCGCCCGAGCAGGCATCGCCTCCAGACGTGCGGCCGAAGGCATAATCCAGGCAGGCAGGGTGAGGCTCAATGGCGCCGTTGTTACGGAGCTTGGGGCCAGGGCAAGACCCGAAGACAGCTTGTCGGTGGATGGAAAACCCGTCATCGCCGAAGCAACAAAGCACTATCTTGCCCTCAACAAACCTTCTGGTTACATCTGTGCCATGCGTGATGATTTTGGGCGACCCCTGGCTTCATCACTCTTCAAGCCACAGATAGAGGAACGCGTCTACAACGTTGGTCGACTCGACCTGGACTCCTGCGGTCTAATCCTTTTTACAAACGACGGCATGTTCGCTTCTAAGATAGGCCATCCCTCATCACGCCTGCTCAAGGAGTATGAAGTAGAGGCAGATCGTCGAATTCCAAATGAATTCAGCCCTCGATTCGAGAAGGGTTTCCTTGACGATGGCGAGATGCTCAAGGCGGAAAGCGCAGTCATCACCGGTGAACGCAGCTGCACCATACGACTCGTAGAGGGCAAGAACCGTGAGATTCGTAGGGCTCTTGGCATCTTTGGTCTGGAGGCCGTCATCCTCAGGCGTGTCGCCATAGGCACGCTTAGACTCGGCAACTTGAGCGAGGGTCGATACCGTTCTCTGACTCCTCTAGAAATTAAATCGCTTGGTTATGGAGGTTATTGATTGATAGTGGCAATGGATGGTCCAGCAGGCACGGGTAAGAGCACTATAGCCAGGATGGTGGCAGAGAAGAATGGGTTTACCTACATCAATTCGGGTAGTCTGTACAGGGCCATCACCTATGGTGCCATAGAGGCAGGCATCGACCTGCAGGATACGGCAGCCATAGAGGCATTTGCCGCCAAGGCTCGGCTCGTGTACGATGGTTGGCAATTGACACTGGGCGACGAGAGACTGGAAGCCCAGCTCCGGAGTCCCTCGGTAGACGCCAATGTGGCACAGGTTTCTGCCATAGTGCCGGTACGGCACATAGTAAATCGCATAGTCAGGAACATGAGTGTAGGGATGGACGCGGTGGTAGAAGGCCGTGACATTTGCACCGTTGTATTTCCGGATGCCGATGTTCAGATCTATATAGATGCCAGTGTTGAGGCACGTGCCCAAAGACGATTTGAGCAGTCTGCCAATGGTTTAAGTCTCGATGAAATAAGGCGTAACATAGAGATGCGGGATGAGATAGATAAGAATAAAGTTGAGGGTAGTCTTAAAAAATCGAGCAAAGCCTACTATTTAGATACATCATACTTGACCATAGATCAAGTTTATGACATTGTAAATGCGAAAATTCAACAGCAAGGGAACCTTATGGCCAAGGAAGTGGAAATGGGCGCGGTCGCTCCCTCCGACGACAGCATCCAGACACAGTTACAGGAACAGTATCTAAAAACCATGAACCACCTAGAAGAGGGCGACCTCGTCGAGGGACAGGTGGTACAGGTCGCCAGCGATTGCGTATTCGTAGACGTCGGCGCCAAGAGCGAAGGAAAGATTCCGCTCACCGAATTCTCAGAACCGCCGAAAGTCGGAGACACCGTGACTGTCGTCCTCATGAAGAAGGAGACAAGATCAGGGGAAACGTATGTTTCAAAGTCTAAGGCAGACGAGAAGGTGCACTGGCGAAACGTGCAGAATGCCCACAAGAATCATGAGACGGTTGAGGGCGTTATAGAGAAGGAAATCAAGGGTGGTTTCGAGGTTAGCCTCGGATATGGCTTGCGAGCCTTCCTGCCGGTTTCAAAGGCCGACGTTCAGCGTGTAGAAAAGGGCGACTACCTCATAAAGGTACAGTCAAAATTCTACATAGAGCGACTGTATTCGGAAAAACGTGTCAATATCGTCGTCAACCGACGAGAATATCTAGATGAGGAGATAAAGGTCCGCAGGGACGCATTTTTCTCCACCGTTCAGATTGGCGATATAGTAAAGGGTGCTGTAAAAAGCTTTACAAGCTTCGGTGCCTTTATTGACTTGGGTGGATTCGACGGGCTGCTTCATATCAACGATATGAGTTGGGGCCACGTTACCAAACCCAAGGACTTTGTTAAGAAGAGCCAGGAAATAGAGCTTAAGGTCATCAAGATCGACCCCGCTGAAGGGCGCATCAATCTGTCCCTAAAGCACTTTTCCCAGGATCCATGGGAGACGTTCGAGGAACGATACCATCTTGATGCCGTCGTCAACGGAACGGTTACGAAACTCACCGATTATGGCGCCTTCATAGAACTGGAAGACGGTATAGAAGGTCTTGCACACATCTCAGAGTTTTCCTGGGTAAAACGCGTCAAGCGTCCCGATGAAATGCTCAAGGTTGGCGACAAAGTTGAGTGCATGATACTCGGCTATGATCTAGACCAGCAGAAGGTCTCTCTTGGGCTGCGCCAGGTACACGAGAATCCATGGACAACCATAGATGACCGTTATCCTGTCGGCATGAAGCTTACCAAGAAGGTCGTTAAGATTACCGCCTCCGGAGCCTTTGTAGAACTGGAGGATGGCATCGACGGGTTCCTGCCCGCAGAGGAGCTTTCCTGGACAAAGAAGGTTCGCAACGCAGGTTCAGAGATCCAGGTAGGTGAGGATATCGAGGTCATGGTCATAGAGAATCAGCCGGATGACCGTAGCATCAGGCTTTCGGTTCGCAGACTCTCCGATGATCCTTGGCAGGCCTTCTCTGGCACCTACCGAGTAGGTTCAGTTCTTGAAGGAACGGTATCTTCCATCACCGACTTCGGTGTATTCGTCAAGGTCCCAGGTGATATAGAAGGCTTGGTAAACAAGTCTAACTTGAGTGCCAATCGTGACGAGGATTTTGAAGCAGCCGTCAAGAAGTACGAAGTAGGATCAGCCATAAAGGTGGTCATAACAGAACTCAGCCCAGAGCGTCAGAAGCTCTCTCTGTCGGTGCGAGACTTAGAGCGCAAACAGCAGCAGGCCGAGATGTCCCGCTTCATGGACGAGGGCTCCTCGAGCGAGGGCTTTACCCTCGGCGATCTGCTCAAGGAGAAGAAGGACAGCTCCAGCAAGAACTCTTAATATGTTTGAACGTATAGATCCCGAGAAGTTCGAAACGCTGATCGAGATCAATACGCTTATCAATTCCAACTATGGTAACGCAACCGCGTTGTTGACTCAGATACTTGAGTCTGCAACGCGTCTTACCGCCGGGGAAGCCTCTTCGTTGATCCTTAAAAACGAGGAGGACGGCAAGCTGTACTTTGAGATAGCGCTTGGCCCAAAAGGCCGCGATATCAAGAAATTCAGCCTTAACCCTGGCGAGGGCATAGCAGGTTGGGTAGCGGAGCATGGTCAGTCGCTCATAGTCAACGACGTAGAAACAGACTCTCGTTTCTATGGTGATATTTCTAAATCACTTGATTTTCCTACGTATAGCATACTTGCCGTGCCCATGATTGTACGTGACAAGTGTGTAGGCCTCTTCGAGATAATAAACAAGAAAGACAAAAAATACTTTACCCAAGTCGATCTTCAGTGGCTTGAAATATTTGCCGTTCAGGCGGCAATAGCCATAGAGAACGCAAAATATCTAGAGAAGGCACGCGACGAGATTGGTTATCTTCGCGACCAGATATCAACCGACAAGGGTTACCATGTTCTAATAGCCAAGAGTCCTGTCATAGTAGAAAAGCTTGATCTCATTGAACGCGTAGCCAAGACAGATTCATCTGTGCTCATCCTCGGAGAATCAGGCGTTGGCAAAGAACTGATAGCAGAACAGGTACATCTACAGTCAAACAGGAAAAATGGAGCATTTGTAAGGGTCAATTGCGCTGCTTTGCCTGAAGGGCTCCTTGAAAGCGAGTTGTTCGGCCACGTCAAGGGTGCCTTCACCGATGCCGTGCAGAATAGGCGAGGGCGTTTCGAACTAGCCGATGGCGGTACTATCTTCCTGGATGAGATAGGAGACATGCCCCTTAAACTGCAGGCTAAACTTTTGCGTGTGCTGCAGCAGAAGACCTTTGAGCGTGTAGGATCGAGTGAAACTGTCACCGTCGATGTGCGTATAGTCGCTGCTACAAACCGTGATATCGACGGACAGGTTAAACGTGGTGAGTTCCGTAGCGACCTCTACTATAGACTCAATGTTCTTCCAATCTATGTTCCTCCCTTACGCCAGCGCAAGGAAGACATTCCTGCCTTGGCTGATTTCTTCCTGAAGAAATTCAGCAGGGAGACAAAGAAACAGTTTAGCGGCTTCACCGATCAGGCCATAGAACAGATGCTTTCGTACTCTTGGCCAGGCAACGTACGCGAGCTAGAAAACGCCGTAGAAAGAGCCGTCGTCATAGCCAAGGAAAAAGTCATAGCGGCCAGGGACCTGCTCATAGGCGATGCTGCCACCACAGGGCGTGACGAGTATAGGGGCAAGAGCCTTAAAGACGCGCTTACGATTTTTAAGAAACACTTTATAGCCAGTGGTCTGGACGAACATCAATGGAACCAGACAGAAACGGCTAAGGTACTAGACATTCAAAGAACATACCTTTCTCGACTAATAAAAGAATTAGGTATAACTAACCCTAAGGAGTAATGATTATATGAGTTCTAAGGAAGTCGGGGCAAAGTCTGGTTCACAGGCTAGCCCTAAGAATGAAGTAAAGTTTAGCGAAAAATTGAACAATTTCATGTACAGCTACCGTACATGGTTCATAGGTTTCGGTGCCGTAGTCTTGGCTACGGTTGTTGGCCTTGGCATCTGGACTGTCGTATCGTCAAGCATTCTAAAGAATTCGACGATAGCAATTGAGGAACTGGAGAAGAGCTTCCAGGAAGCCGGTGCGGCAGATGAAGGATTCGATTCCACTGCCAGCCAGGGACTCATTGAGCAAGCCGATGCCATCATGGCCAAGTATGGCAAGAGATACGCGGCAGCCAAGGCTTCAATCATAAAGGCCGATATACTCATGGCATCTAATGACCTTGTAGCCGCAGAAAAAGCATACGCCGCCAGCGCAGAATCGTATCCTAAGTCCCACATTGCCCCCGTGGCCTTATCTAATGCCGCCTCGGCTGCAGAAGACAGAGGCGACGCTGAAGCGGCCTTGACCCACCTCCTAAAGGCCGAGACTCAGTATCCTGGAGCACCAGGAGCCGATAGAATTACGCTTTCAATAGGCAGAATTTATGAAGCAAGCAAACAGTACGGTAAAGCCATGGAAGCCTACGCCAGGCTGATTGCCTCTGGCAGAGAAAGTGATTGGACAAAGTTAGCCCATACCCGTATAATTCTCCTTAAGTCACAAGGCTTAGCTCAATAAAATTCCCTACTCAGGGAATTAATCAAGCCCGGCTTAAAAGGCCGGGCTTTGTTGTAGACTATGACGCTCTTGAATCCACCAAGAATCGGAGGCTTTTATGCCACGGAAACGATACAAGATCTTTGAGGCAAAACGCTTTGCATTCATCATCGCCCTGTTAATCGTTGGCATATTTTCCCTGCTTTTCTTTACTACAAAGATGCTCCAGGGCGTCGAGGGACCAATTCTCGATACTCATTTCAGGCTTAAGACAATACGACAATCAAAATCAATCCAGGAAGGTGCCGTATTGTCGCATCAGAACCTTAAGATCGCCGATAACATTCTTATACTAGGCATAGATCAAAAGACTCTGGCTGAATACGGTCGCTGGCCATTTTCACGAACACGGCATGCCGATTTGATAAACGCGTTTTCACGGATAAAAGATCAGACAAACCGGGAGAGTTCCATATTCTTTGATGTGAATTTTATAGAGGAAGTTGTTAACCCTACAGACGATGCCTTGCTTGCAAGGGCAATACTCGAGGCAGATGATGTTTTCTTGGAGACATTCCTTGAACCGATTGGTTTAGCAGAAGAAGACGACCCTATGACCATCAGGCAGAAGGCTCTGTATGGGCAGTGGGGGACGATACGCACCATCAATGGTGACTGGAAGAAGATACCAGAACTCTATGGCTTTGAGGCTCCACTAGAGCCATTCGGACGTGCCGCCGCCGGCTATGGTCACGCAAACTTCATCGCGGATAACGACATGGTGTACAGAAGGCAACCCTTGGTACTCCGTTCTAGCATTCTGGTCGATATTCTTAGACTGGATGGACTCAAGCCAGGTGATACAGTAGACGAATCAATCTTCGAGCGCCTTGCCTGGCAGGATAATCGTGGACTTTTTCATGATATAGAGCTACCGCTTACGGCGGCATCTCTTGATAGGCTCACAGAAAAAATGAAGGCGGATGCTCCACTCAAGGTTGAAGATATTGATATGGATGGAGTCCCTGACGATAGCTATTACATAGTCAGGAAATACAAGGATGACTTTGTTCCCGCCATCACGCTATCCCTTGCCCTTAAGTATTTTAATTGCAGCCTCGAAGACATAAGCGTTAACATCGGAACCGATATCACCATCTCGTCACCACGCATACGAGATCCAGAGACCGATGAATTGGTACCATACTCGATCCAGATGGAACCCGACACCTATGATAAGGATGGGAATTTCATAAGCGCCGGGAAGAGAAGGGCTATTCCCGAAATCAGGATACCCATTAACGAACAGGCTCAGATGATAGTGAATTTCATGGGGTTCAGGTCTAATCCTACTTCTGATGGCAATCAAACCTTTCCTGTGCGTTCCTTTGCTGCCTATGCCAACAGGAGCCCGGGGCCTGATCAGGATAGCTGGAGAAGGACACTCGCCGTCAAAGACAAGATACTGATGGTCGGAGCCTTTGCCTCTGGAGTAGCCGATGATGAGAAGCCAACGCCACTTGGTCTGATGTACGGTATCGAGATGCATGCAAACGCTCTCAACACAATACTGATGGACAACTTTATCCACGAGGCACCCGTCTGGGTAGACATGGTAATTCTTGCAGTATTCGTGCTCCTCATAGCCCTTGTTGGCTCAAGATTGCCAGCCATACTAGGTTTCTTCATAACACTTGCAGCAATAATTGCGTACTTCTTTGGAGTCAACTGGGTGTTTGACAACAAGGCATTCCTTGTTAATTTTTCAATGCCCGCGATGGCCGTAGGATTTACGTTCATTGCCGTTGTCGTCTATAGAGTCTTTACAGAGGAACGAGACAAGCGTCAGATTAGAGATACCTTTGGTAAGTATCTGAGCCCAAGGGTTGTCGATGAACTTGCAAACAACCCTCCCGAACTAGGTGGTGTCGACAAGGAACTAACGGTATTTTTCTCGGACATTCGTGGCTTTACGACGCTGTCTGAGAATATGACTTCACAGGAATTGGTCAATCATCTCAATATATATTTCACGGCCATGACTGATCTCGCCATAGAGTATAGTGGCACCCTGGATAAGTATATTGGTGATGCCATGATGGCATTCTGGGGAGCGCCATTACCATTGGCAAATCATGCTGTATTAGCCTGCAAGTGCGCGCTCAAGCAGATGAAGGTTCTAGATGAGCTTAACAATTCCTGGCCGGAAGCCAAGCACATACACATAGGCATAGGCATCAACACAGGCATCATGACTGTTGGAAACATGGGCTCAAAGCAGAGAATGAACTATACATCTATGGGTGATAACGTCAACCTGTGTTCAAGGCTCGAGGCTACAAACAAGGAATACGGCACGAGTATAATAATTAGCGAGTACACCTATGCCCAGGTCAAAGACACGTTTATAGTGAGGGAGCTCGACAACATACGGGTAAAAGGAAAAAACAAACCTGTTCTTATTTACGAACTGGTAGACTGCCTTGAGTCGATAGACCCGCCTTCCTTTAAGAAATCGGCACAGAAATAAGGATGCACTTCAAATTTTTGAGCCATTTACTTGGTCGCATAGGCTCTATTTTATTCTTGGTAAGCACCTTGTCTTCATGCGGTATAGATTCCATAGCTTTTCTTGGATCTAAGGTTACCCTCGCTTCTTCTGGGCCTTCATCCAGTGTTTTCTTGGCTCCTTCTGTAACAGAAGACAATTACCTTGGGGTATTTTTGTTCTATCGTATTTATGCGAGCGAAGTGCTTGCAGAGACTGATAAAAATAATGTATACAATAAACAAAATGTATTAAATGCCGTTCCTGGTACCATCATAGAATCATATCTACTTTCTCCCGGCGGGCTCAAATACAAAAAACTAACTATCGATGGCGATGTTCCTATTCCAAGCCTATACAAGAGTCTTATTCCCATAAACACCTTAGTCAGTATTGATTTCCCAACGAGTACCAGTGTGGAGCCAAAGATTACAATCTTGAAAGAAGCTAGTGCTACTATTTCATACATAATCAGCCGAAGTATTACAGGCACTACTGGAAGCTACCTCTCATTTAGAGACAAGGCACTCGATGGACAGGATGACTATTTGGCAAGTACCGTTGATCCTGATCCTAATGTCGATTATATACAGTTCTTTGCCGTGACATATGGCATCAACCAAAACTCTTTACAGGAACTCTATGGAGATGCTGTCTACATTGGAAGAATAACGCTTAATTTATAGGCAGGGGAGCGATAGGCCCCTAGCAAGAACCCATTCTTCGTGGACCGAGTATTTTCCAGATATGACTTCTGATAATGTATATTCTGTCTACTTATTTGCCAAGCTCGCTTCTGTGAAAAGCTGCCGATAGAAGCCTTCGGTTCAATAGTCAGTGTATCTGTCAAAATAAGTAGACATGCCGACTGCTCTGTTTTTTGCAAATTGTATAACACGCATTACAGAAACCCTTGACTCGCGTATTGGTACCCCAAAGGCTGATTCGAATAGTGCCGATAGTCCTAGTTCTCGAGTACCGGTAAATGGTAGCAGCAAATCTATGCACCGATCATGTGCCTCACAGCTAGCGTCGGCGAGTCTAGGTTCCTTGTCCTTGAGTTCTCCAAAGAACGCAAGGAAGCTTGAGGCTTCTAATCCCGTTTCAATAAGATCGATAGTAAAGCGTGATCCCCAATGAACAGACGACAATGACGGGAATCGTGCTCCATCTGGGCATGCCAATATTCTGGCTTCTTGTATCTGCAATTCTCCGTGTAAAAATTTATTTATGCTAGGTATTATTGCGTCGATGGGGCCAAGGGGATTTTCAATAAGGAGAGCTACACCATACTCGTCGGAAGACTCAAACCCTAAAGAAAGAGGCTCTGAAATCTCGAGGCGCGGCATGGGATTGAAACCCTGAGAAAAGGCAAGGTACAGACCAGCACGCTCCATAGATGAACTGATCATGGATTGTATCTCGTGGTGAGCAAAGAATGCCGCACGGCCAAGTTTTTTGTACTTAAACATGAGCCTGTACCTTGTTCCATCGGCAGGAATATAACGAGTATTTGCAGGCTGTGTCGCCACATCGCTATGCGCTGTCGCTTCTTCTTGTAACAAGGCGTTAAGTATTTCTATGATCTCTGAATCGTCTTCTATGAGTGCAGTATCGGAACAGGCACCGCAAGGACTCAGGCAATCATCTGTGCACACTGGCGTCAAGCGCGCCGTCATAGAAAGCTCTCGCTCTTTAAGAAGGTACTTCTTGCTAACACGCAGAGAGACAGAAGACCACGGAAGATCATCATCCACTTGCCTTTCAGACACAAGTGTGGCCAGTTCAGGGAAGGCAGCCGCAATAGCCGATTCCCATGCATCCTTCCTGAACAGATCGTCCCATGCGTCGAACCTTGCTCCATGCTCAAAGGCCGATATTATAAGCTCCCCTACCCGTTCGTCTCCTCTCGCTACGACGCCCTCTAGCCAGGAAAGGTACGGGGCATGGTAACTTATCTTAACACGCTGGTTGCCTCTGAATGCGCTCTTTATTGCGTATATCCTAGAAGCCGCGTCATCTACCGGCAACTGAGAATGCCACTGGAAGGGGGTGTGGGGCTTGGGTACAAACGTTGCAAGGGTAATATTGAGTTTCAGCTCTGGAGTGCTTGCCGCTATATCCCGTATCAACGCAATGATTGCTTCATCTTCGTCTATGCCGAGATCAGGCAGTGGAAGTCCTAACATAAAATAGAACTTGGCTACACGGTAGCCTCGGCTTTGAGCCTCTTTGAGTATCAATCTAATCTTTTCAAGGCTTGCTTTTTTATTTAGTGCTAGCTGCCAAGTCTCAAGCGGCGTCTCTATGGCAAAGGTGAGTCCACTCTTTCTGGTGCCGGATATGTCTTCTATTATCTCAATAGGAAATGACTCCACCTTCAATGAGGGCAGCTGAAACGATACGCCTTCGTATGACCACTTCTTGTTTAGCAAAGATACAAGAGAAGCAATTCCAGGGTAGTCACCGCTAGAAAGTGATGAAAGGCTTATCTCTCTATGACCAGCCACACGTATCTGCGTCTCTACGTCTTCCAATATACGTTCAACTGAACGCAGTCTTCTTGGGCGGTAAAAGTAACCGGCATGGCAGAATCGGCAACCATTAGGACAACCACGCATTATTTCCACCACGCCATGATCCTGAATAGGCTTTACTATTGGAGTTGGAAATACATACTCGTAATGATCATTAGAGAATCCAGAAAATACATGCCGCACTGCTTTTTTTGTCGGAGTCCAAATGGCCGCTTCTTTCATTATTCGTTCAAGGATGCCAGCTTTATCGCAGCCAGCTCTTTTTAATGAAGCCAGATCTGTGACAAGGTCAAAGAACGCATTTTCAGCCTCGCCTATCCATACCGCATCAAGAATATTCGAGTATGGAACTGGATTGCTTATAGCGGGTCCTCCTGCAATGATCACTGGCGAGTCTTCGCCTCGTTCGCTGGAGCGGATGGGAATTCCTGATAGATCGAGCACCGTCAAAAGGTTGCTAGCAGCTAATTCATACCCCATGGTGAAAGCAAGTATGTCAAAATCAGAAATGGGCGTGCCCGTCTCTAGTCCATACAATGGAGTAGCACTAGAGCGGAGCAATGCCTCGTAGTCTAGGCCTACCGAAAATACCCTTTCACAGGCTACGCCAGAAATGCTGTTTAACCCCGCATAGAGGATTCTCATGGCATTATTTGCCATGGCTATTTCGTATAAGTCAGGAAAGCACAGCGCGATGCGAATATCTGCAGTATCCTTGACGATCGAGCCATTCTCACCGCCCAGATATCTGGCCGGTTTCTGTATTCTTGGCAATGCAGTCTTAAACCGCTTGCAGGGGTCAATTCTTGTCATGAGTCGTATTTCCTAGCTCCAATACCGAGTGAAAGACCTACGCCCAGGCAGATGGCCCACAAAGATGAACCGCCGTATGATAGGAACAAGAGCGGTATTCCTGTTATTGGCATGACGCCCATGGCCATGCCTGCGTTGATCATGAAATGAAAGAAAATCAAACCAAATATGCCTGCAACAAATGTTGCCGATGATACTTTGCGTAGACTACGAATTGAAAGTGCCAATTTGACGAGGATATAAAAGAATAGAGAGAAGAGCATGATGCCACCAATGAAACCAAGCTCCTCTGATATTATGCTAAAAATAAAATCGGTACTCTGCTGAGGTAGATAACGATAATGGCTCTGGGTTCCTTGCAAGAAACCCTTGCCTGAAATGCCACCGGAACCTATTGCGGTAATAGACTGCAGTATGTTCCACCCTGAGCCCAGTGGATCTATGGTGGGATCGAGGAACACAACAAGGCGCATCACCTGGTATTCTTTTAGAAATTTGTGCCCTACTATTGAAAAACCAAGACCCAAGAAGAATATAGTTGATACGTAGGATGTCCAATAGTAATACCGTTTTTTAAAAAATCTATTGCCGAGCAGAGACAGTAGTACAACCAGGGCTAATACCAAGAGAGAATAATATACATATGGTTTTTCATAGAGGATTCTTAGCAATATCGATGGCTTTGAAACAATAAGCCTTTGCCAGAGCGGCATGACAGTAAGAACTATTGCTATTCCTCCTGTAAGGCTGAACATCAAAAGGTAACGTTTGTTTATGCCGCCTATATACGCCATGAACAGATACAGTGGCACAAAGACCAGAGCGGTACCAAAGTCAGGTTGTAACAGAATAAGAGCCATAGGAATAGCCACAATCATGAATGAAAGAGCAAAGCGTTTGAATGAATTAAGCTCATGTACGCTTCGTTCCAGGTAACGAGCCAAGAAAAGAGCCGTGGCTATCTTGGTAAATTCTGAAGGCTGAATACCATAGTCGCCTATAATGGCAAGCCACGATCTTGCCCCGTTTACAACCTTTCCAAAGTACCTGGTGTATACGAGCAGGATAAGAAAGAAGCCGTATATAATCTGACTATAATCTGAAAAACGCCGCACATCTATAAATACTGCAGCAAAAAGAATAAGCATCCCACTAACAGCCCACACGATCTGCTTTATATATTCGCTTGAGACAATGTCTCCATCGCTGGTTACACCTGACGAGTATATAAACAGCACGCCAATAACCATGAGTAGCGATATTGCAAGGATTATTGTCCAGTCAAGGGATTTTAATAGGTTTCGTAATGAGGCCATTATTCTACCCGCCCTCCAACCGGAATGGACTTACCGAGCAAGCCTAGCTTAGCGGCTGCTTCCTCGTAGGTCTGCCCTCCAAAATAACCCTGGAATACAAGATTGGTAGCATAAGGCGCCCACCATTCCCAGGGATTGCTCGCCTCTATCATGGCAACAACGACAATGACATCATCCGGATCATCGGCATCAACCGGACCAAAGCCTACAAACCAGGAGTGCCAGCGATCAAGCAGGCCAACCTCTGCGGTACCGGTCTTACCACCAACGGTAACGACACTGGTGTTTACAGGATATCGAGCAGTACCTTCTGATATGACACCTCGCAGATATTCTTTTGTCTTCTTGAAGGTATCCTTGGATATGCTCGAGGCGAGTAGGACCTCCGGGGTGGCCTGCATGATGATTGAGCCATCACGCGGGTCTCGAATCTCCTTGAGTAGATGTGGTGTGTAAATGACTCCCTCATTGCATACCATGGCCATCATGTTGGCAAGCTGTAATGGAGAGACAAGCAAGTAACCCTGGCCAATAGACATGTTAAGCGTATCTCCTCCCAGCCACTTCTCATGGAAGCGTCTTTCCTTCCATTGGGGAGTAGGAACGAAGCCAGCAACTTCTCCGGGAATGTCGATGCCTGAGGCCTGGCCAAAACCAAACTCCCTGGCATACGATACAATTCGTTCTATACCAAGCTTGTCTCGTCCTACCTCCCAGAAATAGACGTCGCATGACTGGGCCAGGGCTTCGGCTAGATCAAGCCTTCCATGACCAGGTTTGCGTATCCAGCATCGAAAGACTCTATCGCCATAGCTTATCTCACCGGTACACAGGATTTTTTCATCGAGAGGAATGGCTTGCTCTTCAATGATAGCCGCGGTCATAATAGTCTTGAATGTAGACGCCGGAGGATAGCTTGATTGTATTGCCCTTTGAATGAGGGGCATCCTGGAATCATCTAACAGTCTGGCGTACTCATTGTTTCCGCCTTTCTCGACTATAAGATTGGCATTGAATGATGGATATGAGACGAGAGCCAGCACCTCTCCGCTTGCAGGCTTTAGTACAACGATAGATCCTATTCGCTCTCCTAGTGCCTTCTCTGCGAGTATCTGGGTGGCTCTGTCTATTGTAAGAACTATGTTTTTGCCCATCAGAGGTGGATCGACATCACGAGTAGCTGCATCTATCCGCCTGCCTTTAACATCGACCGTCTTGAATTGCCTGCCATCGGTTCCACGCAATACATTATCGTATTGGCGTTCGATACCGGCCTTGCCTATGATGTCGCCTGTTTGATATCCCCTGTTATAGTAGATTTTAAGTTCATCACGCGAGATATCTCCGACGTAGCCTATGATATGAGAGAAACTTCCAGATTCAAGATAGTTCCTCTTAGGGCGTGAATACCATGAGACGCCAGGGAATTCATCTATTCTTTCTGCAATTTTTGTGATCACGTCCTGATTAACTGATGTTGCTATCTCTATCTGCTGGAACATCTTATAGTATGAAGGAGGTATTCTCTTGTTTATTTCGTCTATTGATTCGTCTAACACTGTGGCCAGTTTATAGAAAACCGTATCCCTCAAGGCCGGGGGCACCTCGGCAGGGACGACGACGAGGGCAAAAGAATCTACGTTAAGCACAAGTGGAAGATTATTATTCCTGTCATAGATTTCACCACGTTGCGCTGGTAGTCGTTCTATCTGCCTTGAAATCGTCACGGCTTTCTTTTGGTACTCACCACCGCGAACAACCTGCAGATTGAAAAGGTATGCCGAGTAAACAACGAATATGAGGGCGGCCAGAATGAGAAGAAGAACAACCCTTCCAGCCTCTACTCCTTTAGATCCATCAGAATAATCGTTCATCAATGCTTTTCCGCTGGTATTATGAATCTATCGAGTGGACTTAAAAGCAGGAACAGTATTGGAGCCACGACAGCGTTATATGCAGCTTCTATCCAAAGCCCAGCACCGAAGAAATCGTATAAAAATACCTTGCCTGGAAAAAACAACGAGAGCAGTAAAAGATAGATGGCCTTGGCAAGCGTTGCGGCGAAACCGAACATGGCCGGCATGAGCAACCTGTCTATGTAGAACTTGCCACATAGCATATTGGCTAGCCATGCTACTGACGTTTTAATGAAGGCGTTAAGCCCTAGTGGAGCTGCACTGATACCATCCTGAAGGAACCCCGTAACGAAACCTATGCCTTGCCCCTGCAAATCCGGGCTTTTAAAGGCTATATAGACTATTGCCAAGAGCGATAGGTCAGGAATGACAGACCGTACAGCAATGCTACCTAGCCATGTTGATTGCACGACCAAGAGGAGAGACACGATGCCAAATGACAGGATCCAACGACGTATCATCGATACTGCTCCGATCCTAACGAGGCTGATTCACTAGCATGGATTATAAAGACATACTCTATTCGTCCAAAATCTATTATTGGTGTCATCTCAAGTTCCAGGGAAGTCAAATAATCAAGATCTCTAAGCTTGTTTACACGCCCCACACTGATACCAGACGGATACAGAGACTGCATGCCGCTTGTTACTACCAGGTCTCCATATTGTATTTCTTCTTTGGCTCGTTTCTTGATGTATCGTATTATGAGAGGAGCCTCGGAACTGCCTGTTCCTATGGCCAGGCCGTCGTAACGTGAACGCTCGAGTCTTACGGCTACATAGGCAAAAGAGTCGTAGAGGGGAGACACGATGCAGCTAGTTCTTCCAACCTCTATGACCCTGCCTACCAGTCCTTCAACTCCATCCTGATATGCTACAACCGCAAGATTCTTTGTTATCCCGTCAAGAGACCCCTTGTTTAAAATGAATGTAGAATACAGATTCTCTGGATCCCTGGCTATTATCTTGGCAGATACCGATGAGTATTGAGCCTCGGCTAGATACCCTAGCTGTTCCTTGAGTCTTTCGTTCTCACGTTTTATATCGGCGTAGCTATGTTCCAGGTTTCCAAGTGTCTCTACCCTCTTTAGCAGTTCTGAGTGGCTTTCTTCAAGCCTGCGCAATGCAGAGATGCTGTTGACCGTTTCTGAAATAAATGTTCCGGCTCCATCAAAACCACGTTGAAAGAACGACAACACAGACAATCCAATTCGCTCAGGAAGGCCTGCCAGACTCCTTGTAGAAATGATGAGCATGATGATGGCTACAGCCATCAATATCGCTGATCCCATGGACCTGCGTGCTACACTCTTGTCGCGTCGAGCCATTGTCTTTACAGGTTCATCTTGCTGGCAGAGCCAAAAGCCACATCGACGCCATGGATTGCCTCAAAATATTTGCCTGCTCCAATTGCAACACACTCAAGGGGACGTTCTGCTAGTATGACCGGCACTCCGGTTTCCTTTGCTATGAGGCGCGGTAAGCCTTTCAGGAGAGATCCTCCACCAGCCATGACTATGCCACGTTCGACTATATCGGCCGCTAATTCTGGGGGTGTCTGCCCAAGAGTCTTCTTTATTTCCTCGACTATCTGGTTAACCGGCTCCTGAAGGGCTTCTCTAACCTCAACGGAGTCTATCTCAAGACGCCTAGGGAGGCCTGTGATGGCATCGGTTCCTTTTATTTCTACCTTTTCTATTATCTTGTCGGGGCTCGCGTTTCCAATCTCTATCTTGAGCCGTTCGGCCGTCTGTTCACCTATGATAAGATTGTGAGCGGCGCGAATGTGTTTTATTATGGCTACATCAAATTCGTCTCCACCTATGCGTATTGCATTGGTGACAACAAGATCCTTAAGTGAAATAACAGAAATCTCGGTGGTACCACCGCCAATATCGCATATCATGTGCCCTGCAGGTTCGTGGATAGGGATATCAGAGCCTATGGCGGCTGCTAGTGATTCTGGCAAAACCTCCACCTCCCTGGCTCCGGCCTTATAGGCTGCCTCTATGACGGCACGACGTTCTACCTCTGTTATACAGGTAGGTATGCCTATGACCATTCTAGGCTTGATGAACCAACGCCTGGGAATGACCTTTTGTATAAAATACTTTATCATTTTTTCTGTCGTATCAGGGTCTGCTATGACACCATCACGCAATGGCCGTATGGCTATTATATTGCCAGGAGTCTTCCAGAGCATGCGCTTAGCCTCTGAGCCCACGGCTATCACTCGCTTGGTGCCACGTTCTACGGCGACGACTGATGGTTCGTTTATAACTATGCCCTTGCCTCGCACGTATATGAGCGTATTGCAGGTGCCTAGATCTATGCCGATATCGAGAGATAGCGAGTCAAACAGTCTACGTTTCGCCATGATGCACGCTCCTTACAGGAATTCTATCAACGTTCAGATAATTTTTGCCTAGCCCCAGAATGCATGGGGTCTACGGATATGGCCTTTCTCCAGGCCGCTCTCGCTCCTATTGGATCTCCCGATGTGCTTAGTACCAAGCCTTGATAATACCATGCGTCTGCTGACTGTGGATTCTTTACCTTGATAGCCTCATACCGTTCCAAGGCCAGATTCATACGGCCCGAGTTTCTATATATGTCTCCTAACAGAAAGCCACAACGTTCAGCCAGAAATTCGTCGTCAGTCATGCTCATGGCTTGGGTAGCCAGAGATTCCGCCCTGTCTACATCACCGGCGGCAACGTGAGCGCCAGCACAGGCAAGCATCAGTTCTGTAGAAAGAGGCTTGTCTAACAATGCCTTCTCATAATAACGGATACTCAGCTCAAGCTGCCCGGTGCCTTGGGATGCAAGAGCCAGATACTCCCAGGTGTCAGCCTGGGAGTAACCCAGAGCATTTGATTGCTCAAGATATCTAATAGCCTCGTTATAATAATCTATACCCTTATGAAAATACGCCTTACCCAGTATATACGTTGCCTCTGGTTTCAAGGGAGCCTTGGCGTCCAACAAGGCCTTTCGTATGGAGAAAATAGATTCGTCAATCTTAAGTGCGCGTTGTTCTCCGTCACTCTCTGCCAAGCCAAGGTAGAAGGCTGAAAAGCCCTGGAATACCAGCATGAACGGGTCGAGTGGAGACAGCTCTAATGACAAGGAACTTTCATCGTACACCGCTTGGTACGCTTTTTGACTCCACAGCTCTACGATGGATTGCTGCGTTGCCTTTGGAGAAGATTTTCTGGCCGCAAGCATAGTCAATGCCATGACTGAGAATACAATGACTGCAAGTGCAGCCACTACGACGATGCTGCCTTTTATCAGTCTTCGCCTTCTAAGCTTTTTGAGGTATGGATCTACGCTTCGTACATGTACGGGGGAATAATCGTTCATAACAATAGACTTTGTTGTACCATGGCCTGACCGCCATAGTCAATTAAAGCAAAAAAGGGACGAACCTATAAGCCGGGTTCTGTACCGCTTTCGCGGTAGCCGCCATCTATCTTTGCCAAGGTTCACACCCAGGCTTTCGCGGCCTACCCGCGGACTAGCCAAAGTCCTAAGACCTCAGCCATGCGCGAACCGCGCTCCCGCTGTTCAGCCTTGCTCGTGACGAGGCTTGCCATGCCATACGCGTTGCCGCATACGCGGTGGGCTCTTACCCCACCTTTTCACCCTTACCCTTGCCCTAAGGCTCAGGCGGTTCGCTTTCTGTTGCGCTCTCTGTCAGGTGGCCGTCGCCAGCCAGCTGCCCGGTCGTTAACCGGCGTCGCGTCCTGTCGAGCCCGGACTTTCCTCCGCCATGATCAAGAGATCCTGACGGCGGCGGCCCGGTTCGCCCCTGTGTTAGCCTTAATCGTCAGAGTCGCCCATCGAATCCTTGTCGTTACTGCCATCCATGTCGTTGTCACCATCATAGTCATCATCAGAATCATCGCCAAAATCATCAAGGTCGGAAAGTGAACCAGATTCTATGTCTACTATCATGTCCTGCTCCAGATCGTCGCTCTCTTGATAGAACAATACACGGGAGCAATAGGGGCAGAATACTATCTTGTCGCTCTGTCTGACTTCGTTGACGAATTGAGCAGGCAGAATCATGGAACAGCCTGAGCAGACGACGCCTTTTACAGGAACGATACCGACACCTTGCTTTGACTTTATGATGCGTTCGAACTTGAAGACTACCTCAGAATCGATGTCCTTGGTTATGTCTGTTTCCTGATCCTTAAGCTCGGTCACTCGCTCTCTCATAGACGCTTCATCATTTTGAATCCTGGTGCGCTTCTCACCAATTTCAGCTTCCTGTGAGCTTATGAGTGTCTCGCTAGCCTTGACTTCTATCTCAGCTTCCTTGAGATTCTCGTCTTCTCGTTTAAGATCCTTCCTGATCTGATCTTCCTTGAGGCCGGCTTCTGTTATTTCCTTATTAAGAGCCTCAAACTCGCGAGGATTGGATATTGAATCCATCTGCTGCTCAGACTTATCCTTGTGAGCCACGACATCGGCCAATTCGGCACGCAGCTGCCCTACCCTGGATTGTGTCTCGGTGAAGCGTTCGTTTCTCTCGGTATAGCTCTTCCTGGCTCGAGCCAAGACTTCTTCCTGGGCGGCTATCGATTTGGGGAGCTCTCGCACATCCTTCTCTATCGCGACCCGTTCCATGAGCAGTTCCTGGAAAGTACGTAACCGTTCGAAAAGTTCTTCCATCAGCATATGATTTCACCTCATTTAGGATAAAGTCGCGAAAATCGGACGATTATAGCACAGTGCCGCTGTCATGATCAACGACATGGACAAAATTGAAAAGATCAGTGGTCAACGTAGTCACGAAGCTTCTGGCTACGCTTGAAATGACGCAGTTTCTTAAGAGCCTTGGCCTCTATCTGGCGTATACGCTCTCGGGTTACGTTGAAGTACAGGCCTACTTCCTCTAGTGTCAAGGAGTAACCGTCGTCGAGGCCGAAACGCATGCGCAACACTTCTTGTTCACGCGGAGGCAAGGTGGACAGAACCGATCGAATCTGCTCCTGAAGGAGCTTGTAGTCGGTCTGAACACTAGGATTCTCAATCTCCTTATCCTCTATGAAGTCACCAAGCAGGCTGTCCTCATCCTCGCCTATGGGTGTCTCAAGGCTTATAGGTTCTCTGGCGACGTTCTTTACACTCTTTACCCTGGTAACAGGCCATCCAAGCTGCTGGGCAACCTCTTCATCGCTTGGCTCACGACCTAGCTTCTGCATCAACTGGCGCGACTCCCGGACGACCTTGTTAATCTGCTCAATCATGTGTACCGGCACACGAATGGTCCTTGCCTGGTCACTTATTGACCTTGTTATGGCCTGCCTGATCCACCATGTAGCGTAGGTAGAGAATTTATATCCCTTACGATACTCGAATTTCTCTACTGCCTTTATGAGACCTATATTTCCTTCCTGTACCAGATCAAAGAAATGCAGCCCACGATTTGTATATTTCTTGGCAATTGAGACGACGAGACGAAGGTTTGCCTTTATGAGCCTGTCCTTGGCGTTCTTCATCATTATTCTGCCGCGGTTTATCTCCTTGGCCATTGTTATGATGACATCGCATTCGTTTTCAAACGAGTACTCGAGCTCCTCGAGTTTCTTCTCGGTGACCTGAATCTGCCGTATTCGTTCTTTTATCTCGTCGGCGTCTATGCCTAAGTCTGATTCTATCTGTTCCCTTCGCTCCTTAAGCGTAAGGTTGCGCCCCAGCACCCTGAGTTCACGCAGGCTGTCAACCTGAAGCGTTCTTTCCAGTCGGTCCTGCTCACGTCTATACTTCTTTATACGCTTGGCGGCATTTATGAATTTTTCAGAGAAAGAATTAATCTCTTCGGGGTGCAAGTCGGCTGAGCCCAACCTGTCAAGCAGTGATTCTCTTGCCTTTAGAAGCGTCTCGTCACCCTTGACATCTCCTCCGCGCGAGGCGATACGCTTCTTCGTCTCCATGTAGGATTTCAGTTCAGATTGCGTATCCTTAAGGACGTCACGGTAGAACTGGTTCAGTCGCCGCCGTTCGGCTATACGCTCGGAGTTCTCCTTGCGCTGCTGAGATCCTGATTCACGCTTGGCCTTTACAGAGATATGATAGAATTCGGGAATAAGCATCCCGCTTTTCTTTATTATGCCCTTGATTATGTTCTCGCCCTCTTCCATCTGCTTGGAGAGCAAGACCTCTTGTTCGGCCGTCAGGAGATTTTCCTTGCCTATCTCCCGCAGGTAGAGCCTGATAGGATCATCGACGGCGCTTTCCTTGTCGTTGTAGACCAGGCGCTTCTTCTCCTGGGGAGAAACCCTGTCGGGTTCTGGTTCCTTATGCGCAGTAGAATCCTCTATCTGAAGATCCTCTTCCTCGAGTTGTATATTATTACTCTCAAGAAGTGCTAGAACTCCATCAATTTTATCGGAGTTGAGCATTTCTTCAGGGAGAAAATCCGACAGCTCGTCAAAGCTGATGGTCTTCTTGGACTTCCCGTATTCGAGAAGCTTAACAATCGCGGGATCGAGTTCAGGGTCGCCCATGCCGCTCTTCCTTTATTCTAGTTAATTCTCCGTCCAAATACATTTTTTCATAGAGAAGATCGTTTAACGACAATTCGTCTGCGTCCCTCTCAGCGTTGTACTCACGGATACGTGAAACGATTCTTTGCTTCTGCCTATCAAGCGCTCTCTCTTTGACTCTGCGAACGCCGTCTTCTATGAATCTTTCCGGATTCAGGGCATATGCACCGTCTGATACCTTTTCCAGTATAAACTCCTTGAGACCGGCGCAGTGCATGCTATCAATTATGGTAGAAATGCTCTGATCTCCTCCCCTAAAACACTCTTCCATCGCTATGAAGGCATCGCGCAAAGACTCATCATCAAAGTCAAGCGCCGTTATTTCCGCCCGAGCAGACTCAAAATACTCCGAATTAGATACAATAGCGGCAATCAATTCGGCATCAGCAGAAGGTACGAATGTTGCTTGCTGTTCGTCTACTGATGGTGCTCGTCGTGGTGCATCCTTACTCAAGAATCGTTTAAAATCGCTTCTGACTGAAGCTGGATCGGCGCCTAGGCGAACCGCGGCCGCCTCAATGAACGAATCCCGCTTGACATCAGAAGAAATATTCACAATATATGAGAAAATATACCTCAACGCCTGTGAATGTGACTCAGAATCGCCTGTTTTAAGCATAGACGATGCATTTGCCAGTATAAATTCATCAGAAGTTATAGTGGAAGCAACATTTTTTTTCAATCGATCTGGGCCATATTTTTCTAAAATCTCAGCCGGATCCTTGAATCCTTCTATTGAAAGCACTCTAATACCCAATCCTGAGGCCTCGGCGATGCCCATTGCTCGCTCTGTAGCCTTCTTTCCAGCTTCGTCGCTATCAAAACTGAGTATCAATGTCTTAGCGTAACGCTTTAATAGTCGAGCCTGAGATTCGGTGAACGATGTTCCTAAGGGGGCCACAGCATTGGCGACCCCAGCGGCATGAAACGCCATTGCATCGAGGTATCCTTCACACAGTATGGCCTCTCCAGAGCTTCGTATTGTCTGTACTGCCTTAGAAAGGCCAAACAAGGTGTCGTGCTTCTTAAAAATAGTTGTTTCCGGTGAATTAATATACTTGGGTCCTTCACCCGAAAGGAGTCTGCCCCCAAAGGCAACAACACGTCCTCTGACATCATGAATGGGGAACATCAATCGATCCGAAAATATTGCAGATCCGCGATACTTCCTTGAAAAGAGCCCAGTGCTATCAAGGAACTCATTAGAATACGATTTCTGTTTGAGGAAGCGATAGAGCCATGCCCTGTCCATAGGAGCGTAGCCAAGTTGGAATCCAGACAACACATCATCGGGTAACTTGCGCTGCCTGCTATATGCCAGGGCCTGGGCTCCACGGGCATCCTCCATCAGGAGATGATGGAATGTTCCGGCTATTCTTTCATAAAGCTCATACAGAGCCGCTCGCTCCTTGGCAGCCTTGGCCTCTGCTGGATCCTCATCCCCCTCATAGCTTATTGTCACTCCCGCCTTGCTGGCAAGCTGTTCCAGGGCTTCTACGTATCCGCAGCTCTCTATTTCCTTTATGAAGGTGATTGCATCCCCGCCCTTTTTACAGCCAAAACAATAAAAAAAGCCGCGCTCTTCATTGACACCGAATGATGGCGTCTTCTCGTTATGGAAGGGACAGAGGCCTACCCATCTCGAACCGCGCTTATCAAGCCGTACATATTCTCCCACGAGCCTTACGATATCGGTTCTGGAGACAATTTCCTGTATAATGTGATCAGGTATTCGTTTCATTTACTCGTAGGCTTTACGGCGAGCGAGGCAGCCCGTATGTGTTCATCCAGGCTAGCGGAGAAGTAATGGGTGCCCTTCTCTTCATCCACCAATCTAAAATAGAGATAGCCTGTCTTTACTGGCCTCAAGGATGCCGCTAACGCCGTGAGACCAGGATTACATATGGGTTCGGGTGGCAGGCCGGGATGTAGATAGGTGTTGAAGGGGCTTTCTATCTTAAGATCCCTATCAAAGAGCCTCGTCGGATGCGGTTTGCCCTGAGTTTCGGTGATGACATACACGACCGTCGCGCAAGACTGTAGCGCCATACCTATGCGCAGCCTATTCTGGAACACGCTGGCCATGACAGGAGCTTCTTCTGGAATCCTGTATTCTCTCTCGACTATGCTGGCCAGCACTACCCGTTCATGAAGCACGTCTGGTGACATTGTTTTTGATTCTGGTACGTGTTCCGCAAGGCGCTTCTTAAAGGTTTCTACCATCAGGGTAACGACGGCCTCTCCACCCGCATCGTGGGGTAGCAAGTAGGTATCCGGGAACAGATAGCCTGCGCTGGAAGCAGCTGCCAAGCCCAGCCGCATGCTTAGATCCGGGTCATTAACCGCCGCAAGCAGTTCATCAGCAGTGGCTACGCCGGCGGTTTCTGCCATCTTGGCAACCATTTGAACGCCTGCACCTTCTGGTACCGTAAGGCGTAGCAGTATCTGTTTGCCCTCGGCTATCATGGTGAGTATGTCGCTTGTAGCCATATCATGGCGTATGAGGTAATTTCCTGCCTTGAGTGACTGTTCTAGCTTTTTTGCCTTCATCATAATACGAAACAGGTATTCAGATCGTATTATGCCATCCTCGGTCAGGCGTCGCGCCACCGACACCCCTGATTCACCCTGTCTAACGGTGAACTGTATACCGTCGGCTCCAATGGAACCCGTAGGCTTGTCACGAGCACCCGCCAAGGCCAGGCCTGCCACCACTGAGACAATCGACAGCACGAGAAGCAGTGATACTAACACCACAAGCGCCTTGAGCATTCTCGAGAAGGGCTTTCCTTGTCTCTTTTTATTTTCTGCACTCATCTAAAGGCTCCCTCGATGAGTGCCGAGGCATAGTATTTGTCAAGATCTTCCAGATCTTCTACCGACAGGTTCTCGTAGAGAATGGCCCTGAGGCGGTCGAGTGCTACACGTTGGTGCTGATCGAGCCCTTCTTCATGACGCAAGAGAAACAGGTACATGGCTACTATCTCAATACCACTGAAGCTGCCCGGGAATTGATTCAAACAGAGGACTTCAAACGTCAATCTCTACACCTTCCTCGGCTAGTATCACCTCTATACCCCTGTCTTCTATATGCTTTAGGTACCAGGACGCCGATTTTAGTATCGCTGCAATCTTCTGATCACCATAGGAAGGCTCATGATGAAAGAGGACAAGGCGCTTTATGCGCCAGGAAGCCGCAAAGTCTGCCGCCAGGCTGAAGGATGAATGGCCCCAATACTGCTTTTCTATTGCCTCACCCAGGGTGTACTGCGCGTCAATTATTAATGCGTCAGCATCCTTGAAATAGGTTTCATTCTCAGGAGTCCTATCGAAGTCTTTAGGATCAAGTTCTGTGTCGGTGGAGTATATTGCCTTCTTACCGGCACTCTCAACAGCGTAACTGTAACAACCGCCGGGATGGCTCATTGCCCTATACCTGACATCGACATCGCCGATGCGTACACCCTTGCCCTCGAGTCGTATGAATTCCTTTGTAGCGCTCATAGCATCCATGCCTATAGGAAAGTACGGAGCCTTCATCTGGCCTTCAAGAATAGTTTTTAAGTCTGGATTGGGGCTGTACATGGACAGTTTTGTCCTGGAGTCGAAGGCCGGCTCAAAAAAGGGCAGGCCCTGTATATGATCCCAGTGGAAGTGAGAAAAGAAAAGATGCACCTCAGCAGCCTTCTTGGAGGCTACTATCTCCTGACCCAGGTTGCGAATGCCGGTACCAGCATCGAATACAAGGTGAAAGTGCTCATTGGTCTGTATTTCTACGCATGCCGTATTGCCGCCCATGGTTGAAAAGAGATAGCTAGGCAGATGCGCCAGGAAGAGTTCTCTGGATTCTTGCGATTCTAGATCACTCGGCGCTATGCGCTGAATGATTGATGAAATTTTGCTCCTAAGCTTGGCAGGCGTCAGCGGAGTCGGAAGGGATCCGCGAGCTCCCCAGAAGCGTATCTTCATCTGTTGACTCCAATGCTACATCGTAGGCTATGGTCAGAGCATGATTGCCCCGTCTCTTAAGCAGGCACTCGGCAATGAATTCCTCTGTCCTGATGGAACCGCGTCCTATTCCCGGGCAGCTCTCAGACTCCCTGGCCCAGTCGTCGGCACTATCGACGACGCCTTTCCAGAAAGGGTAGGTAGAACACTGAATCGGACGCGAATCATAGAAAGAGCATCCAGCTTCTCCCCATAATATACAATCGTTATTAGGTTTTTCTTTAAGACAGATGGCATTACCGGTACCAATATCGACTGTCCTTAGTACTGTATCTATAAACTGGCGAAATTCAAGACCACTCGCCTTAAGAAGACGACGTATGTCTGATGCCGACAAGAATACGAAACCTGGTTCGTGTCGGCAACAGCCTGAACAACGTGTACATTCAAAGCGCAAGCCATCTTTCCAGAAAGGAGCATCCATCTTGAGCCTCGCATATGAATAAGGACCGCCAGACGGCGGTCCTTGAAGATTGGAGAGAGAAGGATTTGAACCTTCGAAGGCATAGCCAACAGATTTACAGTCTGCCCCCTTTGACCACTCGGGAACCTCTCCATGGTGTATCCGTCCGCCATCGATTGAGCCATCTTCCGGAATCGAACCGAAGACCTCGAGATTACAAGTCACGCGCTCTACCAACTGAGCTAAGATGGCTTAGGACGAGGGCCACTATACCGAAAGTGAATAATCGAGTCAAGCATGGTTCTATCGTAATGGAGCGAAGAATCCGCTTTCATCCTTTCCAGACCTATCGCGTAGGTACACCTCGACACTGAATGGCAAGTATGCTCGACCAAAGGCGTCATCGGCAGATGACAGGTATGACAAACGATAACGACCTGTGCGTTTAGCCCGTATTGAATCTGCGATGATCATGAGGCCTTCAGGCCTGTCAGCGCCGTATGTTGCCCCCCCCGAAGCGCTCACAAGGTAGGATAGGGATTCCGATGGCCTACCCTTTCCTAATATGACTGCATACAAGGCAATACCGTTGTTTGTCATGATGTCGGCTAGTTCTGACAAGGATGAACCATCGAGAAAACGTTCATTCATGGAACCGCTACCTATATAGACTATGGCTCGCCTGCCAGAT